>NC_007964.1:3768483-4406967 GCF_000013885.1 Nitrobacter hamburgensis X14
TACGTTAGAAAATATCGGTGCGATGACTATGCTTTGCACCGGTCGCCAGAATCACCGGCTTTGATGGCATCAAAGCCGGGTTCCAGCTTTTTGTTCTGACGCGTTTTCTTGACGCGAACCGGTATCCACTTCGCTCGAAAACGCTATAGACTTGGCACATGAAGCGCGGCCCCCTTCATGATGACCACTCCCATCGGGATCATGTGCGCCACGAACGCGATCCTGGCGGGCACAGTCATGGCGGGCACAGTCATGCCGACCCTGGTCACACCGCGAATTTCGGCCGGGCCTTCGCGATCGGGATCGGCCTGAACGCGACGTTCGTCCTCGTCGAGGCCGGCTACGGCTTCGCCGCGAATTCCACGGCGCTGCTCGCCGACGCCGGGCACAACCTGTCCGACGTGCTGGGACTGCTGGTGGCGTGGGTCGCAGCCGTGTTGTCGCAGCGCCCGCCGACGCCGCGTCTGACCTATGGCCTGCGCAATACCTCGATCCTGGCCGCGCTGCTGAACGCGATTCTGTTGCTGATCGCATGCGGCGCGATCCTGCTCGAAGCGATCCAGCGGCTGATCCATCCCGAGCCGATCGCGAGCCTGACCGTGATCGTCGTCGCCACGATCGGAATCATCATCAACGGCATCACCGCGTGGCTGTTCGCATCGGGCCGCAAGACCGATCTCAATATTCGGGGCGCCTACTTGCACATGATGGCGGATGCCGCCGTCTCGCTCGGCGTGGTTCTTGCCGCCACGGTGATCATGATGACGGGATGGCTTTGGCTCGATCCGGCGATGAGTCTCGTCATCGTCGCGGTCATCGTCGCAGGCACATGGAGCCTTTTGCGCGAAAGTACCGCGATGACGCTGGCGGCCGTACCGTCCGGTATCGATCCGGCCGCGGTGCGCACCTTCCTCGCCGGATATCCCGGCGTTGCGTCGATCCACGACCTTCATATCTGGCCGATGGGCACCACCGAAACGGCGCTGACCGCACATCTGGTCATGCCGGAGGGAAATCCCGGCGATGCATTCCTGACCGAGACCTGCCGTGAATTGCAGCGCCGTTTCGGCATCGGCCACGCCACGCTGCAAATCGAGACATCGGCCGACGTCGCTTGTGCGCTCGCACCCGACCATGTCGTATGATCGTATGAGATCCGTAATCGTCTGGCCGCGGCATGATAGCGCGAAACCGCGCGGGGCCTTGATTTCATCGGCGTTTTGTCGTCTTCAGAAGCGCGCAGCAGCCGCTTTTGCCGGCCCGCAAGTCCCCCGACAATTTGGAGATATATAAGATGCCGTCCAATGCTTCGCCCGTGCATGCACGCATCACCGGCCCGATCGTCATGATCGGATTCGGTTCGATCGGCAAAGGCACCCTGCCGCTGATCGAGAAGCATTTCGAGTTCGACAAATCGCGCTTCGTCATCATCGATCCGCATGCGGACGACACGCTGGCAAAAAAGCACGGCGTCAGATTCATCAGGCAGGCCATCACCCGCGACAACTATCAGGACGTCCTGGTTCCGCTGCTGACGCAAGGCGACGGCCAGGGTTTCTGTGTCAACCTGTCGGTCGACACCGGCTCCGTCGATCTCATGACCATGTGCCGCGAGATCGGATCGCTTTATATCGACACCGTGATCGAGCCGTGGCTCGGATTCTATTTCGACAAGAGCGCCGGCCCCGAAAAACGCTCCAATTACGCGCTGCGCGAAACGTTGCTCGCCGCCAAGCGCAAGAGCGAAGGCGGCACCACCGCAGTTTCCACCTGCGGCGCCAACCCCGGCATCGTGTCGTGGTTCGTCAAGCAGGCGATGCTCGACATCGCGCGCGATACCAACACGCCGTTCAACGAACCGAAGAGCCGCGAAGGCTGGGGCCAGCTCGCACACAAGCTCGGTGTCAAAGGGATCCACATCGCCGAGCGCGATACCCAGCGCGCAAAGACGCCGAAGCCGATGAACGTGTTCGTCAACACCTGGTCGGTCGAAGGATTCGTCTCGGAAGGTCTTCAGCCAGCCGAACTCGGCTGGGGCACCCACGAAAAGTGGATGCCGGAGAATGCCCGCAAGCACGACACCGGATGTCAGGCCGCCATCTATCTGCTGCAGGCCGGCGCCAATACCCGCGTGCGCTCATGGTGCCCGACGCCGGGCCCGCAATACGGATTCCTCGTCACCCATAACGAAGCGATCTCGATTGCCGACTACTTTACCGTTCGCGACGGCCATAACGTGATTTATCGTCCGACCTGCCACTACGCCTACCACCCCGCCAACGACGCGGTGCTGTCGCTCGACGAGATGTTCGGCGCGGAAGGCAAGGCGCAGCCGAAGTGGCACATTCTGGATGAGACCGAAATCGTTGACGGTATCGACGAACTCGGCGTGCTGATCTACGGTCACAGCAAGAACGCCTATTGGTTCGGCTCGCAGCTCTCGATCGAGGAAACCCGCCGCATTGCGCCGTATCAAAATGCCACCGGCATGCAGGTATCGTCGGCGGTGCTGGCCGGCATGGTGTGGGCGCTGGAAAATCCGGAAGCCGGTATCGTCGAGGCCGACGAAATGGACTTCCGCCGCTGCCTCGAAATCCAGCGGCCCTATCTCGGCCCGATGAAGGGCTACTACACCGACTGGACGCCGCTCGCCGATCGCCCCGGGCTTTTTCCTGACGACATCGATACGTCGGATCCGTGGCAGTTCAGGAACGTGCTGGTACGGTGATCCACGCGAGCGATATGGATATGGGCGATCCCGAAAAGTGGAAACCGGTTTTCGGACAAGATCATGCTCTATCACAGGGATAAGGCTAGAGTCTGATTCAACGAAGTTGGATCAGACTCTAGCAGACTCTAGAGATCCACCAGCCCTGCATCGCCGTTCTGCAGGGCGAAAGCCAGCATCGAACCTTTCGCGTTCCATGCCAGCGCGGCGACAGGTGCAGCACCGTCGCGGCGGACGACAACCTTGGCGCCGTTGGTGAGCCGCACCATCAGGATGGTGCCGTTGTCGTAACCGGCGGCGAGGAAGTCCTGCGTCGGATGGCAGGCGACCGCGGTGACGCGCGCCTCCAACTGCGCCAGCATAGCCGGCTCCTTGTCCATCGGACCGTCTTTGCTGGCGAACGGCCACACCACCACACGGTCCGCGCCGGACGTGGCCAGAAATTTTCCACCCATGCCCCATGACATGGATTTGACGCGGCTGGGATAGCCGGTCATCTGCATGTGCTGCGCATCCGCCAGCCGCCAGCCGTGCAGCGCCGGCTCGTGCATGGTGGTGATGAGAAACCTGCTGTCAGGACTGAACGCAACGCCAAGGTGCGAACCGGCCCATTCCAGCCGCTCCGGCTTCGCCGTCATGTTCGGAAACCACAGCGACACGCCGTTGTAGTGCGCGAGCGCGAGCCGCAGGCCCTTCGGCGCAAACGCAAGTCCTCCGACGCTCGAGGGCGCTTCGAGCGACTTGTCCTCACCCTTGAGCCCGCGCACGAACGCGGTCTTGCCGGCGGACCATGCAAGCGTGCCATCGGGATGGACCGCGACGTTGTCGATCCAGCGGCGTTTTGCGTCGGTCACAAGAACCGAACTCTCGCCCTTGATATCGAGCGCGACAACCTTGCCGTCGTCGCCGCCGGTGACGATCCGCCTGCCGTCCGAAACCGACGACAGGATCGCGCCGCCATGAACGGTCACGACAACCTTCTCGCCATCGCTGGAAACGAGTGTGATCGTCTCCTCGTCCCCGACGAATGCGGCGCGATCGCCGATGAAATACACGGCAGCAACCGGCGTACCGATGGCTACGGGACGAACGCGTTCGCCGACCGAGGCGATGGAGTTCTGCTGCGGAGCGTTGGAGACGGTCATCACGCGGCGATGCAGTTCTGGAAGCCGTCGCGGATCAGCGCTTCCGGCAATTCACGGCCAATGAACACGAGACGGCTTTCGCGCTTCTCGTCCGGCTTCCATTCGCGCTGGCGGCTGCCCTCCAGCATCATGTGGACGCCCTGGAAGACGTAGCGATCATCATCGCCGCTGAACGCCATAATCCCCTTCGAGCGCAGGATCTTCTGCCCCTCCGCCGCCAGAAGCTCCTGCAGCCACGGCATGAACTTGTCCTGATCGAGCGGCTTGTCCGAATGCAGCGACAGCGACTGCATCTCCTCGTCGTGATAATGCTTCAGGCCGTGGTCATGGTCATGCCCATGATCATCGTGCCCATGATGATCGTGATCGTGATCGTGATCATCATGATCGTGGTGATGATCGTGATCGTCCTCCTTGAGGAAATCCGGCTCGAGTTCGAGGATACGGTCGAGATCGAATGCGCCGCGTTCCAGAACATCCGACAGCGCCACCTGGCAGCGCTCGGTGCGATGCAGCTTGGCATAGGGGTTGATGCCGCGAATCCGCGCTTCCACCTCGGCCAGTTCCGGCTTCGACACCAGGTCGGTCTTGTTCAAAACGATGACGTCGGCGAAGGCAATCTGGTTCTTGGCCTCAGGCGCATCCTTCAGCCGTTCGCTCAGCCACTTGGCGTCGGCCACCGTCACCACGGCATCGAGCCGCGCATTGTTCTGCACGTCCTCGTCGACGAAGAAGGTCTGCGCCACCGGCGCCGGATCGGCGAGGCCCGTGGTCTCCACGATGATGGCGTCGAACTTGCCCTTACGCTTCATCAGTCCTTCGAGAATGCGCACGAGGTCGCCGCGCACCGTGCAGCAGACGCAGCCGTTGTTCATTTCGAACACTTCTTCGTCAGCGCCGATGATCAGGTCGTTGTCGATGCCGACTTCACCGAATTCGTTGACGATCACGGCGTATTTCTTGCCGTGATTTTCGGAAAGGATACGGTTCAAAAGCGTGGTCTTGCCGGCGCCGAGATAGCCGGTCAGCACGGTGACGGGGATTTTCGTCGAGGCGGGAGCGTTTACATCGGACATCAACTGCACTCGTGGCTGCTCCCCTCCCCTTGCGGGGAGAGGTTGGGGTGTCAATAGCGCGCAGACATTCGGCGACCGCCCTGGCCGCTTCGCGACCGGCCCTCTCCTAGGGGGAAAAAGGCAAAGAAGGCGCCGCCCGACTATTCCGTCAGCGCGCTCGTCAGCGCCTTTATATTATGCCTGACCATGTCAATGTAAGTGGGGGCATCGCCCTTTTCGTCACTCAAACTGTCGGAATACAGAGTCCCGCCGATCCGCGCCCCGGATTCGGCGGCGATCTGGCGGATCAGCCGCGGATCGCTGAGGTTTTCCAGAAAAATGGCCGGGATTTTTGCGGTTCTGATCTGCGTGACGGTCGCAGCGATGTCGCGTGCGCTCGGCTCGCTGTCGGTCGAGACCCCCTGCGGGGCGATGAAAGCGATCCCGTAGGCCGCCTCGAAATAGCTGAAGGCATTGTGGGTCGAGATCACCTTGCGGCGCGCCAGTGGAATCCGGGCCACCGCCTCACGAACCTCGCGATCCAGCGCATCCAGTTTCACCAGATAGGCCGCCGCGTTGGCCCGATAAACCGCCTCGCCGGCGGGGTCGGCCGCAATCAGCGCGTCGCGAATATTGGCGACATAGATTTTGGCGTTAGCGACGGACTGCCACGCGTGGGGATCGGCCGAATCATCGCCGTGGTGCGTGCCGGACGTTTCACCGGCAGCGATCCCGAGCGACGGAACGCCGGTGGTCGCCACCACGATCGCCGCTTTGCCGCCCGAAGCCTGCACCAGCCGCGGCAGCCAGCCTTCGAGGCCGAGGCCGTTGACAATGACCAGTTTCGCGGCCGCGATCTTCCTGGCGTCTGCCGGCGCCGGGGTGAATACATGCACGTCACCGTCGGTCCCGACCAGCGTCGTGACATCGACCCGCACGCCGCCGACGGCCCTGGCGAAATCGCCGAGGATCGAGAAACTCGCGACGACGTCGATGCGGTCATCGTTATGACTTTGGGCGCGGGCGGGGACCAGTGCCGCCAGCACCATCGCGATCAACCAAAATCCGAGAAGGCGAGACCGCACCATGGCGCTCATCATCATGCTTCGAGATGGGGGGCGGGGAAGAGTTGCCGAAGCATCCCGCCGACGCTTCCGAACAGCACCGACACCACATAGAGCACTGAGGCCACCAGGATGATCGCCGGACCGGACGGTACCTTGCTGTGAAACGACAGCACCAGTCCGGCGTAGCCGGACAGCATCGCGCTGACCACGGCGATCACCATCATGCCGGTGATGTCGCGCGACCAGAATCGCGCAATGGCGGCCGGCAACACCATCAGCCCGACCGCAAGCAAGGTGCCGAGAGCATGAAAGCCATTGACCAGGTTGACGACGATCAGCGCCAGAAACGCCAGATGCGCCGGCGCGCCGGCGCGGCTCACCGTGCGCAGAAACAATGGATCGACGCATTCGATCACCAGCGGGCGATAAATCACTGCGAGCACCACGAGCGTCACGGTGGCATTGACCGCGATCACCAGCAGCGTCTGGTTGTCCATCGCAAGGATGTTGCCGAACAGTACATGCAGCAGGTCGATGTTGGTGCCCTTGACCGACACGATGGTGACGCCCAGCGCCAGCGACGCCAGATAGAAGGTCGCCAGCGAGGAATCCTCTTTCAATTCGGTGACGCGCGACACCACCCCCGCCAGAATCGCCACCGCGAATCCCGCGATCAACCCGCCGACGGTCATCGCAAACAGATTGAGGCCCGACAGCAGGAAACCGATGGCCGCACCCGGCAGGATCGCGTGCGCCATCGCATCGCCGACCAGACTCATCCGCCGCAGCATCAAAAACACGCCGATCGGCGCGGCGCCGAGCGCGAGCGCAATCGCCGCCGCCAGCGCACGGCGCATGAATTCGAAATCGGCGAAGGGAGCGACCAGAAAGTCGTAGACCATGAATGCCTCAGGCCGCGCGCGGCGGCAGCACAGGCGCCGCGCAGGCGGCCGCCCCATCGTCGAAGGCTTCGCACATCTGCCGGGCCCGCAACAGGTTGTCGGCCGTCAGCACCTGCGCCGTCGGCCCCCATGCCACCGCGCCGCGCGCGAGCAGCAGCGTCTCCGGAAAATTCGTGCGCACCAGATCCATGTCGTGCAGCGCCGCGAGCACCGTGCGCTTCTCCTCATGCCATCGCCGCACCAAAGCGAGCAGATCGGCCGACGTCTTGGCGTCGATGGCGTTGAACGGCTCGTCGAGCACGATCACACCGGCATCCTGCAACAGCACCCGTGCGAACAGCATCCGTTGCATCTGCCCGCCCGACAGCGTGCCGATGGGACGGTTTTCGAATCCGTTGAGGCCGACGGCCGCGAGGGCTTCAACAACCCGCCGACGCTCGCGCCTGCCGAGTCCGCCGAACGCGCCGGTGGCGCGCCACAACCCGGAGCCGGTGAAATCGAACACCGAAATCGGAAAGCTGCGGTCGATCTCCGCGCTCTGCGGCAAATAGGCGATGTCGCGGACGTCGAGGTCACCGCAGGCGATCGATCCGGCCAGCGGCTTCAGGATGCCGACGAGGCCGCGAAACAGCGTCGACTTGCCCGCGCCGTTCGGGCCGACCACCGCCAGCAGTGCTCCGGAGGCGATTTCACCGCTCAGATGATGCACGGCCGGATGCCGGTCGTAGCCTAGTGTAACGTCGCGGAACTGCAGTCGCGCCGCCATCTCACCGCATCGCCAGCAGCACGGCGGCCCAAAGCCCGGCGCTGACCACAAGCGCAGTCCCGAGCCGTGCAACCAGCGCCATCCGCAGGATCGACCACGGCACCGCCTGGGCCGGATGCGGCGACGACGATCCATGGGTGTGTCCATGGGCATGTCCATGCTCGTGAGCCTGAGCATGATCGCTATCGTGAGAATGGAGCACTTGAATACGCTTTCCGGCCCGGAACGAGATATAAGGAGCCAAACCGTCGACATCCGACCTATCGTTATATTATAACATCACAGGTGTCCAGCGGACAACCGCCTCCGCGACCCGAGGCGCGTCCAACCGCCCCCGCCTCAGGTCAGATGGCGGACCAGCGCGAGACCGGCAAACAAGCCTACGACCGCGAGAACGACCGATCCGATCGCATAGAGGGCAGCGAGACCGATCTCGCCGCGCTCGTATAGCAGTGCGGTATCGAGCGAGAATGCCGAGAAGGTGGTGTAACCGCCGAGAACGCCGGTCATCACGAACAGCCGCCACGGCTGCGCGGCGCTGCCCCTGAATGCAAGATAGCCGGCAATCAGACCCATCACGACCGATCCCGAAACATTGATGAGAAATGTGCCGAACGGAAAGTGTGTGCCGAAAGCGCGGGCGCAGATCATGTTGACAGCGTGGCGCACGGTCGCGCCGAGACCGCCGCCGACAAAAACCAGGAGATAGTTCATCGTTTGTCCCCGCCATCGAGGCGACGCATCGGCAATCGCATCGTTTTGCCGAAAACCGTTAGATCACGATGATTTTGGATCGACTCGATCCAAAATCATGAACGTGATCGATTCCAATATTTTAGAGCGGGATGCGGGCGGAAAACCGCTGCACACTTTTCCTCATCCCGCTCTTTGCGGCAAGACGGAGGACCGCCGCCACGCGTTCAGGGCCGACGAAAAAAGGCGGCACCGTCGTGCCGCCTTTTTGAGTTTCCACATTCGCCCGCGCGATTATCAGCCGGCCTTGGAGAACAGTTCGTCGACGTAGTCCCAGTTCACCAGATTATCGAGGAACGCCTTGAGATAATCGGGGCGACGATTGCGGTAGTCGATGTAATAGGAGTGCTCCCAGACGTCGCAGCCGAGAATCGGTGTAGCGCCTTGAACCAGCGGACTTTCGGCGTTCGCCGTCTTGGACACCTGGAGCTTGCCGTTCTTCACTTGCAGCCACGCCCAACCCGAACCGAACTGTCCGGCGCCGGCCGCGACGAAATCGGCTTTGAACTTGTCCAGACTGGTGAAATCCTCGATGATCTTCTTCTCCAGACGGCCGGGCAGTTTGTTGCCGCCGCCGTTCGGCTTCATCCATTTCCAGAAATGCAGATGGTTGTAGTGCTGACCCGCGTTGTTGAAGACTGACGGGTTCTTGCCGTGCGCCGCCCTGACGATGTCCTCAAGCGATTTCCCCTCGTACTCGGTCCCCTTGAGCGCGTTATTGCCGTTGGTCACATAAGCCTGATGATGCTTATCGTGATGATATTCCAAGGTTTCCTTGGACATATAGGGCGCGAGCGCGTCATGGGCGTAAGGCAGGTCCGGAAGCGTGAAGGTCATGGGTTATTGTCCGAATTATAGGAGATTAAAGGGGGGCCTGACAGGATCCCCCCGACCAGGGGCTCTCGGCCAGTACATGCTACAATAGCCGTTACATACCATAACATAAGAGTGGTCAACGCTGAGTATCTAGTCTTGCAGGCTGCGTATTCATGAGATGCACGGCTGGCCGCCAACATCAGCTTGCTACCCGAAGCTGCCGACGCTGTTGCGGCTCGCGATCTGACCGTGGCGATGTCCGGCGGTGCCGGCAGGGCAATCGCTGAGGCATCCTGTCGCGACCGAACACGGCTTCGCCGCCCATATGACGTTGCAAGACCCGGTTTTTTTGTTATGCACACCGGATATCTCCGGAGGTTGTCATGCTCGTGCGATCTGGTTTTGCGATTGCAATCCTTGCCGTCCTGTTATCTGCTGCCGACGCACAGACACCGGCCGACCCCACCGGCATCTGGTTGACACAAGCCGGTGACGCCAAAGTCCGTGTCAGCAGATGCCGCGACGGAATTTGCGGCGTTGTGGTCTGGTTGCGCAGCCCGATCGATCCCGCGACCGGAAGGCCGGCCGTCGACGACAAGAATCGCAACCCGGCGCTGGCCAGGCGACCGATGATCGGGCTGCCGCTGTTCCATGGCATGTCGCAAAGCGGCCCGAACAAATGGTCCGGCACGATCTACAACGCCGATGACGGCAACACCTACGCCAGCAACGTCTCTGTCGCGGGACCCGGCGCGCTACGCGTCGAAGGCTGCGTCGGCGTGTTGTGCAGCGGAGAAATGTGGACACGTTCCCGCCGCTGAAGAACAGGACCAACCCTAGAGTCTTTGGAGTCTTTTCCGCTTCTGATAGAATTCAGGAGCGAGGCTCCATGGTTTTGATCTGGCGCGTTTTCTTTACGCGAACCAGTATCCATCCTCGGGTCAAGCCCGAGGACATGCTTCGCTCGAAAGCGCTATAGCACCGCCCTCAAAGCCTTGCAGCGCGCAGCCGCAGCGCGTTGCCGACGACGCTCACCGACGACAGCGCCATCGCCGCCGCCGCCACGATCGGGGACAGCAGCAGGCCGAAGATCGGATAGAGAACTCCGGCCGCGATCGGAATGCCGGCGGCGTTGTAGATGAAGGCGAAGAACAGGTTCTGCCGGATATTGCGCATTGTCGCCTCGGAGAGACGGCGGGCGCGAACGATCCCCATGAGATCGCCCCTGAGCAGCGTCACGCCGGCGCTCTCCATGGCGATGTCGGTCCCGGTGCCCATGGCGATGCCGACATCGGCGAAGGCGAGCGCCGGCGCATCATTGATGCCGTCTCCCGCCATCGCTACGACATGCCCCTCATTCTGAAGTCGGGCGACGACGGCGCTCTTCTGCTCGGGCAGAACATCCGCCTCGACATCGGCGATGCCAAGCTGCTTTGCTACCGCGTTGGCGGTGGTGCGATTGTCGCCGGTCAGCATGATGACCTTGATGCCGTCGCCTGCCAGCGCTTTCAGGGCGGCCGGCGTCGACGGCTTAACGGGATCGGCGATCGCGAGCAGACCGGCGAGCCGCCCGTCGACGGCGACGTTGATGACGGTAGCGCCGCCGGCGCGCAGTTGTTCGGCCCGGTCCTGCATGGCCTGCGCCGCAACGCCGCGCGATTCCAAAAACAATGCCGAACCGATCAGCACCGCCCTGCCCTCGACCTTTCCGGTCACGCCCTTGCCAGCCGGAGCGTCGAACTCCTGCACCGCGCTCAACGGCAGATCGCGTTGCCTTGCCGCGGCCACGATGGCGTCCGCCAGCGGATGTTCGCTGGATCGCTCGACGCTCGCGGCAAGACGCAGCAGGTCGTCTTTCTGAAAACCTTCCGCAGCCTCGATGGCAACGAGCCTGGGCCTGCCCTCGGTCAAGGTGCCGGTCTTGTCAACCACCAGCGTGTCGACCTTCTCCATGCGCTCGAGCGCTTCGGCGTTCCTGATCAGGACGCCGGCCTGCGCGCCACGCCCGACGCCCACCATGATCGACATCGGCGTCGCGAGTCCGAGCGCGCATGGGCAGGCGATGATCAGCACGCTCACCGCTGCAACCAGGCCGAACGCCAGACGCGGCTCGGGTCCGACGAAGGCCCAGACCGCGAATGCCACAACGGCCGCAGCGATCACGGCGGGCACGAACCAGCCGGCCACCTGATCGGCCAGACGCTGGATCGGCGCGCGGGACCGCTGCGCCTGCGCGACCATCTGCACGATCCGGGACAAGAGCGTATCGCGGCCGACTTTTTCGGCCTGCATGACGAAGCTGCCGGACCGGTTGATGGTGCCGGCGATCACGCTGGCGCCCGCCTCTTTGCTGACCGGCATGGATTCGCCGGTCACCATGGATTCATCGAGCGACGATCGGCCCTCGGCGATGACGCCGTCCACCGGCACCTTCTCGCCGGGGCGAACCCGCAGCCGGTCGCCGACAGCCACATCGTCGAGCGCCACGTCGTGGTCCGCGCCCGACAGATCGACGCGGCGCGCGGTCTTCGGCGCGAGATCGAGCAGCGCCTTGATCGCACCCGACGTTGCCTCACGCGCGTGCAGCTCAAGCACCTGCCCGAGCAGCACCAGGATCGTGATGACCGCCGCTGCCTCGAAATAGACCGCGACCGCACCGTCGTGTCCGCGAAAGGCCGGCGGGAACATCGCAGGCACAAAGGTAGCGGCAAGACTGTAGATATAAGCAACACCGGTGCCCATCGCGATCAGCGTGAACATGTTGAGGTTGCGGGTCATCAGCGACTGCCAGCCGCGCACGAAGAACGGCCAGCCGGCCCAGATCACCACCGGCGTCGCAAACGCGAGCTGAATCCAGTTCGACAGCGTTTGCCCGATCCAGCCATGCGTTCCGACAATATGCCCGCCCATGTCCAGCGCGATCACAGGCACAGCGAGGATCAACCCGATCCAGAACCGGCGTGACATATCCGCGAGTTCGGGATTTGGCTTGTCGTCCAGCGACACCAGCTCGGGCTCCAGCGCCATGCCGCAGATCGGACAGGGGCCGGGGCCGACCTGGCGAACTTCCGGATGCATCGGACAGGTGTAGATGGTGCCTTCGGGCACATCCGCCGGCGGTGGAGTTTTGAACTTGGAAGTCTTGGGCTTGTCGAGATACGACTGCGGCGCCGCGGCGAATTTGGTCCGGCAACCGGCGGAGCAGAAATGATAGATCGTGCCGTGATGATCGAAGCGATGCTTGCTGGTTTGCGGATCGACGGTCATGCCGCAGACGGGATCGAGAACCTTTCCATCATTCGTGTCGGCCGCGTGACCATGGTGATGCTCGTGATGATGTGCGTGCGCGCCGTGGGCATGGGCGGTCGCAGCTTCCCCGCCGCAGCAGTTCGACCCGCTTGATGCGCGGGCGGATGATGCGGGCTGCGCCTCGGCCGCGCAGCCGCAGTCGTTTCCATTTTTGGACTCTGCCTGCCCTGCTGTGCTCATCCGGATCTCCGCAATCGGCCTTGCAGTGTATACCCTGGTGGGGTATATAGACCCCATGCGCGACAATATCAAGATATCCTGCCGGAAGCGCCTCAACCGGATCGAAGGTCAGGTGCGCGGCCTGTCCCGAATGGTGGAGGAAGACCGCTATTGCATCGACATCGTGACGCAGATCTCAGCCGTGCGCGCTGCGCTGCGGCGCGTCGAGGAGGAAGTGCTGAAGGATCACGTGGCGCATTGCGTCGAGCACGCGATCACAAGCGGCGACAAGGCCGATCAGCGCCGCAAGATCACCGAGTTGATGGCCGTCATCGAGCGGGCGAACAGGTAGTTTAAGGGAATATCACCGACGGCCCCACCGCGGCCGGGCAGCTCAACAGGCGATCATCATCGCCGACCGGCGTTTTCCATGACCGGGCAAAGCGCCGGCCGAATAAGGGCTGAAGGACCTTCGGCGCCAGATACGCCGCCCCTCAATTTGTCTCATCGGCGCCGACGGCAAACAAATAGACGTCGACACGTCCGGGGCCGAGGTGAAGCGGACCGACCGGGAGACCATCGCGATGAACGCCATAGTGGACGACGAACGCGATAAGCGTCTGTCTTCCAGCGTGTGATGAGGGAGTTGAGTATCTGGACGAAGTCGCGAAGCTGTCAGGACAGCATAGCAGCTCCGAAGTCAACGAAGGGCGAGTAGTGTGGAATGAGGTCTTTTACGCTGAGGCTTTTGATTTCAGCAGCGAGATAAACCTTTGCCGAGGCGAGCCGGCCAGCGGTCTGGCCGTCTCGAGAAACGATCGCCAAGCGTGCGGCGGGGAACGTTTTTCGTGCGCGACAGTGACTCCTGAAACCGCACCCTTGCTCCCGTTCGCTCTCAAGACTCGTCTTGACTGCTCCGCCACCGGTCAGCTCAGTACATCCGTGAACTGCCAGTCATTACCTTAGCGACAGATTTTCTGCGCTCGCCTTTCCACGCATCTTGTCGGTCTTGGTTTCGAACGACACCTTTTGACCTTCTCCAAGACCGTTCAGCCCGGCGCGCTGAACCGCGCTGATGTGCACGAACACGTCGTTGCCGCCACCATCCGGCTGGATAAATCCAAAACCCTTTTGGCTGTTAAACCACTTTACCGTACCTGTAGACATTCTCTTCTCCGCATCATCATAAAGAAAAGCCCGCGCTGTCCACCCAGGCGGACAGCGCGGAAAGTTCTGGTTGGGAACGCTAGAGCCTCGGGTAGTCAATTGAATCCGTATCCTGCGGCTTTGAAGTAGTTTGAGCACTCTTGCGGAGAGAAGAGCGCGCAGATGTTGCCGATGGCTTTCCAGAGAGCGTCGATGGTTCTGGCTGCGGCGGCTCGCAGATGAGCTTTCAGTTTTGCGAAGGCCATTTCGATGGGATTGAGATCCGGGCTGTAGGGCGGCAGGAACAGGAGCCACGCGCCCCGTGCGCGGATGGCTTTTTCGGCCTTCTCGCTCTTGTGGCTGGAGAGATTATCCAGGATGACGACATCACCGGGCCTGAGGGCGGGCGCGAGTTGGGTGTCGACATAGGTCTCGAAGATGATCCGGTTCATTGGGGCATCGATAACCCAGGGGGCGACGAGGCCATCGCACTTGAGGCCTGCTACGAAGGTCTGCGTTCCCCAGTGACCGAATGGAGCCTTGCTGTTCAGCCGCGTTCCTTTCAGCGATCGTCCACGCTGGCGAACCATCTTGGTGGTGGTGCCGGTTTCGTCAATGAAGATCAGCCGCTCGCGCTGCTTGCGCATGATGGGCTGGCGGCCTGCTTTCCATTCGGCCCGAGCCTTGACCAGTTCAGGCCTGTCTTGTTCGCTGGCCCGCAGAGTTTTTTTTGAAGCTGAGCCCGCAGGCGATCAAGAACTTCGACAGGTTCGACGGGTCTGCTTTGACGCCCTTGGCCTTGGCGAGTTTTTCCGCCAGTTCAGGCATGGTGATGTCGCTCTCGGCCGCGACTGTCGCAAGAATGAAGTCGCGGTGCTGACCGAGTTTGCCATGCCGGAACCCGCCACGCGGACGCGGATCGACCCGACCCGTCTCCCGCCAGCGCCGCATCAGGTTCACCGCAAAAGATACCGAAGTCCCAAAACGGGCAGCAGCCCCATGGCACGAGTTCCCCGCCTCGACATAGGCAACAACACGCTCACGCAGATCGTTCGACAAAGGATGCGGCATGGCAAATCACCCCCGCAGACTTTGAATCACCTTGAGCCTCGTTTGTGAATCCGCCGCGATTCCAAATGATCGCCCGACGCTCTAGCGACTTGGACTGGTCACCACCGCCTTGCGGCGGATACGGACGGAAGGGGAACCTTTCCCACCGGCGTATTCGTGTGAATATAGCGCAATACCTCGAAATTGTATAGCTGAATTTCGCATGGTCATGACATCAGCCGGCGAAGCGCGAGCAGCACGATTGCCGCCACGATCACGATCGCCGCCTGCCATTTTATGCATGGACATCTCTACATCGGCTACGATATATTCTATAAAATATAACGAATGGAGCACCAAAAAGCGAAAACCGGAGGAACCGCGTGTCGCAATTCTCACCGGAATTTATCCGAACACTATGCGCAGCTCTTGATGATGCTGCCATCCAAATCCAGTCAGATTCCTCAACCAAGGCATTCATGGCAGAACAGATTCTAAAGGCTGCAGCGGATGGTGTTTATCGCCGAGAGGATCTGACCGGCATCGCCGTTAAGGCAGCCCGGATGAAAGCTGATCGCCTCTAACGAGGTGTCTATGGCGTTTTCGAGCGAAGCATGTCCTCGGGCTTGACCCAAGGATGGATACCGGTTCGCGTGAAGAAAACGCTCTAATTGAGAGCTCTATGCCCTCACCTATCCGGAGGGATCCATGGCTGACGCAAACGGCAATCATTCCTGGCCTCACCCGGGCAACGAGCGCAAACCATCGATGGCGGAGCGCTTCCTCTCCTATGTCAAACGGTTCTGTCCGTATTTGACCTGAAGGTCCGGAGCGGTTTCCACCCTGCCCGACATAGAAAGCCACGCAACCGGATTTGTGGCCGCACGGTCCCGCCGCCACCTCGTCATGCGTGCTCGGCGATCACCGCCAGGAAGGCCGGGCCATAGCGGTCGAGCTTGGCGTCACCGACACCGGGCACCTTCGCCATCTCGGCGCGCGACGCGGGCCGCGCCGCCGCCAGTTCGATCAGCGTCTTGTCGTGGAAAATCACATAGGGCGGCACGTTTTGCGCGCGCGCTATGTCCATGCGCTTTTGCCGTAACGCCTGGAACAGGTCACGGTCCGCCTCAGTGACGGCAGACTGCGCCGCGCTGCGCGCGACCTTTTGGCGCCGCGCGCGCGGAGCCGCCGGCACCCGCAGCATCAGCGTCGGCTTGTCGCGCAGAAAGTCGCGGCCGGCCGGCGTGATCGACAGGCCGCCATGGCCGGCCAGATCGACGTCGACAAGGCGCAGCGCGATCAACTGGCGCAGGATCGCCCGCCAAGTGCGGTTGTCGTGCTCGGTGCCGATGCCGAAGGTGGAAACACGATTGTGGCCGAACTGGGCGATGCGGTCGTTCTCGACGCCGAGCAGCACGTCAACGATATAGGCCTGCCCGAAGCGCTCGCCGGTGCGGTAGACGCACGACAGCGCCTTCTGCGCGGCTATCGTGCCATCGAACAACCTTGGCGGCTCGGCGCAGGTGTCGCAATTGCCGCATGGCTCGCAATCGTCACCGAAATAGGATAACAGCACCTGCCGGCGGCAGCCCGCCGTCTCGGCCAACCCCAGCAACGCGTCGAGCTTCTGGCGCTCCATGCGCTTGCGCGGGTCGGGCGTATCCGATTGCTCGATGAAGCGGCTGCGCAGCGCGATGTCCTCGTAACCGTAAAGCATCAGCGCATCGGACGGCAGGCCGTCGCGCCCGGCGCGGCCCGTCTCCTGATAATAGGCCTCGATGCTGCCCGGCAGGTCGATATGGGCGACGAAGCGCACGTCCGGCTTGTCGATGCCCATGCCGAAGGCGATGGTCGCGACCATGACGACCGCCTCGCCGTGCTGGAAACGCATCTGGTTGGCCTCCCGCGCGGCCCTGTCCATCCCCGCGTGATAGGCGAGCGCGTCATAGCCTTGGTCGCGCAACCAGGCGGCGGTTTCCTCCGTTTTCCGCTTGGACAGGCAGTAGACGATGCCGCTCTCGCCCTTGTGGCGCTTGAGGAAGTCCTTCAGTTGCGCGCGCGGATTGTCCTTTTCCTCGATCGTGTAACGGATGTTGGGCCGGTCGAAACCGGCGATGAAGGCGTCAGTTTCGGCGATGTCGAGATGCGACAGGATTTCGGCGCGCGTCGGCTCGTCGGCCGTCGCCGTCAGCGCCATGCGCGGCGTGTCGGGAAACAGCCCGACAAGGGCGTCGAGCTGGCGGTAGGAAGGGCGGAAGTCGTGTCCCCACTGCGACAGGCAATGGGCCTCGTCGATGGCGATCAGCGACAGCCGCGTCTGGCCGAGCCGCTCCAGCACCGCCTGGCGCAGTAGCGTCTCGGGCGCGACGTAGAGCAGATCGAGACTGCCGCCGTGGATGTCGCGCCACAGCGCGCGCCGCTCGTCGGCCGGCAGATCCGAGTTGAGGGCGGCCGCCCTCACGCCCGCCTGCCGCAAGGCCGCCACCTGATCGGCCATCAGCGCCAGTAGCGGCGACACCACAAGTCCCATGCCGGGTCTAGCGATGGCGGGGATTTGGTAGCAGAGCGACTTTCCGCCGCCCGTCGGCATCAACACAAAGGCGTTGTCGCCGCCAATGACATGCGCGACGATGCGCGCCTGCGGCCCCCTGAACGCATCATAGCCGTAGACGGTCTTGAGGATTTCGAGGGCGGTGGCGATCATCGGCGTCAGCAGGAAGAATCATGGAGATATCCTTCATAGCAGCTTCGCCGTGATGGCGATCATTGATGCGCCTTTCCGTCCGTCGCCTTGCAACAAGGCACCAGCAGCAGACACTTAGCGTATTGTGTAGACAACTGGAAGGGCCGATAGCTGACCGACTGCTTTCAGGGCGAATAGAGCGGACTTTGGGGCCGAGCATCGCAATCGCGGCGCTGGCCTGCACCTCGCTAATAAGATGCGACGCTTCGATATCTCATGGGAGCGACCGTTAATCGATCATAGCCGATCGGCCCATCCTCATATCCGAGCGGTGCTGGTCCAAGTAATGCGTGGCGGCGACCAGGAAGACAGCGGCAAACGTCGTAGTTGCACCTTAATCAGTCACAGACCCAAGCCCATCACCGAGAGTCGGCCGCATTTCGCAGGGTCTGAAACAAGCTTTTGTGCCGGATCGACGCAGGCAAAATCGCGGCTCCTCCGCGCGCGCCGGGATCCGATTGATCGAGCAGCCTGGTCGGGAGTGAGTGAGATCATCGCAGCCAAACTCCGCAGATTCTACGCTGCGATTGTCCTCCGGGTGCTTCACGGCGCTTTCACGAGTCAATTTTCGGCGACAGAAACCAGAAAGCAAAAGCCCCTGAAAACATCATGTTTTCAGGGGCTTAGCGACTGGTTGCGGGGATAGGATTTGAACCTATGACCTTCAGGTTATGAGCCTGACGAGCTACCGGGCTGCTCCACCCCGCGCTAAGCTTCTGCGCGCCTTCGAACATCCATGTCGGGTGGTACTTCATCGGCACTCGAGGCGCCGATCAATTCCGTCCTTAGGATCCTGAGAAGGCGACCCGAGCAAAACGCTCGCAGCGCGAAACGTATGTACCAACACAGGTTTGCTTTGGAAAGGGCTGCAGCTCATATTTTCTGAGTTTTGTGACCGGAGACCCATTACCGTCTTGGCCATCCCGCGCAGTTATCTTCCACATTTATAGTTGGCTTTATCTCGATTACCCGGAATCAATCCGGGCTCCGACACGCGCGGGCGTGACCGTTCGAAGAACGGCACCGCATCCGCTCGCCTACGCCTAGCAGGCTGTTGAAGAAGTTTCCCACGGAGACGGATATGGAATGGAGTCAGCGTGATCTGCGGGCGGCGCCACCATCAGGGTCCTGATCGAGCATCTTGACGGTGCACGACTTGTGTTTCACGCGGCGGCTGCCAGGAGTTTGGGCAAGCGGATCAGGTTGTAGGCCGCCAGCGCCAGGGTGAAGGTGGCGTTGACGCGGTCGCGGCCTCGCAGCTTGATCTTGGCAAGTCCGGCGGAGGCCTTGATCCAGCCGAACACCTCCTCGATGCGCTTGCGACAGCGTTGGCTGACGGCATATCCGGCATGACGGAGAGTCCTCTGGTCGATCGCGGTCTTGCGCGGCTTTCCGGTCTTGCTCAAATGCCCGTCGATGGCGATGTGCGGCGTGACCGAACGCCGTCTTAAGTCCTCGACGAATGCGGTGACGTCATAGGCCTTGTCGGCGCCCAGCGTGATCCGCCGCTCGCTTTGGCCGCGGTGGCAGTCGATCAGCGCCAACGCCTGATCCCGCTCCGCCGTTCCGGTCGCCCGGCTCACGCCACCCAGCACCGCCAGTCCGTTGCGGTTCTCCATCAGGGCATGGCCGATGTAGCAAAGCTTCGCCGGCTGGCCGCCGCCCTTCTTATAGAGCCGTGCCTCGGGATCGGTCGTGCTCTGATGCGTCTCGTTGCAGCGCTTCTCGTTGTGGAAACTGCGCTCGGCGTTGCGTCCCGGTCCATCACTGTCCTGGTCACCGCCGTCCTTGCGCCGGAAGCTCTTGATCGATGCCCACGCCTCGATCAGCGTGCCGTCGACCGAAAAATGCTCGCTTGATAACAGCCGCTTGACCTGGTGCTGCCCCATCAGCGCGTTCAAGAACTTCGCGGCGATCTCACCTTCAAGCAATCGGTCGCGGTTCTTCGAGAAGGTCGAGTGGTCCCACACCGGGTCGTCCACGCCCAAGCCCACGAACCAGCGCAACAGCAGGTCGAACTCCAGCCGCTCCATCAACTGCCGTTCCGAGCGGATCCCGTAGAATGCCTGCAGCAGCATTGCCCGAAGCAGCTTCTCCGGTGCGATCGAGGGACGGCCGAACGCCGTGTAGAGCTTGTCAAAGTCCCTCGACAGATCATTCAACGCCGCGTTCGCGATCTGTCGGATCGTTCGCAGCGGATGGTCGGAGCGAATCCGAGCCTCCAAGTCCACATAGCTGAACAGCGAGCCTGACCGTTCGTCGCTTCCCCGCATCGCTCCCCCCTCGACGCATCCGCATCAAGAGAATCATGCCCAGAACCGCTGCGCCAGAGACTTCTTCAACAGCCTGCTAGAGCCTTTCCGCTTCTGATGGAATCAAAGTCGAGTTCCAGCTTTTTGTTTGACGCGTTTTCTTGACGCGAACCGGTACCCATCCCCGGGTCAAGCCCGGGGACATGCTTCGCTCGAAAACGCTATAGCTGTGGAGCCTCAACAGGTTGCCCTCGGCGAGGCTGACTCTGCTGATTGGAGTGCGATATTTTATACCGCCGTGAGGCCGATGTCGGTTGTATCGAAGCAGCCAGATCGCCAACACCTCGGCGCGGTGGGCTGATGTTGGACAGGCTCTGGCCTAGGCCCATCCCCTGAGCGCGGTTTGATGAAGCGCTCGGCCTTGCCGGTTGTTCTCGGAGGATAGGGCCTGGTGCGAATGAGGTCCAGCTCTTTGCAGGCATCGCGGAAAGCGAAGGATATATAACAACTGCCGTTGTCGGTCATGACATGGCTGACGGACGAGCGCCTCCATGTCCGGGATTCACCGTGGCCAGCGTGCAAGCAATGGGTGACGGCCGCCCTTGGCGTGGTCTCTCGTGGTGGCGCCGGAGACTTTGACGCCAAACTCGTAAGGCCGATGAGCCTTGACTTTGCCGATGCATTCGACCTTCCGCGCGTGCAGGGAATAGACTTTCGGTCCGCGCTGATGGCGCTCGCGCGCGCGCCGCAGTGAACGTCGCTTCAAGCATACCGTTTCCCTCGATTTTGCTCGGTTTTGCTGGCGATGTTGCGAACGACGCGACCGAGAAAAGCGCGCTGCTTTTTGAGCATCCGGCTGGCACGCTGAAGTGCCTGACGTGGGCATAGTGCGGATGCTGGATCAGCGTGGGTAATGCCCACCCTCACATAAGGCTGGCGCAAAACCACCCGATGGCGTAGCGCCAGCCGCACCGTTTCTTGCGCGCCCGGTTCAGAAGCTTCGCATCGGTGGGGACGTCACGTTCTTGGGCTACACTGTCGTGTCGACGATCACCCGCGACAGTCGGGCGGGTGGCAACTTCTTCGCTCATTCGGTTGCGCCGGCACGTCAGCGACGAGCGATCGAACAACAGTCGATGGCCTCGTCGCCGCAGAAGTACCGGTAACAGAGGGTTCTCCACCCGCCGTTCGCAGCAGTGCCTCGTCGGGCATCGTAAGTGTGTTTGAAGATGGCCCCAGCCCCGCGATCAAACGCGTCGGCAACGGCGACCGGCTTGGCGCACGTCAAGGCCTCGCCGATCTGCACCTCCAGGAAGCCCCAATCACCTTGCGGCCCAGCGTCACCAGCGGGTGCCTCTTGTCGATAATCTGATCGAGCCGGAGCAGCCAAAGATCCTGCTCTCCGGTCTCGCTCCGCTCCCGCGGTCGCATAGTCCCCTTCCTCGTCCAAAGCAGTCGGAGGCGAGTGAAACACAAGTCAAGTTTGCAAGGAATCCTGCTCCACAGGCCCACGGCAAATCCATTATAGAGCCGTGTTGTTCTCGAATTCCAAATCAACGGCTTGGGAGGTCTTCGCGAACGAGCACGCCATCATCCATCTTCCGGATCGAGATGTTTCCGTCCGAGTGGCAACCGCTCCGTCAATTACAAGTTCAAGGGCATCCAAGCCGCTGGGCGTCGGATTCCGAATCTGGCCTTTGATCGGGATCCAGGCTGCCTGAAAGCGTCGTCATTAGCGGGGATTGAGTGCGGGGATCAGATTACCGACGAGCTTCTTGACAAGGCCGACAAAGGCGGCCGCCCACGCCAATAGCGCCACGTAAACGAACACGTCTGCGATCGGGCGCAGGAATTCCAGTCTCATGGCGCCGGCCATTTCGTAGGTGCAGACAGTATACATACCCAACGGAAAGACAGCGCTCCAATACGCCGGGTCGTATCTGAGCGGGAATCTCCGATAGAAATGCCGCCAAAAGACCAAAACGATAAGCAGGGGGATCCACCAGGTTCCCGCAGCCCAAAAGAAGATCGTGAACCCCTTGAGAAAAGGAAGCAGCTCTTCGAGGAACCACGCATCCGCGGCATTCTCAATCAGGATCGAGCCGGCGAGCGTCGAAATGGCCATCGCCCCCATATTGATCCAGTATGAGGGCACGAAATCGGCCGGCGAAAATTTAAAAAACATGTAGCGATAGAAAATCAGCGAAATAATCGAGATGTACATCATGCCGCCCCATAGCAACATCGACAGGGCGAGGAAATTGACATCCAGACGGAGGGGCTGACTGATATGGCGCGCGAGAAGCGCGCTGAGGAGCGAGATTGCTTGCGTCGAGACAACCGCGAGCAACCAAGCTCCGGTGATCCCCTGATCGATCGTGGGCTTGGACTCCATGATCGTCAGGTTAGCGAAAATCGTATAAGTCAGGGTGATCCAGAGGAAAATGCCGAAAACCCAGAGTCCCATGGCGACGTCCACAGCGCCAGCGAGTACCAGCTGGTTTGCCATTACGCCGGTAGCGGCCACTGCGGAGAGGAACCCTGGCGCCGATCGATGGTCTGTCAAATCGGCAATCAGTGCCCGACGGTAGCGCACGAGTCGCCACGACGTGAGGACCCAGAGCACCACAAATTGGGTCGCATTCAGCCACAGGAGGGCAATGGCGATAAAGTGGAATCCAGCTTTCTCTGAGGCGATGGAGACGATCCCGGTGGCCATGACCAACGCGAAATAAGCCGGTGAAAGGCGGCGGGCACCGCGCATGCGAAGCCGAAAGCGACGTTTCGATTTGTCGAACGGCTGCACTAGATTTTTTTGACCTTGAGCTTAAGCACCGCTGGCGGCGCTACCACCCCGTCGCCAGGGCGGTAGCGATGCTTGAATAGACCGACATCAAATTCGAGGCAATCCTAATGGACGGCTTCAATGTGCGGGAGCGACTGCAATCGCTCCATGGAGCGGTTTTGCATCCCTGAAGCCGACTCGCGAGAACGAGACGTAGAACGCGGCCATGTTCATCAGCGCCCAGACGACGAACCCCAGGGTGTAGCCGCCCAGAAGGAAGTTGCTGGCGGCCAGGACCGCAGTCATCGTGAAGCCGCAGGCCGCGCCGGCGGCTTTCGCCAAGCCGCTGACCGCGCCGACGTGCTCAAAGTAGATCGGGATGAGCTTGATGACCGCCGCCGCGGCGGCGCCGGACAACAGCGCAAGCCCATAGAATGCGAACAACTCGGCACTCAATGATATCTGCAAAGCCATCAGCACGGCCAGAACGGACATAACACCGAACATCCAGCTCAGAATTGACAGAACATCGTATCGATCAGCGAGCCAGCCACCAAGCGGCCTGGTAATGGCAACACAGACCACGAGCACTGGGGTATAAAACGCGACCGCGCTGGTTGCGTCCACATGCCAATAGTCGACCAGATAAGTCGGCATCATCGACGCGAAGAAAACCAGGGTGCCGAAAGCCACCCAGTAAAGACCAGGCACCAGCCAGACGATCACGCCCGAGCGGTATACGGCGAAGATCTCACGCATCGACGTATTTTTGAGCTTTCGATTCGGAGGATCGGACGTAAAAAACATGTAGATCGCCGCCATTAACAGCGTAGGAATGGCGAAGATCGGGAATATGATACGCCAACCCTCCGGATCGTTCGGGTCCACGACGCTGGTAATAATGAATGTAACTGCCACCATCCCGACGGTAATTCCGATATTGCCCAGAGCGAAGAGGCCCAAAGCCATCCCCTGCCTCGATTTGGGATACCAGCACGAGACGTGAGCGTTACCGACCACGAACGTCGCGCCTCCAAGTCCGAGCATCGAACCCAGAAACAGGAATGAGTAATAGCCCTCCGCAAAGGTTCCGCAAATCAGAACTACGGAAAGGCAAACCAGCAAAATCGTAAAAACTGTTCGGCCGCCATATTTGTCAGTCCAGATCCCAAGCGGGATGCTGATGGCTGCCGCGAAAAGCGGTTCCATCGCTGCCAATACCAGCACCTGAGTGCTCGTGAAATGATACCACTCGATCAGAAACGGGGCGAGCGCGGAAAACATCCCCCAAATCGCAAAACCGAGCGAAAACGCCATGGTCGATATAAACAAAACCCTGCTGTTGCCCTGCGGCTCGTCAGTCGCATTAACCCCGACAACTGGATGTTCCACCGGTAGCTCCTACGAGAAATGTATCTAGCTGGTTAGCGCTGCGTGCTTCACAAAGACGATCTGGATAAAGGCTATCTAGCTGCTGACTGAATCTTAAGCTACCGGCTTACCGCCGCGGTTGCCCCAACGGTTTAGCCAAGCCTTACCCCCTCCGTTCTGTTCTCTACTGTCGCACAACACTCGCCGGCGAGTAAAACTCGCCGGCGATGTGCATGTTAAACACCACACGATTACTTTATCAGATGCTGATCACTGCGCCAAGCGTTAGTGAGCAGACTTTACGGTGTTTCGGATCTGAAGTTGATACGGCCGCCACAAGTACCAGAACGGGAACATAATCAGATGCACTAGTCGGGAGAATGGGAACAGTGCGATCACCACGAACCCGGTCAACATGTGCGCCTTGACCGCGAGCGGCAACGCCGAAACATAGTGGGTCTGAGGGTTCAGAGAGACAAGGGAGATAAGCCACGGCACCGCCGTATCGATGTACCAATCAGCACCCCAGCGGTAAGCCAGAGAAACCCAGAACCCGAGCGCTACCTGCACGAGCAGTGCAAGTAGCAACACGCCATCCATTGGACTCGTGACGGCGAGAATCCGCTCCGTCGTGAAACGGCGTACAATCAGTACGCACAACCCGATCAGCGCAGCCAGACCGAACGTAAAGCCGATCAACTCGATGGTGTACAGGGCTGTCGGTGTAGCCGTAAGGCTCGCCCACATGCCAGGCACAAGGAACCCTATTAGATGCGCAAACAGAACCACAACAATGCCGTAATGCCACGGCACTGAGCCCCAAAACAACCGACGATTCTCAAGGAGCTGCGAGGACAGCGTGGAATAGGAGAAGCGATTATTGCGGTAACGGTAGACACCTCCAACTACCGCAACCCCGATCGCCAAGTATGGCACGACCGAAAATAGGAACACGTCATACATTTAAGTTGCCTCCGTCATACATAGGATATGCCTCTCACGCCCGCCAATCCAGCAGGTCGTCTGCGGCGACCTCCGCGAGTGGCTTGAAAACCTTGAAGTGTTGCCGCCCGGCCTGCGTCCAGAACACGACATGCGTTTCAACCGGCGGACAACCAGGATCAGAACATGGAAGTTCCGACACCATAATGGTTTCGTCCTCGTCGAGGTTGAAACGCTCACGCGTCCAGCTAAGAACACGCTCCTGCTCCGCCGTACGGTCAGCACGCTTCTTCGTCATGCCTTCATGTAACAACAGGCGAAGTGCATCAAGCACCTGATGGTAAGGGTGCGTGCGTTTTTCCGCTTCCTGGAGATCATAATCTTCGCTCATCGCTAACAGAAACCCGGCTTCAAGAACGTCGCCCTGGTTTTGCCCCTTGAGCTGTTGACGATCGTCGCCCTGACTCTGCCCCTCAAGCGCCTTTCGTGCCTCGCGCTGCTGGTCTTTTTGCTGCTTGCGCAATTCCCGGTCATCCAGCTTAGCCCGCTCTATACCGGTATCGCCATCGATATCAGCCGCCCCATGCTGGTGACTCTCGGTTTCTGGCTTCGTCGTCATGCGCTCAAGCGCTGGCAGCAACCCCTTATTCAACAGCGCATCGATCTCCTCGCCGTCGCTCTGCGCAGCAAATCGCAGCACGATCGACAGCCGATCAGGAATTTCGCTGGCATCGGATTCAAACCCACTCGCGCGATAGCTCTTCTTAAGCTCAACTAGAAAAATGCTGCGTTTGTAGTTTTCACCGAACAGCTGATAGCCAACATACGGATGGCATATCGAGTTCAGATCAAAAAAACCGCTGTAAACCTCCTGCAACTTCCCGACCGAAGTCTCTTCAGTAAAGTTCCGAAAGCTCTTGAGCAAGGCGGCTGCCTGCGGTTGCACCGCACCGACCAACGCCGCACATTCGTCCGCCTTACGTTCCAATCCCGGGACGGGATAATCGAGGATGTCCGCGAACAACCCCAAAACCTTGGAGCGATTCGAATACAGAACCTCTGCGCGGTGCGAAAAGCGACTCATGATCTGCTATGATGACCGATCTATAAACTCTCCGGCCTCGCCTTGCGAGCCGGACGATTACGCGAGACCCGGCGGTTGGGTATATGAAACCCAACCGCTGTCTCGCGCCTGCATCGTGACGAGAAGAAGCCTATGGTCCTCTCGCCGGGTCGGTGTGGAAGCCGACGCCGACCTCACCCTTCCGAACCGGGTAGTTGCGTGACACCGGATCGAGCTGCGGGAACAGCGAATCGACTGCTGTCTCACGCTCCATCGGCGGAACCACAAAGCGTTCCTCGAAGGTCGGCAACGAGGTGAGCCGCCAGATCGCCTCGACCTCGGCCGCAGTGGTCTTGCCTTCGGCGAGCGCCCTTTGCACCTCTTCCTCCGGAATGTCCTTGACCTTCTTCGAGCGCATATAGACGCGCACCGCGACTAGCTTCTTGTAGACGTCGCGGATGATGTCCTCATTACCGCCCGACAACAGGCTCGCCATATAGCGAAGCGGTATACGCGACCTTTCGAGTGAACTCATCAACGGACCCAGTCGCGATTCCGAGGCAATGTTGTCGTACACGCCGTTTTCCACCTTGGCGAGCACCGGCCCCAGCGGCGGTACGTAGAACAGCATCGGCAGCGTGCGGAACTCCGGATGCAGCGGCAGCGCAATGCCCCACTTCTTGACGAACTGGTAGACCGGCGACTTCTGCGCCGCCTCGATCTTCGAATCGGGGATACCGTTGGCCCTGGCAGCCGCGATGATATCAGGATCAAACGGATCCTTGATGATGTTGCGCTGCGCCATCACCAACTGGTCTTGCGGGGCCTTGGCGGTTTCCTCGATCGCATCGGCATCGTAGAGCACGAGGCCGATATACCGGATGCGTCCCACGCACGAGTGGAAGCAGGCCGGAGGCTGGCCGCTCTCGAGGCGCGGATAGCACAGGATGCACTTTTCGGCCTTGCCGGTCGACCAGTTGAAGTAGGTCTTCTTGTACGGGCAGCCGGAGACGCACATGCGCCAGGCACGGCAGCGCTCCTGGCTGACCAGCACCACGCCGTCCTCGCCGCGCTTGTAGATCGCTCCCTGCGGGCACGCCGCCACGCAGCCCGGATTGAGACAATGGTTGCAGATGCGCGGCAGGTAGAAAAAGACCGTGCTGTTGATCTCGTTGATCTGGCGCATTTCCTCGTCGGAGGCGCCATCGAAGTTCGGATCGTTGTTGGCGTAGACCTGCGAGCCGCCAAGATCGTCGTCCCAGTTCGGGCCCGCCTCGATCGTGTCCATGTACTTGCCCGTCACCATCGAGATGGCGCGCGCGGTCGGTTGCTCGTCGGCCAGGGGCGCGTTGATCAGGTTCTGATAGTCGTAGGTCCATGGCTCGAAATAGTCGTCGAGCGTCGGCAGATAGGGGTTGTAGAAGATATTGCTCAGCGTTCCCCATTTGCCCTGCAGCCGCAGCCGCAGGCTCTTCTGCCTCGTCCCGTCGACCACCCAGCCGCCGCGATACTTGGTCTGGTCTTCCCAACGTGTCGGGTATCCCGTACCCGGCTTGGTCTCCACGTTGTTCCAGTACATGTACTCGGTGCCCTTGCGATCGGTCCAGATGTTCTTGCACGCGATGCTGCAGGTGTGGCAACCGATGCACTTATCCAGGTGAAAGACCATCGAAACTTGAGCTCGGATGTCCATGTTGTAGTACTCCTTCGTTCCTATGGCTTCGTTCTTATGGCTTCGTTTTAGGTTATCGCTTCGCGATTATGCGTTGCCAGTGTCATTGACAGTGCCGGGCGTCGATGGTTTCGGTGACTCATCAATCGTCCGCTTGCGCCGCGAGTCAATTGTCGCTTGCGCCGCAGCAAGCGCCAGCCCATCGCCCATACTCGCCATCGTCGGATCGACATGTCCCGCCGGGGTTGGAGTGTCCCGCACTGCCACAACGCTACCCTCAAACTCAAGCGTCATGCCGGCGAGCGGGTGATTGGTATCAACCACCACATACCCGTTATCCTCATCAACCTCGGTGACCAACACGTTCTCAACCCGACGCTCGTCGTCGCTATGCGCGAGAAAACACATACCCGGCTCTATTTGATCAACACCACCAAACGTTTCAGCCGGCACTCGCTGCTGCAACGCCTTGTCTCGTTCTCCGTAAGCCTCTTCGGGAGGCAAAATCACCTCGAAGCGCTCGCCCGCAACCTTGCCCTCGAGCGCTCGCTCGAGGGCAGGCAGGAGTCGCCCACTGCCCTGCTGATATTCCAACGGTTCGTCGCCCCACACAGCAGATCGAATGTGACGGATCGTACCGTTGGTACGCAGCGTGTAGTTAATGGTCACGTATTTCCCGACGCTAACCCGCTCAGGCGCACCGAAATGCGCCGGAGCCGGTTCATGATCATGTTCGTGATCATGATCATGCGTCGCGAGATCACCTACCATTCCAACTTCTCCATCTTGCGCACGACGACGTGGGTGTCGCGCGTTAAGATACCAGTCGGACCCCAATAGTTCCAGCCGTACGTGAACTGGGCATAGCCACCGGCCAGGAACAGCGGGTTGATACGAGTACGCGTCAGGCTGTTGTGTCCGCCGCCACGCCACTTACGCTCCTGCGATTTCGGAATGTACACCGTACGCTCGACCGCGTGGTAGTACATGCAGGTGCCAGGCTGAATTCGGCGGCTCACGTTGGCGCGGGTCACGACCACACCGTTGTCGTTGTAGACCTCGACCCAGTCGTTATCCTCGATCCCTACCTTCTCCGCGTCCCTGTCATTGATCCACACCGGATCCATGCCGCGAGACAACATCAACATGCGGTGGTTATCTTTGTAGGTCGAGTGAATGTTCCACTTTCCGTGCGGAGTGATGTAGTTCAGCACCAGAGAGCGGTCATCGACCCGGCTTTTCACGATATCGCCGGTCTTGCGCGGATTGAGCCGCGGCTTGTAGGTCGGTATGTGCTCGCCGAAATCAAGGTACCACTGGTGGTCGAGATACAGCGACTGCCGGCCGGTCAGCGTCCGCCAAGGCACCAGGCGCTCGACGTTCATACACCACGCCGAATACGCGCGACCGTCGTTAACCATGCCCGTCCAGCAGGGGCTCGTAATGATTCGCCTCGGTTGACGCGTAAGGTCATAGAACGTCGCCGCAACGTTGCGGTTAGGCTCAGCAAGGTCGACAAGCGGAAGACCGACGTGATGCTCCTCATTATGGAAGGCCTGGTAGCAAACCTCACCGTTCGCCTCCGGAGCACACAGCAACACCGTGTTGCAGGCGTCGAGCACGTCCTCAAGGCTCGGATACCGTTTGCCACCCCACTCCACACACCGCATATGCCTCGGATCAGGCATCGGCATGATGGGATTGTCGAGCATCTGGTCGTACTGCTTCTTGATCGGGATCTGCACCCCGACCGCAGAAATGCCGTCCTCCCGCGCCTTCGGTCCGAACGAGATGAATTTGTTGTACAAATTCGCGTAGTCACGCTCGACCACCCGCACGTGCGGGAACGACTTGCCCGGTACCGCCTTGCACTCACCCAAGGACCAGTCGAGAATCTCCGGCTGCGCCAACTCGTCCGGCGTATCGTGCATGAGCGGTTGAAGGACCACATCGCGCACCGGCTTGGAGAACGCCAGCGGAGCCAACTCACTGACCTTCTTACCGATCAGCTTGAATATCTCCCAGTCCGTCTTGGATTCCCACACCGGCGGAACCGCCTGTCCCAGCACATGCAGGAACGAATGCAGGTCAGTCGTGTTGAGGTCGTTCTTCTCGTACCAGAACGCCGTCGGCAGCACGATGTCGGAGTAGAGCGACGTCGTATTCATGCGGAAGTTAAGGTCGATAACCAGGTCGTACTTTCCGCGCGGCGCCGTTTCATGATATTTTACTACCTGCGCCTTGCCCTTGGCTCGATCCTCGGCGATGGCGTTGTCGTGCGCCCCGAGGTAATGCCGCAGGAAGAACTCATGCCCCTTGGCGCTCGACTGGATCGCGTTGCCGCGCCAGATGAACCACATCCGCGGCCAGTTCTCGGCAGCATCGGGGTCGTCGATCGCCATCTGAAGCTTCTTACTGACGACCTGATCGACAACATAAGTCTCGATATCCTGAACATTCTTCGCGCCAGACCGCTCGGCCTCAGCCGCAACTTCGATCGGATTGCGGTTAAAGTGCGGCGTGAACGGCATCCAGCCATTATGCACCGCCTTTGCCTCGAGGTCGATCGCATGACCCTTGGCCCATTTCGGATTCGGCGCCGTCAGGCCGTACTCGGTAAACTCCTGTTCGTAGCGCCACTGACAGCTATGGGCGTAGTGCCAGGTCGACGACTGCACGAGCCGCGGCGGCTTGGCCCAGTCGAGAGCCAGCGCAACCGTGGCCCAAGGCGCAACGGGCGCAAGCTTTTCCTGGCCGACGTAGTGGTTGATACCACCACCGTTGACGCCGCAACAACCGCACAGGATCAGAGCGACCGTAGCCGACCGGTAACAAAGGTTGTTGTAGTACCAGTGATTGGCGCTGGCGCCCACGATCACCATCGATTTGCCGTTGGTGAGTTCTGCGTTGGTCGCAAACTCACGCGCAAACCTGATCGCGGTTTCACGACCGATACCGGTATGGCGTTCCTGCCACGCCGGGGTATAGGGCGCATCCTCGTCGTCATAGCTGGTCGCAAAAGCGCCTTCCAGGCCACGGCTGATGCCGAACTGGGACATCATGATGTCGAAGCCGGTCGCGCACAGAATCTCGCCCTTGTCCGTGGCGACGCGCTTCACCGGGACGCCTCGCGAGACGATACGTCCGTTCGCGAAATCGTCGAACCCAACCTGCACCACGTCATCGGATCGATCGATAAAGCTCAGCACCGGATCGAGCGGACTGTTGTCCAGGGTGTCCTCGCCGGACAGGTTCCATTTACCGTGCACAGAACCCCAGCGGTCGCCGACCTGACCCTTCGGCGCCCGTAGCTCGCCGCTGTTGGCGTCAAGCAACAGCATCTTCCAGTCGCCGTTCTCGACATCCTTGTAGCGAGGAACGCGGTTGGAACGCAGCAAGCGACCCGTCTTGTAGGTGTTGCCGTTGGACTCCAGTTCCACAAGGAACGGAAGGTCGGTGTAACGCTTGATGTAGTCGACAAAATAGGGAACCTGACGGTCGACGTAGTATTCCTTGAGAATGACGTGGTTGGCCGCCATCCACAACGCCGTGTCCTGTCCGGCCTGGATCGGAATCCATTCGTCGCAGTATTTGGCGATCTGGCTGAAGTCCGGCGAGAGAACCACGAACTTGGTTCCCTCGGTGCGCGCTTCCGAGATGAAGTGCACGTCGGGGGTACGCGTCATGTTCATGTTCGACGCCATCGAAACGATGAACTTGGAGTTGTACCAGTCCGCGCTTTCGCACACGTCGGTCTGATCGCCCCAGATTTCCGGGAACGAGGTCGGCAGATCGGCGTACCAGTCGTAGAAGCTCATGAGCGAACCGCCCATAAGCGACAAAAAGCGTGTGCCGGCCGCGAACGACAGCATCGACATCGCCGGGATCGGCGAGAAGCCCATTATCCGGTCCGGCCCGTGCTTGCGCGCGGTGTGCAAGCTGGCAGCGGCAATCAGTTCGACCAGCTCTTCCCACTTGGCACGGCGGAAACCACCCTTGCCGCGCGCCTTCTGAATGCGCGACCGCTTCTGCTCGTCTCCGATCAGCGCGCCCCAGGCCTGCACCGGATCGGCACTCGACGCCTTCGCTTCGCGCCACATGTCGAGAAGCGGACCGCGGATATAGGGATACTTCACCCTGATCGGGCTGTAGACATACCACGAGGCGGAGATGCCACGCTGGCAGCCTCGCGGCTCGTAAGGAGGCAGACTGCGCTCAAGGAGCGGATAGTCCGTCTGCTGCATCTCCCAGGTGATGATCCCGTCCTTGACGTAGATCGCCCAGGAGCAGCCACCGGTGCAGTTGACGCCGTGCGTACTGCGGAAAACGTTATCGTGGGACCAGCGGTTGCGGTAGAACTCTTCCCACTTGCGCTCCCGGGGATTAACCAGGTCAAGAATCCAGCTCATTAGTGTCTCCTCGGTGCATTCGTCCGGCCGCGGGGCCTATTACCGTCAGTTCCCTTAAACCTGCCTATCCAGCCGTCAGGATACATACCCGTAAACCAACCGCCGTTATATGGGCCGGAGCTTCGTCCGGTCGTGGGCGCAGCCATCATCGGACGCCGCACTCCATACTTTAATCGGTTCCGCCATCTGAAGCCCGCGATTAGAAACAGGATCAGAGCACCGAGCCCGGTCAGACCCGCCAGTTGCCATATCGCCGAGGACGAGCGCACAGCCAGCCCTTCCTGAGAAAGGAAGGCAGCAACGTCGGCGCGTTCCTGCGGAGTCGGCGGCTGCTTCGTCCACACAGCTTTCATGGTCGGCGTGGGCAAGCCTGCAAGCCAGCCATTAAGACCGGTCACTCCACCGAGGCGCTTTGCCACTTCGGTCAAATCAGGCCCAAGGTGTCCACCACCGAAAGCCCCGAGGCCGCCGGTGCTGTGACAGGCCATGCACGGCGGCCCACCATTGGCGAAACGATCATTGCCCGTGAACAGATCCTTGCCCTTCTCAGCATCACCCTTGAGAGCGGGCGCAGGCGCAGCCGTCGACGCAGCGCCGCCCGCAGCCGAACCCAGATATGCAAGGATTGAGTCAACGTCAGAGGCACTAAGCCCAAGGTTCGGCATCTCCATGCCGTTATACTTCTTGAGCAGCTCGATCGCGACCGGATCTTTTTTGGCGATCATTGCGTCTGGCGCCATGATCCACTCATGCAGCCACTCGTGCGAACGCTCTTTCGTGACGTTCTTCAGGTCGGGGCCTACGAGATCCCCACCACCGACGGAGTGACATGCATTGCACGTCTTCTCGTCGAATAACTTTTTACCTGCCGCTGCATCGGCCGCGTTAGCCACGGTCGGCAACGCTGCCCATATGGCTGTAGTCGTAACTAGCGCAACAAGAGGCAATATTTGCCGTGACGCTAGGGGCTTTTTGCTCATGATCCCTCGTCCTCAGATCCATATGATCGGGCGGGCGTTAAGTTTATGGTAGAAAAACAGACGTTTCCCGCTCGTGACCCGCCGTTCTCAGATCCACATGATCGGCGACGGTAGGTTTATGCTAGACTAGAATCGTTAGAAAGCGCAAGGGCGTTGATCTCACAAATGTGCATTTTTTTCGCGCGCGATTAAGCGCCGACTATCGTGTGATCAGCGAAAGAGCAGTCGCCGAGATCGATGCCCGATAACTCGTATATTCCCAGCCTGCGCGAGCGCATCGACAGCTTGGTGCGCAAGGCTCAGATTGCGCTTCCTGCTCATCGGCTTATCAAGTACTTAATCGTAAATCGAGACAACGGCGCGACACGGCCACGGTGAGACCAAGTCTCCGCAATAGACGCGCTGCCATTGGCCGCGGCGCGGCAATGAGACGCAGACACAACTGCAGAACACAACTGCAGCGCAAATCCAGTCCCGTCGATCGTGGCGGACACACGGGCCATCGAAATGGCCGGCGATCCATCAATTACATTGAAGCCCGGCGCGGAATCCTCAATCATGTGCCGGAGTTCCCTCCCCACGGCCTAGGAGACCATCATGGCTAAGTCGCACTTGCCCGCGTTCCTGCAGGACCATCCTGGTCTTGGCAGCCTTGGCAACGTGGAAGTGCCGCGACTGAAATTGCTTCAGGCCTCGTCGCCTGAGCTTGCACAATTCGAGGACGCCAGGCAGGGCGAGTTTTGGCACAGCCTGCTCGGCAAAAACATCGGACCGAGCATTCGCATCTGCCCGGTTTTTATCAACTGGTGCTTCATTCTGTGGCGCCCGCGGGAGGCAGGCGGCGGAATTCTTGCTCGGGCCGACGACGGCAAGCATTGGACGCCCGCCGATACCGAGTTTACGGTCAAGCTCAAGAATGGCGACGACGTGACATGGCGGACTGGCCGTACGGTGGCGGCGTCGGGTCTGAATAAACGGGGCAGCTATAATCCGAACGACCCTAATTCGCCGCCTGCCGCCGCGCGCATGTATTCGATCGTATGTTCATTTCCGGATCGGCAAAATTGGCCGCCTGCGGTGCTGACCTTGCAGCGGACGTCCGTCAAGGCGGCAACCAAGCTGATCGATCAATTGAGGGTTCTGCGCGCCCCGTCTTTTGGCGTGATTTTGGAAATGGCCTCGGTCAAGGACGAGTCGCCATCCGGTGAGTTTAACAACTACGCCTTTGAGCTGTACGGACCAGTAGAAGACAAACCGTTCTACGAGGAAAATTCCAGACAATATCGTTTTTTCATCGAACACGGCCTCAAGGTGAAAGACCTGGAGAGCGCGCAAGACGACTAGAACCAGCCCGGCTTTGATGCAATCAAAGCCGGGCTCCCGCTTCTGATTCCATCGGAAGCGATAAAGGCTCTAAACCCAAGTGTCTAAAAGAGACGCCGCCCGGCAAGCCTGTGTAGCCCGGCGATCGACCTTTCCGTTCGCCCCCGCTTCACTCGAATATGCCCCCTTCGCGGTCGATGGCGAACGCCAATGGATGGCGGACCGCGTATCCAATTCGGCCCCTCGATGAGCCCCGAGTCGTCTTTCGACAGCATCCACGAGAGCCTGTCCCGTTTCGTCGCCGGGGCCTGCTGCCGGCGACGCGCCGCCGACCGGCGGATGACCTGTCGCGGCCGGACACTGCAGTTCAGTATCCCGCGCAGACAATATCGATTGCGCCAGGAATCAATATATATGTCAATGACATACGCAGATACTGTATCGATCTGCACGACCCGCCCGCGATTTCAATTGACCTCGTGGTCCTACTCGGTACTCTCGAAATGCTGGAGAATGCATCGACCCATTCCGTTATAAGTCGCGACAGCACCCCTCCCTGTCCGAAGACCAATTGATATGTTCGGTAAGCTGACGATTGACGCCCTGCCGTTTTATAGCGGCATCGCCATGGCAGGTGCGCTGACCGTCGTGTGCGGCGTGCTGGGCGTGGTCGTGCTCATCACGTGGCTCGGCCGATGGCGCTATCTGTGGACCGAATGGCTGACGAGCCTCGACCACAAGAAAATCGGCATCATGTACGTGGCACTGGCGCTGATCATGCTGGTGCGCGGCGTCATCGACGCCCTGATGATACGGACCCAGCAGGCGTTCGCATTCGAACCGCACGGCTATCTGCCGCCGGAGCATTTCGATCAGATCTTCACGTCCCACGCCACCATCATGATGTTCTTCGTGGCGATGCCGTTTGTGCTCGGCCTGTTCAACATCGTCGTTCCGCAGCAGATCGGTGCGCGCCAAATGGCGTTTCCGTTCATGAACTCGGCGAGCCTGTGGCTGACCGCGTCCGGCGCCGCCCTGGTGATGATCTCGCTGGTTGTCGGCAAGTTCTCCACTGCCTACTGGACCGCTTACCCGCCCCAATCGGGAGTGCAACTCAGTCCGGGCGTCGGCGTCGACTACTGGATCTGGGCAATCCTGCTCAGCAGCGTCGGCGCGATGCTGAGCGGACTCAATTTTCTCGTCACCATCGTCAAGCGTCGCGCACCCGGCATGCGGCTGATGATGATGCCGCTGTTCACGTGGACGGCGCTATGCACCGGCATATTGATAATATTCGCCTATCCGGCCTTGATCGTTGCCGCTGCACTGCTTGGTCTCGATCGCCATCTCGGCATGCACTTCTTCACCGGCGAAGGCGGCAACGTCACGAACTATGTCAGCCTGTTCTGGATCTGGGGTCATCCCCACGTCTACATCCTGATTTTGCCGGCGTTTGGCATCTATTCCGAAGTCGTGGCAACTTTCTCGGGCAGGCGATTGTCCGGCTACACCCCGCTCGTCTACTCCACCGTGGCCATCACCGCGCTCTCGTTCGTCGTCTGGCTGCACCATTTCTTCACCATGGGTTCAGGCGCCGACGTGAACGCCTTCTTTGGCAGCGCGGCCCCGCTCATCGCCGTGCCGACAGTCGTGACGATCGTCGGCTGGTTGCTCACGATGTATCGCGGCCGCGTGCAATTCTCGGTGCCGATGCTGTTTACGCTTGGGTTTGTCATAACGTTCCTCGTAGGCGGCATGACCGGCTTTTTGTTCGCGGTCGCACCGTCTGATATGCACAACACCACTTTCCGGGTGGCGCATTTCCACAATTTGCTGATCCCCGGCGCGCTGTTCGGCTATTTCGCCGGCTACCAGTATTGGTTTCCCAAAGCGTTCGGCTTTCGTCTCGAGGAAAAGTGGGGCCGACGAGCCTTCTGGTGCTGGATCATCGGCTTCTGTCTGGCCTTCATGCCGCTGTATGTTCTCGGCCTCATGGGCATGCCGCAGCGCCTCAATCGCAACGCTGTCGCCGACTGGCAGCCGTATCTCATCGTCGCCCAATTCGGCGTCCTCTTCATCATGTGCGGCATCGCCTGCCTCGCCATCCAGATCGCCGTCAGCATCCGCGACCGCGCGGCGCTTGCAGGCTCGAGCGGCGATCCGTGGAACGGCAGGACACTCGAATGGGCGACCGCCTCGCCGCCGGCGGCCTACAATTTCGCCGTCGTGCCACAGGTGCATGGCATTGATTCATGGTGGACCATGAAGCAGACGCGAGCGGCGGACCGCGGACCCGCCCGCTTTCACGACATTATCATGCCCGACGATAGCGGTGCCGGAATCGTGCTTGGTGCGATGTCGTTCGTATTCGCCTTTGCAATGATCTGGCAAATCTGGTGGCTGGCCGCCGTTGGAGGGCTGGGCATGTTTGCCGCGGCGCTGTCGCAGACGTTCCATGATCACGCCGAGCATCGCATCCCGGCGAGCGAAGTCGAAGCAATCGAGAGCCGCCGCGCTATATCCCCCGCACTCGCACTTGAGGCGCCGACGTGACCGACGCCGTCGTCACCGCCGATCACGGCGATGAAACAGAAGCCGAAACAGCCCAACGCGCCATCGAGGAGAAGACCTACGGCTTCTGGCTCTGCCTGATGGGCGACGCGATCGTCTTTGCGCTGCTGTTCGTAATCTTTGTGGCGATGGCGCATAGCACCGCTGACGGGCCTGCCGGACACACGTTATTCCGGCTCCCACGCATCTTTGCCGAAACCATGCTACTGCTGGCGAGCAGCGCGACCTTCGGATTCGCCAGCGTTGCGATCGCAGCCGGCCAACGTCGACGCACCGTGGTCTGGCTGGGCGTGACGTTCCTGCTCGGATTCGGCTTCGTCGCCATGGAGATTTCGGAATTCTATAGCATGGCCGTCGCCGACGCCGGCCCGTGGCGGAGTGGTTTTCTCTCGGCCTTCTTCACGCTGGTCGGCACCCACGGCGCTCACGTCAGCATCGGCCTGGTCTGGATCGTTCTCTTGGGATGCGAGGTCACAGTGCGCGGGCTGACCCCGTTTGCTGCCTCGCGCCTCTACCGGCTGGGCCTGTTCTGGCACTTCCTCGTTATCGTCTGGGTCAACATCTTCTCCCTCGTTTACCTGCCGGGGCTTCTCTAGCATGGCGGCCGCGCCGCGATCGTCCGAAAGACCGACTCTGCCGCGCCGCGCGGATGTCACGATCAAGTCGTACCTTATCGGCGTCGTTCTAGCGTTGGCGCTGACCGCGATTCCATTCGGCCTCGTCGCTGCTCACACGCTGCCGCCGATACAGACCTTTGTCATCATCGGCGTCGCGGCGATTGCACAGGTCGTCGTCCACTTGAGGTACTTCCTGCATCTCGACTTCAAACCGTCATCGCAGAATAAACTGGTCGCGCTCTGCTTCGCCGCCGTCGTGCTCCTGATTCTGGTCGGCGGCACGCTATGGATCATGTTCGATCGCTATTACCGCATGACGTAGGCGACGGGAGGCGATGCGATCGCGCCATAACCGGATCCGCGGCCCCCGCCGATCGAATGAGCCGATCAACGGCCGAACTTTTCTGACCTATGTCGGGCCGGGTTGGTGCCCGCGCTCGAAGCGGCCACATTATGTTATCAACAATCCCGACAGCAATAACAGCCGCCGCGGAACATCCGCACCGCCGCACAGTCGTCTTCCTGCGAGCTTATACCGATGGCATCGGAGTGTGACTCATCGGGAGATCCCTCCGCATCGCAAATCATGATTCCTAGGACTGAGAAAAATTCTTGGGACTGAGAAAAGATTCGAGCACGGTATCAGCGGTAGAATTGCAAACGCACGATCCGGTCGCGCCGCCCCACCCCCGCGGCTTTCGCCGAAGCAGTTGAGCTGTCCTTCGCCTCCACCGTCAGCCTGCCGGCACCAACGAAGACAGAAGAAATAGATCGCCCGCATTGGTGCTGATAAATTGGGAACCAGCATATCCGGCAACCTCAAGGTGTATAGGCGTGCGGGGGATGTCTGTCTTGGGATGATTAGTCTGGAGCCTTTCGCTTCTGATGGAATCAGGAGCGGGCTCTATGATTTTGATTTGACGCGTTTTCTTCCTGCGAACCGGTACCCATCCCTCGGGTCGAGCCCGAGGACATGCCTTACTCGAAAAACGCTCTGGAGGGCCGAGACAGGTTGTGGCGACGGGGCATCGTCACCATGGAGACGGCTGCTTTGTGATTTGTTCGGCCAATCCCGCGGGTGTATTTTAGGACATCGGCATAAGGGAGGGCTCCGAACATTGGGAGACAAAAATGACACGGAAGTACATTGATTGCCGGGAATTCCCGAGCGAGATGAAATGCACTGTTTCCATTTCGGCCGACAGCGAGGATGAACTCGTGAACGCTGCCGTGCAGCACGCGACAACGGTGCATGGCCAGAAGGACACGCCGGAGTTCCGCATGGAAGTCAGGAAAGCGATCCATCAAGGCATGCCGGCGGCTTGATGCCGGTGCTGTGGTGTCGAGACGAGGTCGCTCCGGCTCGCCGTGGAGGCGTTACCGATGGGCGGATCGTGACTCATCGGGATGGTCCTCCACTGCGCAAACCATGATTCCTTGGACCGAGGAGGACTTGGCCACGGGATCAACGGGAGAATTGGGGCGGACTATCCGGCGACCGAACTTCGTCTGGCGCGAATGTCGAAGGATGTGCGGCAAGGCCGCCGGTTGACTGTCACGAGCGCAATTATTCGACGTTCCTGAAGAAGCTGGACTTCTCGCACATAAGCGCCGACCACGCCTTACCGCGCAGGACGCCAATATTATCTGGGCATATAAAAAAAGTCGCGCACCAGTCGGGGAAAATTTGCGAGCTACGTCGAACGCCGCTGGCTGCGCCACCACACGCCAAAGGCGACCAGCAGGGCGGCGGCGAGGCCGAACCAGGTGATGGCGTATTGCATGTGATCGTCCTTCAGATGCACGTTGAGCGGCCCGGGCTTCGGAACGCCGCTCGCAGGCACCGGCATCTCAAGGTCGATGTAGAAGGGTGCAACGTTTTTCCAGCCGAGATCCTGCGCCATCTCGCCGATATCGCGGGAGAACCACAGCCGCTTGTCGCGAGTCGGTGGCGGCATCAGCAGACCAGCTTTCTCCGGGAAGCGGAGATAGCCAGTCATCGCGACAGACTGGCCAGTCACCAGCGGCCTCACGGCACGATCCTGCTGGCTGCGGTCCTGCATGGTGTTTTGCACAAAACCCGTATTGACAATAACAGTGCGGCCGTTCGGCAGTTGCGCCGGCAGAAATGCCCAAGTGCCAAGACCGACATCGGGGCGCACCGCCGACCCGGAGCTGTAGACCATTGCGTCGGGCCGCGACTCGTAAGTCGCCGAAAAGCTCACGCGGCGAAACTCGTCCCTGGCCGGCGACAATGCCGCCCAGTCTGCCAGCGGGGGCAAGGCGCTGGGCGTGGCGGCCAGCCGCTCGGTGAGCGCCGCGATCAGCGCGTGCTTTTCGGCGCGGCGCTGCAGTTGCCACACGCCGAGACCGATGAACAGAGCGATCACCGCCAGCGTAAAGAGACCAAGGCCGAGCCCGCTTTTGTTTGCGAGCTTGGTCATGGGTTTGGCCGGATGGAGCGGCCTTCGGCGGCCTTGTGGTGGAATTGCAGGCTGATCAGCAGCGATTTCATGGCGCGCAGCGGCGCCAGGGTGACGGCGAGGATCAGCGGGATCCAGAGCGCGGCGTGAACCCAGTATGGCGGCTGATACTTGACCTCGACGATCAGGGCGCAGCCGACGACGATGAAGCCGCCGATCAGGATGATGAACACCGCGGGGCCGTCGCCGGAATCGATGAAGGCGTAATCCAGCTCGCAGCGTTGGCAGGATGGCCGCAGCGTCAGGAACCCGGAAAACAGCTTCCCCTTGCCGCAGCGCGGACATTTGCAGGCGACCCCGCGCAGGATGGCCTCGAACAAGGTCGCCCGGGCGTAAAAATTGGACATCGGACATTCCCCGGAAGAGAAAAGGGCGGCCCCAGCGGCCGCCCTTTCCATATTTGAGCTGCTTGCGTCCCGGATCAGTGCGCGGCGTGCGCCATGGCCGAGGCGCCGTTGCCCCAGACATAGATGCAGACGAACAGGAACAACCACACCACGTCGACGAAATGCCAGTACCAGGCGGCGAATTCGAAGCCGAGGTGCTGCGTCGGCGTGAAGTGTCCGGCATTGGCGCGGAACAGGCAGACGATCAGGAAGATGGTGCCGACCAGCACATGGAAGCCGTGGAAGCCGGTGGCCATGAAGAAGGTGGCGCCGTAGACGTTGCCGGCGAAGCTGAAGGCCGCTTCAGAGTACTCGTAGGCCTGCACGCAGGTAAAGGTAGCGCCGAGCGCGATGGTCAGGATCAGCCCCCACTTCAGTCCCTTGCGGTCGCCATTGAGCAGGGCATGATGGGCCCAGGTCACCGTGGTGCCCGAGGTCAGCAGGAGCAGGGTGTTGAGCAGCGGCAGGTGCCAGGGGTCGAAGGTCTCGATGCCCTTGGGCGGCCAGACGCCGCCGAACAGCACCTCGCGGGTCGCGTGCACGGGATCGCCCGGGAACAGCGCCGAATTGAAGAAGGCCCAGAACCAGGCGACGAAGAACATCACCTCGGAGGTGATGAACAGGATCATGCCGTAGCGATGGCTGATCTGCACCACGCGGGTGTGGTCGCCCTTGTGCTCGGCTTCGCGGATCACGTCCGCCCACCAGCTCGCCATGGTGTAGAGCACGCCGACCACGCCGATGCCGAAAATGATCGGCGCGACCGCGGTCAGATGATGCATCCACAGGATGGCGCCGACGGCCATGACGAAGGCCGCGGTCGCGCCTACGATCGGCCACGGACTCGGGTCGACAAGGTGGTAATCGTGCTTGACTTGCGCCGTAGCCATTGCGGTCTCTCTCCGTCTGCGTTAGCGGTGCCGATTGAATTGGCACCTAATCCATCCCAAAAACAAAACGCGTCAGCAACCAAACGCGTCAGCCGTCGAAGGTCAGATGCTTCCCCCTGGCCTGTCCGGTTCGCTCGCCGCCACCGGCTTCGGCGCGGCGTCCTTCACCGGGAAGAAGGTATAGGACAGGGTTATGGTCCTGACGCCGTCATTTTCGCTGTCGGCGGCGAAGCTCGGGTCGACATAGAAGACGACGGCCATCTCCCGCTTCTCACCGGGCGCCAGGGTCTGCTCGGTGAAACAGAAGCAGTTGATCTTGGTGAAATACGATCCGACCGTCAGCGGCGTGACGTTATAGGCCGCCTGCCCCGTCGTGGCGGTCGCCGCATGGTTGGTGACGGTATAATATACGGTGGCGACCTCGCCGATCCGGACGTTTATCTCGGTCTGTTCCGGCTCGAACTTCCACGGCAGCCCGCCGGAGATGTTGGAGTCGAAGCGCACCGCCACCGTGCGCGCAAGCGGTGCCGCGCTCGGCGCGACTTTTGCGACCTGCGTGGTTCCATTGAAACCGGTGGCGCGGCAGAACCAGTTGTAGAACGGCACCGCGGCGTAGGCGGCGCCGACCATGAGCGCGACCAGCAGGCCGCAGGTCGCGCCGATCCTCACGTCGCGGCCCACGCGCGGCGCGGCCTTCGGCGTGGCGGGAGTCCCGGTGGCGGGTTGCTGCGGGTGCTGTGGCGCGTCGGTCATTTCAATCACATCGGACGGACGATGACGCCCGGCCCCTTGACGAGTGTGACCGCGAAGAACAGCACGACCAGGATTCCGAGCGCGCAGGCGATCGCGATCGAGCGCTCGCGCCGGCGCTTTTTCTGCGCCTCGGTGAGAACGATCTCGTCCGGCTTCGGCTTGTTGTCCATCGCTCCATGCGCCCCCTTACCAGATCAACGGCGCGACGGCCTTCGCAAGCACATCGAGCAGCAGAACGGCAAACAGCGCGAACAGATAGAGGATCGAAAATGCGAACAGGCGTCGCGTGGCGCGCAGCGCCGTGCTGCCGGTGCGATGGCGATAGACATTGATCGCGAGCACCAGCATGCCGGCGCCGAGAACCAGCGAGGTGACGCCATAAACCCAGTCGAAATAGCCGAGCGGCCAGGGCGCGGCGGCGATCGCCACCAGCACGATGGTATAGAGCAGGATCTGCAGCCGCGTCGCATCGGGGCCGGCGACCACCGGCAGCATCGGCACGCCGGCGCGCGCATAATCGTCGGAGCGGAACAGCGCCAGCGCCCAGAAATGCGGCGGCGTCCAGAAGAAGATGATCAAAAACAGCAGCAGCGGCTCGACCGACAGCGACCCCGTCGCCGCCGCCCACGCCACCACCGGCGGCAGTGCGCCGGCGGCGCCGCCGATCACGATGTTCTGCGCGGTCCGGCGCTTCAGCCCCATGGTGTAGATCACCACGTAGAAAAAGATCGTAAAGGCCAGCAATCCCCCGGCGTACCAGTTGACCAGGGCGCCGAGCGTCATCACCGAGAAGAACGACAGCGTGAGGCCGAACCCCATCGCCTCGCCGCGGGTGATGCGGCCGCGCGGGATCGGCCGGTTGGCCGTGCGCGACATCAGCACGTCGATATCGCCTTCGAGCGCCATGTTCAGCGCGCCGGAGGCACCGGCGCCGACCGCGATGCACAGGATCGCGGTGAAGCCCAGCACCGGGTGTACATGGCCCGGCGCAATCATCAGTCCGACCAGCGCGGTGAAGATCACGAGCGACATCACCCGTGGCTTCAGCAGCGCGAAGTAATCGGCGACGCTCGCCTCCGATATCCGGGGCGGCAGCTCAATGGCGTTTTGATCGACTACCGGCAAGACACAACTCACTTTGTTGAGGTACGCGGCGCGGCGAGCGCGCCGCATACAGTTCGCTTTGTTGGGTGCGCGGCGCGCACCAGGCGCGCCGCGCACAGTCACATGACTTGCTTACTGCACCTTCGGCAGCGTTCCGAACTGGTGGAACGGCGGCGGCGACGACAGCGTCCACTCCAGCGTGGTGGCGCCTTCACCCCACGGATTGTCCGCAGCCTTCTGCTTGCGCGCGAAGGCATCGATCAGGCCGTAGAGGAACACCAGGACGCCGGACCCTGCGATGAAGGCACCGTAGGACGAGATCTCGTTCCAGCCCGCGAACGCATCCGGATAGTCGACCGAGCGCCGCATCATGCCCTGCAGTCCGAGGAAGTGCTGCGGGAAGAACAGGACGTTGGCGCCGATGAACATCAACCAGAAGTGCAGCTTGGCGATGGTCTCGTTGTACATGTAGCCGGACATCTTCGGGAACCAGTAGTACCAGCCCGCGAAGATCGCGAACACCGCGGCAATGCCCATCACGTAGTGGAAGTGCGCGATGACGTAGTAGGTTTCCTGCATCACGCGATCGACGCCCGCATTGGCCAGCACCACGCCGGTAACGCCGCCGACCGTGAACAGGAAGATGAAGCCGATCGCAAACAGCATCGGCGCCCTGAACTCGATCGAGCCGCCCCACATGGTGGCGATCCACGAGAACACCTTCACCCCGGTCGGCACCGCGATCACCATGGTCGCCGCGACGAAATAGGCCTGCGCCGACGACACCATGCCGACCGTGTACATGTGGTGCGCCCACACCACGAAGCCGACGCCGCCGATCGCGACCATCGCATAGGCCATGCCGAGATAGCCGAAGATCGGCTTCTTCGAGAAGGTCGAGATCACATGGCTGATCATGCCGAAGCCGGGCAGAATCAGGATGTACACCTCGGGATGACCGAAGAACCAGAACAGATGCTGGAACAACACCGGATCGCCGCCGCCATCGGGAGCGAAGAACGTGGTGCCGAAGTTACGATCGGTCAGCAGCATCGTGATCGCGCCCGCCAGCACCGGCAGCGCCAGCAGCAGCAGGAACACGGTGACCAGGATCGACCATACGAACAGCGGCATCTTGTGCATGGTCATGCCAGGCGCGCGCATGTTGAAGATCGTGGTGATGAAGTTGATCGCGCCGAGAATCGAGGAGGCACCGGCCAGATGGATCGACAGAATGCCGAAGTCCACCGCCGGACCCGGATGACCGCTCGTCGACAACGGCGGATACAGCGTCCAGCCCGTGCCAGCACCGCTGGAGCCCGGCTCGCCCTCCACGAACGTCGAGATCAGCAGCAGCGCAAGCGCCGCCGGCAGCAGCCAGAACGAGATGTTGTTCATGCGCGGAAACGCCATGTCCGGCGCCCCGATCATCAGCGGCACGAACCAGTTGCCGAAGCCGCCGATCATCGCCGGCATCACCATGAAGAAGATCATGATCAGGCCGTGATTGGTCACAAACACGTTGTACTCGTGAGCAGGATGGAAAACCTGCACGCCGGGAAACATCAGCTCCGCCCGGATGCCCATCGACATCAGGCCGCCGATGAGCCCCGCAACGAGGGCGAACACCAGGTACATGGTCCCGATGTCCTTGTGATTGGTCGAATACGCAAAGCGCCGCCACCCGGTCGGGTGGTGCGCGTGGTCGTCGTCGTGCGCATGATCGTGAGCAGTTGCTGTTGCCATTGTCTAATCCTGTCTTTCGTCCCTTGAAGTCCTTCGAACCTTAAGTTGTCGCCCTCGTCAGAAAATCTCCTGACGCCGGCGCCTAGTGCATCACGTCGGCAGCCGAGGCCACCGCGTTCGCCGGGTTCGAAGCAAACTTCTTCTTCGCGGTTTCAACCCAGGCCGCAAAATCCTGCTCGCTCACCACCCGCACCGCGATCGGCATGAAGGCGTGATCCCGGCCGCACAACTCCGAGCACTGGCCGTAGAACATGCCGGTCTTGGTGGCCTTGAACCAGGTCTCGTTGAGACGGCCCGGAATCGCATCCACCTTGATGCCGAACGCAGGAACTCCAAAAGAATGAATCACGTCGGCCCCGGTCACCTGAACCACGACCACCTTGTTCACCGGAACCACCATCTCGTTGTCGACGGCCAGCATCCGCGGCTTCTTGTCCTCCGCCATCAGCGAGTCGAACTCGAACTTGCCATTGTCCGGATAGGTGTAGCTCCAGTACCACTGCTTGCCGGTCGCCTTCACCGTCAGGTCGGCCTTCGGAATGTCAAGCTGCTCGAACAGCAGCCGGAACGACGGCACCGCAATGCCAACCAAAATCAAAACCGGGATGATCGTCCACGCAACCTCGATCATCGTGTTGTGGGTCGTCTTCGACGGCACCGGGTTGGCCCGCGCGTTGAACTTCAACATCGCCACCACCAAAAGCGCCGTCACGAGCAGCGTGATCAGCGTGATCACGACCACAAGCCCACTGTGCATCTTCGCGATGCTTTCCATCACCGGCGACGCCGCCGCTTGAAGGTCAAGCCCCCACGCATTCGGTTGACCGACCAGTTCCTCTGCAGAAACCGATCCACCAGCGGCCAGCGCCGCCATTCCAAACGCTACCCCCAGAAACCGGCGGCTAAACCGGCGACCAATCTGACCCTTCGACATCTTCATGCCGCTCGCGCTCCTTGTCATAAATCTGCACCAGCACCTGGCGACCTTCGATACGGGCCCAACAAGCGCGTTACGTACCGGCCGTTTTCTTAAAGGAGTATATTTTAAGATGCAAGCCTCGTTCATGCTGCTATGCGGCAACGACGAAAGCCATTCGATCACGCGAACTGATTGCATCTCTGCGGCCAGCATCAAGCGTCTCGTCGAGGTTTCTAAGTCAATACGTGAAGGTGCGCGTCGACAATCAGTTTGAGATCAGTTTCGATCGCGCAATCAGCAACCGGACTCCTTACTCTTTCTTGACCAAGTACCAAGTTCTAGTCATCGCTCGACCGGTCATACAGCGCAATGCGGTCGCTGTAATGAGATACGCAGGTTCGAAAGCTGGATAGCTGTTCGGCGACACATGCGGCAGGTTGTTTGAAAACCGTTTGCCGAAGCGCAAATGCAACGCTCATCGCCTTGAGACTTGAAGGCCTTAAAGACATAGTCTTCAAGCGCAAGCTCGCGACACATTCCATCTCACGCTGCGGGAATCGCATGCCTCCACTGCGCGCTCGACATCGCAACCAGCGAACGGAATGGGCACAATCTTGAGTCCGACTGACACGATCATAAGCAGTCAGGATGACAAGGCCGGTCAAACTGGGGTTCCATGCCTCGCGCAAGAGCTTCGATAAGGTACGAAAATCACGGGACGCTCGACCTCGAGCAATGTAATTGTAAAAGTGCGCCCGGCAGAGGCCACGAACCGCAGATACCTTCCAGCCGGACAATATCTCCGGCTCAATCATCCCACACCCCGGTAGTCCTAAATGACGATTTGCATGCAATCCATAGCCACCGTGCGCAGCCGGTTCACAAACAGCGTGCGGATATCCCGTCGCGACATCGTCGCTGAAATCGTCGTGCGCGAGGACCTTGCGGCGACCCTGACCGGCATCGAGGAATGGTCGCACTTGATCATCCTGTTTTGGATGGATCAACTCGTCGGCAAGCCCGTTCCGTTAACCACGCATCCCCGGCACCGCGCCGATCTGCCGGAAGTGGGTGTGTTCTGCGCCCGCGGCCCGGAGCGGCCCAATCCGATCGGACTGGCCGTCGTCGAGTTGCTGAAACGCGACAACAACGTTCTGACCGTCAAGGCACTGGATGCCTACGACGGCACGCCCGTTCTCGATATCAAACCCTATGACGACTTTGACGCCGTCACCGGATTGCGGATGCCGCAGTGGTGGATGATCGCAACGGGCCGCTTAACACCGCCAACGACATAGCCGCATTTGCATGAGACTATCGCTCGGCAGCCACCGGCGACTTCGCAGCCCTCATGCCTCCCGCGATCAACGCGACGACCGACGCGTTGGCCCCGACTGACGCCATTGTCGCGACAGGCTGATCAGCCGATCCCGGGAAATCGTCCCGTGGTGATAAACGGCGCGTGACACCGCGTTCATACCCAATACCGCATCCCCAAATTCATGCCGTCGCAGGAATGGATGATGCGGCAGATAGGTTCGGACCATTTCTCTGTATTTTTCCATGTCGGATGGCGGAAGCCTGACGCGGCCGGCGCCCTCGAGCGGCTTCGACTCGATATACTGCGCGAGCAACGCCAATTGCTCCTCAACGTCATAAACGGCGTTCGGCAGCGCCGCCTCGCATTGCTCGCACAGCAGGTCCCGCAACTTATCCTGTTCGCGGCACAGTATCTCGTACAAGACCGCCTCAACTACTCCCCATGCCTCGCGGCCACGGTTTGCCTTGAGGTTTCTGGCAACGGTGGTGAAATCATCGATCACGGCCAGGATGGACCCCACCGCCGCAAGCACCGGGGCGAATCCGGCGAATACCTTGCCGCGTTCGTTCTGCCAAAGCTCTCCCTCCGGCAGACCAAGCGCGGCTTCGATTGCCTCAAAGTAGGTGGTTATGAAATCCTGCGCGTGTTCCGGGTGTTGCAGATAGTGCGAGCCTGGTCTAGCGGCGCTCGCGGCATAGGCATGGATCAGTTGCCTGGCTCCCTCCTTGTCGAAGAACTCGACGTTAGCCGTGACGTGCGTAATCCCGGGCACGGTGAGCTCAAAGTGCTGCCGCGCCAGCTCGAGCGACTCGAACCTCCCCAGGAAAACCAGCTTGGGCCGCGAGGTAACATGCCGGTCGCTCCGCAAGAATTCGGCGGTGGATACCAGAAACTGCTCGATTCCCGTCTCGTTCGACAACAACCTCCCTTCGTCGAGAGCGTCCACGATGACTGGAATTTTCCCCTCATGAAACGCGGTTATGGGATCGCTTTTGTCGGCGGCTTCCAGATCAGCCAGCAAAGTCCGGAGAGAACCGGCGGAAACGGGGACATTGGCCAGGTCAAGGATCGGCACCTTGAGTGTCGCCGACAGTTCCCTCGCCAACGTGCTCTTACCGACCGCTGCGGACGCCTCGATGAAAACGATCTCCTTCTCCAAGGCCGATCGGTCGCTCCCCTCGATTTCCAGTCTTGGCGTCACGAATGGCGTTGGCTGCTCCCCGACGAAGAGGCATCCGCTCTGATCAACCTTCGGGAGATGGACGGGGCGGTTCAACACGTTGACGAGCGCGCTCAGCGCAGTTTCCGACATATGGGATGACCTCTTCGGGCGAAGGCCGCACGTTTACCGTCGCGGAACTTCCGGTTCAATGGCAATGGTGTCCGGCCGACAAAAGTAACGCGCGATACGCTCGAAAACAGCGAGGATTATGCACCCGCGTGAGCAGTGACGGGTTTGGCGGCGATGCGCCGTACTTCATTCGCACTTCGAGGCCGACGGCGGGCTTATATCATTTATACCAATAGACGCACGCGATCGCCTGAGGCGGCCAGGCTTTCGTTGCCGCAACGCACCATGTTCGAAATCCGCCCGTCGTCTCGATCCGCGGCAACTGGATCATCCTTAAAAAAGCAATGGTAAAGCGAACGACCGTGGCGCGAAAAGCGATTGCCGAACGGATATATACGCGCGCGCGAATCCATGTCATACTGAGCTATGATAAAAGGTTGGAAGATCAGTTCCGTGAGGCCTGGCAGAGGCGCCAGTGGCGCATTGCGCCAGGAATTCATCCTTGTCGCCATCGCCGACCAGGCCGAGGCTGTCCGAGTGGTCAAGGAGTGCCTTCCTGACGCGGAAATCACGGTGGATTCGGAAGCCAGTCCAGATCTTATTGCCGAATATCAGGTCATCGAAGGCGAAATGGTTGTGCTCGCGGAGTGATCTGGAGTTGCGCGGGAGTGCGCACTCTCGCATCAAGGCCTGAAAATCGGATTGCGGGATGTGCTGGGCGCCCGGGAACCGGTAGCGCCGCGATAGAGAGTGGCCACGATCGCAATTTCTTACCCCGGCATTTTTCGGATCGATCAACCGCAACGCACGGCGGCTCGCGCCGAGCGAGCACGATCTTCACCATTTGGTTGCCGACGTCGGAGGCGCAGGCCCCATCAGGGGCAACGGTGAAATCATATTTTCAGTCGACAGGATCAGAATTTCTTCATAGCAACGGCTCGGTCGTGGCGGACGCGACGTCCGGACAAACAGTTCCCGCGCACCAGCCTGATAAGATCGTCTCATGAACAAGCCGTGGTAGCCTGTGATAAGGCCAATGCCAGAGACGCAGAAACAGTTGCCTAAGGAGAGAATAACCTATGCGATACCGTACCAACCAGGGGCTGCTGATCGAGGCCGGAACGTCGGTCGAGGCGATCCGACGCCTGCGTGAGTCGAGCTGGAATGAACAAAACCTCAGCGATGAGGTGTACATGGAAGCGGTTGCGGATCGCATGTACCAGGAGGGCGTTCACGTTTCAACGCTCAGCCCGGACATGTTCATTGCCGGGCTGTTGAGCGCCGGGCTACTCACGCGCGAAACCGACGATACGCAGCCGGATGCAGCGAAGCAGGAAACAGATCGTAACTAGAGCCTTTTCGTTTCTGATGGAATCAGAAGCGGGCTCTATGATTTTGATTTGACGCGTTTTCTTCACGCGAACCGGTACCCACTTCGCTCGAAAACGCTCTAGATAAAGGCGGGCCGCTATACAAGCGACAGCCGGCAAGACCGACGCCGAGGAACGAGTCCTCACGGTAATTGATACGAGACGGCTGGATGCCTATATAGACAGACCAGCGGAGGAACAAAATGTCTGACAAAATCCCGGTCACCGTGCTGACCGGCTATCTCGGCGCCGGCAAAACCACATTGCTCAACCGCATCCTTTCGGAGCAGCACGGCAAGAAATACGCCGTCATCGTCAACGAATTCGGCGAGATCGGCATCGACAACGACCTTGTCGTCGGCGCCGACGAGGAAGTGTTCGAGATGAACAACGGTTGCATCTGCTGCACCGTGCGCGGCGACCTCATGCGCATCCTCAGCGACCTGATGAAGCGGAAGGGCAAGTTCGACGCCATCATCGTGGAGACCACGGGCCTCGCCGATCCGGCGCCGGTGGCGCAGACCTTCTTCGTCGACGAGAATGTCGGAAAGCAGACCAAGCTCGATGCGGTCGTCACCGTCACCGACGCCAAGTGGCTCAACGACAGGCTCAAGGACGCTCCGGAAGCCAAGAACCAGATCGCCTTCGCCGACGTGATCTTGATCAACAAGACCGATCTCGTCTCGGCCGCCGAACTGGCAGAGGTCGAAGCGCGCATCCGCGGCATCAATCCCTACGCGAAGCTGCACAGGACCCAACGGGCACAGATCCCGCTCAACGAGATTCTGGAACGCAACGCCTTCGATCTCGACCGCATTCTCGATTTCGAACCGGCCTTCCTCGACGCCAAGGATCACAGCCATGGCCACGATCACGACCATGGCCACGATCACGATCATGGCAACGGCCATGACCACCATGATCATGATCATGACCACGAGGACCAGCATGGCGGGCTCAAGCACTACCACGACGAGGAAATGCAATCGATTTCGCTCAAAACCGACAAGCCGCTCGACGCCGATAAGTTTTTCCCGTGGGTAGAAGACCTGGTACAGAAGGAAGGCCCGAGCATTTTGCGCAGCAAGGGCATCCTTTCCTTCAAGGACGAAGATCGGCGCTTCGTGTTCCAGGGCGTCCATATGATTCTTGACGGCGACCATCAGCGGCCCTGGAAAGAAGACGAAAAGCGCCAAAGTCGCATCGTTTTCATCGGCCGTAATTTGCCGGAAAAGACGATCGCCGACGGGTTCGAGAGCTGTATCGCCTGATATAAGCGACCCTCAGCGCACTGCCCTCGGGAGCGCACGCACGCCCCCAGATGCCGCACGCGGCGTGATCGTCAGCCCAATCTGTTCGACCGTGCCGGCATCCGCCAGCCCGCTGAAAAGGGTGCAGCCGTTTTCCGAACCGGGACGGGTGCGCTGCGGCGGGACGAGCGGGCAGAGCGGCGCCATTGGCAGCGGCGATGCCGGCGGAGAAGCATAGCCTTGAGCTTCGAAACTGGGGGCTTGCCGCCGATGGCGGCCGGAGTTCTTGTGATGTTTGAAGTCACAAGGTCATGCTGGCATCGCGGCGGCACGGTATTTCGAACGGTGCGGCATGGATCCATTCGCGCAAGGAAGCGCCACCATCGCTGGATGCGAGATGGTGGGCTGGACGACATGCTTGTGGTGTTGGCGCGCGAAGCCCACCTGGAATGACTGACGATCGACTCAACCATCGTTCGCGCTCATCAGCGCCGCCGGCGCACGACGGTCATAATGGGCGGATGCCCCCAGGCACGGCTCAGTCCCGCGCCGGCCTGAGCACACCACGATACACATGGCCGCCCGAGGCTTGGGGTATCCCGTGCGGTTCACGACAGCAGATCAGAAGGGACACACCGCAAGCCGCCGCTTGATTGAAGGTTGATCAATTCGCCGGGCTTCTCGCGCTCGTAGCGAGTGAACGGCACCACCGGATCAAGCGCGCCTGAGCCGGCCTCCCCCCATCGACGCAGTACCTTACCCCGTCGAAACCAACGCCCGTGCCAACATACGATCACGGGTCCCGACAGGCGCTTGCGACAGAAAATGTTGATCTCGGCCTCCGTGGCATCGCCGAATCGGGAAGGCAACGAATGCGGTCGCACTCGATTCAATCGCGCGCCACTGCGCCGTCCAGCCATCCTTAAGAGGTTCTACCATCAGGCGTTCGACTGGGTGCGTTCTGGAGTTCTCTTGGATGATCATCCGGAGCGTTTGGGGTAAGAGTGCATGTCCGCCAACCAGCATCCCTTTCGGCCCCGGGACAAATCACATCCATGCCAACGAAAGCAGATGCCCCTCCGCTCTACCCGCGCAACACCCCGACTCTACGGTTCCTCGGAAGGCCGTGAGAAAATGATCAGCAGAAAACCGACCACAGCCATCGCAGCGCCGTAGTAGACCCATTCCGTATGCCTGACCATGATACTATCGGCGGGAAAGCTATAGAAGCGGAAGCCCTGCCCCATAAAGCCCAGTCCGGCGACCAAGGTGATGACTCCGACGATTCTCAGTAGAGCATGCATTCTAGGGCGTTTTCCCGGATGTTGTTGAATGTGACCAAACAGCGAGTGCGCTATACTAAGCGGCCTCGGGTTTCGCTTCAACTCTATTTGCGGCCGGGATGTTAGTTGTCCCAAATACGGCGAGCCGCTCGACGAGACTTGTTCGCATTCACGGTTCTTCGCACCCATGATACGCCAGCGGCCGGGTGGCGTCATGTCGCACGTCGCGTGCTTTTCGCAGCGTGTCTGATAATTATGCACTGCCCCCAGTAGTTTTCAGCTCTGTTGGCGATGGTCGACGAACCGTGCGGTAAGGACGGGATCGTCCTGCTCGCCGCGTCCCGCGCAACGTAAGGATCGAGGGTCTGCGTAAGGATGGCGGCCGGATATGAGCGATCGCTGCGACGCCCTTAACTGGACAATAGTGCCGAGGTGCGAGGCGTCGAGTCCGTTTATCAACACTTTTTCTGGCGCCAACCGCTCAACGCAACGCGCGCTATCAACGCAAGGCCGATTTATCAACACCCTTTTCATGAGTTGCTGAACGCGTCCATGAGACCGGGCATCTGGAGACCGGCCTCACCAGCCTACTGCCGAAGATCCGCACCAAGCCGTACGCCGGCAAATGCACGCTGCGGTTCGCTTACCGCCAGATCGATGAATCAGTCACAGGACGTAATTGAAACTGGGCAGAACACGCGTGCTGGAGCAAGGTTCGGATGCCCCGCGCTATTTAGGTGCTCCACCGTACGAGCTCTTGTTGGATAAACTGACTTTTCTCAGGTCTTTCACGAAGAACGTCGTCGTTCGCGTCAGACGGCCAGACACACAACGACCGCGGTAAGCGCTGCCTCGTTTCCGAGATCGGCACGCTTCACCGCGGTCGCAGACGAACACTACTCTTTAAATTCGTAATATCTTCAACCGCCCTAGTTAGGCGGCAGACCTAGCCGTAACCTTCTTCTCTGGCTTCTGAGCCGAAGGCGTCTTCGACGATGTGACCGTTGGCACACCATTCTCGAAGCTCACCTCACTGGCTGCAACCAATTCAGCTTCAAGAAGCGAAGGCTGCTTGGGAGCCGTTAAACGCTGGAACGACTCCGTCAACGAGATCGAAAGATCAATGGCTTTGCCGCGAAACGTATCCCACAACATCACCGCACCCTGACTCGGCACCAACATTCCCTGCCTAGCCGGACCCCGGTTCAAGGCAAGGCGCGACTCGCGCACGCGCCGATGCCCGACGTGCTCATGCTCATGCTCATCATGTTGCGCATTGACAGGCAGCTGCAGCACCGTCGCGGTTTGCCCAGCGGTAAGCTGCGCAATCTTCAGAACCTGCCCGTTCGGGAATTCCAGCGCGTCGTGCTGAACGTATGGATTATCCTCATCGACCTTCCGGAAGCTCGCGACCTTATGGTCCACGCGAGCCTTACCCGAGAATCTCATGCCAAAAAAGCTGCGAGGGCAATCGTACTGAACGTTCTCGTCAAAGGCGAGTTCCGTTCCAGGCAACAGGCAGACCGCCAATTCGGGCGGGCTATCATGAATCACAAGCTTGGGGCCGAGCTCGCCAACGGCGGCAAAGCCGCGCACGTTTGATTTTGCAAGCTCCATCGTAACCAGCTTATCGGCGACCTTGGCAGGCCGCGAAGAAACGTGATGCAGACTGTAGTCGCACATGAAGGGCTCCTCTGGTTGGGACTACGCGCTCCTCACATCAATAACAATACTTTCGATGCGAACTCGTTCCGCCGACTTCTCACTCCGGCGACTGCGTATCTTAGTCCAACGATCCAACCATGCTAAATTGGTGTAGTCAAAATCTATCACGGCAAGAACGTTCGCGTCAACTCTATTCCGAAACAGATGCCTGGAGATGCGAGCGACGATTCCGCTTTGAAATCGGCGGGCGAGCCGGCACCAACCGAGTCGGCCGCCAGCAAATATAACTTTTGAATTCGACATTCGCGTCCGCGTCCGCGTCCGCGTCCGCGTCCGCGTCGCCGACGCACGGCCAGGTAGGACGCGAATGTCAAATCACTCCCCTCGGTTGAGAGGGTCGAGGTTGAGAGAAATGGCGGCCAGCCATAACGGAACCAATACACGGTCATGAAGGGCAGCGGTTATCCCGCCCCATCCCGCGCTGGCGAATCGACGTCGGCACGGCTCGGGCTCCGACGCCGGAGAGGTCACATCGAGCGCCCTCTTGCCACTTGGAGAAGGCTTGCAACTGCACTATGTTATGTGAGTAGATGCGTTGCCTTATGGCTGCATTGGCGAACGCTTTGACGACGTTCGAGCGGAACACAAATCCGAACGGAACCTATTTAGAGCACGCGGGCCAAATCTTGGGCGCGGGCCGTTCGCCAAAGCGCAGGAGTTTCCTTATGATGGACGACGCGAACATAGCTGGAACCGAAAGCGTTTCCCCGGTTGGCGCTGATGCCGCCGATGCGGTGAATCGGCCACCCAGCATCCCGACGGACGAAATGGAGCGCATGGGAGAGGGAATCGTAGGCGCACTCAAGACGGTCTACGATCCAGAAATTCCGGCCGACCTCTACGAGCTTGGTCTGATTTATAAAATCATCATCGATGACGACCGCATGGTCAATATCGAGATGACGCTGACGTCGCCGGCTTGTCCGTCCGCGGCGGAACTGCCGGGCCAGGTAAAGAACGCGGTCGCGGGCGTATCCGGCGTGCGCGATGCCAAGGTCGCGATCGTCTGGGAGCCGCCGTGGGATCCCAGCCGCATGTCGGACGAGGCGCGCACGGTGCTCAACATGTGGTGATGATCGGATCATCACCCAGTCGTATCGATTCAGGTTTTCGGCTTGCAATTCAGCAGGGGCCCACGCGTCAGGCGCTTGCAAACGACCTATTGCCGCCCTCCCCGGCGCGCAGTTGCGTGTCAGCCGTGGGAGCTTGCGGATCGAGCCCAAGCTCTCGGCGGAATAAGCCGGCGCGGCAGAGCCGTATTCGCGTGGCGGTGGCAGTCTCTTTGGAAACAAGCCCGGACCTATAAAGGACCAGCACGGCTGTCCTCTTGCGGGGCAACAAGTCAAGCTTGCGCTTCGCGCCCGCCCATTGGCAGGAGGTTATTGCCAGCGACATTGCGGGCCCGCCGACGGTGCCCTGATCACAATTCCCACAAGGCGCCGACGGCTTCCGGGCGTCAGGCCCCATGCGGGAGAGCCGTTGAGCGCACGCTATGACGCCCTTAGCGGCGTACTGGATCGCAGGCGAGCACCGGACGGCGCTCGAGTTCGGCACAGGAGATGGCGCCACGAATGCAGCAGGCCGGCGCGCGCGGCGCCGGATAGACGCTGCAACTCACAGGGCAGTCCGCCCGGTCGATCACAGATACAGAAGGCAGGGTATTCGCGGGAAACGGCGCCGCTTGCTCGAAGGGGGCCAGACCGGGATATCCGGCCGTCGTCAACTATAAAACGATCGAACCAAAATAAATGAAATCAGACGCAAACACACCCCCGCCCTGATCGCAGAACCGATCGAACTGTATCGATCGAAGCTGTCGCAGACGACATGCCCATTCTTCACCTTTTGACGGGCTGAACTTTGCGGCCACCCGCCAAACATTCTGGCTCGCTTTAACCGCCCCGCCCCCGTGGCGGCAACCGCGAGCGGGATGCTCGCGAGCGCCATGGGTTTTGACAGGCTTAACTTCAGCAGGTCGTTCCTGCTGTTTAGTCATGCCTGCGTTAGGCCGCCTACTTCGGCAGCGGCACAGGGTTCTTCGAGAGCGTTGCGAGATACGCCACCAGGTCAGCGCGCTTGCTCTCGCTCTTCAAGCCGGCGAAGCTCATGGACGTGCCCTTGACGTAGCCCTTCGGATCATTGATCCATTCGTTGAGCTCGGCGAAGGTCCATTTGCCGCCCTTGGCCTTCAAGGCTGCGGAGTAGTTAAAGCCCGGCTGCGAAGCGACCGGCCGGTCGACGATGTTATAGAGGTCAGGGCCGATCTTGGGGCCTTTGCCTTCCTCGGTGTTGTGGCAAATCTGGCACTGCTTGACGAGCCCGGCACCGCGCTCGGCATTGGCGCTGGCAAGCGCCTTATTGAACGACGCCGCGTCAGCCGCCGCCGAATGCTCGGTCTTGGCGGTGGCTTCCTTGGCATCGGCTTTATGAGCAGCTTCAGAGTGCGACTTCTCTGGTCCGCTGAACGACTCGTCGATGATGCGTACTACTTGCACAAACAACAATGTTCCCAGCAGTGCGCCGAGAATAGCGTTGGTCCGGTTTGAATGCACTGTATCACTCCCAGAGGTCATTACTGAAGTACTCCCAGCGGTAGAGGAGCCAAAGAAACCCGGGATACCCCGGACGAACTGAAAAGATCGATGGCAGCGGCACCCCCCGGCTCATCGATCTTGTAACAGCCCCACTCTAGCCCGTTTTGCGTGCCTAAGGGGAGCGGCGGGCACACACATATCAAATAGATGTTTGTCGTGCAACGGTTCACCCGACGCCTGACGCTGACGGATTTTGCACTGCGAACGGTGCCTTTGACAGGCACCCTTGGGCCTTTTTCTGTTGCGCCAAGCGCGGCTTGCCGGGTCCTTGCAACGCCGCCGGAAAGCACCTTCATGGTGCAGCGCACCGGCGCTATTTGACGATGACAACCGGGATCGAAAGGCCGCGCTCGATGTGGAGCAGCTTAAGCAGCGATTTGAGCTTGCTGCATGGACTGCTCGATCGGATTGAGTCGAGGCCGCAGCGATCATAGCCAGGGCGCGGACATGTCCATAGCAATGAGCTGCTCGACCTCGATGCGCGGGCGGACCACCGCATACTGGTCGTCCTTGACCAACACCTCGGGGATCAGCGCGCGGGTGTTGTAGGTTCCGGATTGCACTGCGCCGTAGGCGCCCGCGGTCATGATCGCGAGAAGATCACCGGCTTGCGGCTCCGGCAGATTGCGCCCGAGCGCCAGATAATCCCCGGTTTCGCAGACCGGACCGACTACGTCCGCAACCATCACCGGGGCATCTTTCGGCGCCGCGCGCACAGGTATGATCTGGTGATAGGCCTCGTACAGCGTCGGGCGAATCAGGTCGTTCATGGCGGCATCGATGATGATGAAATTCCGGGCGTCGCCATGCTTCACGTAGATCACGCGCGTCACCAGAATGCCGGCGTTGCCGACGATCATGCGGCCCGGCTCGAACATCAGCGTGCAGCCGAGATTGTGGGTCACGCGCCTGACCATCTCGGCATAGGCGAGCGGCTCCGGCGGTGCCGCACGGTCCTCGTAATAGGGAATGCCGAGGCCGCCGCCGAAATCGACGTGGCTGATGGTGTGGCCGTCGGCGCGCAACGTGGTGACGAAATCCGCCAGCAGACGGAAGGCCGCCTCCATCGGGCCAAGATCGGTGATCTGGCTACCGATGTGCATGTCGACGCCGGTGACCGCGATGCCAGGCAGTTTTGCCGCGTGGGCATAGACCGCACGCGCTCGTGCGATCGGAATGCCGAACTTGTTCTCCGATCTGCCGGTCGAAATCTTGGCATGGGTACCGGAATCGACGTCGGGATTGACGCGAATCGAGATGCGCGCCGTGCGCCCGGCTTCCGACGCAAGCTTCGACAGCAGGTCGAGTTCGGGCTCGGATTCCACGTTGATGCAGAGAACGTCCACGGCCAGCGCCGCGCGCAGTTCGGCGTCGGTCTTGCCGACGCCCGAGAACAGGATCTTACTTGCCGGAATGCCCGCCGCCAGTGCGCGCTTCAATTCCCCGCCGGACACGACGTCCGCTCCGGCCCCGAGCTTCGCCAGCGTCCGCAGCACCGACTGATTGGAGTTGGCCTTCACGGCGTAGCAGACCAGATGGTCCACTCCTGCGAAAGCATCGGCAAACACACGGTAGTGCCGCTCCAGCGTCGCGGTCGAGTAACAATAGAACGGCGTGCCGACGACCTCGGCCAGCGCCGAAAGATTCACGCTTTCGGCGTGGAGCACGCCGTCGCGGTAATCGAAGTGGCGCATGAGCGTCGCGCCTCAGTGGCTATCGAGCAGCGGGTCGAGGATAAAGGATTTCTTGGTGCCCCTGGCCGCCGCCGGATCACTGTTCATGCCGTACGATGGATCGGACAGGCTGCCCTTGGTCGCTGCTTCGCGGTCATGGTCATCCGCCGCCGCTGCGGCACGCGACTGCTCCGACGCGGTCGGCGGCAGATCGAGGCCACCCTTGCGCCCGCAACCGGCCAGCGCCAGCGCGGCGACTGTCAGAAAAATTAGAGCCATTCCGCTTCTGACGGAATCAGAAGCGGGCTCCATAATTTTGATTTGACGCGTTTTCTTCCCGCGAACCGGTATCCACTTCGCTCGAAAACGCTCTAGTGTCCATCTCGCGGAGACGAAGCTTGAAGTGCTGTTCACGGCGATATCCCCAATCGGCGGCACCATACAAAGAATGCCCTGTTCTGGCGAGACCGGAAGGTCAGAAAAATTCGAGTCGACTTTGTGGGTCAGCCCAATTTTCGCTCTTTTTCCAGCCGCTTGAGCCAGGCGTTGGCTTGCGAGCGGACGTTTTTCGGCGCGGTCCCGCCATAGCTCGTCCGGCTTTTCACCGACGCCTCGACAGACAGCACCGCAAGCGCATCGCGGGTGATGCGCGGCTCGACCGCCTGCATGTCCTGAAGCGCCAGTTCATGCAGCGCCACGCCCTGCTTCGATGCGGCGGCGACGATCCGCCCGGTGACATGATGCGCATCGCGGAACGGCATCTTCAGCGTCCGCACCAGCCAGTCGGCGAGATCGGTCGCGGTGGCATAGCCGTCACCGGCCGCGGCCTTCATTCGCGCCTCATCCGGCACAAGGTCGGCGACCATGCCGGTCATGGCGCGGATCGCCAGCGAGAGCGCGCCGAACGCCTCCATCGCACCCTGCTTGTCTTCCTGCATGTCCTTTTGATAGGCCAGCGGCAGTCCCTTCATCACGATCAGCAGCCCCGTGAGCGCGCCGACGACACGGCCGGTCTTGGCGCGCACCAGTTCGGCGGCGTCGGGATTGCGCTTCTGCGGCATGATCGACGAGCCAGTGGTGAACTTGTCGGAGAGCCGCACAAGGCCGACGAGGGGCGAGGTCCATATCACGATCTCCTCGGCGAAGCGCGACAGATGTATGGATGCGATCGCCGCGGCCGAGAGTGTCTCCAGCACGAAATCGCGATCGGAGACCGCATCGAGCGAATTCGCCATCGGGCGATCGAAACCGAGTGCCTTGGCGGTAGCGTCGCGATCGATCGGAAAGGACGTGCCCGCGAGCGCCGCCGCCCCAAGCGGGCTCTCGTTCAGGCGCCTGCGCGCATCGGCAAACCGGCCGCGATCGCGCGCCGCCATCTCGACATAGGCCATCAGATGATGACCGAAGGTGACCGGCTGCGCGGTCTGCAAATGCGTGAAGCCCGGCATCACCGTCCCGGAATGCTCTAGCGCGCGCGTCAGCAGGGCATGTTGAAAGGCCGCGAGCGCCGCATCGGTCTCGTCGATGACGTCGCGGACATAGAGGCGGAAATCGGTCGCAACCTGATCGTTGCGCGAACGCGCGGTATGCAATCGTCCGGCTGCAGCGCCGATCATCTCCCCGAGCCGACCCTCCACATTCATGTGAATGTCCTCAAGCGCCCGCTTAAAGTCGAAGGTACCATTGCGGATCTCTGACAAAATCGTGTCTAGACCCTTGTCTATGTTTTTTGCATCATCCGCCGTAATGATGCCTTGAGCGGCAAGCATGGCAGCGTGGACCTTGGACGCGGCAATGTCCTGGGCGTAGAGATGGCGATCTACGTCGATAGAGACGTTGATTTCTTCCATGATCGCGTCGGGACCTTCGCCGAACCGGCCGCCCCACATCTTGTTGCTCATGCCGCGCCGCTCATTTCATGACTGCCGGACAATCGATTCACCCGGTTCGTTCCAACCGTCTAAAGCCGAAGCCTGCATACCCGCATCTTATACAGGATGACAAACGATATGACTGAAACCACCCCGTCGCCCAGCCGCGCCGAAAGCAGGCTTCCCATAGGCCCACTGGTCGCGGTCGCCGTCGTCGCCGTGGTCACGGCCTTGCTTTTGGGCGCCGGGCACCTGAAGTCCGCGAGATACGGGGCTAACGCCAGTGTGCCCTGTGGCCCCGCTGTCGAACTCTCCAAAAAGCTCGCCCACCGGGCCATCGGCGAAGTGGCATCCCTGACGATGGCGTCGAAGCCGCGTCAGATGCCGGACCTAGCCTTCATGGACGGTGATGGCCAAGCCAAAAAGCTTTCGGACTGGAAGGGAAAAACCGTTCTCTTGAACCTGTGGGCGACCTGGTGCGTGCCCTGCCGCAAAGAGATGCCTGCGCTGGACAAGCTTGAGAGCAAACTCGGGAGCGATAAATTCGCTGTGATCGCCGTCAACATCGATACCCGCGATGCCGACAAGCCGAAAGCCTTTCTGAAAGATGCCAACCTGACCCGCCTCGGCAATTTTCATGATGCAAAAGCCGAAGTCTTTCAGGATCTTAAAAGCGTGGGTCTGGCGCTCGGCATGCCCACCTCGGTGCTGATCGACGGCCACGGTTGCGAAATCGGCAACATGGCCGGGCCGGCCGAATGGGACAGCCCCGACGCGATCGATCTGATTCAGGCATCGTTGGCGCCTTAAAGTCGTTCTGCTTTCAGCGCGTCGGAACCGGTTTTTCGCCGCGATAGTCGTAGAAGCCGCGCTGGCTCTTGCGGCCGAGCCATCCGGCCTCGACGTACTTCACCAGCAGCGGACAGGGCCGGTACTTGGAGTCGGCGAGCCCTTCATGCAGCACCTGCATGATCGACAGGCAGGTGTCGAGACCGATGAAATCAGCGAGCTCGAGCGGTCCCATCGGATGGTGCGCGCCGAGCTTCATGGCGACATCGATCGCCTCGACATTGCCGACGCCTTCGTACAGCGTGTAGATCGCCTCGTTGATCATCGGCAGCAAAATGCGGTTGACGATGAAGGCCGGGAAATCCTCGGACACGGCGATCTGCTTGCCGAGTCCGGTGACGAATTCCTTGGCCGCCTCGAAGGTCGCATCACCGGTCGCGATGCCACGGATCAGCTCGACCAGTTCCATCAGCGGCACCGGATTCATGAAGTGAATGCCGATGAACTTCTCCGGGCGATCGGTGGACGCGGCAAGCCGCGTAATCGAGATCGATGACGTGTTCGAGGCGATAATGGCCTCGGGCTTCAGCACCGCGCACAGATCGTGAAAGATCTTGCGCTTGACCTCCTCCTTCTCGACGGCGGTCTCGATCACCAGATCGCAATCGGCAAGCCCGTCGAGAGCGTCCGTTTGTCCAATCCGCGCCAGCGCTTTCTGGTGGGCATCCTCGGTGATGATCTTCTTCGACACCTGACGCGACAGGTTGCCATTGATGGTGGCCATGGCCGACTTCAGCCGATCGGCGGAAAGATCGTTGAGCACCACGTCGAGCCCGGCGAGGGCCGCCACATGCGCAATACCGTTGCCCATCTGACCCGCACCGATCACGCCGACTTTTCTGATCATTGCCGCCATTTTACCATCTCACCGGGTCCTCAACCGCGCAGACCGCGGCTCGCCCCATTCTTGCACAAACACCGGCCGAAGTCCGTTGCTCCGGCGAGCATTCCTCAGATCATCGTTAGCGTCCGAGCTTTCCAAGTTCTTCGGTGAGTTCGGGAACCGCCTGATACAGGTCCGCCACCAGGCCGTAATCGGCCACTTGGAAAATCGGCGCATCCCCATCCTTGTTGATCGCCACGATCACCTTGGAATCCTTCATGCCGGCGAGGTGCTGGATCGCCCCGGAGATACCGATCGCGATGTAAAGGTCCGGCGCCACGACCTTGCCGGTCTGACCGACCTGCCAGTCGTTCGGCGCGTAGCCCGCATCCACGGCGGCGCGCGAGGCCCCGACGCCGGCGCCGAGTTTGTCCGCCAGCGGCTCGAGGTATTTGGTGAAGTTCGCGCGACTGCGCATGCCGCGACCACCGGAGACGATGATCCTGGCCGAGCTCAGTTCGGGGCGATTGTTCTTGGCGACCGCCTCGCCGACGAAACTCGACAAGCCCGGGTCGGCCGCCGCGGCGACGGCCTCCACCGGAGCACTGCCGCCGTCGCCGGTTGCGGCGAAGGTCGAGGTCCGCACCGTGATGACCTTCTTGGCATCCCTGGACTTCACCGTCTGGATCGCATTGCCGGCATAGATCGGACGCTCGAAGGTATCGGGCGCGACCACCTTGATGATTTCGGAGACCTGCATCACGTCGAGCAGCGCCGCGACGCGCGGCATCACGTTCTTGAAGCGCGACGTCGCCGGCGCAACGAATGCGTCGTAACCCGGCGCCAGCGAGCGGATCAGCGCGGCGAGCGGCTCGGCGAGATCGTGGGCGTAGGCCGGGCTGTCCGCGAGCAGCACTTTCGCGACGCCCTTCAATTTCGCGGCGGCTTCGGCGGCGCCCCCGGCATTTTCGCCCGCGACGAGCACGTCGACCGGCGCGCCGAGTTGGGCGGCCGCGGTCAGCGCCTTGTTGGTCACATCCTTCAGCGATGCGTGGTCGTGTTCGGCAATCAGCAACGTGGTCATCAGATTACCCCGGCTTCGTTCCTGAGCTTGGACACCAGTTCGGCGACGTCCTTGACCTTGACGCCGGCCTTGCGGCCCGGAGGTTCGGTTGTCCTGAGGACTTCGAGGCGAGGCGCGAGATCAACGCCGTACAGGTCGGCGGCCCTTTCCACGATCGGTTTCTTCTTTGCCTTCATGATGTTCGGAAGGGTGGCATAGCGCGGCTCGTTAAGCCGCAGGTCCGTCGTCACGATCGCCGGCCCTTTCAGCCTGACCGTCTGCAAACCGCCGTCAACTTCGCGCGTCACCTTGAAATAGGCCCCGTCGACTTCGAGCTTCGACGCGAAGGTCGCCTGCGCCCATCCGAGCAGCGCCGCCAGCATCTGGCCGGTCTGGTTTGAATCGTCGTCGATGGCCTGCTTGCCGAGAATGATCAGGCCGGGGCCTTCCTCTTCGACAACAGCCCTGAGGAGCTTGGCGACCGCCAGCGGTTCGACAGGGGCTTCGGACCTGATCAGAATACCGCGGTCGGCACCCATGGAGAGACCGGTGCGGATCGTTTCCGCGGCTTCAGCGGGGCCGATCGACACCAACACGACTTCGGTCGCCTTGCCGGCCTCTTGAAGGCGCACGGCTTCCTCGATCGCGATTTCGTCGAACGGGTTCATCGACATCTTGACTCTGGCGAGATCGACGCCGGACCCGTCGCCCTTGACGCGGATTTGCACGTTGAAATCGACAACCCGCTTGACCGGCACCAGAATCTTCATCGACCCTCTCTCGAACCGAGCTTTGGCTGGATCAACCGGGAGTGTGAGCTTCGGCGCGGAACCTGGAGCTATTCCGGCTTTGATGGCCTCAAAGCCGGGCTCCAGCCTTTTGTTTTGACGCGTTTTCTTGACGCGAGCCGGTACCCACGATCACTCGAAAACGCTATAAAGGTCCCGTTTCCGGCGGTCAACGCGCGAAGGCCAAAAATCGGGGTCCCTAGTTCGGGTTCGCGGTCATCTGTTTTGTCCCGGTACCCAGAGGACATCGCCCTCGCCCTTGTCGTTCATGAAGCGGCTGGCCACAAACAGGAAATCCGACAACCGGTTCATATACCGGACCGCGGCATCGTTGACCGACTCGCCGGGCTGCGCGGCGAGTTCTACCATCATGCGTTCCGCCCGGCGACAAATGGTTCGCGCCAGATGCAGATAGGCGGCGGCAGGCGTCCCCCCCGGCAGCACGAACGATGTCAGATCGGCAAGCCCGGCATTGAGTCTGTCAATGTCATTCTCCAGACCCACCACCTGGCTGGACACCATGCGCAGCCGTTCGGCTTTGCCCTCGCGCTGGGGTACCGCCAGGTCGGCGCCGAGATCGAACAGATCGTTCTGGATGCAGCCCAGCATCCCATCGAGATCGGGCGCGCCGGAAAGATGCAGCCGGACTACGCCGATCGCGGCGTTGGTCTCATCCACGGTTCCGTAGGCGCCGACACGGAGGTCGTATTTCGGGCGGCGCTCACCGGTGCCGAGCGCGGTGGTGCCGTCGTCGCCGGTACGCGTGTAGATTCGGTTGAGAACGACCATCGGCCCTCCGGTGCCGGTTCATCAATCCGTCACTGCCCCATCATCAAGACTGCCCCATCATCCAGATCGTCACCATGGTGATGACGATCGCAACGAACTGCAGAAAAATCCGCCATCGCATCAGGTTCTGCGAGCGGCTGGGACTGCCGCCGCGCATCATGTTGATCAAGCCCATCAGCAACACTGCGGCGACCGAGGCCACCGCGACCGGAATCAAAATCGTGCTCAGGAATGCTGTCATTTTTTTTATATATCACCACAGCCGCGACTGCGCCATTGCTTGCAACGAGATTCAGCCCTGCGCAACAATCTGGCCTTTTATGTATTGATATCAGATAGTAAACGGCGCCGGCGAAGCCGCCATTCGGCCTTGACCAGGGTGAAATGTGAGACATATCCGCTACGTCTACAGGGTCGGGACGGATGCCTTCTACACGTTCCTTGCCGACGATGGCTGGGCGATCGCGAGCCATATCGCGCTATCCGCGCTGATGGCGCTGTTTCCGTTTCTTATCGTCCTGACATCGCTGGCGGGCTTCCTGGGGTCCAAGGGGCTTGCCGATCAGGCGGCCGAACTGATGATCCAGATCTGGCCGGATCAGGTCGCCAACGCGTTGTCCGGCGAAATCCATGACGTGCTGACGACGACGCGCCGCGATGCGCTGACCGTCGGCGCGGTTCTCGCGGTCTACTTCGCGTCGAACGGCGTCGAAAGCCTGAGGGTCGCGCTCAACCGCGCCTATGCGGTGATCGAGCCGCGCCGCTGGTACTGGCTGCGGCTGGAATCGATCGGCTATACGCTGGTTGCCGCGGTGACGGCGCTGGCGATGGCGTTCCTGATCGTGCTCGGTCCGCTGATCATAGCCGCCGCGAAGCGCTACATCCCGCTGATCGTCGAATCGAATGAGAGCCTGCTCAACATCGCCCGCTACGGCATCACCGTCATTGCGATGTTCATCGCGCTCGTGATCCTGCACGCGTGGCTGCCGGCGGGTCGGCGATCCTTCCTGCAAATCATCCCCGGCATCATCTTCACCATGCTGGCGTCGCTGGCCTCGGGCATCGGCTTCGGTCTTTATCTTGCACGCTTCGCCAACAACTACGTCACAATGTATGCGGGCCTGGCCTCGGTCGTCATCGCACTGGTGTTTCTCTACTTCATCGCCGCGATCTTCGTATTCGGCGGCGAATTGAACGCGGCCATCATCAAGTCGCGGCTGCCGCGCGGCGTTTCGCTTCAAGCAGCGCAGTCGCTAGAGCCCGCGGAGAAACAGGCTTGACCAGAAACGCATCGCCGCCGGCCGCGCGCGATGCCGCTTCGTCGTCGCTTCTGCCGGAAACGCCGATGATCGCGATCCGCCCGGCCGGTGCACCAAGGGCCCGGATACGCCCGATCGCCTCGATCCCGCTGATGCCGGGCAACACCATATCCATCAGCACCGCATCGAAGCCTCCTTGCGCGATGCGCTTGACGGCGTCCTCGCCTCGTCCGACGAACTCGGCCTGATGGCCGAGTTCGGTGAGAATTGTGTTGAGCACGACGCGGCCGAACGGATTGTCCTCGACGCTGAGGATGCGCAATCCGTCTGAAAAATCCAGCGACGCATCGGGATCTTCGCCGGTTTGGGGCGTCGCCGGCCCCCTGGCTGGCGCCAGCAGGACGGTAAACGTGAACGTGGTGCCGCCGCCGCGCCGCTGCGTCACTGTCACGTCCCCGCCCATCGCGCGCGCCAGTTGCTTCACCGAGGACAGCCCGAGGCCGGCGCCGCCGAAGCGCGATGCAATCGAGACATTGGCCTGCGAGAACGGCCGGAACAGCCGTCTGATCTCGGCGAGCGACAGGCCGATGCCGCTATCGGACACCGCGAACGACACGCCGATTTTTCCCTTTGGCCGCCGCGCCGCCGTGGCCTTGAGCACGACAACACCCTGCTCGGTGAACTTGACGGCATTGTCGATCAGATTCTCCAGCGCCGCGCGCAGGCGAACGGGATCGCCGGTCACGAACACCGGCAGCTTGTCGGAAATTTCGATTGCCGAGCGCAGGCCCTTGGCCGTCGCGCGGCCGGCGAGCGAATCGCCGGCGTTGCGCGCCAGCGCGCGCAGATCGAAGAAATCCTGCCGCCCGCCGGGCGCGGATTGACGGCTTCGCGCCGCATCGACGAACAGCGTCGCCAGACTGGCGAGATGGTCGGCGCCGGCCTTGATGGTTTCGACCCAGCGCCGCTCGCGCTCACCGAGATCGGAGGTGGCAAGCAGATCGCTGATGGCGAGAATTCCGGTGAGCGGCGTGCGCACCTCGTGGGCGAACGCCGCCAGCGCGGCCTCGACGATGCCGGACGGCGATTGCGGAGACGCTCGTCTGGTCTTCGCCGGCTTCGCGGTTTTCTTCGAACTGCGCTCTTTCGCCGGCCGCATTTTAGGCTTCCGCGGCTTGCGCAACGCGCGCGATGTCGGCGCCATGATGTCCTTCCCCCAGCCCCGCGCCAGCATGCCACGGCCCGGCCGCAGGAGTCACGTCGAGGATGGTTTTGTCATGCGAAGATGCTTTACAGCGAACCAAGGCAGCGGCGTTGCGGCAGTTTCAGGGCAGGCCGATCAGGTTGCGGACCTCCCCGGCCGTCATCCCCCGGGCGCGCAATTCCCGCAGGCCGGTCGCGGCGGACGCCTTGGACAGCTTCGCCCCGGCGCCATCGCGGATCAAACCATGGTGGCGATAGACGGGCTGCGGCAGGTCGAGGATTTTTTGCAGCAGGCGGTGCACGGCGGTCGACCAGAACAGATCCTGCCCGCGCACCACATCGGTAACACCCTGCAGGGCATCGTCGATCACCACCGACAAATGATAGCTGGTCGGCGTGTCCTTGCGCGCGAGAACGACGTCGCCCCAGGCTTTTGGCAATGCAACGATGTCGCCGGTTTCCCCGTCGGGGCCGGAGCCCCGCTCGGTCCACGCGAGATCGCCGGCGAGCCGGCACGCGGCGTCCATATCAAGTCGCAGCGCATAAGCCGCGCCGGATCGCAGCCGCCGCTCGCGCTCAGTGGCGGAAAGCGATTTTGCCGCGCCGGGATAGAGCGGTGCGCCGTCAGGATCGCGCGGCCAGACACCATCAGCCTCGCGCGCCTTCACCAACCCCGCAATCCCGGCACGGCTCTCGAAGCTCGGATAGAGCAACCCCATCGCGGCCAGCCGGTCGAGCGCTGCACGGTAATCGGCAAAATGGTCCGACTGCCGCCGCACCGGCGTCTCCCAGGTAATCCCAAGCCAGCCGAGATCCTGGTCGATCGCCGCTTCGAACTCGGGACGGCAGCGTGTTGCGTCGATGTCCTCGATCCGCAACAGAAAACGTCCCCCGCCCTCTCGCGCGGACTCGAAATTCAGCAACGCCGAATAGGCGTGCCCGAGATGCAGAAAGCCGTTCGGCGACGGCGCAAAACGGAAAACGGGTGGCGGCATCGGTTCTTGCTTGCATAACCGGGTCGTGACGCAGAACTACTAACTAATGACCGTCCACCTGAAAACCCAATCCGATCTCGACGACGCCGTCAACGCGCTGGTGAAGCAGGATCCGCGACTGAGGCCGATCGTGGATCGCACCGGCCTTCCCGCCCTGCGCCAACGCCAGCCTGGCTTCGAAGGCCTCGCCGCGATCGTCTGCGGCCAGCAACTGTCGACCGCGAGCGCTGGCGCGATCTGGGGACGGCTCAGCGCCGCCTTCGCGCCGTTCCATCACGATGCGATCGGCAAAGCGCGCGCCGACCGGCTCGGCCGGCTGGGATTGTCGGCGGCAAAGATCACCACGCTGAAACTGCTCGCGCGCGAGATCGCTGCGGGGCGGCTCAACCTCGACGTGCTCGCCGAGGAGGATGCCGACGCCGCCCATGCCACGCTGGTCCGGCATCGCGGCATCGGACCGTGGACCGCCGATGTCTATCTGCTGTTTTGTCTGGGCCACGGCGATGCCTGGCCCGCGGGCGATGTCGCGCTTCAGGAGGCGATCAAGGTCGGCCTCGGGCTAACGACGCGGCCCACGCCGAAACAGATGGTGCCGCTCGCGGAGCCATGGCGACCCTTGCGCGGAGCGGCCGCGCATCTGTGGTGGGCGTATTACAAGGTCATCAAGAACCGCGAAGGCGTAATCGCTGGACCGAAGTGAACGGACTTGCCGGGACCTCACCAGCGGTAGCGCAGCGTGGTCAACCGCATGATTTTCAGGCGAGGATCGAGGCCGGCAAGGCCACGCCATCCGTTCAGGCCCAGAGCCTCGACCGGCTGGAACACATCGATTGCGAGCCGGTTATCCTCCGCGAGGACTGCGAGGCTTAAATGCCGGACACGTCAAAACACGACAAGAACGCCAAAGACCTGTTCGACAGCGAACACCGGTTTCGGCTTCTCGTCGAAGGTGTCATCGACTACGCGATCTACATGATGGACCCCACGGGGATCATCACCAACTGGAATACAGGCGCGGAACGCATCAAGGGCTATCGCCCCGACGAAATCATCGGTCAGCATTTTTCGCGGTTTTATACCGACGCGGACCGCGCTGCGGGGCGCCCTGCCCGCGCATTGCAAATTGCCAGCGACACCGGGCATTACGATGAGGAAGGCTGGCGGGTTCGCAAGAACGGATCGTTCTTCTGGGCCAGCGTCGTCATCGACGCCATCCGCGACGACTCCGGAAACCTCATCGGCTTCGCCAAGATCGCGCGGGACATCACGGAACGCCACGAGGCCCAGCAAAAACTCGAGCGCGTGCAGCGGCAGCTCGCGGAATCGCAGAAGATGGACGCGCTCGGCCAGCTCACCGGCGGCGTCGCTCACGACTTCAACAATCTGCTGATGATTGTCAGCGGAAACATCCAGACCCTGAAAACAATCGTCGAGAACGACCCGAGGGCCATGCGGGCGGTTCACGCCATCGAGACCGCGACCCAACGCGGAGCTGCGCTCACCCGGCAGCTCCTGACATTCTCCCGGCGGCAGAGCGTCAACCCGTTGCCGACCGCCGTCGCGGATCGCATTCGATCGATCGCCGCCGTTCTCGAGAGCGGCCTTGGCAACACCATCGCCCTGCATATCGACACGCCTGACGACTTGTGGCGCGTCACGATTGACGCAACCGAATTCGAAACGGCGATGCTCAATCTGGTCATCAACGCACGCGACGCCATGACAAACGGCGGACACGTCGTCGTGCGGGCGCGAAACATAGTCCCAACGGACGAGGCTGAAGAACGCTACATTGCGATTTCAGTCGAGGATACCGGCCACGGTATCCCGGCGGACATCCTGGCCAGAGTATTCGATCCGTTCTTCACGACGAAATCTGTCGGGAAGGGAACAGGTCTCGGACTATCGCAGGTGCACGGTTTCGCTCATCAAGCCGGCGGCCATGTCGGCATCGACAGCGAGCTTGGCCGCGGCACCGTGGTTACGATCTATCTTCCGCCGACCGAAACGCTGGATGCCAAGGGCAACGGGCAGGGCCACCGCGACGCAAGCGGCACCGTCCTGCTCGTCGAGGACAATCCGGATGTCGCGAATGCGAGCGCCGGATTGCTCGAACAGCTCGGCTATCGTGTGCGGATCTCCAACAATGCCGAAGCGGCGTTGTTGGAGATCGAACGCAATAGCGTCGATCTGGTTTTCAGTGACATCGTAATGCCGGGAAAAATGGACGGCCTCGGTCTGGCGAAGGCGCTTCGCGCGACACATCCGCATTTGCCGGTGTTGCTGGCCTCCGGTTACAGCGAGGCGCTCGCCGGAGGCCAGACGGATTTTCACATTCTCCGGAAACCCTACGCCATTCACGAACTCAGCCAGGCCCTCGCCAAGCTGTCGTATTGAACGCCTTTGCGGCAGGTATGGCCGTGACCCGCGAAGGTTCCGACCAGCGGGGCAACGGTGTCCTGCCGGAAAAGCAGGGCTTGCACTCTTCACAATCCTGTCACGCTGCCTGTAGTATGCCGGCGCTAGCCGCCTCAAAAGCCGAAGCGGCCGACATGGAGATCGGACGCGCTCCGCAAAGGTGCCGGTTTTGCGATCAGGATGCGCTCGGTCATAGCTATTGGATGCATTTTCCGCGGCAAACCGGCGTTCGCTTTGCCGGGAAGGGCTCTGGAGGCGCTATTTGAACGCGCATGTCTCCCAAGGCGGCTGGCCGGTGCTGGTCCTGAATGCGGACTTCCGGCCGCTGAGTTACTATCCGTTGTCCCTTTGGTCGTGGCAGGACGCGATCAAGGCGGTCTTCCTTGAGCGTGTCAATATCGTCGAACATTACGACCGAGCCGTACGCAGCCCCTCGTTCGAAATTCAGCTCCCGAGCGTGGTGTCGCTGAAATCCTTCGTCAAACCGTCGACCCATCCCGCCTTCACCCGCTTCAACGTGTTCCTGCGCGACAGGTTCATGTGCCAGTACTGCACGGCGAGCGAGGACCTCACCTTCGACCACATCATCCCGCGCAGCAAGGGCGGCCAGACCACGTGGGATAACGTCGTCGCAGCCTGCTCGCCGTGCAATCTGCGCAAGGGAAACCTGACGCCGCGTCAGGCGGGGATGTTTCCGCGCCAGGCGCCGTTCGCGCCGACCGTGCATCAACTGCATCGCAACGGCAGGCTGTTCCCGCCGAACTATCTGCACGATAGCTGGCTGGATTATCTCTATTGGGATACCGAGCTCGATCCGTAAGATCGGCAGGCCGCCTGGGTGCCGTCATGCCGCTTTCGCCGCGAACGTTTGGCGCATAAGATCGTTTGTACGGCTGCCTTTCTGATCGGCGACAGGACGGCCGCACGGGTCTGCGTCGAACGGAGAAATCCGCATGGCTTCATTGACCGAGTGGAAGGTGCCGGCCGCGGCGCAGCCACACCATGGCGACTACGAATTCGATCTGGACCGCGCGCTGTCCGCGGTGGTTGGGCTGCATTCGATCATTCCGGCCGACGCCTTTACCGCGGACACCCTCGGCGCCGAGCGCGCAGGCAACGGCGTCGTGATCGACGACGGCCTCGTTCTGACCATCGGGTACCTCATCACCGAGGCGGAAACGGTGTGGCTGCATCTCGCCGACGGCCGCGTGGTGCAGGCGGACACGCTCGGCATCGACCGGGAGAGCGGCTTCGGTCTGGTGCAGGCGCTCGGCCGGCTCGACCTCGAGCCGCTGCCGCTGGGTTCGTCGGCCGCGGCCGGACTGAACGACCGGGTCGTGGTGGGCGGCGTCGGCGGCCGGACCCGCTCGCTCGCCGGCCGTATCGCCGCCAAGCAGGAGTTCGCCGGCTACTGGGAATACCTGATCGACGACGCCATCTTCACCCACCCGGCCCATCCCAACTGGGGCGGCGCCGGCGTGATATCGGCGGCGGGCGAACTGATCGGGATCGGCTCGCTGCAACTCGAGCGCGAGCACGGCGGCCAGAGCGAGCATCTCAACATGAACGTGCCGATCGATCTGCTGAAGCCTGCGCTCGACGACCTGCGGAAATTCGGACGGGTCAACAAGCCGGCCCGGCCCTGGCTCGGCATCTACGCCACCGAGATCGAGGACAGAATCGTCGCGGTCGGAATTGCGCCGAAGGGACCGGCTGCCCGCGCCGAACTCCGCACCGGCGACGTGATCCTTGCGGTGAAGGGAGAAAAGGTGTCGGACCAGGCGCAGTTCTACCGAAAATTATGGGCACTGGGTCCCGCAGGCGTCGACGTGCCGCTGACGCTCTATCGCGAGGGGGACATCTTCGACGTGGTGGTGGCATCGACCGACCGCGACCGGATGCTGAAGAAGCCGCAGCTCCACTGATACGGCGCCGCTCGTTTCACCACGTCGATACCGGGCCTACCGGGTGGTGACGATCCAGTCGACCTCATCCCGCATTTATTGCGGCGACGCACCCGGCGGAATGCCGAGCAGGCTCGCAAGACGCGCGCGGGGCGCCACCAGATCGGCCAGCGTATACCCTTCAAGGACCTCCATGAACGCTTCCCGCGCCCGCTCCAGCGCGCGCTTGAGCACGCAGCTCGGATTGATCATGCAGGGCGCATTGACCGGCTTGAAGCACGTCACGATCGCCATATCAGGCTCGGTGGTGCGAATGACCTCGGCAAGGCTGATCGCCTCGACCGGCTTGGCGAGGCGCAACCCGCCGCCCCGGCCGCGCACCGTCTCGATGTATCCGGCCACACCCAGTTGATGAACCACCTTCATCAGGTGGGCCTCGGAAATATCGTAGCTTCCGGCGATCTCGGCGATTGTCGACAGCCCGTCGGATTTGAGCGCGAGGTACATCAGTACCCGCAACGCATAGTCCGAATAGGTGGTGAGTCGCATGCCATGTCTCCCGTTGGGGCCGTCACATAAAAGCTATATTTTAAATATTGCTTTTAGGCAACCGCGGATGTATAGCGGTGTTATCCTTTTGAAGGGAGGTTCCATGAGCTCCGCGAGCAAAAGCCACACGATCAGTGATAGCATTGCAAAGCCCTTTCTGCTGCCGGGAACGCTCGTCTGCAACGCCGTCGGAATCCACGGCAACAACCCCAGCGATTATTCCGACCTGGTCCGCATGTTGGTCAACTCGTTGATCTGGACAGTAGCCGGGGTCATCGTTATGGCTTTCTTCGCATGACGCTCGCGTTCGAAAAAATGGATCATGTGTCCGAGGACGGTATCGTCCGGCTGGTCGACGCCTTTTATACGAAGGTGCGCGCCGATTCCGAACTGGGGCCGATCTTCGAGAACAAGATCAAGGACAACTGGCCCCATCATCTCGAGAAGATGTACGCATTCTGGTCGTCGGTAATGCTGACCACCGGCCGCTACAAGGGCAATCCCATGATGAAGCACATGGTGATACCCGGCATGAGACCGGAGCTGTTCACCCAATGGCTCGCGCTGTTCGACGAGACCTGCGGCGAGCTTTGCGACGATACGGTCCGTGCTGCGTTCATGGAAAAGGCCGAGCGCATCGCGGAGAGCCTGAAAATCGCGGTATTCTATCGACCCGACCGGCCGTGGCCGCCGCAGGCATCGGCGGGCCCGACCTGACGCCGCATCACTTCTTTTTCGCGGCTGCCGCCTTGCGCGCATCCGCGATGGCCTGATCAAACTGCGCCATCGTCAGCGGGCCGGGCACGCGGAATTTTCCGATTATGAACGCCGGCGTCCCGTTGAATCCGAAGGCGGCCGCCTGATCGTTGTTGCGCTTCAAAATGGTATCGATCGTGCCGGCGTTGGCGGCCATGTCCTTCAGCGCGCGATCGACATCGATCGTCGCACCGGCCAGCAGATCGCGGATGCGCGGCTCGGTCAATCGTGAACTGGTGCTCATCAGGGCTTCGTGGGCGGCAATGAACTTGCCCTGGTATTTTGTCGCCAGCGCCAGACGTGACGCATAGACAGAGACGGGCCCGAGGATCGGCCAGTCCTTGAAGATCAGCCGGACCTTGCCGTCGTCGTGCACCACCTGCGCCAGTTCCGGCGCGAGCTTGCGGCAGTACGGACAGTTATAATCGAAATACTCGACGATGGTGACGTCGCCGTGCTCGTTGCCCGCCGGAGGAATCTCCGGATCGCGCAACACTCGCGCCTCGGTCAGAACCTCGTCGGGGACGTCGGCAAGCGCCGGTGCGCGCCCCAGCCCCGCCATTGCCGCCCCCAGGCTGAGGGCGCCGAGCATCCGGCGTCTGGTCGTCGTGATGCTGGTCCGGTCTTGCGATTTGAGCATTGTCGATCAAACGCCCTTCAGCCGCTTGTTGCATTCGCTGTAGTAGCCGCCGCCCTTCATGATCCACTTCAACCCGCCATTGGTGTTGGTGGCCTTGTTGGCCTTGTATTGATCCAGGCAGGTGTGCTCGCGCGCCTTGCCTGCGGACTCGTTGGCATATTTCGGCGACACCGCCGACGGGAAGGTCGCATTGCCGACCGGCGCGGCGGGCGCCGTCGCGGTCCTCGGCGCAGGCCTGGCTGCGGCTGCCGCCGGAGCGCCGGCCGGAGTCGCAGCAGGTGCTGCTGCGGCGGCTCCGCCCGCTCCGCACTGGCTCTTGCGGAAATCATTCCACTTCTGGCCGTTGAGCGTGCCAGCGGATTTCGCGGCCTGATACTTCGCGCTGCATTCCTGTGCGGTCAGCGCCCTGGCGGGCAACACCGAAAGCGCAAGCAGGCCGGATGCCATCAGGGCGCCGAGCAATTTCAGGTGACCTGTCATGTCTGTCCTCCCGGGACATCGAGGATGGGGCCGATATCCTAGCGCATGATCCGCCAAAGTGTGAGCGGTTTGGCGAAACCAGAATCCACTTTTGCTGGTCGCGCTCGAGCGGCCGCCCGCCGTTTCAACGGCGCGCCCGAACCGGCGGTCTAAAAAAATCGGCCGCATGGTTCAGGTCGCCCCGATTCCGTTCAGCCGCCGTTCAGCCGGGCTCCGCGACGGTGACGCCCTCAACAACCCAAGGGGTTTCTCATGACCATGTCTTCCCGCGTCATCGCGATCGTCGCCGCATCGTTGCTGCTTGGTGGAACGGCATTCGCACAAACCATGGCGCCCGCGACGCCCGCGCCGGCTTCAAAGATGGCGCCCGCCACCAAGAAGGTCCAGAAGCCGCACACCGCGGCTTCGCTCGAATGCTCGAAGGAAGCCGACGCCAAGGGCCTGCATGGCAAGGAGCGCAAGAAATTCCGCTCCGAGTGCAAGTCCAAGGCGGCCAAGCCGAACTGATCCGGCGCGTCCGATAGTGTCGGTCGGTCAACCACCACCGACACTATCGGGCTTGCCATCCGGCAGTCCGCACAAGAGCGGTTGATGCCTCGATCAAGCTTACCTGGCCAAAAATTAGCTGGCCGAGGTTACCTGACCCCACCCTGCCCTGACCCAGCCTGCCAAAGCCGCGATACCCCACCCCGCGATCGCCGCCATCAGCAGCGAGATCAGCGCGTTGTAGCCGGCAAGCGACAGGCCGAGGAAGCGCCACTGCACCTCGTCGCAGCGCACGACCTTCACCTTGTCGAGGTTGTCGAGCAGGCCTGCCTTGCCGAGATCGAGCACCGGCCCGGTGCAATCGGTCGGTCCCGGCCAGAAACCCCATTCGACGCCGGCATGATAGGCGCCGAGTCCGGCATTGCCGAGTGCGGCCAGCACGAGAACGGCGAGAGCCGGGATGATGAGGCAACGTGGCGCGCCCTTCGCTGCGGCAAACGCCACGAGCAGGCCGAGGGGGACCGCAAGATAGTAAGCATAACGCTGCTCGAGGCAGAGCGGGCACGGCTGGATGTCCAGCGCGAACTGGAAGAACCAGGCGCCTGCGATCGTCGCCGCAGCGATGAGAGCCACGGCCAGCGCCGCGGCGAAGCCGGTTTTTTTGCCGCGGACCACAGAGGAGGATTTCACGGCGGCATCGGGGTTCACGGCTGGCTCCGGCTGGCTGCTTCGCTTGCGCCATGCGTCGTAACCTCGGGCCTTGCCGCTGTCGAGCCGGTGACCATCACACTGCGGTGTTTCCGGCCGTCGTCTCCGCGCACGCGGGGACCCATACGCCGTGTCGTCACCATTAAGGCACGGCCTCGTGATGCTCGCGACGACGATCCGCCCATTACACCATAAACGTCCAGGATTATGGCTCCCCGCGCGCGCGGGGACGACGGCAAGATGTGGCGCTGCGCATGGCATGCCCCATATCACCGGGTCAAGGTGGCAAGCATCCCTCAGACCACTACCACAGCTTGCCGCGCCGGGTTGACCGGCAGGGAACGACCGCTATAGTCCGCCCGCTTCGCAAGGTCCCCGCCTCTTTCGGCGCGGCCCGCGAATGCCCCTGTGGCGGAACTGGTAGACGCGCTCGACTCAAAATCGAGTTCCGCAAGGAGTGCTGGTTCGATTCCGGCCAGGGGCACCATTCCCGAACTGATTTTTTTCAGACATTGGGGCGGGTTGGCCGGGCGAACGCGGATCGGCGTTTGCCCCGATAACCCGGATCTTGGTCTCCGAGACAATCACCCGCGCACCGGAAGCCTTTCTTGCGAGCATGAGTTGCTTGACTCGTTATATCTACATGGATACAGACGAATAATAGTTGCTTTTTTTGGTTGATAAATTTGGCTTTCGCGCAGGGTCGAGCGCGTCATTCTGAATTGGATCCAGGTCGTGATTCTCGTTGGCATCGACGACACCGATAATCTTGAAAGCCATGGAACGGGCTACCTCTCGCGGCAGTTGGGTGCGCTGATTGCCGCCTCCGGGATCGCACGGGTCGATGAGATTACCCGCCATCAGTTGCTCTTCGATCGCCGTATTCCCTACACATCGCACAACAGCTCGCTGTGTTTGCGGGTTGAACTGCAGTCGGGCGACACCTCCGCCTTGGTGAATATGTGCCGGACCTATCTGCTGGAGAACAGCGCCGTCGGATCCGATGCCGGATTGTGCATCGCGGCCTGGTCCGACGTCCGGCCTGTTGTCGAGGATTTCGGCTTCAAGGCGAAAAAGGAAATCCTCACCCAGGACCAGGCGCGCGATCTGGCGCGCCGCGAGGGGCTGTTTCTCGAGGGACTGACCGGCGATCATGGCGGCGTGATCGGCGCGCTTGCCGCGGTCGGCCTGCGCAAGAGCGGTCGCGACGGTCGCATCGCCTGGCGGCCGGGTCTGCGCGAAACCCGCGGCATTGTGACGGGTGCCCATCTTCTGACCCACTCCGGAATCGATGCCATTCGCCAGGTCCATAGCGGCGAGCCGGTGGACGCATCCGACCGCATCAGCGTCAACCCCTGGCCGCGCGGCGTCATGATCGATGGCCGGGCGGTTCTCCTCGTCGAACCAACAGGAAACCCCAATGAGCAGTGTCAATGGCAGCTCGCCCCAAAGGATATTCTTCGGCAGTACTGACGCGGCGGTCAGCGTAGCTTCCGGTTTCGGCATCTGTCTGATCGCCGGCGGGCTGGTCTGGGCGGTCGACGCCTGGCTGCGGCTGCCGCTGCATCTGCCCGGTTGGCGCGGCCTGATCGTGATGGCGATAGTGGTGGCGGCGCGCGGTGTCACAGGGTTACCGTGGGCGGCCTCCGCCGCCGTCTGCAGCGCCGCCGTTGTCGGCTTCGCCGCTGGTAACATCGGTCCTCACGGCGCTCTGATCTATCTGCTGCCGGGGTTGATCATCGATTCTTTTGGGTTGCTCGGCCCGGCGTGGCGCAGTTCGCTTTTGCGCATCGGCTTTTCCGCCGGCGTCGCGAACGCGGCCAAGTTCATCGGCATTCTCTCCTTCGGCGCCGGCTTTCGGGGCGTCGGATTCCTCCTTCCGCTATCCAGCCATTTCCTGTTCGGCCTGGCCGGCGGCGCTTTCGCTGCATTCGTGCTGATGCGTGCAGGCAGAAAGTGAATCCAAACGATGACACGACACGTTGTCACCGCGATCCTGGGGCTGTCCGCTGTGATCACCCCCGCTAAGGCCGACGAAGAAAACCAGAAGCGTACCGAACCTTATATGCTTGGCGCAATCGTCGTCACCGGGCGGACGCCCGGCCGGACAGAGAGCGGACCTCATTCGGTTAGCGACGGTATCGTCACCGGGCAGGTATCCAACCAGGCGACGGTTGAAAACGCAACGACCGTCACCGACAAGCAGATCGCGCAAAAGGGCGCGCGCAGTCTTGACGAAGCGGTTCGCGCGGTCCCGGGTGTTGTCGTCACGAGCGGCGGCCAGAGCATTCCCCGTATCATGATACGCGGCCTGCCGCCGCGGCAAACGCAGATTTTCCTCAACGGCGTTCCGCTGAATTCCGCTGTCGATGGCCAGTTCGATCCTTCCCTGATCCCGACCGAGAACATCGATCAGATCAAAATCATCCAGGGTCCAAGCTCGGTTCTTTATGGGCCAGGAACGATTGCCGGCGTCATCGACATCATCACCAAGAAGGGCGCGAACGGGATTCATGGCGATGTCGGCACCGAGGTCGGTGGCGGTGGTGCGCGTCGCGGCTACGGCACCGTGTCTGGCGGTTTTGAGAATTACGATTTCTTCGTCAGTGGCAGCCACACGGATCGCGATGCTTTTCTCCTGCCTGACGGCAGTTATCGATCCAACAGCGATAACGAGCAGTCGAACCTTTTCGCCAATTTCGGCACCCACGTCGGCGATTGGCGGCTTGGCGCAACTCTCAGCTACCTGAAGGGTTACCAAGGTCTGGCACCGAACACGATCGCTTCAGGATCCGGGAATCCGTTTACCCCAGGGCAGAATTTCGAACGGTTCGACTCGATCGAGGGACAGTCGGCGCAATTCGATGCCGCCTACGAGCCGGACGGCCCGTTCGCGCTGCGCTTTACGGGTTATCTCAATCAGCTCGACATCCGCGATAGGCGTTTCGACGACGCCACCTACACGACCATGAGCAACCCCTCCGTCAAAACGTTCGACGAGATGATCCGCACCAAGGTCAGCGGCGGCCAAACCGAACTTCGCTACGATCTTGGCGCTTTCGGCAACCTCACGTCGAACGTGGCGATCCGCCGGGAAGCGGACGATCTGTCAGGCATGATCCGCGACGTCGTTCTCCCTAAAAAAGGTAACGGCTCCGGCGGCGGCAGTGGTGGTGGTTCCGGTGGTGGTGGTGGTGGTGGTGGTGGTGGTTCTGGCGCGGGTGGCGGCAACACCTTTGGCTGGCGCACCCTGGATGAATCGCATGAGCTGACGACCACATCGGCCGCTACCGAATATCGCGTCGATCCGCTGCCGCGACTGCATCTGACGATGGGCTATAGCCAGCATTGGTTTCAGCGGCCTGATGCAACGAACACGGGCGCGCAGTGGATGACAAGCCTCAGTTACGACCTGACGCCGGATCTGCTCGCCTTCGGCACTTATGCCCGCAAGGTTCGCTTTCCGACCATCGACCAGCTCTTTAACCCGCAACAGGGCAACACGGCGCTGCGCCCCGAACAATCGGACAACTATGAAGCCGGCCTCGCCTGGACGATCGCGCCGAGAGCACAGTTACGCGCGAGCGCGTTCCACAACGATGTGCACAACTTCATCCTTAACGACCAGATCAATCAGGTCTTCGTCAACCGCGACGTCGTCATCTCCGGCGTTCAGGTCTCGGGTGTCTATTCGCCGCTGTCGACACTGACGTTCCGGCCCGGTTATACCTATCTCGACATGCGCTATCCGTCGTCGGGATTACCCGTCGACTACCGGCCGCGCCATGTTGTTGATATGCTGGTCGCCTATGAACCCTATCCCGGCTTGCAGGTGTCGAGCGACCTCTCCTATTTCATGGACCAATCGGTGGGTTCGAAATCGAACGCCGCCGTGCGGCAGGCGCTTCCCGACTATGCGGTGGTCAACGCGCGGATCCGCCAATCCTTTGGTCACGGCATCAGCGGCTATGTGCGCGCCACCAATCTCTTCAACAGCAAGTACGACTATGCCGTCGGCTTCCCGGCCGCAGGCCGTACGGTCTACGCCGGGCTGGAATATCATTTCTAGAGCCTTTTCGCTTCTGATGGAATCAGAAGCGAGGCTCTATGATTTTGATTTGACGCGTTTTCTTCACGCGAACCGGTATCCATCCTCGGGTCAAGCCCGAGGACATGCTTCGGTCGAAAACGCTATAGGGCTGACTCCAGCCATGCCCGCCGATCGGACGAGGGCAGCGCGTAGCAACGCTACCACCCGGCACGAGTCGATGCGCCCGGCCGGCATCACTCGGTGGAACGGCGAAGCCCCAAGGCACCTTCGACCTTGGCCGGCTTCGCTTCCGGCTTGACGGGGTCGAGCCTGGCGCTCTCGACACGCGGGGTCTCGACACGCGCGGTCACCTCTGTCTTCGACGCGTCGGCCGTGCGCGAAACCTTGCGGCGGGCGTGGGGACGCGCGGCGGCACGCGCCAGCAGCATCTGCCTGCCACCCTGATGGTTGAAGTCGCAATAGGCAAAGCCCATGCCGGAAACCGAACCGCGGAAGCTGCGATCGTTCTTCTTGTCGAGGTTGAAGCACGGCTCGAACGGAAGACCCTTGATCGAGGCGCAAACGGCCTGACCACGCACCTGAAGCGTATTGCCCGGCAGCCTCATGTGGCGAACCGGACCCGAGCCGCTGAACTGCACCGCGCCGGCCGCGCCGCCGTCCTCGAACACCCGGCCGGCGCCGCGTGTGCCGTCGAAGCAGGTGAAGGCGAAAACCTTGCCGGCTACGAACCGCCTAGCCTCGTCGGCAGTCATGATGTGACCGGCCATTGCCGGTGCCGCAATCGCACCTGCAACCAGGGCTCCTGACACGAAACGCGTGAGCATACTGCAACTCCGACAAACTCGAGCGCGGGGTACCCGCCGATGGCTGACGCCTTTACCCCGTGCTTACCATACCAACCGTGGCAACATTGGAGCAGCTTGGTTGGTAAAGTCTGAACATCCCTAGAGAATTTTGACCACGATGCGCCCGCGAACCTCGCCGGCGAGAATCCGGGCGCCGGCCTCGATAACGTCGTCCAGACCGATTTCATGGGTGATTTCAGACAGTTTGGCCCGATCCAGATCGGTTGCCAGCCGCGTCCACGCGGTGTTCCGAAGCTCGATCGGGCACATCACCGAGTCGATGCCGAGCAGACACACCCCCCGCAAAATGAATGGCGCCACCGAGGACGGCAGGTCCATGCCTCCCGCGAGCCCGCAAGCACCGATGGCACCCCGGTACTTCGTCATCGACAGCAGGTTGGCGAGCGTGGTGGACCCGACGCTGTCGATCCCCCCCGCCCAGCGTTCCTTCGCCAGCGGCTTGGCCGGGCCGGACAGTTCGTTGCGGTCGATCACCTCAGACGCACCGAGATCCCTGAGATAACCGGCTTCCGACATGCGTCCGGTGGAGGCGATGACATGATAGCCGAGCCTGGAGAGCACGGCGATGGCCACCGACCCGACACCGCCGGCGGCGCCGGTCACGATCACGGAGCCGTCCTTCGGCGTCAGGCCATGTTTTTCCAGCGCCAGCACCGACAGCATCGCGGTGTAGCCCGCCGTCCCGACCGCCATGGCGTCGCGCGCCGTCAGGCCCGCGGGCAGCGCCACCAGCCAGTCGCCCTTGACGCGGGCCTTTTCCGCATAGGCCCCGAGATGGGTTTCTCCCATGCCCCAGCCGTTGCAGATAACCTTGTCGCCGACCTTCCAGGAGGGATGCGACGACTGCTCGACCGTGCCTGCGAAATCGACGCCTGCGATCATCGGAAAACGCCGCACCACCGGCGCCTTGCCAGTGACCGCAAGGCCGTCCTTGTAGTTCAGCGTGGACCATTCGACGCGAACGGTGACGTCGCCGTCCATCAATTCGGCCTCGTCGAATTGGGTCAGCGCGACCGTCGTGCCTGTCTCGGCCTTATCGATCCGGATCGCCTTGAATGTCGCCACGCTGCCGCTCTCCGAGGCTTGGACGAGCCTTCCGGAAGATTGAACCCATTATGCAGGCTGCGCAACCGCCCGCCGGACCGGGGCTTCGACGATCGGCAGATTGATCAATGCGGACAGCACGCCGAACAGCACCGACAACCACCAGACCGGGGTGTAGGAACCGAAATGGTCGAACACTACGCCGCCCAGCAGCGAGCCGAGAAACCCGCCGACCTGATGGCTGAAGAACGCGAAGCCGTAGAGCGTCGCGAGCCAGCGGGTGCCGAACATCAGCGCCACGAGACTCGTGGTTGGCGGCACCGTGGACAGCCAGGTCAGGCCGGTGACGACGCCGAACGCGACCGCGGAGAATGTCGTCATCGGGGTTGAAATGAAGACCACGATCGACAGCGCGCGGATGAAGTAGATTGCCGACAGGATGTAGCGCTTGGGCATCCTGGTCGAGAGCCATCCGACGCTCAGCGAGCCGATGATGTTGAACAGGCCGATCGCCGCCAGCACCCATCCGCCGGTCTGAACCGACAGGCCGCGATCGACCAGATAGGCCGGCAGGTGCGCGGTGATGAAGGCGAGCTGGAATCCACAGGTGAAGAAGCCGAGCACCAGCAGGACATAGGAGCGGTGGCCGAAGGCTTCCGCCAGCGCGCTCTTGAAAGATTGTTCCGGTGCGGCGGCAGCCGTACTGCCGGTATCGCTTGGCGGAGTCGACAACACGAGCGCAAACGGCACCACAAACAGCATGAGCACCGCAAACACGATCAGCGCCGGCTGCCAGCCGAAATTGTCGATCAGCGCAACGCTGAACGGCGCGAACACGAATTGTCCGAACGATCCCGCCGCGGTGCCGGCGCCCAGCGCGATGCCACGCCATTGCTCCGGCAACAGCTTGCCGAACGCCGACAGCACCAGATTGAACGAACAGCCGGACAGGCCGAAACCGATCAAAAATCCGGCGCCGATATTGAGCGACAACGGCGTGCCCGCATAGCGCATCACCAACAGGCCGGCGGCATACATCAACGCGCCGATGCAAATCACGCGCACGCTGCCGAACCTGTCGGCAATCGCGCCGGCGAAGGGTTGGCCGATTCCCCACAGCAGATTCTGAACCGCGAAAGCCAGCGCGAAAACGTCGCGGCCCCACGAAAACTCGCTGCTCATGGGTTGCATGAAAAAGCCGAAGGCCGAACGCGGCCCGAACGTCAGCATCCCGATCAGGCAGCCGCAGACGATGATCACCAGCGGCGTGCGCCATCCCGCTTCGCGCCCGAGACGCCGAACGCTCTCTTCGGTTGTCGCCATCGAAAAACGTCCATTTGCCGATGCCGACGCACACGGCGGCTCGGCCATCAGCGCCATCCGGCCGGCATCGGCCGAACGTGTAAATTAATGCGTCTGCATGAAAATGTCAGCTCGCGCTGGACAGTAAAGGTCACGGCGCAAGCCTGCGGTGATTGATTTATGTGGAACCCGGGACCCGCTTGCCACGGCCCTACCGCCGGACCGAGCCACCAAGTTCAGCCGAGCTACGAGCCACCTCGGCCAGCCTGGCGGAGATTTCGGCGGTCTGAGCCGTCGTGCCCCAGCTCGGCGCATCGCGACCATCGCCCCACGCGCGCGGACGGTAAAAGGTATGAACGCCGGTGCGGTACATCTTCTTCATTTCGTGGACCCAGGAAGGGTGCACCCAATAGGCGTGATAGTGCGTCGACTTGCCGACTTCCGGCAACCACAGCCGCCCGTCGAGCGTGGCCTTCGCGATCCGGCGGGCGCGATCCCACATGTCCGGCTCGGTGACGACGTCGCGAATGCCGTCGCAGGCGAACGTGAACTGGCAGGCCAGATGACGGTTCGCATTCTGATAGACCACGCCGCATACGGTGGTCGGATAGTAGCCCGAGAACACGCGGTTCATGACCACCTGCGCCACCGCGATCTGGCCGCGGACCGCTTCGCCGCGCGCTTCGAAATAAACCGCTTCAGCCAGGCATTTCTCCTGCTTGGCGCGTTTTTTTTCGTTCTGCAGGCCGAGCCGCTCGGCCGGCGTTTTGACCTCGCCCTTGCCGACCACGGTTTCACCAGCCTTCGCCGAATCCTGCTGGGACGGCACCGATGCCTTCATGTCGGGATCCGCCGCCGGGCCCGGCGTCACGATCATCGGTTCCTCGCCGGGCTGCCAGCGTTCCAAAACGCCGCTCGCGACACCCAGCGACGAACCGCCGAAATACAGGCTTGCCGTCTTGATGGAGAACCCGTCGGTGGAAGGCTGCGGGTCGATGGCTGCATCGTCGGCTTCGTTATGCCGCTTGAGATCGTCGAGCGGCCGCGCCTCGAGCGACAGCGAAATATCGTACTGCGGCAGCGGCGGTGCCTGCAGGGCTTCCGCCAGCTCTGGATCGAGGGCCGCAGGCTCCGCGGCTGTCGCCGTCTTCGCGCCCGCGACCGACGCGTTGGACGTCGCGGGATCCAGCGGCGGCGAGCCTAGCGGCGCAGCGGATGGCGCCGCCGGCGCCGCAATGGTCAGACGGTCGCCTTTCAGCCTCCGATCGACCTTGGGGAAATCCGAAGCCCGATAGCGCGGCGGCGGTCGCGTCAGCCGGTTGCGGGCGATCGCGCCGGCGTTCTGACCATCGATACTTGCAAGCAGGAGCGTGGCCGCGTGCGGCGCTGAGGTGCCTACGGGACGTCCGAAGCTGAAGGTCGCGACCTGAATGGAGCTGACGGCGGAGGCGAAAACACGTTTCTGCCAGCGTTCGGCAACGCCGGGCTGCCGCGCAAGCAGCGAGGCGATATCCTGATAGCCGGTTTCGTTCGGGATCAATGCGAAGAAGCAGAGACCGAAGCCGAAGAGCGCAACACGCGCGCTCTTCAGCTCGTTAAGCAACACAAACATCGATACGCTCACGCAACGCCACACACGCGATCGATCCGCACATTTGGTGCATTTCGATCGATTTCGGTAATATCCAATTAAAGTTGCGAGGGCGTTAATTGGCGATGCACGCGCACCACAGGCAAGGGCGCATCCACGGTCGCGCGCAGATACCGCAAACGTTGGTAAACAACGACTTCGGTCGAATGGTAAAGATCAGGTCAACGCCGGCGGCGGTGAACGGCGCGTGCGGACATGCGCGCGAAGAAATAAAGGCGCAACTGTTATCCACGATGCGGCCAGAAAATTCCCGAATCGAGACAGGCGATCACGCCCTCTTTGCGAGGGTCTTTCCAAGCGCCGCCTGCGCGGCGGCAAGGCGCGCGATCGGCACGCGGTATGGAGAGCACGACACATAGTTCAATCCGATCTCGTGACAGAATGCCACCGAAACCGGATCGCCGCCGTGTTCGCCGCAGATGCCGACCTTGAGGTTCGGCCGGGTCTTGCGGCCGCGCGCGACGCCGATCTTCACCAGTTCCCCGACACCGTTGCGGTCCACCGAGATGAACGGATCGATCTCCATAATCCCCTTCGCGATATAGGTGCCGAGAAAGCTCGACGCGTCGTCGCGGCTGATGCCAAAGGTGGTCTGCGTCAGATCGTTGGTGCCGAACGAGAAGAATTCCGCGGTCTCGGCGATCTCTCCTGCCACAAGACAGGCGCGCGGCAGTTCGATCATGGTACCGACCTGATAGGTCGGCTTGCCGCCGGTCTCGCGCATCACCGACTGCGCGGTCGCATCGATCCGCGCCTTGATCAGATCGAACTCCGCTTTGGTCGCGATCAGCGGCACCATGACTTCGACGGCGACGGCCTTTCCGGTGCGCTTGCCGGCCTCGACCGCGGCCTCGAAGATCGCCCGCGCCTGCATTTCGGCGATCTCAGGATAGACGATCGCGAGACGGCAGCCGCGAAAGCCGAGCATCGGGTTGAATTCGGCCAGACTGCGGGCGCGGTCGGCCAGCCTTCGCGGATCGGTATTCATCGCACGCGCGACTTCCTCGATCTCGGCTTGCGTATGCGGCAGGAACTCATGCAGCGGCGGATCGAGCAACCGGATCGTGACCGGCAGGCCCTTCATGATCTCGAACAGCTCGACGAAATCGGCGCGCTGCATCGGCAGCAGCTTCGACAGCGCGGCGCGGCGCGCCTGCTCGTCTTCGGCCAGGATCATCTCGCGTACGGTACGGATGCGAGTCTCCTCGAAGAACATGTGCTCGGTGCGGCACAGACCGATGCCTTCGGCGCCGAATTTGATCGCGGTGCGCGCGTCGGCGGGGGTATCGCCGTTGACGCGGATGCCGAGCTTGCGCACCTGATCGGCCCAGCCCATCAGCGTGCCGAACTCGTCCGACAGTTCCGGCTCGATCATCGGCATCTGCCCCGCCAGCACCTCGCCAAGCGAGCCGTCGATGGTGATGACGTCGCCGGCCTTGAAGGTGCGGTCGCCGACGGTCATGGTGCCGCGGCCATAGTCGACGCGGATGCTGCCGCTGCCGGAGACGCAGGGCTTGCCCATGCCGCGCGCGACCACCGCCGCGTGCGAGGTCATGCCGCCGCGTGTGGTCAGGATGCCCTCGGCGGCGTGCATGCCGTGGATGTCTTCCGGGCTGGTCTCCATCCGCACCAGGATAACCTTGCGTCCGTCGGCCTGCAGCTTGGTCGCTTCATCCGGGGAAAACGCGATCTCGCCGGCCGCGGCGCCGGGCGAGGCCGGCAGGCCGGTCGCAATCACGTCGCGCGTCGCGTTGGGGTCGATGGTCGGATGGAGCAACTGATCGAGTGAGGCCGGATCGATCCGAGCCACCGCGTCCTTCTTCGAGATCAGGCCCTCATTGGCGAGTTCGACCGCGATGCGCAGGGCGGCGCGCGCGGTGCGCTTGCCGCTGCGGGTCTGCAGCATCCAGAGCCTGCCGTCCTCGACGGTGAACTCCATGTCCTGCATGTCGCGATAGTGCTTTTCGAGCTGGGTGTAGATGCGCGTCAGCTCCTTGAAAGCTTCGGGCATCGCCATTTCCATCGACGGTTTGTCGGAGCCGGACTCCTGGCGCGCCGCCTCGGTGATGTCCTGCGGCGTGCGGATGCCCGCCACCACGTCCTCGCCCTGGGCGTTGATGAGAAACTCTCCGTAGAGCCTGCTCTCGCCGGTCGACGGATTGCGCGTGAACGCCACGCCGGTGGCCGATGTCTCGCCCAGGTTGCCGAATACCATGGCCTGCACGGTGACGGCGGTGCCCCATGATTCCGGAATGGTGTGCAGGCGGCGATAGGTGACCGCCCGCGCATTCATCCACGACGAGAACACCGCGCCGATCGCGCCCCACAACTGCTCATGAGGATCTTGCGGAAAATCCTTGCCGGTCTCGCGTGCAACGGCCGTCTTGTACTTACCCACCGCCTCGATCCAGTCGTCGCCGGTCAGGTCGGTATCGAGCGAATAGCCCTTGGTGTCCTTGAAGGTATCCAGAATGTCTTCGAAATGATGATGCGCGAAGCCGAGCACGACATCCGAGTACATGGCGATGAAGCGGCGATAGCTGTCATAGGCAAATCGCCGGTCGCCGGACATCGCGGCCAGCGCCTCGACGGTCTTGTCGTTGAGGCCGAGATTGAGCACCGTGTCCATCATGCCGGGCATCGACGCACGGGCGCCTGATCGTACCGAGACCAGCAGCGGATTCTTGGCGTCGCCGAACACCTTTCCGGTAATCTTTGCGACGTGGTCCAGCGCCTTTTCGACCTGCTGCTTCAGTTCCTTCGGATAGGATTTGTCGTGCGCATAGAAAAACGCGCATACCGAGGTCGGAATCGTGAAACCGGGAGGCACCGGCAAACCGAGATTGGCCATCTCGGCGAGATTGGCGCCCTTGCCGCCGAGCAGCTCCCTCAGCTCCGCTTTACCTTCCGCCCTGCCATCCCCGAACGTATAGACCCACTTGTCCCTCACCGGCGCCGCCGCCTTTGCTGCCTTATTCGTCGCCTTGCGCGCGCCGCCGGAACCTGGAGCCTTCGCCCGAGGTGTTGCAGATGGTTTTGATTTCGCTGCAGGCTTCTTGGACTTCGAGGCGGCTTTGGCCATGGTATGAAACCATTCCACGTGAAGGAAAGCGTGCGCGCCTTACACCACGTTTTGACGACACCGCGCAAGCTGCGCGGACGCCGTTTCCGCTGCCAGATGATCTCCGCACGATTCCGCTCGCCTTAGAGCCTTCCCGCTGCCGATGGAAACAGAAGCGAGGCTCTATTTTATTTGAGCGTTTTCTTGACGCAAACCGTATGCGTCCTCAGGTCGAGCCCGAGGACATGCTCCGCTCGAAAACGCTCCAGGATTCCACCCTCGCGGTACGGTGCAGATCGTGAAAAAGCCCGGCTTACGCCGGGCTTTTTCGTTTGCAGTTCGTCAGTCGATCCGCCGGATGACCGGCACTCAGGCCTGCGGCTGTGGTTCGAGGCCTGGATCCGGACGCGGGCGCGGTTTTCCGGCCGGCGGCACCGCCGAGGTGCGCGGGCCCGACGGCTCCAGCACCGATTCCCGGTTCGGCTTCTTGCCGTTGAGCAGATCGGTAATCTCATCGCCGCTCAGCGTCTCGAATTCAAGCAGGCCTTTCGCCAACGCTTCGAGATCGGCGCGCTTCTCGGTCAAGATACGCGTCGCCTCGTTGTAGCCTTCCTCGACGAAGCGACGGATTTCCTTGTCGATCTTCTGCACCGTGGCTTCCGACGCATTCTGCGTGCGCGAGACTGACATGCCGAGGAACACCTCGTCCTGGTTTTCGCCGTAAGACACGGTACCGAGTTCTTCTGACAGACCCCAGCGCGTCACCATCATGCGTGCAAGCCGAGTGGCCTGTTCGATATCCGACGATGCGCCCGATGTGACCTTCTCGCGGCCGAAAATCATTTCCTCCGCCACGCGCCCACCCATCATGATGGCGAGCCGCGAGGTCATCTGCTCCCGCGACATCGACAGCTTGTCGCGCTCGGGGAGCTGCATCACCATGCCTAGCGCTCGGCCGCGCGGAATGATGGTCGCCTTGTGGATCGGATCGGTCGCGACGACGTTGAGGCCGACGATGGCATGGCCGCCCTCGTGATAGGCCGTCAGCATCTTTTCTTCCTCGGTCATGACGAGCGACTTGCGCTCGGCGCCCATCATCACCTTGTCCTTGGCTTCCTCGAACTCGGCCTGCGTCACCATGCGCTTGTTGCGGCGGGCGGCCGTCAGCGCCGCCTCGTTGACGAGATTCATCAGGTCGGCGCCGGAGAAACCGGGCGTACCGCGGGCAACGGTCTTGAGATTAACGTCGGGCGCCAGCGGCACCTTGCGGACATGCACCTTCAAAATCTGCTCGCGGCCGACGACGTCGGGGTTCGGCACCACGACCTGACGATCGAAGCGGCCGGGACGCAGCAGCGCGGGATCGAGCACGTCGGGGCGGTTGGTCGCGGCAATGAGGATGACACCCTCATTGGCCTCGAAGCCATCCATCTCGACCAGCAACTGGTTCAGCGTCTGCTCGCGCTCGTCATTGCCGCCGCCGAGACCGGCGCCGCGGTGACGGCCGACCGCGTCGATTTCGTCGATGAAGATGATGCAGGGCGAATTCTTCTTGGCCTGCTCGAACATGTCGCGGACGCGGCTCGCGCCGACGCCGACGAACATCTCGACGAAGTCCGACCCCGAAATGGTGAAGAACGGCACGTTGGCCTCGCCCGCGACCGCGCGCGCGATCAGCGTCTTGCCGGTGCCGGGCGGGCCGACCAGAAGCACGCCGCGCGGAATCCGTCCGCCGAGGCGCTGGAATTTGCTGGGATCGCGCAGGAACTCAACGATCTCCTGCAGGTCCTGCTTGGCCTCATCGACGCCCGCGACGTCCTCGAATGTGACCCGGCCGTGAGCCTCCGTCAGCATCTTGGCGCGCGACTTGCCGAAACCCATCGCCTTGCCGGCGCCGCCCTGCATCTGGCGCGACAGAAAAATCCACACGCCAATCAGCGCGATGAACGGCAACCACGAGACCAGCAGCGAAACGAACCACGGCACGCTTTCGCCGGGCGGCTTCGCGGTGATCTGCACCTTGGCGTCATAGAGCTTTTTCACCAGCCCCGGATCGGCTGGCGCGTAGGTCTGGAAGCTGGAGCCGTTGGTGAAGGTGCCGTGAATATCCTGCCCCTGGATCACGACATCGCGAACATTGTTCTGATCAACGTCCGTCAACAACTGCGAGAAGGAAATATCCTGTGCGGTCTTTTGGTGACCGGGATTCTGGAACAGCGTAAACAATGCCAACAGGAGCAAGACAATGATGACCCAGAGGGCGAAGTTGCGCATATTGGCGTTCATCGATCTTCCTTCGAGGCCGCGCGGATCGCAGCCGGATATCCTTGCATCGACACCCATAGATGGGGCAGGCCGACACGTATACAATCTAGGCGCGGCGGTTGCCTCTGCCAAGAGAACCGCGCCAGACAATTATTAAAAACGTATTCGGCCAGGACGAGTCGATAGGAAAAGTTGACATAAAGCCGCTCAACGCGTCAGGATCAGGGCTGTCGTGTCCATCACCTCTTTGATCTGTTTCACCTTTCAAGAGACGGGCCGGCAAAAAGCCGGACATTCTGATCATTTAGAGCGTTTTCGAGCGAAGTGGATACCGGTTCGCGTGAAGAAAACGCGTCAAATCAAAACCATAGAGCCTCGCTTCTGATTCCATCAGAAGCGAAAAGGCTCTAGTGCATGTTAACGCATGATGGAACTCGGGGCGCGATGAAACCTGTTCCGGCCCAATCATGACCGGCATTTTCTGCGCAACGGTTAACGCCTCCCGCGACGCCAGGCCGCATCAGCCGGTTCGCCGCCGCGGCGGCGCCGGCTCGACGCTGATCCGCTCGGAGGTGAGCGTCACCAGCGCCCCCGCCAACGTCCTTCTCAGCAGAATACGGCGTCCGTGACCGCCATTATCAGCGGCCACGCGGTCGAGCGCCCCCAGCAGGGTCTCGACCTTGCCCAGTTCGGCCGGTCCCTCGCAGCCGACCCGATCGATCGCCCGCAGCAGCAATCGAACCTTGATCTCCTCGGACAAGGCGGCAAAGGCCTTCGTTTGAAAGCCGGGACGCGGCGCGCCGCGATCCTGCAGGGCGAGGTAACGCTCGGCGCCGTCGGCGAGAAGTTCCAGCGCCGTATTGGCCCGCGCCAGACGCGATGCCAGACGCGCCAGGTTGCGGACATCGCATCCCTCCTCCGCCAGTGCCGGCATCAGGGCGCGCAGGCGCGGACGCGTAAAGCTGACGTCGCGATTGGTCGGATCCTCCGCATAGGCAATACCGGCCTTTTCGAGCGTCGCGATCAGCCGCGATTTCGAAACGTGCAGGAGCGGGCGGGCCAGGATGAAGCCATCGCGCATCGTTTCGCGCGCCATCGCCGAGAGGCCGGTAATGCCGCTGCCGCGCGATATCCGCATCAAAACCGTTTCGGCCTGATCGTCGCGGGTGTGGGCCGTAAAAACATGCAATGCGCCATTGGCGCGGGCGGTTTTCGCCAGCAGGCGGTAGCGGGCGTCTCGCGCCGCTGCGGGCAGCCCGGATTTCGGCTTCGCGCCGCTCCAGCGCACGGTGCGGTGCCTCATCCCGAGCGAGGTTGCGAGATGCTTGACGTCCCGCGCCTCGCGCGCGGAGCCGGGCCGCAGGCCGTGATCGACGGTGACGGCGATGAGATCGGGGCCGCGCGTCATGGCACGCCGCCAGCGCGCCGCGAGCCACATCAGCGCCGTGGAATCGGGGCCGCCGGATACCCCAAGGACGAGCGCATGGGCAGCTTTCCAGTCCGCAAACAGCAGCTTCGCTTCCGTTGCCGAAATCGGCGAGGCGTCGTCCTCGATCATGCCGCAATGCCTGGATCACAATGATTTTGGATCGAATCGATCCAAAATCATGAGCATGATCGATTCCAACATTTTGAGAAGCCGGATGCGGGCGGAAAACCGCTGCACACTTTGTTCTCATCCCGCTCTATAGCGTTTTCGAGCGAAGCGGATACCGGTTCGCGTGAAGAAAACGCATCAAATCAAAATCATAGAGCCCTGCTTCTGAATTCTATCAAAAGCGGAAAGGCTCCAGGCGCATCGGCAAAGCCTACACCGGCAGAACGCGGATGTAAGCCGGCGTCAGTTTCTCAGCACTTTATCCGCTTCTGCTCGCGGTCCACGGCCTGCTTCACGCCCGCCGAAGCGCGGGGATATTTGCGCGTGACCTCGCCGAGCGCGGCGCAGGCGGCCTCCTTTTCTTTCAGCGCGGCCAGCGATTGTCCGAGCCGCAGCAAGGCATCGGACGCCTTCGCCGAGCTGTCGAATTTCGTGGTGACGCCGAGAAAAGCTTCAGCCGCCTCACGATATTTCTGGCGCTGAAACAGGCTTTCGCCGAGCCAGTACTGCGCATCGCCCGTCAGCGCATCGGACGGGTATTTCTGGGTAAAATTGCGCATGGTTTCCTCGGCGAGCGCATAGTCCTTCCGCTGCATGTAGCCGATACCCAGATCGAATTCGTCGCGCGGCGTCGCCGACGGCGGCAGCGTTGTCAAACCGCCGGTATTGGGCGGAGCGGAGTCGGGCGTCGGATACCCCCCCGGACGCCGTGGACTGGTATTGGCAAGGTCGAGCGGTGCGCCGGCTTCCCGACCTCCGGGCGAGCCCGCGGCTTCCGCCGGCATCGGCATCTGTCCGCCGCCCAGCGCGCGCGGGACACCCGGCGCGTTGGGATTCTGGCTGGGATCGAAAGCATCGCCGCGATGGCCTTGCGCAGGCACGGTCACGGCCTGTTCCTGCGCGACGGGCCCCTCCCCTCCGCGCTGATCGTAGGCCGGCTGGCGGTAACCCGGGCTTGGTTGCACCGGCGCAGCCGCCGCGACGCCGGGCGGCGCGGCTCCCGGCTGCAACTGCTGCAACTGCTGCAACTGTTGTTCGAGCATTCGATTCCGGTGCTGCAGTTCCTCGTTCTGTCCGGTCAGCGTTCGCAGTTGCTCTTCCAGTTGCTGAATGCGGATTTCAGGGTCGCCGAAGTCGGATTGCGCGAAGGCGTGTGACGACAGCAAAAGCGTCGCGGCAACGGCCGCTGCGCGCGCAAGCATCGGGGCTATGGATGACATTTTGGCCTGACGATTGAAATGAACGTCACATCGAAAGCGCACCCATTGAAAACCTGAGTACGCCGAAAATGTGACCTGGTCCAACACCACCGGTCACTTTACGACGATCTTCCTGGCCCGTCTCCTTCGTATAGCGTTTTCGAGCGAAACATGTGCTCGGGCTCGACCCGAGGATGGCTATCGGCTCGCGTCAAACCGCGTCAAAATAAAAGGCTGGAGCCCGGATTTGATCCCATCAAATCCGGAATAGGTGCCCTGGCAGTCCCGGCGCAAAACAAAGCCGGCGCCCGAAGGCGCCGGCTGAAATCCAGGATGCGCGAAGCTTCAGGAACTGGCGTTCAGCACCGTGACGGCACGGCGGTTCTGGGACCAGCAGGAGATGTCGTTGCAGACCGCGACCGGGCGCTCCTTGCCGTAGGAAATGGTCCGCATCCGGCTCGGGTTGATGCCACGCGACGCCAGGAAAGAACGAACCGTCTGCGCGCGGCGCGCGCCGAGCGCGATGTTGTACTCGCGGGTGCCGCGCTCGTCGGCATGGCCTTCGATGGTGAAGGAATAGCGATTGTAGGTCTGCAGCCAACGCGCCTGCTTCTCCAGGGTGGTGATCGCCTGCGGCGACAGATTAGTCTGGTCGCTCTCAAAGAAAACGCGGTCGCCGACATTGACCACGAAATCCTGCTGGCTGCCCGGGGTCGCCGCATTGGCCATCCCGCCGGCACCATCCAAAGGATTCTTGTTGGCACAGGCGCCCATCGACAGCGCCACCGCGAGCACGGCAGCCAGCTTCATTCCCCGGATGAATCGCTTCTGGTGTAACATTCCGGAGCCTCCACGCTCACGTTTTTCCACTGTCATCCGCTCTACAGGGCGATGGTTAAGCGAACGTTCCGTCAACCTTGATGAGACGTTGCCCGACTGCATCAAATGCCACGTTTTCGGAAGAAGCCCCCGTGATGGTTAATGAGTTGCAAATGTGGCGCGAGGGTGAACCGACAGCCGGTTTTCGGACCCTGCGAATCCGCAAATCCGCCCCGACAACGCAATGATCGGCAATATCCGGTCATTTGCATGCACTGGATACAGCCGGCAGCCCCGGACCCCTCGGGGCCGAAGTCCGGCACCGGATCAGGACCTCGGAACGATCGAGGCCCGCGCGAACGGAAACGAAGGACCGGTCAGTACGGGCGTCACGGTTCCAGCCCTGCGCTCGAACAGCATCCGCCGCTCGAAATAGCTCGAACGCAGATAAGGATAGCGGGCGAAGACCTTTTCGCGCGACGCCGGAAAATCGACCGCCATCAGGCAAATCGGCTTGATCAAACCTGGGTAGAGGCGTGGCGGGCTCAGCGGCTGATGATTGAACAGGCGCCTGTAGAACGTTTGGTGCTCAGGACGGACAGTCGCCAGACCGAGATCGGCATTGAAGAAGCTGCAGGCGACGAAGCACAGCCGGAGCGTGAGGTACGGCAACTCCGGAAATTGCCCCGCGAGTTCCGGATCCGCGACAAAGCGGGTCGGATCGACCATGACCTTGCCCTGATCGACCTCCGGCTGAAGATAGTCGCGGAACACATCCACCGAAGGACAGAGAGGATGTTCCGGCGATGAGATGCTGAGACGGATGGAACTGGCGAGCGCGCCATCCAGGTAGACGCCGAAAATCCAGGCGTTCGGCATATCGTCGTAACGATCGGTGATTTTGTGGTCGCGGTTGGGCTCGATCGCACCTTCATTCAGGTAGGCGCGATAGCGAAGACGGTAGATCGTATCCTTATCCGCTGAAGTTTCCACCAAACGATAATCGATGCGATCGAGAAGCTCGATGCCACGTTCCGCAGGTTTGGCGGTTGCTTGTTGAGCTGAGCTCATTGGAACACCCCCGAGCCACCTTGAATTCCAGCCGGCAGCCGAAGGTTAACGCTTTGCTAACGGATGTGCAAAGATAACGGAGCATTAATGTTAACCGGTATCCACGATATCCTTCACATTCACATTTCCCGGCGCAGGTCCGCTTCTCCCGGCGCAGGGTCCGCTCGGATTAGAAGAATTCAATTCGGCGCAGCGGGCGTATTGTGGAAAAAAATTTCAAGCGATCGACCGGGACGGGAGGACCTTCACATTGTCGTCACGCAGATGGCGCCCATGGGAGGCATCCAGCAGTTGACGGATGCGAGCCGCAGACACCGGCCGGCTGAACAGATAGCCCTGCGCTTCCGTCACCGTGCCGTCGGCACTGATGAGTTCGAGCTGCTCGTTGGTTTCGATGCCTTCGACGACGACGGACATGCCGAGATCGGCGCTCAGCCGCGCCACCCCGCGCAGCAGCGTCAGCGGCCGGTCTGCATCGATCCCCTCGAGGAAGGAGCGGTCGATCTTGACTTTCTGAAGCGGGAAATTGTGCAGATAACTGAGGCTCGAATAGCCGGTACCAAAATCGTCGAGCGAAATCCTCACGCCCGCCGAGCGCAACTGCGTGAGCGCATCGTGCGTCCACTGGGTGTTGCGCAGCAAGGACGATTCCGTGATTTCGATTTCAAGGCGGTGCGCGGGAAGGCCGGAGACCTCGAGTGCATAACGGACTTCGCTCAGGACATCGCGCTGGTGGAACTGCTGTGACGAGAAATTAACGGCGACGCTGACAGCGTCCGGCCACGTCATGCATTCCATGCAGGCCTTGCGCAAAATCCAGCGACCGAGATCGACGATCAGGCCGATCTCCTCCGCCACCGGGATGATATCGATCGGTGACACCATTCCGCGCGTGGGATGATTCCAGCGCAGCAGCGCCTCGCAAGTGGTGATCCGTCCCGATTTCAGATTGACCAACGGTTGATAGAACAGCTCGAACTCTTCCTTGGCCAGCGCCTTGCGCAGATCGAGTTCGAGGACGCGGCGCGCTTCGACGATTTCCGCCATCTCGTTACGGAAGAAGCAGAAGGTTCCGCGGCCGCCCGCCTTGGCGCGATAGAGCGCCATGTCGGCCTGCTTGAGAAGGTTGTCGGCCGTGACGCCGGGCGATGTCAGCGCGATACCGATGCTGGCGCCGATCTCGACCAGGTGGCGATCGATCTCGTATCGCTCGGTGAGCCGTTCGACGACGCGGCGGGACAGCGCCGCCGCCTCCTCCGCCGACTGAATGTTTTGCTGGAACACGACGAATTCGTCGCCGCCGAATCGCGCGACGAAATCGTCCGGGCGCAGCATTCCGCGGAGCCGGTCGGCGACAATGCATAACAGGCGATCGCCGCAGGGATGGCCGAGCGTATCGTTGATCTGCTTGAATTGATCGAGATCGATGAACAGCAGCGCCGACAACCGCGACTCGCTGTTTGCGATCGCCAGCAGGCGTTCGATTTCGTCGCGAAAGCTGAGCCTGTTGGGCAGTTCCGTCAGCGAATCGAAGCGGGCGAGATGGCTGATTTTGGCTTCCGCCTTGCGCCGCTCCGTGATGTCCTCGACGAGAACGACCGTGCCTCCGCCGACCATTGGCTGGAACGTCCACGACAGCGCCCGACCGCGTTCCCTATCCAAGTCGGCGGTCACGATTGCGCCGGCCTGTGAATTCTCGATCTCCGAGATAATCGTGCTTCCGTTTTCGGGTGACATCGTTCCTACCGCCACGCATGCCGCGATGACATCCGCCGCACCAACGCGGCGATGCACGAAGCTGTCGGCGAGATGCATCATTTCGCCGAAGCGATAGTTCATCACGCCCAGGCGGCCATCGGCGCCGAACATGCACAGGCCATGGGGCATGTTGTTCAGCGCGGTGTCGAACTGGCCGGCTATGGCCGCTTCGCGTTCCCGTGCGATCAGAGCGCGAACGAAAATCTCCTGCAGTCTCGTCGTGATCCTCTCGAGGCCGAGGAAATACAGCACGGTGAGAAGCGCCATCCCCACGTAGTAGGGGTTGCCGTGCAGCACCATCGCCCCCGCCATCGGTCCGCAGGTCAGCAGAATTTGCACGTGGAAAATCCACGGGCGCCCATAAGCGCGGCCGGCGCCAGCCGCCACGTATCCCGTGGTGACCGAGATACAGATCATATGCGCGACCGCATCGTCGGTCATCAGAAGCGCGATGGCGCACCATGCGCCGAGCACAATCGCGTAGAGCACCGCTCCGATCTGATACCGGGTCTCCCAGCGCGCTGCCTCGGCCACGGTCAGGTCCGAACCGCGGCTCTTGTATTTCGCCATGTCGAAGCTGCGGAGCGCGCCGATCATGACCAGAAGCACCGCGCACGGCCACAGCAGATGATTGCCGGTCTTCAACGCGGTCATGACGGCGGCAATCGCCGCACAAACCGCGCCGGCGAACATCGGCGCCGGATTCTGGAATAGCGAACCCACGAGCGCCGCATATATCGCTGGCGACATCGTATGATCCGTGTGGCGATGGTGATCGGCCAATTGCATCGGGTATGCGCGCATCCTTTCTCGGGCGCACAGTGTTACCGACTGCTAATGAAGCCTTTCTGAGCGAACATCGTTAGCGAGACCTTGAGGCGATCGCCGAAAAGTCGAATTTGCCTCCTGAATCAGGAGGCTAGCGGTCCGATTCTACGTTCGCATCCCGTTTCAGCGAGCGTTCTTGCAAATGTTAGAATCGAAGGGATTTAACATTCGGGTCCCGGACACGCGGCCAGGCGGGTCACGAATGTCAGATTCACTCCACCAGGCAAACTGTTCCGGCCGCGGGCCGGTGTGCATGGCCCCCGCGCGGCGCGCCGGACTATGAGAGCAGGGGCGACCATGCCGGATCGGATGCGAAACCGGGCGTGGGAACCTTCAATTCATTGCGGCCGGAGACGTCGATCGTATAGAGCGACGGCCCGCTGTTGCCGCCGGGGTCGCGGAAGAACATCAGGACCCGGCCGTTCGGCGCGAAAGTCGGGCCCTCGTTGTGAAATCCCGACGTCAGGATCCGCTCGCCCGAACCATCCGGCTTGATGATGCCGATGGAAAACTGGCCGCCACCCTGCTTGGTGAAGGCGATGTAATCGCCGCGCGGCGACCAGACCGGGGTCGAGTAGGAACCCTCGCCGAACGAGATGCGCTGCGCCGCACCGCCGGTCGCCCCCATCACATAGATTTGGGGCCTGCCGCCGCGATCCGACTCGAAGCAGATGCGGCCGCCGTCGGGCGAATAGGACGGCGACGTGTCGATGGCCGGCGTGTCGGTCAGACGCGTGGTCGACTTCGAGCGAAGGTCCATCACGAACAGGTTCGAGTTTCCGCCTTGCTGCAGACTCATGATGATGCGCTGACCATCGGGCGCAAAACGCGGCGAGAATGACATACCGGGAAAGTTACCGACGATTTCGCGCTGTCCGGTTTCGATGTTGAACAGATAAACCCGCGGATCGCCCTGCCCGAATTCCATGTAGGTAATTTCCTGGGTCGAGGGCGAAAAGCGCGGCGTGATCACGAGGTCGGCGCCGCGCGTCAGATAGCGCACGTTGGCGCCGTCCTGATCCATCAGCGCCAGACGCTTGATGCGGTGTTGTGCGGCCCCGGACTCGTCGACGAACACGACGCGGCTGTCGAAATAGCCTTTCTCGCCGGTCAGACGTTCGTAGATCTGATCCGAGATGATGTGCGCGATCCGCCGCCAGTATTCCGGCGACGTGAAATATTGCTGGCCTGCGAGCTGCTGGCCGGTCGCGACGTCCCACAGGCGAAACTCGGCCTTGAGCCGCCCGTCGCCCTGGCGCGTCATACGCCCGGTCACCAGCGCCTGCGCGTTAATGGTCTTCCAGTTGGCGAACTGCGGCGGCACGTCGATATTGGTGATCTTCTCGATATACGCGGCCTGGTCTATCGGCGCGAACAACCCGCTGCGCTTGAGATTGTTGGTGATGACCTTGGCGACGCCGGCGCCGACCTCGCTATCCGACGGCGAGCCTGCAACGAAATTCGGAATGGCGATCGGGAGCGGCGCCACATTGCCCTGGTCGATCTGCACCCGCGCCTGTCCGAAGGCTCGCCCGCCGCCCAGCAACACGGCGGCCGAGGCCATCCCGGAGATCATCTGGCGGCGGCTCGGGTGAAACGGCATCTTCGACAAGTCATCTCGATCAATCATCGGCGTTGTTTTCTTCCATCTCGGTACGTTCGCGGCCGCGGCGCCTTACGACTTTCGCTCGGTGAATACGGGCTCAAAGAACTTCCACTCGTCGAAAAATTGCGCCGGCAGATTATAAGGCTGGCATTCGATGATCGCGCGCAGCGCGCTCTCCTGATAGACGCGGAAGTACGGCGTCGACGGGTTGCTGATCGCGGTCGGCGTGGTCTCCAGCGTGCCGTCGCGTTTCAGCTTGATGCTGAAGATCGCCTCGGTCATCTGCGCTTCGAGCCCGCCATAGGGCTTCTTCCAGCAACGCTCGACCTGAGTCTTGAACATCGCGCCCCAGGTCGCGGAATTGTCGGCGGCCTTGCCATGTGCGAGACCGAGCGCGGCGTTCGAATTCAGCGTGTCGCCGGCGGCCGAGCGACGGGTGGGATCGCGCTTGTCGAGCAACGCCGCGATCTTCGATTGGTCGAACACGCGCTCGGCTTTCGGCCGTTCCGGCTTCGGCGGCGCGGCCTTGGCCTGCTGCTTCGGCTTGGGTTTCTTGGCTTCTTCCTTCTTCAGCGCCTCCGCGATCGGATCGACCTTCGGCGGATCGGGCTTCTTTTCGATCGGCTTCGGTTCTTCCTTCGGCTTGTTCTCGACGACGGGCTTGGGCGGATCCGGCTTCTTCTCGACCGGCCTCTCCACGGGCTTCGGCACCGGCGGCGGCGCAGTGTCGGTCACGACCGGAGGCTTCTTGTCGTCGATCTTGCCGACGGTGTCCTCCGGTGGCGGCGTGGCCTCGGCGACCTTCTCGACCAGCGGCTTCGGGCTTTCCTTCTTGCCGGTCTTCATGCCGGCCGTCACATGGGCGAGTTGATCGGCGGAAATGACGTCGACCGGCAGGGATTCCTCCGGCACCGACTCGAAGGCCTTCGACGAAAACGACACCAGTCCCCACCCGATCACGAGCACGTGCAGGGCAATCGACGCCGCCAGTGTCTTGTCGACCTTGACCTTCAATCTACGTTCCCTGATCCACTTCCGTCACCAAGGCGAGGCGCTTGAATCCCGCGCCAGAGAGCTGACCCATCACCCGCGCCACCGTGCCGTAATCGGCCTTCTTGTCGGCGCGCATGAAGATGCGCTCGTCGAGGCCGCCGCGGGCATCGGTAATCGCCTTCAGCTTCGGCACCAGATCGGCCATCGTGACTTCAGTGTCGTTGATGAAAACCCGTCCCTGGACGTCGACCGACAACTGCAGCGGCGTCTTGTCCTGCTCAAGGCTCTTGGCCTGGGTCTGCGGCAGATCGAGCGGCACGCCGACGGTCAAAAGCGGCGCCGACACCATGAAGATGATCAGAAGCACCAGCATGACGTCGACCATCGGCGTGACGTTGATCTCGGCCATCGGCTGTGACCGCCGCCGCCCGCGCCGCCCTGCGCCGCCCGAGGAGGGCGCTGCCGGATTCATCGCCATGATGGACCGTCCGTTTCCATGCCGTCCGACCTCAAGCCCGCTCGTCGATCTGGCGTGACAGGATCGCGGAAAATTCGTCGGCGAAACCCTCAAGCCGCTGGGCCTGGCGATTCACTTCCGAGGTGAACTTATTGTAGAAAATAGTCGCCGGAATGGCGGCGATAAGGCCGACCGCCGTTGCGAACAGCGCTTCGGCAATGCCCGGCGCCACCACCGCCAGCGAGGTATTCTTCGACGCGGCGATCGACTGGAAGCTCGACATGATGCCCCACACGGTGCCGAACAGGCCGACGAAGGGCCCGGCCGAGCCGACCGTCGCCAGCACCAGCAGCCGCCGCTCCAGCCGTTCGATCTCGCGCGCGATCGAGACGTTCATCACCTTCTCGATCCGCATCTGAAGGCCGGCGAACGAGCGCGTCTGACTTTCGAACGAGCGTTTCCACTCGCGCATCGCCGCGACGAAGCAAGCGGCCATCGACTGCGTCGGCTTGGCCGACAACGCCCGGTACAGGTCCTCGATCGACTCTCCCGACCAGAAGGCCTGCTCGAAACGGTCCATCGCGCGCTTGGTGCGGGCGTAGAGAAACATCTTGTCGATCGCGATCGCCCAGACCCACACCGAACAGCCCAACAGACCCAGCATGACCGCCTTCACGATCCAGTGAGCGTGGAAAAAAAGCGTAATCAGCGACACGTCGGCTGAGGCCAGGGGTAAGGCTGACTGTGCCACGTCGGCCGGATTCATGAGCAGAGTCCTCTCAACGCAAGATATCCCTATAGACCCGGGGCGATCTCCGCCGGCGGTTTCGCAGCCACGAAGCGCACGCGGCGTAAATCGCCACGCGAAAAGCCGGTTTAGTCACATGGGGGGCCCGTCCAAAGCCAGAACTTGCATCCCCTGCCAACATGTCAAAACGAGGGCTATCGGCGCATCTTAACGACTGTAACCAAGCGCTAATCATGGTTAAGGCCAGGTTACCAAGGAAGAATTACGAGCGCGGAACCACACTGTTCTCCGGCCCTTGCACACCGAGGGCCGGTCGCGGCCCGACCGGGCAGACATGGGCAGACGCCAAGGCCGCATTTCTCGGATCGTTACGACGGGCTTCAACGTGGTGTTGCCGAACGCAAGAACGCCCGCCTGTTGTGCAGGCGGGCGGTCATGTCGGCGGCGCTAGCTCTTATGGTGGCATCAAAGCCGGCGAGATCGGCGTCCTTGATTACTGACCTTGCGGCTGATCGTTCGGCGGCGTCGGGCGTGGGCGGTGCTGCGCCATGAACGCGTCGAACTCTTCCTTGTCCTTGGCGTGACGCAGGCGATCCAGGAAGTCCTTGAACTCGGTCTGCTCTTCCTCAAGCCGCCGCAGCGTCTCCATGCGATACTCATCAAAAGCGCGGTTGCCGCTGGAGGGCGTGCCAAAGCCGCGGAAGCCAAAGCCCCGGCGCTCCATGTGATCGCGCATCCGCTCCATCTTATACTGCATCCGCTGCATCTTGTTTTCGAAACGATCGTTGCTCCAGCAACCCATTTTTCTGCTCCCGAGTGTGAAGAAGAGAAGTGCGAGGCCGATCGGCCACCACAACATGAAACCCAGTACGATCAGGACGATCCGGAGCGGATGCCAGGGCGCACCCATGAAGCGGGGATACCGGTCGCAGCCCTGCCCCGGCACGTTGTTGGGGCCGTTCCAGCGATCGTAGTCAGCGGTGTTGGCCATGGGCGTCCTCCATGAACGGCATCGCGCCGTGTGAATGTAAATAACATTTACATAGCTAGACCGTTGCGGATTTTTGTCAAGCGCGAGTTTGCGCGAAAAACGCCGCCGCGGTCGCGGCCCGGTTCCCGATATTACGGCTGATAACATTCGGCCCGGCTGACGACGGCACCTTGAAAACGGAAAAACACGATCCGCCAGAAACCCTTGGCCGCCTGCCCGCGCGAACCTATGATCTGGTCACCGCGCGTACGCACCCGAGCCGATCGGTCAGGTCGCGGATTTGTGACCCCACGGACCCGGCGGCGGCTGGGCCGGGGCGCCAGTCTCCGGCGGCCTGCGCTCGGTTGGAAAGCCGAGCCCGCGCAGATAAATCAGCACGCCGGCTTCGAGCAGATCTTCCGCGGACATCGGCAGCTTGCGACGCGCCGCATCGCCGCGGCCGAACAGGGAGGCGATGCCGTGCGACATCGACCAGATATGCAGCGCCATCATCAGCGCCGGCGGTCGCGCGACGCCGGGAGGCGTTAGCGCGGCAAGCCGTTCCGCCGCAGCGCGAATGATGCCGAAGGCGCGCTCGCTCGCGGCCGACAGCATCGGATTGACGCCGATCGGCACCCCGGATTCGAACATCGCCGAGTAATATGCGGGCTGATTGCGGGCGAAGGCGAGATAGGCCCGGCCGACGCGCTCGAACGCGCTGACGGTATCGGGGCGACCGTCATCCCAGGCTTTTGTCAGCACCGCCTCGAACTGCTCGAAGCCGCGCTGCGCGATGCTGGATAACAATTCATCGCGGTCGCGGAAATGCCGGTACGGCGCCGCCGGGCTGACGCCGGCCGACCGCGCGGCATCGGCGAAGGTGAAACCCGCAGCGCCTTTCTCGGCGATCAGGCCGAGCGCCGCCTGCAGCAACGCCTCCTTCAGATTGCCGTGATGGTAGCCGCGCTCGGGGCGGCCATGATCCTTGCGCCAGCTCATGTGAAGGGTTTTTACATGAGCCCCGGCGAAACGCCACTCGTTTCCGCAGCTTCCGGCCCGGCGAAATCCGGCACAAATCAGCCCCGCGAAGCGTTGCGGCGAACCCGAGGCAGCCCCCCGGCGGCCAAAACAGCGGCCGCTTCGCCGTTAACCCTTGGCGGATTTGCCCTGCATCGCCTCGAATCCGGCGGCGGCTTCCTGCACGTCGGCAGGGAAGTCCGCCATTTCCTGCACCTGCCGTATCTCGATGATCTCGTTGCTTGAGGCCGGGCAGCGCGTCGCCCAGGCGATCGCCTCGTCGCGCGAAGCGACGTCGATCATCCAGTAGCCGCCGAGCACGTCCTTGGCCTCGGTGAACGGACCGTCGGTCACGAGCGGCTTGCCCTCGGCGAATGAAACACGCGCACCCATCGACGGCGGGTGCAGGCCGTCGAGCGTGATCAGCACGCCGGCGTCCTTGAGGTCCTGATTGTATCTCATCATCGCCGCGACCGCCTTGGCATCCGGCATGGTGCCGGGCGCCGCGGTCTCGTAGCCCTTCGGGATCATCAGCATCATGAATCGCATGATCGTTTGTCCTTTGCTCAATACCGAAAAACTTGCTGTCATCCTCCGATGCGCAATTGCGCATGTGAAAACGTGCAAGGCGAGCGCGGCGCCAACCGGCTGTCATGCCCGCACAGGCGGGCATCCAGTATTCCGCTCGCTCGATATCAACATGGTGCGGCCGGGTTTACTGAATCGTCCGGTCAGGCCGGACGATGACGGACGGGACTCTGATTTTTCCGCGCGAGCGCTAACCATGCACGGCCGCCTCGAGATCAGCGATGACGATCTTTTTCATCTTCAACATTGCCTTCATGGCGCGGCCCGCCTTGGCGCGATCCGGGTCCTGCAACAGACGCGGCATCATATCGGGCACCACCTGCCATGACACGCCAAACCTGTCCTTGAGCCAGCCGCACTTAAGCGGGCCGCCGCCACCGGCGGTGAGCTTGTTCCAGTAGTTATCCACCTCGTCCTGCGACTTGCAGTCGACGCTGAACGAGATCGCTTCGCTGAACTGAAAATGCGGGCCGCCGTTCAACGCCAGGAAGCGATTGCCGTCGAGTTCGAACTCGACGGTCAGCACCGTTCCGGCCGGCTGCGAGCCGCCTTCGCCGTAATAGGTCGTTTCGACGATCTTCGAGTTCTTGAACACCGAAACGTAGAACTTCGCGGCTTCCTCGGCCTGCGTGTCGAACCAAAGGAATGGAGTGATTTTGGGCATGACGTGCTCCAGTTATTGCGTGCACCAGTTGATCCGAGGCAACCCGCCAGCAAACGACGGGTTCCGACAGGGTATGACCCGAGGACGAACGGCCCGGCTGCGATCCGACATCACATGAAGGATTTTCCGGCAGGTATTTTTCCGGCGCCATCAGGACCGGCCGGCCATCCGCGCGCTCCGCGCTTGGTCCGGACATGACAACGCAATATTCAGAACGTGATCGCCGGTGATCAGATTTGATCCGCCTTCATTGCCATCCGCAACGGCTTCGGAATCGGCTTCGCGCGCCCCTCCGAAACAAACGCCACCTTCACTTTGGCATCCAGCAGCAGCACCTCGCCGCGCCGCACCTCCTGATGCAAGGTGATCGAGGCGCCGCGGACATCCAGCGGCCGCGTCACGATGTCGAGCACGTCGTCCATCCGCGCGGATTTCAGAAACTCAAGCTGCATCGAGCGCACCACGAAGGCAAAACCCGGCGCCTCGCTTTCGGCCTCCGCGAACAGCGCGCGCTGGTCGGCGCCGAGCAGCCGCAGATAATTGCTGCGCCCGCGCTCCATGAAGCGCAGATAGTTGGCGTGATAGACGAGGCCCGTAAAATCCGTGTCTTCGTAATAGACGCGGATCTGCATGTGATGCCTGCCGTCGCGGATCGCGCCGTCGAGATGGGTTGCCGGCGCGGGCGAATTCATTCGTCCTCTCCGCCGAACAGGCCGAACTGCGAGGGATCGCGCGAGGGCTCAGTCAGGCCGAGATGGCGAAACGCGTGCGAGGTGAGTAGCCGGCCGCGCGGGGTGCGCTGCAGGTAGCCGCACTGGATCAGGAACGGCTCGATGATGTCCTCGATGGCATCGCGCGGCTCCGACAGCGCCGCCGCCATGGTCTCGACGCCGACCGGCCCGCCGCCGTAGTTCAGCGCGATGGTGGTGAGGTAGCGGCGGTCCATCGCATCGAGACCGGCCGCGTCGACTTCCAGTGCGCCCAGCGCATGATCGGCGATCTTACGGTTGATCGACGCCGCATCGGCGGCGGAGGCGAAGTCGCGCACCCGCCGCAGCAGCCGCCCCGCGATCCGCGGCGTGCCGCGGGCGCGGCGGGCGATCTCGTTGGCGCCGTCCGCCGTCATGCCGACATCGAGAACACGGGCGCCGCGGCTGACGATCTTCTCCAACTCATCGACGGTGTAGAAATTCAGCCGCACCGGAATGCCGAAGCGGTCGCGCAGCGGATTGGTGAGAAGGCCTGCGCGCGTCGTCGCGCCGACCAGCGTGAACTTCGAAAGCTCGATCTTGACCGAGCGCGCCGCCGGTCCCTCGCCGATGATGAGATCGAGCTGGAAATCCTCCATCGCCGGATAGAGCACCTCCTCCACCGCCGGCGAGAGGCGGTGAATCTCGTCGATGAACAACACATCGCGTTCCTCTAAGTTGGTCAGAAGTGCTGCGAGATCGCCGGCCTTGGCGATCACGGGACCGGAGGTTGCGCGAAAGCCGACGCCGAGTTCACGCGCCACGATCTGCGCCAGCGTGGTCTTGCCGAGGCCGGGGGGACCGACGAACAGCACGTGATCGAGCGCCTCTTTGCGCTTGCGCGCGGCATCGATGAAGATCTGCAGGTTGGCGCGGGCCTGAGCCTGGCCGACGAACTCGGCCAGCCTTTGCGGCCGCAGCACGGTGTCGCCGACGTCGTCGGATCGGCGCTCTGGCGTGACCATGCGGGGGACGTCGGTCACTTCGCCAGTTCCTTCAAGCCCAGCCGGATCAGTTGCGCGGTCTCCGCATCGTCGCCGGCGCTGCGCGAGGCAACCGCGATCGCAGCAGTCGCCTGCGGCTGACCGTAGCCGAGATTGACCAGAGCGGAGATCGCATCCCGCACCGGACGCGGCGCGCGGGCGTCATCGATGGCGCCTGCAAGATGCACAACGGCGGGATCGACGTTGGCGAAGGCCGGCGCCTTGTCCTTCAATTCGGTGACGATGCGTTCGGCCACTTTCGGGCCGACGCCCGGCGTGCGCGCCACCGACGCCTTGTCGCGCAAGGCAATAGCGTTGGCGAGATCGGCCGGCGACAGCGTGCCGAGCACCGCAAGCGCCACCCGCGCACCGACGCCCTGCACCGTCTGCAGCAGACGGAACCACTCGCGCTCGTGGTCGGTGCGGAAGCCGTACAGCTTGATCTGGTCCTCGCGCACATAGGTCTCGATCGACAGCACCGCCGCCGCGCCCGGCGACGGTAGCGCCTGCAGCGTGCGCGAGGCGCAATGCACCTGATAACCGACGCCGCCGACATCGAGGATCACGTAATCCTCGCCGTAAGAGTCGATGATGCCTTTCAGTTTGCCGATCATCATCCAGCCACCTTCATCCGCAGCGCCGCAGCGCCCCGGTGATGCGCGTGGGTGATGGCGATGGCGAGCGCATCGGCGGCGTCGGCGCTCTTCGGATCGGCTTTCGGCAGCAGGATTTTCAGCATCGCCTGGATCTGGGTCTTGTCGGCGTGACCCGCGCCGACCACGGTTTTTTTCACCTGATTGGGCGCGTATTCCGCCACCACGATGCCGAACATCGCCGGCGCCAGCATCGCGACGCCGCGCGCCTGCCCGAGCTTCAGCGTCGCCACGCCGTCCTTGTTGACGAAGGTCTGCTCGATCGCCGCCTCCGCCGGGCGGAACTCGTCGAGTACCCGGCCGAGTCCTTCATGGATCGCCAGCAGCCGGCTCGCCAGCGCCATTTGCTCGCGCGTTTCCACCGAGCCGCAGCCGACGAACATCAGCCGGTTGCCCTCGATGTCGAGCACGCCCCAGCCGGTGCGGCGCAGGCCGGGGTCGATGCCCAGAATACGAATCGGTGAGGAGGTCATAGCCCATGTTAGCGCAACCGCCACGCTGCGTCCGCCCCGGACAGACAGTCGCAAAGCCATTGGAAAGAACCGTCATGGCCGGATTTATTCCGGCCATGACGTTCGCAATTTACAACAGCGTCCCGCGCAAAATCAGCAGCGCGACGCTGAAATAGATCATCAGGCCGGTGACATCGACCAGCGTGGCGACGAACGGCGCCGAGGCGCTGGCAGGGTCGAAGCCGGCGCGTTGCAGGATGAACGGGAGCATCGATCCCGCCACCGAGCCGAAGGTCACGACGCCGATCAGCGCGGCCGCGACAGTCAGCCCGACCAGAATCCAGTGCTCGCCATAGTCGTAGATGCCGAGCTTCTGCCAGGCCACCACGCGGACGATGCCAATCACGCCCAGCATGGCGCCGAGGATCAGGCCCGTCGGCAGTTCGCGGAAGGCGACGCGCCACCAGTCGCCGAGTTTCACCTCGCGCAGCGCCAGCGCACGGATCAGCAGCGAGGTCGCCTGCGACCCGGAATTGCCGCCGGAACTCATGATCAGCGGGATGAACAGCGTCAGCACGATGGCCTTTTCCAGTTCGCCCTCGAAGTGCTGCATGGCGCTGGCGGTCAGCATCTCGCCGAGAAACAGCACCGCGAGCCAGCCGCCACGCTTGCGGATCATCGCCGCGAGCCCGACCTGCAGATAAGGCTCGTCGGTCGCTTGCATACCGCCGAACTTCTGCACGTCCTCGGTATTTTCCTCGATGATGGCGTCGATGATGTCGTCGACCGTGACGATGCCGAGCACATGCCCGGCCTTATCGATCACAGGCACCGCCAGCATGTCGTGCCGCGAGATCAGCCGCGCCACCTCCTCGCGGTCCGTCAGCGGCGAGGTGGTGATCGGCGAGCGCGCCAGATCGGCGATCCTGACCAATGGCTCGCCGGCGATCAGCCGCCGCAGCGACACCGCGCCGACCAGCCGGCGGGTGAAGGCATCCAGGACATAGATGGCATAGACCGTCTCGCGGGTGCGCTCGACCTGGCGGATGTGCTGCAAGGTGCGCTCCACGGTCCAGGTCGCGGGCACGCTGACGAACTCGGTCGTCATCATCGCGCCCGCCGTGTTTTCCGGGTAGGCGAGCAGGCCCTCGATGGTCGTGCGCGTCGCCGCGTCGAGCCCCTGCATCAGCTCGGTGCGGGCCGGCTCCTCGAGCCGCTGCACGATGTCGGCGGCCATGTCGGCCGACATGCCGGCCAGCATGAGCGTCGCGGTCTGCCGCGGCAGCGCCTCAACGATCTCGGGGCCGAAATTCAGCTCGGGCTTGTCGAGGATCTCGACCGAAATATCGACCGGCAGCAGCACCAGCACCGCGGCCGCGTCCCGCGGCGCGAGCTGGTTGAGGATTTCGACGTTGTCGGCGACATGCCCATCGCTCAGGCGCGAGGCCAGCGCGAACACATCGAGGTCTCCGTCCGTGGCGGTGTAGGTATCCATCATAGCTCACCTTCGGGGTCTGCCGGCAACGGCAGCCCTCGTGAGCTCATCAAGCTCAGACCGGCGCCGCTGTCGGCAAGGTACCTGGCCAGGTACCTGGACTGTCGCTTGGCATAATGTGGTGGTTTCCAGTGATGGGTGCGCGACCGAGGCCGCAGCATCCCGCTGTGGCTGACATGATCCTTCAGCCGGACGGCGTCAAGAAAAAATCGCTAGTTCGTCATTGCGAGCCAACAGGTCGGCGCGAAGCGCCGCCCGATGACGGGGGTGGCCATGACCGCGAGCCTCACCCGCCCAGCTTGGCCATCAGTGCGTCGGAGACTTCGAAATTGGCATAGACGTTCTGGACGTCGTCGTGTTCGTTGAGGAGGTCGATCAGCTTGAGCAGCTTCTCACCGGTGTTGTCATCGACAGCGACCGTGTTTTGCGGCTTCCAGATCAAGGCGACCTTGCGCGCCTCGCCGAACTTGCCTTCGAGCGCCCTGGCGACGTCGCGGAAGGTCTCCTGCGAGGCATAGATTTCGTGGCCGCCCTCGCCCGACACCACGTCGTCGGCGCCGGCCTCAACGGCGGCTTCCAGCATGTCGTCGGCCGAGGCCTTGTCCGCGTCGTATTCGACGACGCCGAGCCGGTCGAACATGAACGATACCGAGCCGGTTTCGCCGAGATTGCCGCCGGACTTGGTGAAATACGAGCGGATGTCGGAGGCGGCGCGGTTGCGATTGTCGGTCAGCACTTCCATGATGATGGCGACGCCGCCGGGGCCGTAGCCTTCGTAACGCAGCTCGTCATAGCTCTCGGCGTCGTGGCCGCTGGCCTTCTTGATGGCGCGCTCGATGTTGTCCTTGGGCATGTTTTCCGCCCGCGCCGCGATCATGGCGGCACGCAGCCGCGCATTCATCGCCGGATCGGGCGTCCCTAACTTGGCGGCCACCGTGATTTCGCGCGCCAGCTTGCTGAACAGCTTCGACTTCTGGGCATCCTGCCTGCCCTTGCGGTGCATGATGTTCTTGAACTGGGAATGTCCGGCCATCGGCAGGTCTCTCTAAATTCTGGGCGAGCCCGGCGGCTGCGCACCGGGGCGTCTCGGCAAAAGGCAGAAGCGGCGCGGCGTTATAATCCGGGATACGGGCCGAATCAAAGACTTGCTCCGACCATCCGGCCAAAATCGCGATTGCCGTCATATCGCGGGGTATGTGAGAATTCCGCCAGCCGCGGGTCTTGCACCCTCGGTCATCCGCGCGGGTTCGACGTGACCATGGCCCATGATATGGAATACCGCATCGCCCGCAAGGATCAGATAGTCCGCGATGATCCGCCGGTGGCATCGCCACCACACCGCTTCCGCGCACATCACGGTGCAGGTCGTCTGGCCGCCCAATTCCCTCAGCCGGGCCAGGCCGGCACGAAAATCCGCGCTCATGGCGTAGTCGGCGTAGTTGTGGAAGCTCCGGTTCTGCCAGAAGGCGTTGGTGGCGTCCGGCGTCTCGCGCTTGTGCCCGCGCAGGCCGCCGAGCGTCGCGATATGTTCATAGCCGATATGAAAATCAGCGAGCGTGCCGGGCAGTTCATCCCGGTTGTACTGCGGATTGGTCCGCGAGCGCGGGACGGTACGCACATCCACCACGAGCCGGACCTCGGCGGCTTGCAGCAGACCGACAAACTCCTCGATCGTGCGGGTCGAATGGCCGATGGTAAAAAACGGATACGCCATCCATCAGGTCCAGAACGACGGTGCCGCCGGTTCGAGCCGGCCGCCGAGCCGCACCGGAGCGATCTTCAGGGCGAGTCCCGTCGCATCGTCGGTCTCGACCGCGACGCCGCTTAAGGTGGCGACGCCGGTGGCCGGCTCGAACCGACCGCTTGGAATGCCCGTGGTGAAGCGGTGCAGCGGCTCCCCCTTCTGCATTCCGATCACGGAATCATAGTCGCCGGTCATGCCGGCATCGCTCATATAGGCGGTGCCGCCGGAAAGGATACGGTGATCCGCCGTCGGCACATGGGTGTGGGTCCCGACCACGAGGCTGGCGCGGCCGTCGCAGAAGAAGCCCATGCTTTGCTTCTCGCTGGTCGCCTCGCCGTGGAAATCCACGATGATCGCGTCCGCCGTCTCGCGCAGCGGGCAGGCATCTAACTCGCGCTCGATGGCGCGGAAGGGATCGTTGAACGGCTCCATGAAGATGCGCGCCATGGCGTTGATGACGAGCGCGCGGCGGCCATCTTTGGTGTCGATCAGCGCGGCGCCTCGCCCCGGCGTATGACGCGGGAAATTCAGCGGACGAATGAGCCGCGGCGCGCGCTCGATGAACACCAGCGCCTCTTTCTGATTCCAGGCGTGATTGCCGAGCGTGACAGCGTCGGCGCCGGCGTCGAGAAATTCCTGATAGATCGCCTCGGTGATGCCGAAGCCGCCAGCGGCATTCTCGCCGTTGACGACGACGAGATCGAGTTTCCATTCCCTGATGAGCGCCGGCAGATGATCGCCGACCGCGGTGCGCCCGGTCTTGCCGACGACGTCGCCGATGAAGAGAATACGCAACCTCATAAACTCCCGAAGCCGAACAGATCGGTTTCGGTTACCACATAATTCAGCCGGACGTCGTGGGGCAACGCCGGCACCTGCGCAATTTCCTGCGCCGCGAAAGCGAGACCGATGGCGGTGACGGTCTTCTGCCGGCGCAGGCTCGCAAGCGTGCGGTCGTAATAGCCGGCGCCATAGCCGATCCGGTGGCCGGAGCGGTCGAACGCCACGAGCGGCACCAGCACGATATCCGGGACCACCTCGAGCGCGGTGGCGGGCGGCTCGGAAATCCCGAAGGCGCCGGGCACCAGCGCGTCGTCCGGCTTCCACGAGCGGAACGCCAGCGCGGCGTTGCGGGCTGAAATCGCCGGCATCGCAAGCGCCGCGCCGGCCGCGGCAAACCTCTGCATCAGTTGCACGGGATCGATCTCGCTGCGGATCGGGGCGTAGCCGGCGACGACCGTTGACGGCGTGATATCGAGCGGCGGCATCCGCGCCGCGATCGCGCGCGCCGCGCCGGCGCGCTGGCGCGCACTCAGGGCATCGCGCCGCGCCAACGCGGCAGCGCGCAATTCGTTTTTCGATGGAGCGTCCGAGGAAATCGGCATGCGGAATGTCTATAGCGTTTTCGAGCGAAGTGGGCACCGGTTCGCGTGAAGAAAACGCGTCAAAACAAAATCACAGAGCTTCTGATTTCACCAGTAGCGGAATGGCCCTGGTCTATCATCATCATTCGCGAAAAAGGATGATTCAGTACGCTCCAAAATCACGACATGAATACTGGATGCCCGCTTTCGCGGGCATGACGGCCGAACGGAAGGAAGGATAAAGTGCGAAGCCGCAATCGCCGTTGGAGCGCTCGATCCCGGAGTTCCCTACGAAAGTAGGTGGGCACCATATGACCGGATCCACGGACCCGGCCAGGGACAGTTCCCTGAAGGATCGATAAGGCCCCGGGGATGTGTGGCTCCTGACGCGCGTCGCAGCCTCGCAAGGCTTAATGTAAGCGCGATGGCGGCGAAGCGCCAGCGCCAACCGGTTATTCTCACAATCCGCGTCATACGCGGGCATAGGCGCGAGGCGCCGTTTCCCGCGCCTGTGACCCGCGTATCCATCCAACCCTTCGAAAAGACGGATTGCCGAGTCATAGGCGAGCGAAGCGACGCCGTTCTTCGAACGGCTATGCCCGGCCATGACGATCTCACCCCATGGCAATGCCGCCGCCGACGGTGCGGTTCAAGGTCTGCGTCGTCTTCTCGATCCGCTGTGCCGCCATGTTCAGCGCGGCGGCCACGGCCGTTTGCGTGGCGCGCGCGTGCTCGCCGGCCGCAGCGCGCACGTCGCCCAATGCGTTAAGTTCGTCCTCGAGTGCGCGGATGCGCTGGTGCGCATCCATCAACTCGTCGGAGGCCGTCAGCGCCGCCATCACCTCAAGCCGCTGATCGCCGATCTCGCCGAACTTGCCGCGCAACTCGCCGATCCGGCTTTCCAGGTCGCCCGCAAGTTTCAGCAGTCGGTCTTCCTGGCCGTCCTCGCAGGCCATGCGGTATTGGCGGCCGTTGATGGTGACGTTGACGTAACTCATGGCTTCTCCCCCGCCGCGTCGAGCAAGGACTTGATGGTTTCGATCGCCGCATCGAGTTTTTGGGCGATTTCGCGATTGGCGCGTTCGAGCTTGCGCGTACGCACCAGCGCGCCGTCGAGTTCGTCCGCAAGCCGCGAACGGTCCGCGCCCAGCGCCTGAATGCGGCTCGCCAGCTCGTCTTCGTCGCGGTCCGCCTCGCGCCGCCGTTCCACCGCTCGTTCCAGCGCATCGAGCGCGGCCGTCAGCCGCCGGGTCGCCGCGTCGATCTCGACCGCGCCACTATTGGCCGGCTCGGAATTGGCGGAACGGTTGGCGGGTCGGTCGTTCATGGTCGTCCTGCGCGCCTTTCAGCCGGCCGGCGGCCAGACTACAAAGCTACACCTCGGCAAGCCTTTACGGACCGAAATTTACGTGACGGGCGAGGCCAGCGCAACGCCGACGCGAGGCTATGCACCGCAAAACATTCTCTCTGTGAGGAGGGCCTCCCCGCACTTGGACTCCGCCGACGCAGGTGCTATGCCCCCGCCACGCCAGTCATTCTCCTCTTGGACCCCATTGGATTCCCATGCAAACCGTCAGCCCTCCTCCCCATCTGGACCGGATATCCAACATGCCGACCGTCGATTCCTCCCATATGGCGAATGCAGTCCGCGCGCTCGCGATGGACGCTGTAGAAAAAGCAAAATCGGGCCATCCCGGCCTGCCGATGGGCATGGCCGACGTCGCCACCGTGCTGTTCACCAAGTTCCTAAAGTACGATGCCGCCGATCCGCATTGGCCGGACCGCGACCGCTTCATCCTCTCCGCCGGCCACGGCTCGATGCTGCTCTACGCACTCTTGTACCTGACCGGCCACAAGGAGATGACGCTCGATCAGATCAAGAATTTCCGCCAGCTCAACTCCAAGACTCCGGGCCATCCCGAGAACTTCGTCACCGAAGGCGTCGAGACCACCACCGGCCCGCTCGGCCAGGGCGTCGCCACCTCGGTCGGCTTCGCACTGGCGGAGCGCCTGCTGGCCGCCCAGTTCGGCAGCGACGTGGTCGACCACTACACCTATGTGCTGTGCTCCGACGGCGACCTGATGGAGGGCATCAGCCACGAGGCCATCGCGCTGGCCGGCCATCTCAAGCTCACCAAGCTGATTTTCCTTTACGACGACAACGGCATCACCATCGACGGTCCGATCTCGCTGGCCGACGACGTCGATCAGGTAGCCCGCTTCAAGGCGTGCGGCTGGGACGCAAGGAGGATCGACGGTCACGATCCCAAGGCGATCGCGGCCGCGATCCGTCGGGCGCAAAAATCCGACAAGCCGTCGCTGATCGCCTGCAAAACCATTATCGGCTTCGGCGCCCCCACCAGGGCCGGCACCTCCAAGGCGCACGGCGAAGCGCTCGGCGCGGAAGAACTCGCAGGCGCGAAGAAAGCGCTCGGCTGGAACTACGGCCCGTTTGAAATTCCCGACGACGTCCTCAAGACCTGGCGCAGCGCCGGACGCAAGGGCAAGCGCCACAACAAGGAGTGGCGCGCGCGGTTCGCGGCGAAGTCCGAGGCGGAGCGCGGCGAATTCACGCGCCGCGCCATCGATCGCAAGCCGCCGCAAAACCTCGACGAGGTGATCCGCAAGCTCAAGGACAAGCTGGTGGCCGAGCCGCCGACGATCGCCACCCGCAAGGCCAGCGAACTGGCGCTCGAGGTGCTGGCGCCGGCGGTGCCGGAATTGCTGCTCGGCTCCGCCGACCTCACACCCTCCAACAACACCCGCCCCAAGGGTCTGAAGGAAGTGCAGCCCGGTCACGACGACGGCCGCTACATCCACTACGGCATCCGCGAACTCGGCATGTCCGCGGCCATGAACGGCCTTGCGCTGCATGGCGGATTCGCGCCGGCCGGCGGCACCTTCATGTGCTTCACCGACTACGCCCGCCCGGCGATGCGCGTTTCGGCGCTGGCGCATATCCCTGTGATCTACATCATGACCCACGACTCGATCGGACTCGGCGAGGATGGTCCCACCCACCAGCCGGTGGAGCATCTGGCAAGCTTGCGCGCGATGCCGAACATGCGCGTGTTCCGCCCCGCCGATGCGGTCGAGACCGCCGAGTGCTGGCAGCTTGCTCTGGAGCGGCCGAAGGGACCGACGGTTCTGGCGTTGTCGCGGCAGAACCTGACGCCGGTGCGCAAGACCGCGGATCCGGACAACCGCTGCGCGCACGGCGCCTACGAGCTGGTCGCGGCCAACGGCGAGGCGAAAGTGTCGATCTTCGCGTCGGGATCGGAAATCGAGATCGCGGTCGCGGCGCAACAACAGCTCGCCGGACGCGGCATTGCGTCGCGGGTGGTCTCGGTACCCTCGCTCGAACTGTTGCTGGAGCAGCCCGAGGAACGGCGGCAGGCCATCATCGGCAAGGCACCGGTCAAGATTGCCGTGGAAGCGGCAGTGCGCTTCGGCTGGGACGCCGTGATCGGGTCCGACGGCCTCTTCGTCGGCATGCACAGTTTCGGTCACAGCGCTCCCGCCAAGGATTTGTACAAATTCTTCGGCATCACCGCCGAGGCCGTGGTCGATGCAGCGGAGACGCGCCTTCGTCGAGGTTGAGATTGCCTCAAAATCAAAAAGGCGCTAGCTAAACGGAATTACCAACGGTCACTGCTCGGCAGAACCGGGCGACAAGGCGTCGACGCTGCGCGCTGAAACTTGCGGTTGCGCGGCAAGAACGCCTCCTATTTGAAGGAGAATGAAGACATGGCTGTCCGGGTCGCAATCAACGGGTTTGGCCGTATCGGCCGCAATGTTTTGCGCGCCATCTACGAGGCCAAGCGCGACGAAATCGAGATCGTCGCCATCAACGATCTCGGCCCGGTGGAAACCAACGCGCATCTGCTGCGCTTCGACTCGGTGCACGGCCGCTTCCCGTTTGAGGTGAAGGTCGATGGCGACTGCATCGTGATCGGCAAGAACAAGATCAGGGTGACCGCCGAACGCGATCCCTCGAAGCTGCCGTGGAAGGAACTCGGCGTCGATATCGCGATGGAGTGCACCGGCATCTTCACCGCCAGGGACAAGGCCTCGGCGCACCTGACCGCCGGCGCCAAGCGCGTGCTGGTGTCGGCTCCGGCCGATGGCGCCGACATGACCGTGGTCTACGGCGTCAACCACGACAAGCTGACCAAGGACCATCTGGTCGTCTCGAACGGCTCCTGCACCACCAACTGCCTCGCTCCGGTGGCGAAGGTCATCAACGATCTGGTCGGCATCGAGACCGGCTTCATGACCACGATCCACGCCTACACCGGCGACCAGCCGACGCTCGACACCATGCACAAGGATCTCTACCGCGGTCGTGCTGCAAATCTCTCGATGGTCCCGACCTCGACCGGAGCCGCCAAGGCGATCGGCCTGGTGTTGCCGGAACTGAAGGGCAAGCTCGACGGCGTCGCGATCCGCGTGCCGACGCCGAACGTCTCGGTGATCGATCTCAAGATCGTCGCCAAGCGCAAGACCGAAGCCAAAGAAATCAACGAAGCGATGAAGCGCGCGGCGGCGCAGGAGCTCAAGGGCATCCTCGCCACCACCGACGCGCCGAACGTCTCGATCGATTTCAACCACGACCCGCATTCCTCGACGTTCCACATCGACCAGACCAAGGTGCAGAACGACACACTGGTGCGCGTGATGTCGTGGTACGACAACGAATGGGGCTTCTCCAACCGCATGGCCGACACCGCCGTGGCGATGGCGAAGCTGATCTGAGACGACGACACGTCCCGGGCGCATCGCGGCGCAAGTGCCGCGATGCGCCCGGGACCGTTCAATACCGCAACTTTTCCTGCGTAGCGGTCCCCGGCTTTGCGGTGCACCGTTCACGCCGCACCGCGTCCGGGATACCCAGCCATGACAAACTCCTTCCGCACACTCGACGACGTCGACGTCAAGGGCAAGCGCGTCCTGCTGCGCGTCGATCTCAATGTCCCCATGGAGCAGGGCCGCGTCACCGACACCACGCGGCTGGAGCGCGTGGCGCCGACCATCACGGAAATCGCCGGCAAAGGCGGCAAGGCGATCCTGCTGGCGCATTTCGGGCGGCCCAAGGGCCGCGACGCCAAGGACTCGCTGAGACCGGTCGCGACAGAACTTGCGAAGGTGCTCGGCAGGCCGGTCGCGTTCGCCGACGATTGCATCGGCGACGCTGCCGAAAAGGCTGTCGCGGCAATGAAGGATGGCGACATCCTCTGCCTTGAGAACACCCGCTTTCATAAAGAGGAAGAGAAAAACGATCCGGCGTTCGTCGCCGAACTCGCCAAGCTCGGCGACATCTGGGTCAACGACGCCTTCTCCGCCGCGCATCGCGCGCACGCCTCGACCGAAGGGCTCGGCCACAAGCTGCCGGGCTATGCCGGACGCACCATGCAGGCCGAACTCGAGGCGCTCAACAAAGCGCTCGAGGCGCCGACGAAGCCCGTCATCGCCATCATCGGCGGCGCGAAAGTCTCGACCAAGATCGACCTTCTGGAAAATCTCGTCAGCAAGGTCGACGCGCTGGTGATCGGCGGCGGCATGGCCAACACCTTCCTGCACGCGCAGGGCGTCAACGTCGGCAAGTCGCTGGCGGAAAAAGACCTCGCCGCGACCGCGCTGCGTATCCTCGACAAGGCCAAGGCCGCCAATTGCACCATCATCCTGCCGGTCGACGCCACCGTGGCGTTCCATTTCGCCGCCAACGCGCCCTCCCACGCCTACGGGCTCGATGCGATCCCAGCCGAGGGCATGATCCTTGACGTCGGGCCGCAGTCGGTGGAGCGCGTTCGTTCGGCAATCGACGATGCCGCGACGCTGGTCTGGAACGGCCCGCTCGGCGCGTTCGAGCTGTCGCCGTTCGATCGCGGCACCGTCGTCGCCGCCAAACACGCGGCGGAGCGCACCAAGACCGGGAAGCTGGTGTCGGTCGCCGGCGGCGGCGATACGGTCGCGGCGCTGAACCAGGCCGGGGTGGCTGGCGATTTCAGCTACGTCTCGACCGCCGGCGGCGCCTTCCTGGAATGGATGGAGGGCAAGCCGCTGCCCGGCGTCGAGGTGCTGCGGGCTAAATGACGCTGCTCCTCGCGTCGAAATGAGTTGCGGCGCCAGAAAACCGCAATTCTCATGCCTGCATAATTCTTGAATCCGACATCCTCGGAGGAGAGCACGCAGGAGGAGACGCTCATGAATCTCGCTGACCTCAACACAGTGGCGCAAGCCATGGTCGTGCCCGGCAAGGGCATTCTCGCCGCCGACGAATCCTCCGGAACCATCGCAAAACGGTTTGACGTGATCGGTGTGACCTCCACCGAGGAAAGCCGCCGCGACTACCGCGAGATGCTATTTCGCGCCAGCGACGCCATGACGAAATACATCTCCGGCGTCATTCTCTACGACGAGACCATCTGGCAGAACGCCAGGGACGGCACCCCGCTGGTCAAGCTGATCGAGCAAGCGGGCGCCATTCCCGGCATCAAGGTCGACGAGGGCACACAACCGCTGCCCGGATGCCCCGGCGAACTCGTGACCGTCGGACTGGACAAGCTCGCCGAGCGCCTGAAGAAATACTACGCTCAGGGCGCACGCTTCGCGAAATGGCGCGCGGTGATCGACATCAACGCGGCCGGCGGCATCCCGAGCATGACGGCGATCGGCGTCAACGCCCATGCGCTGGGGCGCTATGCTGCGCTGTGCCAGGCCGCCCAGATCGTGCCGATCGTCGAGCCGGAAGTGCTGATGGACGGCGATCACGACATCGAGCGCTGCTTTGATGTCACGTCGCGCGTGCTCAACGTGACGTTCCAGGAGTTGCGGAAGCAACGCGTCGCGCTGGAAGGCATGATCCTGAAACCGAACATGGCGATCGCGGGCAAGAAGAGCACGAAGAAGGCCTCGGTGGAGGAAGTGGCGGAAAAGACCGTGCGTATGCTGAAAGCCTGCGTGCCGGCCGCCGTCCCCGGCATCGCCTTCCTGTCCGGCGGACAGTCCGACGAAGAGGCCACCGCCCATCTCGACGCCATGAACCGGATCGGCAACCTGCCGTGGAAGCTCACTTTCTCCTATGGCCGCGCGCTGCAGTCGGCGCCGCAGAAAGCGTGGTCCGGCAAGGCCGAAAACGTCGTCGCCGGGCAACGGGCTCTCACCCACCGCGCGCAGATGAATTCGCTCGCCACCAAGGGTGAGTGGAAAGCCGATCTTGAAAAGAAGGCTGCGTGAGGGATTGTTACCCGAACGCCCGTTTATGATCTGTCATTGCCGGGCTTGAACCGGCAATCCAACGTTTTGAAGCGGGATGCGCGGATCACAGGCGCGGGAGCCGCGCTCTAGCTTTTTGTTTTGACGCGTTTTCTTGACGTGAACCGGTACCCACTTCGCTCGAAAACGCTAGAGTCTGATTCAACCGGGTTGAATCAGACCCTGGCCTTATCCTTTTGATTGAGCATGATCTTATCCGAAAACCAGTTTCCACGTTCGGGATCATGCTCTAAGCCCGCGCATGACATCCACGACAGTGTTCCGGCATTGATCCCTCACTTTCGCCGGTTTGACCGCCCAAGGCCTTCCGATGCTCGCGAAACCCGTTTCTCCCCGCCCGGCGCCGCGTCTCTATCTCGCGACACCGAGCGTCGATGACCCGTCGCAACTGGCGGCCCGGCTTCCCGCGCTGCTGGCTGCCGCCGACGTCGCCGCCGTCATGGTGCGGCTTTCGGCTGCCGATCCGCGCACGCTGATTTCGCGCATCAAGGCGCTGGCGCCAGCGATCCAGGGTGACGGCGCCGCGCTTTTGCTCGACGGCCACGCCGATCTGGTGGCGCGCTCCGGCGCCGACGGCGCGCATCTCACCGGTATCGAGGCGATGCAGGAGGCGATGCCATCGTTGAAGCCCGATCGCATCGCCGGCGTCGGCGGGCTGTCCACGCGCCACGATTCCATGATCGCGGGCGAGGCCGGCGCGGATTACGTGCTGTTCGGCGAGCCGGATGAGGCCGGCGAACGGCCGTCCGCCGACGCGATCGCGGAGCGGCTGGCATGGTGGGCCGAATTGTTCGAACCGCCCTGCGTCGGCTATGCCACGAGCATCGATGAGGCGCGGACCTTCGCGGCATCCGGCGCGGATTTCATCCTTGCGGGCGATTTCATCTGGAACGATCCGCGCGGCGCGGCGGCGGCGGCGATGGATACCATTGACGCGATCAGGCAGGGTCACGGATCGCAAGGCGACCGGGCGATGCCCGCAACGAAGCCGGACAGAGGTGACGCCGGATGACAGTCCTGCGTCGTGTCGCCCGTCCTGTTGCCATTATCGCGGGCGTTCTCATGCTCGGGGAAAGCGCGCTGGCGCAGCTCCAGTTGACGCCGCAGGCCGCCGACGCGCCCAAGGCAAGCAAGAGCGTCAGGACAAAAACCATCAAGCCCCCGCCGCCACCGAAAGAAGCCGCGCCGACTTTGAAACCGTCGCACGCACCGGACACCAAGGCGGACGCTCCGGCGACTGACAAGGCGAACGCGGATATGGTCTACGGCGCCTATCAGCGCGGCCTGTACAAGACCGCGTTCGATCTCGCGATGAAGCAGGCGCAGGAGAACAAGGACGTCGCCGCCATGACCATGCTTGGCGAGCTCTATGCCAACTCGCTAGGCATCAAGCGCGACTACGGCAAGGCGATCGAGTGGTATCAGCGCGCGGCCGATCTCGGCGATCGCGAGGCGATGTTCGCACTCGCCATGCTCCGCATCAGCGGGCGCGGCGGCCCGCCCGACCGGGCGGCTGCGGTGAAATTGCTGGCCTCCTCCGCCAAGCTCGGCGAGCCCAAGGCCGCCTATAATCTCGCGCTGCTCTACATGGACGGACAGACGCTGCCGCAGGATTTCAAACGCGCCGCCGAATTGCTGCGGTTCGCCGCCGATGCCGGCAGCCCGGAGGCGCAATATGCGCTGGCGACGTTCTACAAGGAGGGCACCGGCGTCGAACAAAATCTCTACAAGTCGGTGCGGCTGCTGCAGGCGGCCTCGCTCGCCGGCAACGTCGATGCCGAAGTCGAGTATGCGATCGCGCTGTTCAACGGCGCCGGCACCGAGAAGAACGAGACCGCCGCGGTGTCGCTGCTGCGCAAGGCCGCCAGGCAAAACAGTGCGATCGCCCAGAATCGTCTCGCGCACGTCCTCGTCACCGGCATGGGCGCGCCGGTGGACAAGGTCGAAGGCCTGAAATGGCACATCGTGGCAAAAACCGCCGGCAAGGGCGATCTGATGCTCGACGAGGCGATGGCGCAGGCCACGCCCGAAGAACGCGCCAAGGCCGAGAGCGCCGCCCGCAAATGGCTCGGAATCAAATGAACCGCCCTTGACGGAAGCGTTGCCGCAGGGCACCCAGTCCTCACCATCCATCCCGAGCCGAAATCATGCTGCAATCCGCCCTCATGAACGTCATGGTCAAGGCCGCGCGCCGCGCAGGCCGCAGCCTGAAACGCGATCTCGGCGAGATTGAGAATCTTCAGGTGTCGCTGAAGGGACCGGCGAACTTCGTCAGTCTCGCCGACAAGCGCGCCGAGGAGATGCTGTACGACGACCTCAACAAGGCGCGCCCCGACTACGGTTTCCACGGCGAGGAAGGCGGCAACCGCGAGGGCACGGACAAGAGCCACATCTGGATCGTCGATCCTCTCGACGGCACCACCAACTTCCTGCACGGCATTCCGCACTTCGGAATCTCGATCGGCCTGCAACGCGACGGCGTGCTGATCGCAGGCCTGGTCTACAATCCCGCCAACGACGAACTCTACACCGCCGAGCGCGGCAAGGGGGCCTTTCTCAACGATCAGCGGCTGCGCGTGGCCGGGCGGCGCCAGATGAACGACTGCGTTATCGCCTGCGGGCTGCCGCACATCGGGCGCGGCGACCACGAGCTGTCGCGACGGGAGATGGCGGCCCTTCAGCCCAAGGTCGCCGGCCTGCGCCGCTTCGGCGCGGCATCGCTCGACCTCGCCTTCGTTGCGGCGGGACGCCTCGATGGCTACTGGGAACGCAACCTGCAACCGTGGGATATCGCGGGCGGACAGATCATCGTGCGCGAGGCCGGGGGCATTATCAGCGGCATCCAGGGCGACGACGATCCGCTCACGACCGGCCATGTGGTCTGCGGCAACGAGTTCGTCCACGCCGAACTGGTGAAAATCATCAAGCCGCTGGGATAGTAGACCAAGCGAGGGCAGGTCGAACCGACGTCATTGCGAGGTCGAGACAAATTTGGCGTTGGCCAAATTTGCTCTTGGCGAAGCCGACGAAGCAATCCAGCTCCTTCCTTGCAGCTTCTGGATTGCTTCGCTTCGCTCGCAATGACGGCGAAATCCGACCGGATGTTACTTAACTCGTGATGGGACGTGACGGTTCACACTGGTCGCCGCGCTCGCTACTCGGCTGCGTGCAGCGGCGCCGGCGGCCCGTGGATTTCCGGCTCGCCCACCGGCTCCGGCTCCAGGCCGCTTTTGTCGCGCCCGAGCACGCGCATCACGACGACGAAGAACACCGGCACCATCAACAGCGCCAGCACCACCACCGCGATCATTCCGCCCATCACGCTGGTGCCGAGCGCCTGCTGGCTCGCCCCGCCCGCACCTTGGGCTACGACCATCGGCAGCACGCCGGAGACGAAGGCAAGGCCGGTCATCAAAATCGGGCGGAAGCGCAGCGCGCACGCCTCGATCGTGGCTTCCCGGAGCGGCTTGCCTTGCGCGCGCAAATCCTTGGCGAACTCGATGATGAGAATGGCGTCCTTCGCGGCCAGGCCGATGATGGTGACAAGACCGACGGTGAAATAGACGTCGTTGGCAAGCCCACGCGTGGTTGCCGCCAGCACCGCGCCGCAGATTCCGAGCGGCACCGTCAGCAGCACCGCGAGCGGAATGGTCCAGCTTTCATAGAGCGCGGCAAGGCAGAGGAACACCACCAGCGCCGAGAGCGCGAGCAGGAACGGCGCCTGCGACCCCGACAGCTTTTCCTGCAACGACTGGCCGGTCCATTCATAGCCGAAGCCGCGCGGCAGACGGCTTGCAAGCCGCTCGATCTCGGCGATGGCGTCGCCGGACGTGAAGCCTGGCCGCGCTTCTCCGGTGATGCGCATCGCCGGATAGTAGTTGAAGCCGACGATCTGGGTCGGTCCCTTCGACCAGTCGATCGAGGCGAACGACGAGAACGGGACCAGCCGTCCGCTGCTGTTCTTGACGTTGTAGTTGAGGATGTCGTCCGCCGTCGTGCGTCCGTCACGGTCCGCCTGCACGATCACGCGCTGCATCCGTCCGCGGTTGGGGAAGTCGTTGACGTAGGTCGAGCCGAGATTGGTCGTCATGGTATCGTTGATGGCCTCGAACGTGACACCAAGAGCGCTGGCCTTCTCGCGATCGATCACGAGATTGATCTGCGGCGCCGGCGGCAAGCCCTCGACATAGACATTCTTCAAGACCGGACTGGCATTGGCCTCCGCGATCAGCTGATCGGTCGCCTGCATCAATGCCGCATAGCCCTTCTGGCCGCGATCCTGCAGGCGGAAGCTGAAGCCCGAGGAATTGCCGAGGTTGTCGATCGGCGGCGGCTGCAGCGCGGTGATCTTGGCGTCGCGCAGCGAGGCCGACAGATCGCGATTGGCGTCAGCAACGATATTGGCGGCGGAATCCTTCTCAGGCCGTTCCGACCAGTCCTTCAGGGTGATGAACGCTTGCGCCGTGTTCATGCCCTGCCCCGAATAGGCGAAACCGGTGAGGAACGTGACATCCTCAATGCCGGGCCGTTTGGCCAGATATTTCTCGACCGCTTCGACCGCAGCTTCGGTCCGGCCGTGGGACGAATCCGACGGCGTCTGCACGTCTGTCGTGATGAAGCCCTGATCGTCCACCGGCACGAAGCCGGCGGGCAGACGGCCGAAGGCCCAGACGAGAACCCCAACCAGCACGGCGTAAATCAGCATCAGGCGTCCGGTCCGCCCCAGCGACCAGCCGACGGTCGAGACGTAGCGGCCGCGCACGCCCTCCAGCGTGCGATTGAACCAGCCGAACACGCCCTTGCGCGCGTGGCCGTGTCCGGCCTCGACCGGCTTCAGCAGCGTGGCGCAGAGCGCCGGCGTCAGCGACAGGGCCATCAGGGCGGAGAAGGCGATCGCGGCGACCACCGTGACGGAGAACTGCCGGTAGATGATGCCGACGGAGCCCGGAAAGAACGCCATCGGCACGAACACCGCCATCAGCACCAGCGTGATGCCGATGATGGCGCTTGTGATCTGCGACATCGCCTTGCGCGCGGCCTCCTTCGGCGGCAGCCCCTCCTCGGTCATGATGCGTTCGACATTCTCGACCACGACGATGGCGTCGTCGACCAGAATGCCGATCGCCAGCACCATTCCGAACATCGTCAGCATGTTGATGGAGTAGCCTGCGACCAGCAGCACCGAACAGGTGCCGAGCAAGGCCACCGGCACCACGATGGTCGGAATGATGGTGTAGCGGATGTTCTGCAAAAACAGGAACATCACGAGAAACACCAGCACCACCGCCTCGATCAGGGTATGCACAACCTTTTCGATCGAGGCCTCCACCACCGGCGTGATGTCGTAGGGGATATCGTAGGCGATGGTCGCCGGGAAGAACTTCGACAACTCCTGCATCTTGGCTCTCACCGCGCTCGCGGTAGCAAGCGCGTTGGAGCCCGGCGCGAGCATCACCGACAGACCGGCGGTCGGTTTGCCGTTGAGGCGAGTGGTGAACCGGTAGTCCATGCCGCCGACCTCGACCCGCGCCACGTCGCGCAGCCGCACGGTGGAGCCGTCGCGGTTGGCGCGCAGCAGGATGGAGCCGAATTCCTCGGGCGTGGTGAGTTGCCCCCTCACCAGGACCAGCGCCGCGGTTTTCTGACCGGCCCGGCTCGGCGGTGCGCCGATGCTGCCCGAGGCCACTTGCGCGTTCTGCGCCGCGATCGCCTTGGTGACGTCGTCCGAGGTCAGGTCGTAGCCGACCAGCTTCTCGGGATCGATCCAGACGCGCAGCGAGCGTTCGGTGGAAAACAGCGTGGCGCGGCCGACACCGGGAAGGCGTCGGATCTCGCCGATGATGTTGCGCATGATGAAATCGCCGAGGCCGACCTCGTCGAGGCTGTTGTCGGTCGAGCGCAGCGTGACGATCTGCAGCGTGTCGCTGGACGCTTCCTCGACCAGGATGCCTTCCTTCAGCACGACAGCCGGCAGACGCGCCTCGATGCGCTTGATGCGGTTCTGCACGTCCACCGACGCCATATCGAGTTGGGTGCCGGGAACGAAATACGCGGTGATCTCGACCTGACCCAGGGAGTCGCTGGTGGATTCGAAACTGAGGATGCCCGAGGCGCCGTTGAGCTGTTCCTCGATCAGACGCGTGACGCTGTTGTAAAGGTTCTGCGGCGACGCGCCGGGATACGCGGTCGAGATCGAGATCGAGGGCGGCGCGATGATCGGATACTGCGCCACCGCCAGCAGCGGAATCGAGATCGCGCCGATCAGACAGATGAAAAGCGCGATCACCCAGGCAAAGACAGGCCGGTCGATGAAGAAAGCCGGCATCCGCTACTGCCGGGCAACCGCTGTGGCGCCCGTCAGCGCTCCGGTCTCCCGCGAAGCATCGGCTTCCGCCCACATCACGGTGCGAACCTTGTCGCCGGCGGTGAATTTCTGGAAGCCCTCGACCACGACGCGGTCGCCGGCCTTGAGTCCCTGGCTGACCATCGACAGCCCGTCCTGGACGGACGCTGTCCGGATCGGGCGCGCGATCACGCGATCGTCGTCCCTGACGACGAAGACCTCGCTGCCGCCGCTGGTGTCGCGCTGCACCGCCTGCTGCGGAACGGCGATCGCATCGCTGTCAACGCCCTGCTCTAGCAGCACGCGGACGTACATACCCGGCAGCAGTTCGCGCTTCGGATTCGGAAATTCGCCGCGCAGCGTCACCTGCCCGGTCGAGGCATCGACCTTGGCTTCGGAAAACAGGAATTTTCCGGGCAGCGGGTAGAGCGTTCCATCGTCGAGCACGAGACGGACTTTCGCCGCGCCCGGCGCGATGCGCTCCAGTTCGCCGCTCTCGAATGCACGGCGCAGGCTGTTGAGTTCGCTCACCGACTGGGTGAAGTCGGCGTAGATGGTGTCGAGTTGTTGCACCGTGGTCAGGCTGGCCGTCTCGTTCTGGACGACGAGCGCGCCCTCGGTGACCTGGGCCGCGCCGACCACGCCGCCGATCGGCGCCCGGATGGTGGTGTAATCGAGATGGAGCCGCGCCCGCGCGCGGTCCGCCTGGCGACCGGCGACATCGGCCTCGGCCTGACGCATGTTGGCGATCGCTTTCTCGTTTTCGGCCTCGGAGGTGGCGTGCCGGGCCGTCAGTTTTTCGATGCGCCTCGCATGATGCGACGCCTGCTCGAATACGGCGTCGGCCTTTGCCAGCGCTGCCTCCGCCGCCTGCAATTCGACCGCGAACGGTTTTGAATCGATCTGATACAACGGATCGCCAGCCTTGACCTCGCTGCCCTGCTCGAACAGGCGCTCGGTGATAATGCCGGAGACGCGGGGGCGCACCTCGGCAACGCGCAGCGGCGCGATGCGGCCCGGCAGTTCGCGCACCATTGCATGCGGCTTCGGAACCACCGTAACGACGCTGACTTCCGGGGTGATCGCGCTGGTCGAGGCTTCCGCGGTGACGGGCTCGTCGCAGCCGCCAAGCAGCGGCGACAATCCGGCGATCAACAAAGCGACGGACGTCAGTCGTGAATTAAATCTTGGCATTGGTGTTTGGAAACCCCGTGATGCAGGACGCAAAGATGCAGGACGCAAAAACCCGCGTTCCGCGAAGCGTGATGCCTCGCAGAGTCACATGTGAATCCGCGCGAACTGATGGGTTTTAAATTAGCCGACAACGATTGCGATGCAATACGCTTTGCCGGCGGCGCAATGTCACACAAACGCTATCATCTTGAAGTCACGTCAGTTTTGCGGATTCACACAGTCGTGAGCCGGGTTCCATTCAAATTGAAACAAAATGGTAAGCAAGCGCGCGCCGATGCATCCGAGCCGCCGGCCTTGTCCGTGGACGAAAATATCGGTGGGCAAAAACAGCGACGCCACGATTCAAACCCGGTTCGCGTCCACACAGTAAACAGCATGGCAAAATCGATGGAAAAGCTATTTTTGCCGTCGACGCCGTGCATAATGCGGCTGGTCTCGACTCTCAGCCTCACCTGACGGGTAAGCACGCTCACTCATGGCGCAAGGCACGGCCCCCCGCTCCGCACCGGAGATCGAACTGACCAAGCTGTCGCCACCACGGATATTCCTGGTGCGCATGCTGGTGTTCATCGTGTTGTGCACCCTGGTGCTGGTGATCCTCTACAAGCAGATCGTTTCAGCGTTCTTCGCCAATCCCGGCCTCAACGCGCTGATCGCAGGGGTGCTGGCGATCGGAATCATTTTTGCCTTCCGGCAGGTGGTCCGGCTTTATCCCGAGATCGCGTGGGTCAACAATTTCCGCATCGCCGATCCGGGTCGGGCTCCCGACCGGAGGCCGCGGCTGCTGGCGCCGATGGCCGCGATTCTCGGGGGCGAACGCACCGGGCGGGTGTCGATCTCGCAGCAGACCATGCGGCATCTGCTCGATTCCATCGCCACCCGGCTCGATGAAGCCCGCGATATCTCCCGCTACATGACGGGACTTTTGGTGTTCCTCGGCCTGCTCGGCACGTTCTGGGGCCTGATCGAAACCGTCGGCTCGGTCGGCAAGGTGATCGACGGCCTGAAGGTCGGCGGCGACGCCGGGTCGCTGTTCGACACGCTGAAGGAAGGCCTCGCCGCGCCGCTCGGCGGCATGGGCATTTCGTTTTCGTCGTCGCTGTTCGGCCTCGCCGGATCGCTGATCCTCGGTTTTCTCGACCTGCAATCCAGTCAGGCGCAGAACCGCTTCTATACCGACCTCGAGGACTGGCTCGCCACCACCGTTCGCGAATATGGCGGCGAGACTCGGGCCGATCCGTCGGCCGAGATAACGACCGCGATCGAGCGGCTTCGCGCCAGCGTCGAGGAAGCGGGGTCCGGCCACGACACAACCTCCGCAATGGCCAGCCTCGCGGCAGCCATTCAGGGGCTCGTCACCCATATGCGGAGCGAACAGCAGATGATCCGCGAATGGGCCGACGGACAGGGCGAGCAAAACCGCGAGATCAAAAAGCTGCTGGAGTATCTCGCACAACAGCCGGAAGAAGAACTGACAGTTCCCCTTTCCCCGGCCGACGCTTCGCGGTCGACGTCCTCGGCCGGGGGAGAGGCCTAGAGTCTTTTCGCTTCTGATGAAATCAGAAGCGGGCTCCATAATTTCGATTTGACGCGTTTTCTTCCCGCGAACCGGTACCCACTTCGCTCGAAAACGCTCTAGTAGAAGAGAAATATGATGGCCCTTGCACGCGGGCGCCGGAACGAGAGCGGATTCAACTACTGGCCGGGTTTCGTCGATGCGCTCTCGACGCTGGTGCTCGCGATCGTATTCCTGCTGTCGGTGTTTCTGGTGGTGCAGTTCTTCCTGTCGCAGGAAGTGTCCGGCAAGGACAAGGCGCTGGAACAGCTCAATACCAAGATCGCTCAGTTGACCGATCTGCTGTCGCTGGAAAAGCTCGGCAAGCTCAGCCTCGGCGACGAGGTCAGCCAGTTGCGTGCGGGCCTCGCCTCGGCAGAGGCCGAGCGCGACCGGGTCAAGGGCCTCTATGATGGCCTCGCCGGCGCCGGCAACAATGCCGCCGGCCGCAACACCCAACTGAACAAGGCGCTGGATTCCGAGAAGCAGGTTTCGTCCCGCGCGCTGGCGCAGGTCGAGGTGCTGACCCAGCAGATCAGCGCGCTGCGCCGGCAACTGGCGGCGCTGGAGGATGCGCTCGATGCTTCGGAGAAAAAGGACAAGGAGTCGCAAAACCGCATCGCCGATCTCGGCCAGCGGCTGAACGTCGCGCTGGCGAAGCGGGTGCAGGAACTGTCGCGCTACCGATCGGAATTCTTCGGGCGCTTGCGCACCATTCTCGGCAACCGGCCGGACATCCGGGTCGTCGGCGACCGCTTCGTGTTCCAGTCGGAGGTGTTTTTCGATACCGCACAGGCGACGCTGCTGCCGGAAGGAAAGGCCGAGCTCGACAAGGTGGCCGGCGCGCTGATCGATCTCGACAAGCAGATCCCGCACGAGATCGCCTGGGTGCTGCGGGTCGACGGCCACACCGACGTCCGGCCGATCAGCAGCCCGGTTTTCAAGTCGAACTGGGAATTGTCGTCGGCGCGCGCGATCTCGGTGGTGCAATATCTGGTGTCGCTCGGCGTGCCGCCGCAGCGTCTGGTCGCCGCCGGCTTTGGCGAATTCCAGCCGCTCGATCCCGGCACGACGGAAGACGCCTACAAGCGCAACCGCCGCATCGAATTGAAGCTGACAGAACGGTAAGGGCATGATCCGGAAAAGTGGACGTCCGATTTTCGGATAAGATCATGCCCGAACACGAGACAGAGTCGTTCAAACTTCGTCCCTACGCGCCCACCGACGAAGACGCCGCCATCGCGCTGTGGCAGACGACGTGGCAGCGGGCCTATCCCGCGATCGATTTCGCGGCCCGCGTGCCGTGGTGGCGCGAGCGCTGGCGCAACGAGCTTGTACCCAACACCGACATCGTCGTCGCCGAGCACTCCGGCGAACTGGCCGGCTTCGTCACCATCGATGCGGCGGGCTATCTCGATCAGCTCGTGGTCGGCCCCGCGCATTGGGGCGGTGCCATCGCCGGCGCGCTGATTCATGAAGCGAAACGGCGGTCGCCGGCGGGAATTACGCTGCTGGTCAACGCCGACAACGCCCGCGCCATCCGCTTCTACGCGCGCAATGGGTTCGCGCACACAGGCGACGCCGTCAATCCGACGTCGGGGCGGCCGGTCAAGCGCATGGAATGGAAGCCGTAAAACTCTCCATATCAGTCGTCATTGCCGGGCTTGACCCGGCAATCCATCGTTTGAAAAGGTTTTTCAGAGGGGATGGATGCCCGGATCAAGTCCGGGCATGACCATTATCTGCCCTACACGCCCTCGAACTGCAGCCGCGCCAGCCGGGCATACAATCCGTTCGCGGCCACCAGCGAGGCGTGGGTGCCCTGCTCCACGATCCGTCCCTGATCCATCACCATGATCCGGTCGCACGACAGCACCGTCGCCAGACGATGCGCGATCACCAGCGTGGTGCGGTGGCGCATCAGTTCTTCCAGCGCAGTCTGCACCAGGGTCTCAGATTCTGCGTCAAGCGACGACGTCGCCTCATCCAGCAGCAAGAGCGGCGCGTCGCGCAGGATGGCGCGGGCGATGGCGATGCGCTGGCGCTGGCCGCCGGACAGCGTCACGCCGCGCTCGCCGAGCAGCGCCTCGAAGCCGCCGGGCAAGCGGCGAATGAACTCGGTGGCATGGGCGAGATCGGCGGCACGCTCGACATCGGCATCGGACGCATCCGGCCGGCCGAAGCGGATGTTCTCGCGGGCGGACGCGGCAAACACCACCGATTCCTGCGGCACCAGCGCGATGCGTGCGCGAATCTCGCGCGGATCGGCCGCCTGCAGCGGAACGCCATCGAAGCAGATGGTCCCGGCGGCCGGATCGTAGAACCGCAGCAGCAGGTGAAATATTGTGCTTTTTCCCGCGCCGGACGGGCCGACGATGGCAACCTTCTCGCCGGCCCTCACCGCCAGCGAGACGCCGTCGAGCACCTTGACCTGCGGCCGCGACGGATAGGCAAAGCTGACGTCGTCCAGCACGACATCGCCGCGCGACGGCACCGGCAGCGCGCGCGGCGCCGGCGGCGGCGCGATCACCGGCTTGACGCGAAGAAGCTCGAACAGGCGCTCGGCCGCGCCGGATGCGGCGGCGACCTCGCCCCAGACTTCGCTGAGCTGGCCGAGGCCGGTCGCGGCGAACGCGGCATACAGCACGAACTGGCCGAGCCGGCCCGGCGTCATGTCACCGGTGAGAACGTCGCGCGATCCGATCCAGAGGATCAGGACCACGCTGGTGAAGACGATGAAAATAATGATCGCGGTCAGCACGGCGCGGGCGCGCGCCGAATTGCGCGCCGCCAGATAGGCCTGCTCGACCTCGCCGCCGAAACGGACATCGGCGAGCCGTTCGTTGGTGTAGGCCTGCACCGTCCTGATGCCGCCGACCAGTTCGGAGGCGTAGGCGGTGGCTTCCGCAAGATTGTCCTGCGCGCTCCGCGACAGGCGGCGCACCCAGCGTCCGAATGCGACCAGCGGCAGCACGATCAGCGGGATCGCCGCCAGCACCAGGAGGGACAGCCGCGGGCTGGTGATGACCATCATCGAAGCCGCGCCGACAAACAGCACCACGTTGCGCAACGCGACCGATATCGAGGAGCCGACCGCGGACTTGATCTGGGTCGTATCCGCGGTCAGCCGCGAGACCAGTTCGCCGCTGCGGGCGGTGTCGAAGAATACCGGCGACAGCGAGATCAGATGGGCGAAGACGTCGCGCCGGAGATCGGCGACGATACGCTCGCCGGTGGTGGTCACCAGAAAATAACGCGCCGCGCTGGCGCCGGCGAGGACGGCCACGACGCCGATCATCATGCTGAAGTAGTTGTTGATCATCGCGACGCCTTCGGACGTGAAGCCGAAGTCGATGATCCGGCGCACCGCAAGCGGCACCACCAGTGTCGTCAGTGCGGCGACGATCAGCGCGACCAGCGCAAGCAGCGCCCGTCCGCGGTAGCGGGCGATATACGGCATGAGCGCAAGCAGCGGGCGCAACGGGACACGGCGGGCGCCGCTGGCCGGCGGCGAGGTCTGATCGGCCACGGCAGGCCCCGACGCTCCGGCTTCGGCTCCAGCCTTCGGGGAGCGATCGAGCGGCAACGCAATGGCCGCGGCTTTCGAGGTATTCTCACGCACTTCTACCGGACTCATCCGCCTGACCACGCTCTTGCTGATGGAAAGCACCTAATAGGCCCCGCCGCCTGCGCTGGCAAATGCGCAAGGCGCGGCTTGTCCGTCAACCCCGGGTGCGATATAGAGCGGCCCAAATCTGCCGAAACCTCTTCGCCTTGCAAGGACAAGCCATGAAAGCCGAAATTCACCCGGATTATCATACAATTAAGGTCGTGATGACCGACGGGACGGAATATATGACCCGTTCCACCTGGGGCAAGGACGGCGACACGCTGAACCTCGACATCGATTCCAAGTCGCATCCGGCCTGGACCGGGGGCTCCCAGCAGCTCCTCGATCGCGGCGGCCGCGTCTCCCGGTTCCAGAAGAAGTTCTCGGGCTTCCTCAAGAAAGACTGAGCGGTTTCAGGTTGCGGGTTTTCAGAACGCTTCCGCCGCGCGGGAGCGTTTTCGTTGGACCTGCGTTTTCGCCGGACTGGAAGCGTGAACCTGGGACGTGAGAGTTTCGGACGATACGCCGAAAGCTTCCCAACAGCCTGTCAGGCGATCTGGCGCTCAGCCGATCTGGCGCTCGAAGGCTTCCTTGAGACGGTTGAGTTGCGGCATCAGCGGATTGCCGGCCGGCCCCCGCTCGGCGGCCGGCGTATGGATGGTGGTGTCGAGGCGGCGCACCCGCACCTGCAAATTCATCGACCGTGCGATCAGGTCCTGCAACGGCCCCGGCAGCTTCCCGACCATGTCCTGCGGACCGGGATCCGCCGCCGTCAGCTTCACCCTGGTCTTTTCGCGGTTGGCCTGCGCCAAAGTCATCTCACCTTCCTTCACGGCGCGATGCAGCAAGAGCCACGATGCGAGTTGCATCAGCCGCGTGGTCAGACGCATGCTTTCGGTCGCATAGGTCAGGCTGACGGACCGTTCGAGGGTCCTGGCGTCGGTGCGGCCGTCACCGTCGAGATAGGCGGCGGTTGCCTCGACCAGATCCATGCCTTCCCGGAACAGGGCGGTGAACGCGGAAGAGCCGGCGAGGCGCTCGCTAAACTGGACAAGACCGGTGTCGCCTGCCGATGGATCGGACATGGTTCACGCCTCACACAACTGAAAACGCCGCCAGCCGGCTTTTCGAGCGGCTTATGATGAACAAATCATTGCTCGCCCCACGGCGGGAGTCCAGCGGAGGTATCCGCAAAGGTTAATTTACACGGCGCGTAACGCCGTCGCGGACGGACGGATGACGCAAGCAAAAAAAAGCCGCCGTTTCCGGCGGCCTGAGTTGATAACAGGGAGGCGTCAAACAGAGTGGACAGGAAGCCACTCGGCGTCCAATCAAGGACATTCCAGTCATAATCGAGAAAGCTTAACCAATCGTAAACGAACGATTATCTTCAGCTTTCGTTTGCAATTTGGGCAAGGCGGCTCTGTCTTTTCCCCCTCTCCCTGAGGAGGCGAAGATTTCTCAGGATTTGAAAAAACTGTCGGCGGCGTCCTTCGAGGCGCGCTTCTTGACCTCTGCGGATCGCAGGCGCTCGATCTCGGCCGTCAGCAGCGCGATACGCTCGCCGAGTTCGTCCACCGAGAGCAGCGAGAGATCCTGTCCGATCTCGTGGGCGATCTTTTTCTTCGGCTTGTCGTCATCCTCGATGGCCATGCATCCTGCTCCCGCTTGCGCTCACCCACTTGCACTCAACGGTCCATGAAGCGCGATTGCCCGCCCGCAGCCGGCTGTCCAGCGCGTATTCCGCAAAAGTGGAACCGGTTTTGTGATTCTCTTCACGCGAACCAGTACCCGCTTCGCTCGAAAATGCTCTAACCAGGATCCTATCGAATTTCCCGCGTTGTCTCGGTGACAAACCATGGAAAAACTCCCTGAGCAAATGACCGTCATCGGCATCAGCAGGCCCGGCGGCCCCGAGGTCCTCGTGCCGGAGACCCGCCCGGTTCCCGCGCCGGGCCCGAACGAAATCCTGATCAGGGTCGCGGTCGCCGGCGTGAACCGGCCCGACGTCGCACAGCGCTCCGGAACTTATCCGCCGCCGCCCGGCGCCAGCGATCTGCCCGGCCTCGAAGTCGCCGGCGAGGTGGTGGCGCTCGGTGAAGGCGCAAGCCAATACAAGCCCGGCGACAAGGTGATGTCGCTGGTCTCCGGCGGCGGCTATGCCCAATACTGCGTCGCGCATGAATCGATCGCGATGAGGAATCCCGCCGGGTTGTCGATGCTTGAAGCCGGCGCCACGCCCGAAACGCTGATGACGGTGTGGCACAACGTGTTCGAACGCGGCGGGCTAAAGGCCGGCGAGACGCTGCTGATCCACGGCGGCTCCTCTGGCATCGGCACCATGGCGATCCAACTCGCAAAAGCGTTCGGCGCGAAAGTAATCGTGACCGTCGGATCAAAGGACAAGGCCGACGCCTGCCTCAGGCTCGGCGCCGATCATGCCGTCAACTACAAGACCCAGGATTTCGTCGCGGAGGTGAAGGCACTGACCGGCGGCACCGGCGCCGATCTCATCCTCGACATGGTCGGCGGCGACTACATCGAGAAGAATTATGACGTCGCCGCGATTGACGGCCGCATCGTCCAGATCGCATTCCTCGGTGGAGCGAAGGCGACCGTCAATTTCGCCAAGCTGATGGTGAAGCGGCTGCATCATACCGGTTCGACGCTGCGGCCGCGTTCGATAGCCGACAAGGCCGCGATGGTCGGCGCCATCGAGGCCAGGGTGCTGCCGCTGATGCGCGAGGGGCGAATCAAGCCGCTGATCGACAGCAGCTTCCCGCTGGACAAGGCGGCGGACGCGCACCGACGGATGGAAACCGGCGCACATATTGGCAAAATTGTGTTGACGGTTTAGATCGCTGCGAACCTGCTAAAGCCTATAAATTCCTTCGTAATTATGTCATCTATCGCGCGCGGCTGGCGGGTTTGCGCGAAAGGCGGCGGCAATGTTGCGCGAATTCGCTTTCATTCCGTGACATACAACGTTGTCTTGCAGCGTTGTCTTGCAGCGTCGCCTTGCAGCGTCCTGTTGGCGCGGGTCCCGATTCGTCTCGCGCGCAATGCGGCGGGACCGTATGTTGAAGGTGGGGAATTGACATTGCGTCCGGTCAGGTGGCTTGCGTGTCTCGCGCTGGCCTTCATGATTTTCGTCGCGGCATCGCCGGCACGCGCGATCGACGCCGTCAGCGTCCGCAGCGACGCGCCCGCCATCGACCTCACCGCCATCCTCGATCATCAGCACAGCGACTCCGACCGCATTCAGGTCTCGACCGCGCCGGGCACCGACGGCATCGTCCGCCGCGTCGAGGTGCGCGCGCGCGAAGGTGGCCAGAACTGGGTGGTGTTCGCGCTCGCCAACAACACCGACGATCAACTCGACCGCCTGATCGTCGCACCGCACTACCGCCTGGTGTCGTCGGGGTTGCTCTGGCCGGACCTTGGACAATCGCGCATCGCGACCATCACGCCCTCGACCGGCGATCGCCCCGAGCGGCAGGAGAGCGCCACCGCCGACGTCTTCCGCATCACGCTCGACCCCGGCGCCGTCATCACCTTCGTCATGGAACTGCGCACCGACAAGCTGCCGCAGCTCTATCTCTGGGAACCCGACGCCTACAAGGACAAGATCAATTCCTTCACCCTGTATCAGGGCATCGTCATCGGCATCTCCGGGCTGCTGGCGCTGGTGCTGACCATCCTGTTCGTGGTCAAGGGCAGCATCATGTTTCCCGCCGCCGCGGCGCTGGCCTGGGCGGTGCTGGTCTATATCGGCGTCGATTTCGGCTTCTGGGGCAAGGTGCTCGACATGTCGGCCGGCGCCGAGCGGGTCTGGCGCGCCTCCGGCGAGGCGATGCTCGCGGCAACGCTGCTGGTGTTCCTGTTCGCCTATCTCAATCTCAGCCGCTGGCACGTCCGCTATTCGCACATCACCCTTGGCTGGCTCGCGTTCCTCGGCTCGCTGGTGGCGCTGGCTCTGTTCGATCCCGCGGTCGCCTCCGGCATCGCGCGGATGTCGCTCGCGCTGATTGCCGTTTTCGGCTTCGGACTGATCGTCTATCTCGCGATTCACGGCTTCGACCGCGCGGTGTTGCTGATCCCGACCTGGTTCCTGCTGGTGGTGTGGGTCGGCGCCGCCGGAATGACCGTTGAAGGCAACGTCACCAACGACATCGTCGGCCCGGCCCTGCTCGGCGGCCTCGTGCTGATCGTGATGCTGATCGGATTCACGGTGATGCAGCACGCCTTCGCCGGCGGCGGCGCCACCGCCGGCGTGGTGTCGGACGTCGAGCGCCGCGCGCTGGCGCTGACCGGCTCGGGCGATCTGGTCTGGGACTGGGACGTCTCCGCCGACAAGGTCTTCACCAGTCCCGAGACCGAAAGCCTGCTCGGCTTGAAACGCGGCACGCTCGAAGGCCCGGCGGCGAGCTGGCTGGAAGTGCTGCATCCGCTCGATCAGGACCGGTTCCGCGCCGCGCTGGACAGCGTGCTCGATCAGCGCCGCGGACGGCTGGTGCAGGACTTCCGGCTGCGCACGCCCGACGGCCACTTCATGTGGTTCGCGCTGAAGGCGCGCCCGGTGGTCGGGTCCGACGGCGAGGTCTCACGCGTGGTCGGCACCCTCACCGATGTCACCGAGGCCAGGAAAGCCGAGGAGCGGATGCTGCACGACTCGGTGCACGACAATCTGACCGGCCTGCCCAACCGCAAGCTGTTCATCGACCGCCTCAACGCGGTCGCGACCTTCGCCAAGACCATGCCCAACCTGCGGCCGACGCTGATGGTGATCGATCTCGACCGCTTCAAGCAGGTCAACGATTCCGTCGGCGTCGCGGAGGGCGATTCGATCCTGCTGACGCTGGCGCGGCGGCTGACGCGGATCCTTAAAGCCCAGGACACGCTGGCGCGGCTCGCCGGCGACCAGTTCGGCCTCATCCTGATGTCGGAGCAGGACCCGGCGCGCATCACCGCGTTCGCCGAAACCATCCGCAAGACCATCCGCGCGCCGATCGCCTTCAACGACCGGGAGATCTTCCTGACCGCCTCGATCGGTCTCGCGCTGAGCGACCCGCAGACGCAATTGACGGAGGAGATCGTCAAGGACGCCGAACTGGCGATGTACCATTCCAAACGCATCGGCGGCGACCGCATCGACGTCTACAAGCCGGCGATGCGGGCCCGGAAAACCGACCGGGTAACGCTCGAAGCGGAGTTGCGTCGCGCCATCGAGCGGCGCGAAATCGCCATCCTCTACCAGCCGATCGTCCGGCTGGAGGACCGCGCGGTCGCCGGATTCGAGGCGCTGGCGCGCTGGGATCACCCCAAGCTCGGGCGAATGGCGCCGGACGAGTTCATCACCATCGCCGAGGAAGCCGGCCTGATCGTCGATATCGGCACCTTCGTGATGGACCAGACCGCGCGCCAGCTCGCGGTCTGGCAACGCGCCATGCGGTCGCAGACGCCGATCTTCGCCAGCGTCAACGTCTCCTCGCGCCAGTTGCTACGGCACGACCTGATCAACGACATCCGCGCCGTGCTGTCGCGTTCGTCGATCGCGCGCGGCACCCTGAAGCTGGAACTGACGGAATCGCTCGTGATGGAAAATCCGGAACATGCCGCGCAGATGCTGCAACGGATTCGCGAGCTGGGCGTCGGGCTGTCGCTCGACGACTTCGGCACCGGCCATTCCTCGCTGTCCTACCTGCAGCGCTTCCCGTTCGATACCATCAAGATCGACCAGTCGTTCGTCCGCACCACAAGCCGCGGCACCCGGCCCGTCATTCTCAAGTCGATCATCGCGCTGGCGCACGATCTCGGGATGGATGTCGTCGCCGAAGGCGCCGAGACCGACTCCGACGCGGTGGAACTCTATCAACTGGGCTGTGAATGCGCGCAAGGCTTCGCCTTCGGCGAGCCGATGGACGCCGATGCAACGATGCGGCTTCTGGCCCAGGAACGGCTCGCGACCGCAAGCTGAAGCATGAAGCGAGTTGAATCAATGTCTCCGTCATGGCCGGGCATAGCCGTTCGAAGAACGGCGTCGCTTCCGCTGACCTACGGTCCCGGCCATCCACGTCTTTGAACTTGCAATGCCTTCAAGACGTGGATGCCCCGCATAAAGCCGGGCATGACGAGAACTGCTGTCGTCGAAAGTGGATAATGTCGTTAGAAGCAGAAAACAGCGCGATCAGGCGTGGCCGGCTTCGTTCGACAACATGCCGGGATCAATGCCGATCTTGTGCAGCGCGCGGGTATATTTGTCCTCGATGTCACGGCCGAAGATCAGCTCCGGATCGGCCGGACAATGCAGCCATCCATTGTCCTGGATTTCCGTCTCGAGCTGGCCCGGCGCCCATCCGGCATAACCGAGCGCCAGGATCGCATGTTTCGGGCCGGCGCCTTTCGCAATGGCTTCCAGAATATCGAGCGTCGCGGTCAGGCAGACGCCATCGTCGATCGGCAGCGTCGCATCCTCGATGAAGAAATCGCTCGAGTGCAGGACGAATCCGCGGCCGGTTTCGACCGGGCCGCCCTTCATCACTTTCATCGCCTCGGCGGTTTCCGGTAGCTTGATGCTGTCGGATCTCTTGATGATGTCGAGCTGGACCAGCAGATCGGCGAAATCGACGCTTCCGGCGGGGCGATTGAGGATGATACCCATCGCTCCCTCGGACGAGTGCGCGCAAACATAGATCACGGAGCGCGCGAACCGCTCATCTTCCATGACCGGCATCGCGATCAGCAACTGGCCGTCCAGATAGCTCTGGTCCGGAGCGCCGGTGTCTGCGTCGTCAGTCTGGCGACGGCCCGTGCCGGGCCTTTTTCGCGCTGCACTCATCAGCAAATGACCCTCATGTTGCCTCCATCCTGATATTGGATGCCTGTTCTGTCAATCAACCTCCCCGCCGCCGCCAAACACCCGGATCACAAGCAATTCAATGGTTTGGCACGGCACCAGCCGGTAAAGACGTCGCATGATCACCAAGGTTCCCCTCCACGCGGTGCCCGGCGTTGCGGTCGCGCTACTGGCCTGTGCGCTTTCGACCGCTGCGACGGCCGAGGATGCCTCGCCATGGCAGCAGGGCAGCCACGCCGCGGTCCGCCTGCTCGCGGGCTCGCGCAGCGGTGCGGTGCTGCTCGGCGGCGTCGCGTTTCAGCTCGAGCCTGGATGGAAAACCTACTGGCGCACGCCGGGCGACTCCGGCGTGCCGCCGCGTTTCGATTTCTCCAGGTCGGACAACATCGACGCCGTGACCGTCCTGTGGCCCGCGCCATCGCAATTTCCCGACGGCGCAGGCGGACACTCGCTCGGCTACAAGAATCATGTCGTGCTGCCGCTGCGCATCGCCGCCACGAATGCCGACAAGCCGATCACGCTCCGCGCGACCGTCAATTTCGCTGTGTGCGACAAGCTATGCATTCCCGCCGAAGCCAGCATGGAGCTTGGTTTCGCCAGCGTCGCCAGCGCGGAGGACAGCGCGCTGGCCGCGGCGCTCGATACGGTGCCAAAGCCGGCCCGGATCGGCGATCCCAACCCGCTGACGATCCGTGACGTCAAGCGCGAGGGACCGTCCACCGTGACGGTCGATGTCGCCAGCGCGAGTCCCAAGGACGACGTCAGCCTGTTCGTCGAAGGCCCGACACCGGACTGGGCGCTGCCGATTCCGACGCAGCTCAATCATGCACCGCACGGCGTGAAACGGTTTGCGTTCAAGCTCGACGGCCTGCCGGCGAACACGAGCCCGGAAGGCGCTGCCCTGAAACTGACGCTGGTGGGTGGCAAGCAGGCTTACGAATTCAATATCAATCTGCAATAAAGCAATAGTTAGAGCGTTTTCGAGCGAAGCATGTCCTCGGGCTTGACCCGAGGATGGGTACCGGTTCGCGGGAAGACAGCGCGTCAAATCAGAAACATAGAGCCTCGCTTCTGATCCTCAGAAGCGGAAAGGCTCTAGCAGGCTGTTGAAGAAGTTTCCCACGGAGACGGATATGGAATGGAGTCAGCGTGATCTGCGGGCGGCGCCACCATCAGGGTCCTGATCGAGCATCTTGACGGTGCACGACTTGTGTTTCACGCGGCGGCTGCCAGGAGTTTGGGCAAGCGGATCAGGTTGTAGGCCGCCAGCGCCAGGGTGAAGGTGGCGTTGACGCGGTCGCGGCCTCGCAGCTTGATCTTGGCAAGTCCGGCGGAGGCCTTGATCCAGCCGAACACCTCCTCGATGCGCTTGCGACAGCGTTGGCTGACGGCATATCCGGCATGACGGAGAGTCCTCTGGTCGATCGCGGTCTTGCGCGGCTTTCCGGTCTTGCTCAAATGCCCGTCGATGGCGATGTGCGGCGTGACCGAACGCCGTCTTAAGTCCTCGACGAATGCGGTGACGTCATAGGCCTTGTCGGCGCCCAGCGTGATCCGCCGCTCGCTTTGGCCGCGGTGGCAGTCGATCAGCGCCAACGCCTGATCCCGCTCCGCCGTTCCGGTCGCCCGGCTCACGCCACCCAGCACCGCCAGTCCGTTGCGGTTCTCCATCAGGGCATGGCCGATGTAGCAAAGCTTCGCCGGCTGGCCGCCGCCCTTCTTATAGAGCCGTGCCTCGGGATCGGTCGTGCTCTGATGCGTCTCGTTGCAGCGCTTCTCGTTGTGGAAACTGCGCTCGGCGTTGCGTCCCGGTCCATCACTGTCCTGGTCACCGCCGTCCTTGCGCCGGAAGCTCTTGATCGATGCCCACGCCTCGATCAGCGTGCCGTCGACCGAAAAATGCTCGCTTGATAACAGCCGCTTGACCTGGTGCTGCCCCATCAGCGCGTTCAAGAACTTCGCGGCGATCTCACCTTCAAGCAATCGGTCGCGGTTCTTCGAGAAGGTCGAGTGGTCCCACACCGGGTCGTCCACGCCCAAGCCCACGAACCAGCGCAACAGCAGGTCGAACTCCAGCCGCTCCATCAACTGCCGTTCCGAGCGGATCCCGTAGAATGCCTGCAGCAGCATTGCCCGAAGCAGCTTCTCCGGTGCGATCGAGGGACGGCCGAACGCCGTGTAGAGCTTGTCAAAGTCCCTCGACAGATCATTCAACGCCGCGTTCGCGATCTGTCGGATCGTTCGCAGCGGATGGTCGGAGCGAATCCGAGCCTCCAAGTCCACATAGCTGAACAGCGAGCCTGACCGTTCGTCGCTTCCCCGCATCGCTCCCCCCTCGACGCATCCGCATCAAGAGAATCATGCCCAGAACCGCTGCGCCAGAGACTTCTTCAACAGCCTGCTAGGTTCAGGCCGAAGCGACGGCGGTTGCACCTCCCCTAAAAAGGGGAGGGAATGCCCACAACATCCGGTTCGACTTGATCCATTGCTGGTGATCGCGCGGCCCCCAACCGAATCTTAACGAATCGTTGCTAGGTCCGGATCGTGGCACGCTTCCCGCGTCACGAGGATTCCACCGTGGCCGTAACGGACACCCCAACCGCACCTGCAAGGCGATTGTCCGGCCTGATCGGGCGGTTGCGTGCGACGCTGGCCGGTTCAAACGAGGCTTCGCTGACCAACCGCCTCGCCGGCACGATCTTCATCATTCGTGTCATCAGCGCCGGCCTCGCCTATGTCGCACAGATCCTGCTCGCGCGCTGGATGGGCGGCTCCGACTACGGCGTTTATGTCTATGTCTGGACCTGGGTACTGCTGCTCGGCAGCATGATGGATTTCGGCATCTCGGCCTCGGCGCAGAAGATCATTCCGGAATATCGCGCCAGCGGCGACGACGCACGGCTGCGCGGATTCCTGAGCGGCAGCCGCTGGATGACGTTCATCGTCGCTGCATTGATTTCGATTTTGCTCGCGGCCCTCGTCAGGGTGCTGTCGCCGTGGATCGATCCGGCGACGGTCCTGCCGCTCTATATCGGCTGTCTGACGCTGCCGGCCTTCGTGGTCGCCAATACCCAGGACGGCATTGCGCGCTCCCACGACTGGATGCGGCTCGGGCTGATGCCGCAATTCATCGTGCGGCAGTCGCTGATCATCGGCTTCACCGCCGGCGCTTTCGTCCTGGGATTTCATCTCAGCGCCGCCATCGCCATGCTGGCAAGCGTGGCGGCGGTGTGGATCGCCATGATCGGACAGATGATCGTGCTCAACCGGAAGCTCGGCACCAGCGTCGCCGCCGGGCCGAAGGTCCACGATTTCCGCGCCTGGCTCGCGGTCTCGCTGCCGATCCTGCTGGTCGAAAGCTTTTATCTATTGTTGTCCTACACCGATGTGCTGGTGTTGCAGCAGTTCCGCCCCTCGGACGAGGTCGGCGTTTACTTCGCGGTCGTCAAGACGCTGGCGCTGGTGTCGTTCATTCACTACGCGATGTCGGCGACGACGGCGCACCGCTTCACCGAATATCACGCGGCCGGCGACAAGGAACGGCTGGCGGCCTACGTCGCACATGCGATCAAGTGGACGTTCTGGCCGTCGCTCGCCGCGACGCTGCTGCTGCTCGCGCTCGGCAAGCCGATGCTGTGGCTGTTCGGCCCGCAATTCGTCACCGGCTACAGCATCATGTTCATTGCCGCGATCGGGCTCGTGGTCCGCTCCGCGATCGGCCCGGTCGAGCGGCTGCTCAACATGCTCGGCCATCAGCACGCCTGCGCGGCGGCCTATGCGCTGGCCTTCGGCATGAACGTCGCGCTGTGCTTCGCGTTTGTCCCGCGCTACGGCGGCCACGGCGCCGCCGCCGCCACGTCGATATCGCTAGCGTTCGAGACGGTGCTGCTGTTCTGGATCGTGCGCCGCAAGCTCGGACTGCATGTGCTGGCGTTCGGGAAGAAGCGTGCTTAACAACGAACGGACATCGTACGCGGGCTTGACCCGCGTATCCATTATTTTTCAAAGGGATGGATGGCCGGGCATAGGCTAGCGGAAGCGACGCCGCTCTTCGAACGGCTGCGCCCGGCCATGACAACGCCTACTCCGCCGTCCAGCCGCCGTCGATCGACAGGTTGCTTCCGGTGATCTGGCTGGCATCGTCGCCGCACAGAAAGAGCGCCAGGGCGGCGACCTGCTCCACGGTGACGAACTGCTTGGTCGGCTGCGCCGCAAGCAGCACGTCGTTGATGACCTGCTCCTTGGTCATGTCGCGCGCCTTCATGGTGTCGGGGATCTGCTTCTCGACCAGCGGCGTCCAGACATAGCCGGGGCTGATGCAGTTGCAGGTGATCTTGTGGGCCGCAAGCTCCAGCGCCACCGTCTTGGTGAGGCCGGCGATGCCGTGCTTGGCGGAGACGTAGGCCGACTTGAAGGGCGAGGCCACCAGCGAATGCGCCGAGGCGGTGTTGATGATGCGGCCCCAGCCGCGCGTCTTCATGCCGGGGACAGCGGCGCGGATGGCGTGGAACGCCGACGACAGGTTGATAGCGATGATCGCGTCCCACTTCTCGATGGGAAACTCCTCGACCGGCGCGACGAACTGGATACCCGCATTGTTGACGAGAATATCGACCGAGCCGAAGGTCGTTTCGCCCAGCGCAATCATGCCGGCGATCTCGGCGGGTTTTGTCATGTCGGCGGGCGAATGGACCGCCCTGACCTTGAACTCGGCCTCGATGGCGGAGCGTTCCTTCTCGATGTCGGCCGGCGCGCCGAACCCGTTGATCACGATATTGGCGCCGGCACTCGCAAAGGCGCGGGCATAGGCGAGGCCGATGCCGCTGGTCGAGCCGGTCACTACCGCGGTCTTGCCTTTCAGGTTCGTCATCGTCTTCTCCTGTTCATGCGCGGGCGTCCGGCTTTACGGAGCACCCTTTTCATCCTCGGCGGTGAGGTCGTAAGTCACCATGGCCTCGCCACCCTGCCGCCGCGCCAGCCACTCCGGATGACGCATCGAGAGATCGACGTCATGTTCGCCGGAGGACCAGTGCTCGGTCATGTTGAGACGCGAAAAATCGTAATCCTTCAGCGAGGCCTCGTAATTTTTGCGGCGATAGATCAGGTGAACCACCGTGACGGTGTTTTCCTTGGCCGCCTGCTTGAGGAACTTGACCGAAGGATCATCCTTGAGATCGGCCGGCAGTTTCGAAATCAGGTCGCGCACCGCCTTGCGCGCGTTGTGAATCTGCTTGTTCTTGTCGGTGTTCATCCGGGTCCGGCTGGAGTAGCGGATGTTCTTTTCGCGATCGGCGGCCTCCAGCAGCGTGGTCGGCAACGGCCCGCGCGCGCTGAACAGATCGACCTGAAAGATCAAAAGATCGGACGCGGTCTTCTGATCCAGCACGTAATCCAGCGGCGTGTTCGAGGCGATGCCGCCGTCCCAGTAGTATTCGCCGCCGATCTCGATTGCCGGGAAACCGGGCGGCAGCGCGCCGGATGCCAGGATGTGCTCCGGACCGATCTTCTGCCGGGTGTTGTCGAAATAGGTGAAGTTGCCGGTCGCGATATTCACCGCGCCGACGCTGAGCCGCGTCGCCCCGCTATTGATGCGGTCGAAATCCACCAGCCGCTCGAGCGTCGCGCGCAGTGGCGCGGTGTCGTAATAGCTCAGGGATTGTGGGTCGGCCGACGGCCAGAACTGCGCCGGCGGAAAGCGCGGCGTGAAAAAGCCGGGCACGCCGAACGCCGCGATCATGGCCGCGCTGGTCTCGCTGAACAGCGAATGCGCGCGGTTATCCGGCAGCATCGGCTGCCAGGGGACCGGCGATGATGCCAACTCCCAGAATTCCCTGAGGCGCTCGACGCGCTTGTCGCGCGGGTTGCCCGCGATGATCGCAGCGTTGATCGCGCCGATCGAGATGCCGGCGACCCACTCCGGCTCGAAATCGTGCCGGCCCAGCGCCTGATAGGCGCCGGCCTGATAGGAGCCGAGCGCGCCGCCGCCCTGAAGCACCAGCACGCACCGCGCCCGCGCCGGTATTGCCGATGAAGCCGGTTCGGGAGATATGGAATCCATCAGACCCGCAAGTCAATTGTCGCAGGCCTTACCGTGGCGTCGGTTCGCGCTCGCGTCAATCAGCGCAGAGCCGACCGCGTATCACGCAACGGTTATCGCTGGTCGGTGGATGCCAGAACCAGTGTCCAGAACACCTTGTATTTGGTGTCCGGAGCATAGCTCGCGGCGATGCCCAGTTTCGTGACGCCGTTCTTCAGCATGTTCGCCCGATGGGGAGGCGAATCGCGCCAGCCCGAGAACGCCTCGGCGAGGGTGTGATAGCCGGCGCCGATATTCTCGACCGCCAGCGTCGCCGGATAGCCCGCCGCCGCCAGCCGCTTGGGCAGCTTCCCGGCCACGTCGTGATCCATCTTGTTGCGTTTGGCCATCGCCATCGATTGCGTTTCGGCGACCTGCATCAGTTCCGGATCGACCGTCACCGGGCCGAGCCCGTTATTGGCGCGATAGCCGGAAATCATCGAGGCGGCGACCGCGGGATCCAGCTTGGCTCCGCCGTGGGCCATGTCGAGATAGAACGCCGGCTGCTCCGGAGGCGGTTTGTCCGCGGCGCATCCGGCCAGAGCCAGAAGGCCGAGAATCGCGGCACAAGTGCGGATCATTCGTAGCCCCCCCAATCAGCCGGAGTTGTTGCATACCAACCATGGCTGAAAGGTGAACGATCTCACGTCGGGTCCGCGAAAATGCGGTAGCGCCGGGGCTGCAGGCCGACGACCTCGCCATCGCGAAGCTCGCGGTCGCGCGGCGCGTCGATTTCAATGATGGTTTCGCCCGCCCTGCCGGACAACGCGATATCGGCCCGCTGGATCGGACCGAAGGTCCGCACCCGCCGCACGGTCCCTTCGAGGCCGCCCCAACCGGGCGGACTGATCTGCATGTCGTGGCGGCGAACGAACAGTTTCGACGGCCCCGAACTGCCGTGCTCCGCGGCGATATTCAGCGGCGTGTCGCCGAGCCGGACAAAGCCGTCATCAACGTCGACCGGCAGAACGATCGACTCGCCGATGAAGCCGTGCACGAACGCCGTCTGCGGATTGTCATAGACATCGCTCGGCGTTCCGATCTGCTCGATGCGCCCCTTGTCCATCACCACCACGCTGTTGGCGACTTCGAGCGCCTCCTCCTGATCGTGGGTCACGAAGATGGAGGTGACGTTGATTTCCTCGTGCAGCGAGCGCAGCCACGTCCGCAACTCCTTGCGCACCTTGGCGTCGAGCGCGCCGAACGGCTCGTCGAGCAACAGAACGCGCGGCTCGATCGCAAGCGCGCGCGCCAGCGCGACGCGCTGGCGCTGGCCACCCGAGAGCTGGCCGGGGTAACGGCCGGACAGCCAGTCGAGCTGGACGAGGTCGAGCAGCTCCTTGACGCGCGCGCGGATGCCCACTTCATCCTTGCGAACGGCGCGGGGCTGGACCCGCAAACCGAATGCGACGTTCTCGAACACCGTCATGTGGCGGAACAGTGCATAATGCTGGAAGACGAACCCGACGCTCCGCTCGCCTGCGCCGCGCGCCAGCGCATTCTCGCCGTCGAACGAGACATCTCCGGAATCAGGCCAGTCGAGCCCGGCAATAATGCGCAGCAGCGTGGTCTTGCCGGACCCCGACGGCCCGAGCAGCGCCATCAGTTCGCCGTGCGGGACCTTGAGATCGACATGGTCCAGCGCGGCGAAGGCCCCGAACTTTTTCACGATATTGCGGACTTCAATGGTCACTCGGTCGTTGTCCTTCGTCGAGATTTCGTTCCAGAACGGTCTTCGCCACCAGGGTGACCAGCGCCAGCATGGCCAGCAGCGAAGCGATCGCGAACGCCGATACGAACTGATATTCGTTGTAGAGGATTTCGACCAGCAGCGGCATGGTGTTGGTCTCGCCGCGGATGTGACCGGAGACGACGGATACCGCCCCGAATTCGCCCATGGCGCGGGCATTGCAAAGCAGCACGCCATACAGCAACCCCCACTTGATGTTCGGCAGCGTGACGCGGAAGAATGTCTGCAACCCCGAAGCGCCAAGCGACAGGGCCGCTTCCTCTTCCGCCGTCCCCTGCTCCTGCATCAGCGGAATCAGCGCGCGCGACACGAATGGAAAGGTCACGAAGGTCGTTGCCAGCGCGATGCCCGGCAACGCAAACAGAAGCTGGATGTTGTGGTCCTGCAACCAGGGTCCGACATAACCCTGCGCGCCGAACAACAGCACGAACACCAGACCGGAAATGACCGGGCTCACCGAGAACGGCAGATCGACCAGCGAGATCAGGAGCGTCTTTCCGCGAAACTCGAATTTTGCGATCGCCCAGGCGGCGATCAGCCCGAAAAACAGATTGAGACCAACCGAAATCGCGGCGACCGCCAGCGTCAGCATGATCGCCGACTGCGCTTCGGGATCGGCAAGCGCGGCGAGATAGGCGTGCGCCCCTCTGGCGAATGCTTCCGCAAACACGATCGCCAGTGGCAACACGATAAACACCGCGAGAAACAGGACGGTGAGGCCGATCAGCAGACCGCGCACCCAGCGCGGTTCGGAGCGGGCGTCGGTACGGTCAAGCGGAATCGCGATCGCGGTTTCGGACATCGGCGTCACCTCTAATGCGTCGGGACGCGCAGCTGCGCCCAGCGTTGCAGGCGATTGATGACGAAGATGACCAGGAACGCCACCACCAGCATCACGACGGCGATCGCGGTGGCATCGGCGTAGCGGAATTCGGAAAGCCGTATCACAATCAGGAGCGGCGCAATCTCCGACACGTTCGGCAGGTTGCCGGCGATGAAGATCACCGAACCGTATTCGCCGACCGCGCGCGCGAATGCGAGCGCAAAGCCCGTCAGCAGCGCGGGGAAAAGGCTCGGCAGAATCACCCGCCACACCGTCTGCCAGCGGCTGGCGCCGAGGCTCGCGGCGGCCTCCTCGATCTCCGGATCGAGATCGATCAGCACCGGCTGCACGGTGCGCACCACGAAGGGAATACCGATGAACACCATCGCGACGAAGATGCCGAGCGGCGTGAACGCGACCTTGATGCCAAGCTCGGCCAGCGGCGCGCCGAGCCAGCCGTTCTGCGCAAACAGCGTCGTCAGCGCGATACCCGCTACCGCGGTCGGCAACGCGAACGGAACATCGACGATCGCGTCCAAGATGCGGCGCCCGGGAAACCGGTAACGCACCAGCGCCCAGACAATGATGCTGCCCATCACCAGATTGACCAGCGCGGCGAGAAACGCGAGCCCGAACGAAATCTTCAGCGCATTCAATGTTCGCCGGCTGGTGACGATGTCAACGAACTGGGCGAAACTCAATTCGAACGATTTGAGAAACAGCCCGGCAAGAGGAATCAGAACGATGATCCCGAGCCATGTCAGCGTCAGCCCCATGGTGAGGCCGAATCCCGGCAGAGTCCGTCGTCGTCCCGATCCTCCTATCACGTTGTTCTGCTCCGCCCCGTCGCATCAGTTCTGGTAGATCTGATCGAAGATGCCGCCTTCGCCGAAGTGGACCTTCTGCGCCTTGGTCCAACCGCCGAACACGTCGTCGATCCTGAACAGCTCGACCTTGGGAAATGCATCGGCATACTCCTTGATCACTTCCGGATCGGTCGGACGGTAGTAGTTTCGCGCGGCGATCTCCTGCCCTTCCCGAGTATACCAATATTTCAGATACGCCTCGGCAACAGCGCGCGTTCCCTTCCTGTCCACTACTTTGTCGACGACGGCGACCGGCGGTTCCGCCAGAATGGAGATCGAAGGCACCACGATCTCGAATTTGTCCTTTCCGAACTCCTTGAGCGCCAGAAAGGCCTCGTTCTCCCAGGCGAGCAACACGTCGCCAACGCCGCGCTCGACGAAGGTGACAGTGGAACCACGCGCGCCGGTATCGAGCACCGGGACGTGGGTGTAGATGTCGGCCACAAACTGTTTCGCCTTGTCCTCGCTGCCGAACTTCTTCAGCGCGAAACCCCATGCCGCGAGATAGTTCCAGCGCGCGCCGCCCGAGGTCTTGGGATTGGGCGTGATGACGCGGACGCCGGGTTTGATCAGATCGTCCCAGTCCTTGATACCCTTGGGATTGCCCTTGCGCACAAGGAAAACGATGGTGGACGTATAGGGCGAGGAATTTCGCGGCAACCGCTTCTGCCAGTCCTTGGCGAGCAGCCCCCGCTCGGCAATCGCATCGATATCATAGGCGAGCGCGAGGGTAACCACGTCGGCCTGCAAACCGTCGATCACCGAACGCGCCTGCTTTCCGGACCCGCCGTGGGACTGCTTGATCTCGACGCTCTTGCCGGTTTCTTTCTGGTAAGCCGCGGCGAATGCCTTGTTGAAATCGACGTAGAGCTCGCGCGTCGGATCGTATGAGACATTCAATAGCGACACGTCGGCAGCATACGCCGAACCTGCCCAGATCAATCCGGCAAGAACAACGAAAACACGACGAAGCATTTTAATCTCCATAAGGCCCGATCACGCGACGACCGCCAGAAGCCCATGAATGAAACTCGTCAAACGGCATGCTGAAGTCAACGAAACCACATTTCAATGTTTGCGACGCCGCAGAGTCATTCCTCTACGAAGTCTTCATCGTGTGGATGCCGCATTCCGTCTTGGCTCTGTCGCGCCAGCGGCCGGCGCGCGCGTCTTCGCCGGCCTGCGCGCGGCTGGTGCACGGCATGCAGCCGACGGAGAGAAACCCCGACGCGACAAGCGGGTGCGGCGGTAGCTTCGCCGACGCATAGATCGCCTCGATGTCGGCGCGCGAGGCGTTCGCGAACGGATTGAACTTCAGCCGCGCGCCGTCGTCTTCCACGAATGGAATGTCGGCGCGCAGGCCGCCCTGAAACCGTTTGCGACCGTTGATCCAGGCGTCGAACGGCTGCAGCGCGCGCACAAGCGGCTCCACTTTGCGGATGCGGCAGCAGGCATCCGGATCGGAGAACCACAAATCGCGATCGGGATCCTCGCGCTTCAGCACATCCTCAGATGGCTGAATGGAGCGAACATCCGTCAGGCCGAGCGCGGCGATCAAGGTGTCGCGATAGGCCAGCGTCTCCTCAAACAGCCATCCGGTGTCGAGGAAGATCACGGGAATGGCCGGATCGACGTCCGCCATCACCTTCAACAGCGCCGCCGACTCGGTGCCGAACGACGACACCAGCGCCAGCCGGTCGCGCCCGACCGTGCGCAGTGCCGCGGCGATCACGTCCGCAGGCCGGGCGTCGCGCAACGCGTCGTTGAGCGCCGCCGCGGGCGGCAATGCGGGAGTCCCTGTCGCTGCTGCCGGCTGTGTCATCGCGCTTGCCGCGACGCTCTTTTGTTCGGGCAGAGAGGTCATTCGGCGGCCATCTGAAATGTATGAAACAGGGGAGTCGGGCTCGCGTTGCGCCATGGCGCGGAGTGCGAGACGACGTCGCCGATCACGAGGATGGCGGGTCCGCCGTCAATTTCACGAACCAGCGCCGGCAGATGATCCAGCGTGCCGACGACGGATTTGGCATCGGGACGGGTGGCGCGCGCGAACACGCCGACCGGGGTTTCCGGCGAACGCCCGGCCGCCAGCAGGCCATCACGAATCGCGTTGGCCGCCGTGGTTCCCATGTAGACGACCACCGTCATCTTGCGGTCGGTCAGCGCCGACCAGTCGACGCTCGAAGCATCCCGCGCCTTGTGCGCGGTGAGGAAGGTGACGCGCAGCGCCTCGTGGCGGAAGGTCAGCGGCAATTCGGATTCCGCAGCCGCGCCGAGCCCGGCCGTGATTCCGGGAATGACCGAACAGGCGACGCCGGCCTCGCGCAGCGCCTCGATCTCTTCGCCGCCGCGGCCGAAAATGAAGGGATCGCCGCCCTTGAGGCGGACGGCACGCTGTCCGGACTTCGCGGCATCGATCAGCAACCGGTTGATGGCATCCTGTCCGATGCCGGGCTTGCCGACGCGGCGACCCACCGGGATCCGCACCGCGTCGCGGCGGGCGCGATCGAGAATCTCCGGCGAGACCAGCTCGTCGTAGAACACGATGTCGGCGTCCTGCAACGCGCGCAGCGCCTTGATGGTGAGCAGATCCGGATCGCCCGGCCCGGCGCCGACCAGCGTGACGCGGCCTTCGACAGTGCCGGGAGCGGATGCGCCCGCGTAGGCGGAGGGATCGGCGATTGCTTGCAGCGAGTCTTCGGCTTCATCGGAGCGGCCGGCGAGAACAGACGCGCCGATCGGGCCGTCCACCACACGCTCCCAGAAGCGGCGGCGCAGCGGCATGTCGGGAATGCGCGCATGTACCGCCTTGCGCCAGCGCCCGATCAACGCCGCGAGGTCGCCGATTCGCGCCGGCAACAGCGCCTCGATGCGTTCGCGCACGCGCCGCGCCACCACGGGCGACGCACCGCCGGTGCCGACCGCCACCACCACGTCGCCGCGATCAACGATCGCCGGGACGATGAAACTCGAATGCGCGGGGTCGTCCATCACGTTGACGGGCAGACCGGACGCCCGCGCGCGCGCCGCTACAGTCACGCCGATCTCGCCGGCGCCGGCGCAAAACACCGCGACGATAGCGCCGAGGTCGGCCGCGCCGGGATTGGTTTCCAGACGCTCGATGCGCGAGGCGGCGACGGCATCGAGACCGGCGACCGCGAAGTCGCCGTCGGTTGCATGCCAGCGCACGCGCGCGCCCGCGGCGAGCAAAAGGCGCAGCCTGGCCCGCACCGGATCGCCCGCTCCGATCAGAAGGATCGGACCGGCTTTGGAATCAAGAAAGATCGGGAGGAATTTCATTCGACTCTGTCTGCTTTTCTTCTGCTTTGCGTCGGCAAGGGTTGACTGAAATTATTTTCTATTTATGTATCTTGCAAGCTCATCAAACAGAAAATTATTTCTTCTATGCGGGAACAAAAGTATAGAATTTTCTACTTCCAAACACCGCACGGACGAGATGCATCTTCTCACCCTCCGAAATCCACAATTTCGGCGGCCGCTGATTTCGACGGTCAGCGGCGCGGCCGTCGACCGCGCAGCAAGCAAGGAGCAGGCCATGCAGCCTGGAATAGACCACCTCGATGCGCTTGAAGCGCAGAGCATCTACATTTTCCGGGAAGCCTTCGCTCGCTTGAAGAAGCTCGCGCTGCTGTGGTCGCTCGGCAAGGATTCCAACGTGATGATCTGGCTGGCGCGCAAGGCCTTCTTCGGCCGGGTGCCGTTCCCGGCGCTGCACGTCGACACCGAGAAGAAGTTCCCCGAGATGTACGCTTTTCGCGAACGCTATTCGAAGGAGTGGAATCTCGATCTCAAGGTCGATTACTGCCCGCCGGTCGAGGCGGTCGACCCGACGCTGCCGCCGGCCGCGCGCTCTGCCGCACGCAAAACCGAGGGGCTGAAGCTTGCGCTGAACAAATACGGCTTCGACGGGCTGATCGCCGGTATCCGCCGCGACGAGGAAGCGACCCGCGCCAAGGAGCGGGTGTTTTCGCCGCGCGGCAGCGAAGGCGGATGGGACGTGCGCGACCAGCCGCCGGAATTCTGGGATCAGTTCAACGCCTCGCCGCCGCCCGGCGCGCACTTACGTATCCATCCGATCCTGCAGTGGACCGAGGCGGATATCTGGGCCTACACCAAGCGCGAGAACATCCCGATCATTCCGCTCTATCTGGCAAAGGACGGCAAACGCTACCGCTCGCTGGGCGACTCCGATATCACCTTCCCCGTCGCTTCGACCGCGACGACCATCGACGAGATCCTGATCGAACTCGACAGCACCAAAATCCCCGAACGCGCCGGACGCGCGCTCGACCATGAAACCGAAGACGCTTTCGAGCGGCTTCGCGTCGCCGGCTATCTCTGACCTGAATCGAATCGAGCGCTTCCGATGAACATGATCGCCCCCGCCATCGCGCCGAACGCCGCCCTCGCGACGCCGAACGGCACCACCCGTCCCCAGGTCCGCATCGTCATCGTCGGCCACGTCGATCACGGTAAGTCGACGCTGGTCGGACGGCTGCTGCACGAGACCGGCAGCCTGCCCGACGGCAAGCTTGAGATGCTGAAAGCCGTCAGCGCCCGGCGCGGCATGCCATTCGAGTGGTCGTTCCTGCTGGATGCGCTGCAGACCGAGCGCGATCAGGGCATCACCATCGACACCACGCAAATCCGCTTCCGCACCCGCTCGCGCGACGTGGTGCTGATCGACGCCCCCGGCCACGCCGAATTCCTGCGCAACATGATCACCGGCGCGGCGCAGGCCGACGGCGCCGTGCTGATCATCGACGCGCTGGAAGGCGTGCGCGATCAGACCCGGCGGCACGGCTATCTGCTGCATCTGCTCGGCGTCAAACAGGTCGCTGTCGTCGTCAACAAGATGGACCGCGTCGATTTCAGCGCGGAACGCTTCAACGCCATCCGCGACGAGATTTCCACGCATCTGACCGGCCTTGGCCTCGCGCCGACGGCGGTGATTCCGATTTCGGCCCGCGATGGCGACGGCGTGGCCGAACGGACCGCGAAGATCGACTGGTACAGCGGTCCCACCGTGGTCGAAGCCCTCGATGCGCTGCAACCGGCGCGGCCGCTGGACGAGCTGGCGCTGCGCTTGCCGGTGCAGGCGATCTACAAATTCGACGACCGGCGGATTGTGGCCGGCCGCATCGAGTCAGGCAACCTGACCGCGGGCGACGAGATCGTGATCATGCCGGCCGGCAAGATCGCAAAGATCCGTAGCGTCGAAGGCTGGCCCTCGAGCCCGACGGGCGCGCAAGGCGCCGGCCGCTCCGTCGGCATCACGCTCGACCGTGAACTGTTTCTCGAGCGCGGCGACGTCATCGCCCATGTCGGGTCGGCGCCGCGCGACACGCGACGGATTCGCGCCCGCATCTTCTGGCTGCATGAGACATCGCTCGCGGCCGGTGCGTCCATTCTGCTGCGGCTCGGCAACAAGGAAACGCGCGCCGTCGTCGTGGCGATCGAGAAAGCCGTCGATCCCGGCGAACTATCAAGCGCCGAGGCAAAGGCGATCGCGCGCAATCACGTCGGTGAAATCGACATCTCGCTGGCGCAGCCGCTCGCCGCCGACCCCTACGTCGACAATCCCCGCACCGGCCGCCTCGTGATCGAGGTCAACGGCCGCATCGCCGGCGGCGGTCTGGTGCTCAGCGTCGAAGCGGGACAGCGCGCGGTTCCGGTCGATATCGTGCCGGTTGAATCCGCGCTGCGGTCGGACGAGCGGTCCGCCCGCTATCGTCACAACGGCGCCGTGGTCTGGCTGACGGGATTGCCGGGCTCGGGCAAATCGACCCTGGCCCGCGCACTCGAACGCAAACTGTTCGGCGACGGCGGCTCGCCGGTTCTGCTCGACGGCGACACGTTGCGCGCCGGGCTGAACGGCGACCTTGGCTTCTCGCCGCAGGACCGTGCCGAAAATATCCGCCGGCTCGCGGAGGTCGCCACGCATCTGGCGCGCAACGGCCACGTTGCGATCGTCGCCGCGGTCTCCCCGGCGCGCGAGGATCGCGCCGCGGCGCGGCGCATCGCCGATACCGCCTTCCGAGAGATCTATGTCGCGACGCCGGCCGACATCTGCGAGAGCCGCGACCCCAAGGGGCATTATGCCAAGGCGCGCGCCGGCGTCCTGCACGGCTTCACCGGCATCGGGAACGACTATCAGCCGCCGGAGTCGGTGGAATTGACTATCGACACCTCGTCCTGCGCGGTCGGCGACGCCGCCGACGAAATCGAGCGGATGCTGATCAGAACCGGGATTCTGTTCGACGACCTGACCGACGTTGCCGCCAACATCTGAGCTTGCGAAATCTTGCAAGCGTTCGACCGGATGACCGCCGCCAATCGTAGGGGGCGGCACCCGGTTGACTCTGTGTGCGATTATTCACCTTTTGTAGGGGCTCACGGCGCTCGCTTTGGCGCTAAAAGGCAATGGAAGCCGAATTTCGGCAACCCGACCTAGAAACCGCGCACCTGTCGCCGTTTCTCGCGAGAAGCCCGACATGACTCGCATTGACGCCCACGGACTGAAGATCGCGCCTGTCCTGTTCGATTTTATCGCCCGGGAGGCCACGCCCCGGACCGGCATTGCCCCGGATGCCTTTTGGGCCGGGCTTGCCGCCATCGTCCGCGATCTCGGACCGAGAAACCGCGAATTGCTCGCGGTGCGCGATACGCTGCAAGCGCAGATCGACGGCTGGCATCGCGCCAACAAAAGCCGGCCGTTCGACATGGCCGCCTACACGGCGTTCCTGAAAGAGATCGGCTATCTGCTGCCAGAGCCCGCGACCCATGCGGTCGAGACCGCCAATATCGACGACGAGATCGGAAAAATCTGCGGACCGCAACTGGTGGTGCCGCTGACCAATGCCCGTTACGCGCTGAATGCCGCCAATGCGCGCTGGGGCAGCCTCTACGATGCGTTATACGGCACCGATGCCATTGCGCACGAGGCCAACGAGGCCAGGGGCTATGACAAGGCGCGCGGCGACAAGGTGATCGCCAAAGCCAAGGCGTTCCTCGATTCCGCCGCACCGCTTTCGGCCGGCAGCCATGCCGATGTCGCCGGCTACAGCGTCGTCAATGGACACCTGTCGGCGAAACTCAGGAGCGGCGACGCCACCGGCCTGAAGACGATTGCGCAATTCGCGGGCTATCAGGGCGCCGCGGACGCACCGTCCGCGATCCTGCTGGTCAACCACGGCCTGCATATCGACATCCGGATCGACCGCGCCGACCGCATCGGCAAGGACGATCCGGCCGGCGTCGCCGATGTGATCATCGAGGCCGCCATCAGCACCATTCTCGATATGGAGGACAGCGTCGCCGCCGTCGATGCCGACGACAAGGTGCTGGTGTATCGCAATACGCTCGGCCTGATGAACGGCACGCTCACGGACACCTTCGAGAAGGGCGGCAAGACCGTCACCCGCGCCCTCAACGCCGATCGCATCTACACGTCAGCCAATGGCAAGGAGATCGCCCTCCACGGACGCAGCCTGCTTTTGATGCGCAACGTCGGCCATCACATGGTTACCGACGCGGTACTGGATGAAAACGGCGCAGAGATTCCGGAAGGTATGCTCGACGCCGCGGTATCAAGCCTGCTCGCGATCCACGATCTCATGGGGATTTCGAAGACGCGGAACAGCCGGACAGGCTCGGTCTACATCGTCAAGCCGAAGATGCACGGCCCCGACGAGGTGGCGCTGACCTGCGAACTGTTCGCCCGCGTCGAGACCATGCTCGGACTGCCGGAGAACACCCTCAAGATCGGCATCATGGACGAGGAGCGCCGCACCACCGTCAACCTCAAGACCTGCATCCAGAACGCCTCGAAACGAGTCTGCTTCATCAACACCGGCTTCCTCGACCGCACCGGCGACGAAATCCATACCTCGATGGAAGCGGGTCCGATGATCCGCAAGAACGAGATGAAGGCGCAGCCGTGGATGAGGGCCTACGAGGACTGGAATGTCGACATCGGCCTGATCGACGGCCTGCCCGGCCACGCCCAGATCGGCAAGGGCATGTGGGCCGCGCCCGACCGGATGGCCGACATGCTCGCGCAGAAGGTCGACCACCCGCAAGCCGGCGCCACCACCGCATGGGTGCCCTCGCCGACCGCGGCAACGCTGCACGCCCTGCACTATCATCAGGTCGACGTGCTGAAGCAGCAACAGGAATTGAAAGCCGGCGGACAGCGCGCAAAGCTGTCGGACATCCTCACGGTCCCGGTGTCGCAATCGAACTGGGCGCCGGACGATGTGAGGCTGGAGATCGACAACAACTGCCAGGGCATTCTCGGCTACGTGGTGCGCTGGATCGATCAGGGCGTCGGCTGCTCGAAGGTGCCCGATATCCACGACGTCGGCCTGATGGAAGACCGCGCCACGCTGCGCATCTCCAGCCAGCATCTGGCGAACTGGCTACATCAGAACGTCGTCACCAGCGATCAGGTGATGGACTCGCTGAAGCGCATGGCCGTCGTCGTTGACAAGCAGAACGCCGGCGATCCCCTCTACACGCCGATGGCGCCGACATTCGACGGCGTCGCCTTCAAGGCGGCCTGCGATCTCGTGTTCAAGGGCCGCGAGCAGCCGAACGGCTATACCGAATACATCCTGACCGAACGGCGGCGCCAGGCCAAGGCGGAGTCCAAGGGGGAGTCCGAGGCGGCCGGCTGACGGATTGGCCCTGCGAATGACGTGAAATGCCCCCGGCGCGGTGTCGGGGGCATTTTTATTTGTCTCATCTCAGCGCCGTCGGCACTTGCCTTAGAACACCGGAAGAAATTTCAGCGCCGAGGCAACGCCGATCACGATAGCGGCGATGCTGGCGATCTGCTTGCCGCGGACGTCGAGCGGCGTCAGATTGATGAAATACAGAACAAGAACAACAACGAGAAACGTAATCAGGACGCTGATAAGCATTGTTGCTTCTCCAAAATTGATCGCAAGACTTCAAGACGGAGAAGCGCCCTCGCGACATTTGGCGCGGGAGGCAATCCAGACGAGACCTGAAAGTTCCGTCGACAGGCGCACAACGCAGCGGAGTCAGCTTGCCGAGCAAGCGAGCGCGTCGCGGAACCTAAGCCGCGACGGCACGTTGGTTTGCCATACCCCTTCAGTTTCAGGAGCATTGGATGGCGAGCAGCGATGGCGAGGATGCGATGAAAAACCTGACGGATAAAGCGACCTACGAACGCCTTGAGAAGGATTTATCATCCGTGAAAAACGACATCTCCGCACTGGCCGATCAGATCTCCGACGCGCTCGGTACGTTGACCGGCGCCGCCAAGAAGCAGACACGCCGCGGCTACAAGCAGGCCAGGGCCAACGTGGACTCCGTTCTCTCCGATGTGTCGGAGCGCGGCAACGCGGCCATCGACGCGGCACAGAACGCCGTATCCTCGATCGAGGATACGCTCGAGGAGGCGATCCAGCAGCGTCCTCTCGCCACAGTGGGACTTGCGATCGGACTGGGATTTTTGATCGGCGTGACCTGGCGCCGGTGATTTTGGCGCCGGTGATTTCTGATTCCGATGATTTCCGGCGCGGTGATTTTTGCCGATCGGCCGGGGGCGGCCGGATATTCTGGGGTCACTGCCCGCCTGAACGCGCCAGCGGTTTATCTGACAATTGATTTCGATTCGGGCGAGGCGTTGAATGTTTCAGCGGGCAATCGATGACTTCAAGGAGAGCGCGGGCAACGCCGTGCGGCTGACGTCCCTCGCCGGGGTGGCGGTTTTTGCGGGTTTCGTCACAATCGTATTCCTGTGTGCCGCCGCGTTCGTCTTCGTGCTTCAAAACTACGGCTTGATCGAGGCTTGCCTGACCGGTGCGGCGATCTTCTTCCTGATCACCCTGATCGCGGTGGTGACCTATGCGATCCGGCGAAATGCCATGAAGAAACGTGTGGCCAAGACGGCCAGGTCGGCGGCACAAAACCTTCTCGCCGATCCGATGCTGGTGACGGCAGGGTTGCAGTTGGTACGCGCGATCGGCATCAAGAAGCTGATCCCGATCCTGGCTGTCGGCGGCCTGGCGCTGGGATTGCTCGCGGGCCGACGGGATCGCGATGACGAGGGCAACGCCAGCGACGACACTTGATTTCGGACAACGACAAAATTTCCGGACAGCAAAACCTCACGTCACGCAACGATCGGGCTGAAGCTGCCTAGCAATGTCGGTCAGAGTACTCACCACCGGTTCACATGCGATCGTCCGCCTGACCTGAGTCGCGGGCACGCGGCCGGAATTCGGCTTCATGACGTCCCGCTTCATGACGCGGTCGCCTGCTTCCAGGCGTAAGCTTTCCGGAATCCGCAATACGATCGACGTATCCGGAAGACTTTCCAGCCGAATGGAAACAGTTCGGCCCTCCATGTGCGACAACTGAACAATGTCGCGATCGGCCTTGTGCGCGCGATTGACAACCGTAGCGGCGACATCGTTACCGCCGGCGAGATCGCCTGCGAACTGCACCGCACCGAGCGGCAGCACGACCGCCGCCAGCGCACCGATTACTCCCGCCGATACCTGAAACATCGTTGCCTCATCCATTGTCATTTCGCTGCCACGACCACGTTGTCACACAGCGCGATTGTGGATCAGAACCGCGAAGCAACAACGCGGTTCGCAAGACATCGTTCAGTTAACCGTTTCAGAAAAAAGAGTGCGGTGCGGAACGCTTCCCGGGTGCTCGCGTTGTCCCGGCAGCCGGCCGTTCCCCCAGCCCCCACCGACCGGCGACAAGGACGCGGCTATTGGCAAGCATGCCGGCCGCGCCCTTTTTTGCACGTTGCAGCCGGACGCTCGAAACGTGACATCGGCAGGAACACGGTTCGTGCCGCAGGCCATGACGACGCTGTACGGTCGCGATCAGGATGCGGCGGCGCGCGGCTCACGGTTGCGCGAATTTCGCTGGAAGAACAGCGCCTGGCTGGCTACCGCCGAGACCATGGCGGGCTGGAACGGCTTCGAGATGAGGAATGCCGGCTCGGGCCGCTCGCCGGTCAGAAACCGTTCGGGATAGGCCGTGATGAAGACAACCGGCACCTCGACGCCGCGCAGAAGTTCGTTGACGGCGTCCAATCCGGAGCTGCCGTCGGCGAGCTGGATATCCGCCAGAATGAGACCGGGTTTCCTGGTTTTGGCCAGGGCGACCGCTTCGGCATGGGTGCGTGCGACGCCAATGAACGTCTCATCCTCGATAATCAGGACGTCGGTTGCGATTTCCGCCGCCATTTCGCGACCGGCAATATCGCTCAGCTTGCGAACTTCGGCGACGTCGGCCTGTAGAACAAACGCAGCCTCCTCCTCCGAAAAGCCTTCCAGCGACAGCAGCAGGAACGCCTGACGCGGCAGCGGCGTGATATTCGTCAGCCGCCGCTCCATCGGTGCCGCAGCCGGCACCTCGTCGGTGCCGCCGTTGATCGAAACCGAATTCCAGATTTGAGTGAACAGCCGGAACAACCCCGCCCGCGGCCCGTGCCGCTCGTCGAGCAACGCCGGGTCCTGGAGCAGCGCCTCCAGCATGGCTCCGACATAGGCGTCTCCGGACGCCTGATTTCCCGTCAGGGCGCGGGCATACCGTCGCAAGAGCGGCAAATGTTCGGCTACGACCTGTGATCGAAACATCCCCATCCATCCTTTTTAAGACAGCTCTCGGGATCAAGCATCTCGTCTTTAGACGACGCACGGCGCAACGGCGAATCCCGATCCGCCGCCATGTGGTCTACGCCCCAGCATGACAAAAGTTCCCTGCCCCCGGAACTTTCGCTCCGGCTTTGAATTAGGCTCCATACAAGTTCCGTGAAAACTGCGTAACAAACGGGGAACTTCTCGGCTTTTCAATATCTTGAACCCTGGGCGCTCAATGATGAAAGATACAAAGCCATCAACCGGCAAAGGCGGCCTCAATGCCGAGATTCAGCCCAGAATCGGGCATCAGCTTCGTGCCATGTATGACGATGTCGTGAGGCAGGGCGTCCCGGACCGGTTTGCAGAATTAATTCGAAAGCTCGATGCATCGGGGCCAGAAGATCCACAAATAACCCCCGCGGGCGACTTCGACACAAAAAACGACGGGAGGGACTAATGCCTCTCACAGATTCACTACGCGAGGATATCCTGGCATCAGTACCGAATCTGCGCGCATTCGCGATTTCGCTGAGCGGAAATGGCGATCGTGCCGACGACTTGGTGCAGGAAACCCTGCTCCGCGCGCTCGCCAACATCGATTCGTTCCAGCCGGGATCGAACCTTCCGGCGTGGCTGTTCACGATCCTGCGCAACCTGTTCCGCTCGGACTACCGGAAGCGGCGGCGCGAGGTCGAGGATTCCGACGGCAACTATGCGAAAACGTTGAAATCGCAGCCGAACCAGAACGCCCATCTGGAATTCGAGGAATTCCGCGCGGCGCTCGACAAGCTGCCGCAGGATCAGCGCGAAGCCTTGATCCTCGTGGGCGCTTCGGGTTTCTCCTACGAGGACGCCGCGAAGATCTGCGGATGCGCCGTCGGTACCATCAAGAGCCGCGTCAACCGCGCGCGATCGAAACTGAGTGCCCTGCTTTACGTCGAGGGCACCGAGGATTTTGGCCCGGACGACACCGTCCGGGCCGTGATCGGCAGCGGCCGATAGCTCGACCATCAAGGTCTCGCGGCGACAACGGCCCGGAACAGCAAGACGGCAGCCGGCGGGCCCATCATTTAGCGGGCTTGATGGGTAACAGGCCGGATGGGCGCGGATATCTGCGTCGTGCGATCTCTCTCGGTCACATCCACAACGGTCTCCATGGGAGCGGCGAGTTCATAGACATAGCTCGCCTCGGTAAAATACCGCTTGGACACGCCGCCCAGCGCCTCCGGCGCAACGCGGTCCAGCAGGATGATGCCAAAATCGCTGTCCTCGCGGCGGGTCGCGGCACTGGTATTGAATTCCTCCCACCGAAAACGAAACATCGCCTCGCTGCCCTCGCCCTCGACTGCCCAATGCACGACGATATGCGGATGCTTGCCGACCAGCGAAAGTCCTTCGTCGGAATGCGACGCCAGTTCGAAGAACAACAATGAGAGGCTCTGCGCCGCGCGCGCACTCACGGTGATGTCCGGACCGTTGACCGCGATGCGGTCGGTGTGGGGGATGGCACGCGCCTCGAACAGTCCCCTCAATTTGACCCCCTGCCACTGGCTCTCGCTGAGCAGCGAGACCACGTTGGACATGGCATGGATCCGGCCGATCAGCAGTTCGCGGGCGACTTCGATGTCGGAGCCGTGCCGCAACGTCCGCGTGACGATCGATTGAATCACCGCAAGAATGTTTTTAACCCGGTGATTGAGTTCATCGATGACGGCGGTCAACCGCCGCTCGAAACCGATCCGAACCTGGATTTCCCGGCTCAGCCGCAAGTTGTTATAGGCGACATATCCGAACAGGCCGCAAATGATGCTTGTCAGCGCAAGACCGATCGCGGCCACCACCGCGGCCAGTTTTTGCGCGCGATGGATCGCATTGTTTTTCGGGTAATAGCCAAGCGACCAGTCCCGTCCGCCGAAGATCACCGTCCGGAGCACCAGCGGAACGGGATCGGCCGGACGTCTGAGGCGTGACGTGACATTGCCGCTGTCGTCGGCGATCAATTCCGAGCGTGGGTTTCGCGGATCTTTCAGGACAACGGAGAACAGCGACAGTTCGTCGTTCGTCAGCATCAACGACGCGAGTTTATATGAAAATGTAATAAAGCCAGCCGCCGTCTCGCTTCCCTCCTGGAAAACCGGCGTTGCGATAACCAGCCCGATCGGGCCATCGGGCATCAGCAGATGGATCGGATCCGATACGACCGGCGTTCTCGTCTGCATCGCACGGGCGAACATCGGCCCCAGGATCGGATCACGGTCGAGCGAGCGGCCCGGAAATACGACCGTTTCCGCGTTTTGCGGCTCAACGTCCATCACCACGTCGATCGGCTTGTCGAGCGAATGCAGATCGCGCGGCGTATCGTCAAAGCTCCGGATTTGCGGATTCGGAAATCCGGCCGCCGCCAGTGCTGCATCAGCCTGCGGGAGTTCACCCGGATGAAGACGCGCAACCCAGCCGGCGGTAACGAAATCGGTCTTGAAGGCATAGATCGACGCGCGCAACGGGTGGAGCATGTTGGCTCTCACCGCGGAGGGCGACCGAAACAATCCCGATGCGACTCGTGCCAGCAGTTCTCGTTCGATGAGACGCTCCTGGACCAGGCTGGCATGAACGTCGATCGCGCGCGACAGCGCGATCCTGTCGATCGCCAACTCCTGTTCATAACCGCGCCACGCCGCAAGGCCGGAGAGTAAAACCCCGATAACCGCGACCAAGCCGATAACGAAACCCAGCCGAACCACGTGCCTACCCGGAAATGAATGAAGCCGTTCGCAACTTTGGCCGGCCTTTGACTGTTAACAGCAGCGCCCCGCCCTGACGATGCCCGACATCAATCGCGCCGCGCCGGCCTGGTTCCGTCCCGACGAGCAAAACTCGGGGACGATCGTTAACAGAGTCCGGCCAACCGACTCCGAGATTCACCATCACGAAAGACCCTCGGCGCGCATTCGCCTTGCGTCGACCCGCATCATTTCCGTCGCGGCGAGACGTCAGGCGTAGAGCCTTTTCGCTTCTGATGGAATCAGAAGCGAGGCTCTATGATTTTGAATTGACGCGTTTTCTTCACGCGACCCGGTACCCACTTCGCTCGAAAACGCTCTAAATCACACCAGCAGTCGCGCACCATCGTGCCCTGAAATCATCCGCGTTCGCACCGCGCCGGGCGTCTCTCCCGCAATCGCGACCGGGACAAAATGCTCGGTGCGGCCCTGAGTGGCGCTTTCGATCAACACCTGACGCGTTGCGCCGATGTCCGCGGCAAGCCGCCGCCGCAGCGCGGCTCCGGCGGCGGCGCGCAACTGCCCGGCGCGGTCTTTGATGACCTCGCCCGCGACCGGTGGCATCCGCACCGCCGGCGTCCCCGGACGCGGCGAATAGGGAAACACATGCAGGAAGGTGAGATCGCAGTCCGCGACCAGATCGAGCGACCGCGCGAACATGTCATCGGTCTCGGTCGGGAAACCGGCGATGATGTCGGCACCGAAGGCGATGTCCGGCCGCAACCGCCGCACCTGCGCACAGAAGTCGATGGCGTCCCGACGCGAATGCCGCCGCTTCATCCGCTTCAGGATCATGTCGTCGCCGGATTGCAGCGACAGATGCAGATGCGGCATCAGCCGCTCCTCGTTCGCGACCGCATCAAGCAAATCCCGATCCGCCTCGATCGAATCGATCGACGAGATTCGCAGCCGCCTCATCTCCGGCACATGCCGCAGGATCCGCTTGATCAAGCCGCCCAGTCTCGGCCCACCCGGCAGATCGGCGCCGTAGCTCGTGAGATCGACGCCGGTCAGCACGATCTCGGCATGACCGGCCTCGACGAGCACGCGCACCTGATCGACAACCGCGCCCATCGGCACCGAGCGCGAATTGCCGCGCCCGAAAGGAATGATGCAGAAGGTGCAGCGATGGTCGCAACCGTTCTGCACCTGCACGAAGGCGCGGGGCAGGCCGCCTTGAAAGCCCTCGACGAGATGCGGCGCCATCTCGGTCACCGCCATGATGTCGGCGACGGCGATTTTTTCCTCGTTCGCGATCCCGAAATCGGCCACTGCGGCGAATGCGGTCCGCGCGTCGCGCCAGGTGTCACCGCGCATCTTGTCGTCGTTGCCGATCACGCGATCGACTTCGGGCATCTGCGCGAACATCGTCGGCTCGATCTGCGCCGCGCAGCCGGTGACGACGATGCGCGCCGACGGCCGCTCGCGCTTCAATTTGCGGATCGATTGCCGAGCCTGCGCCACCGCCTCGTTGGTGACGGCGCAAGTGTTGACGATGACGACGTCGTCAAGGCCGGCATCGTCCGCATTGCGGCGGATGACTTCGGATTCGAAGGCATTGAGCCGGCAGCCGAAGGTGACGACGTCGATCGTCATCACGCGACGCTGGCGAACAGCGCCGGATCGAAGGTGCCGGCATATTCGAACACGGCCGGACCGGTCATCAGCACATGATCGTCGCGCTCGCGCCACTCGATGGTCAGACCGCCGCCGGGGAGCACCATATCGACAACGCGGTCGGCGCGCTTGAGCCGCGCCGCTGCCACCGCCGTCGCGCAGGCCGCCGAGCCGCAGGCCTTGGTCATACCCGCGCCGCGCTCCCAGGTCCGCATCACGATGCGATCGCGGCCCGCGATATGGGCCAGCGTGATGTTGGCACGCTCGGGGAAGATCGGATGGTTCTCCAGCAGCGGCCCGAAGCGTTCGAGATCATGGGCGTTCACGTCGTCGACCCAGAAGATCGCGTGCGGATTGCCCATGCTGACCACCGACGGCGAATGCAGCACCGGCGCATCGATCGGCCCGACCTGCAATTCGATATAGCGGGTATCGCGGAATTCCTCGGCGAGCGGGATGTCCCGCCAGCCGAATTTTGGCGGTCCCATGTCGACGGTGTAAAGACCAGGCGCGGGACCCTGCCAGCAACTCAACAGCCCGGCGCGGGTCTCGAAGGTCAGCGCCGCCTTGCCTGTGGCCTCGAACACCTGCCGCGCCACGCAGCGCATGCCGTTGCCGCAGGCATTCGCTTCCGAACCGTCGTTATTGTAGATGCTGACGAAAGCCTCGGTGCCGGGAAGCCGCGGGGGTTGCAGCACCATCAACTGATCATAGGGAACGCCGCCCGGCGATGCGACCGCGCGCGCCTCCTCGGCCGTCACCGCGGCGGGACGGTCACGCAGATCGACCACGACGATCTCGTTGCCGATGCCGTTCATCTTGCTGAAAGCGTGGTTTGCGAGCGTGCCCATATCCGGCGTCCAATTTTCCCGGCCTTCATCTTCCGCCGCTATATATGGCGAATGCGCGGCGGTTGGCCAGTGCGACCGGCGCCCGCCATCGTTAACGCAAATCCGTCTCAGTGCCCCACACCCGCCACGATGCGGCATGACATATCTGTCATGGGACGGACGCCGAAGCCGCGTGTTAAGCATCGCATGATTCCGCCCGTAACAGCGGCTAAGGACCGGGTCTCGCGGACATCGGCCGGCACGACCAGGGAGACCCTCTATAATGAATTGCCCCCGCCTCTTTCGCCGCCTCGCGATCGCAATGATTCCGGCGGCCTTGTCGCTCGGGCTCTCCACCGTGCTGGCCCAGACACCGCCCGCGGCCCCTCCCGGCGCGACGGCGCCCGCAACCCCGGCTCCGCCTGCCGCACCGACCGCGCCCGGAACGACAACGCCGGCCACACCGACCCCACCCCCGGCCGAAGTGCAGACGCCGGAGAACCCGACCGCCGAGGCCCCGAAGCCGCCGGTCACCGCGCCGGTGCAGACCGCCGATCCCTTTGGCGAGGAATTCACGCTGGTGCCGAAGACCGTCCTGACATTCAGAAACAACGCCACCTGGGACACCGCGTTCGAGACGCTTATCGATTCCTTCAAGTCGCTGGCGGCCGTTCTCGACAAGCAGGGCGTCAAGGCCGCCGGCAATATGATGATCGTCTACACCTCGACCGACGACACCGGCTTCTCGTTTCTGGCGGAAGTCCCGGTCGATCAGGACCTCAATTACCTGCCCAAGGCCATGAGCATGGGCAAGTCACCCGAGGGCAAGGCGCTGAAGTTCGTGCATCGAGGCTCCTATGACAACATGGACAACACCTATGAGGCGATCACCAACCACCTTGACGACAAGAAGCTCGAGGCCAAGGATACCTTCATCGAGGAATACATGACCGATCCGCTGAAGACCGAAGAAGACAATCTGGTCATCAACGTCTATGTGCCGCTGAAATGAGAGCCGTCATGCCAAACCGGATCCCTCTCACGATCGCCGTTGCCACCGTCGCCGCTCTGGCCGCGATGCCGGCGCAAGCCGAAGCGGCGCCGCCGCCGACGGTCGCGGTAACCGGCGAAGCCACAATCTCGGTGCCGCCCGATCTCGCGCGGATCGAAGCAGGCGTCACGACCGACGCCAAGACCGCGCGCGAAGCCTCCGACGCCAACAACGCCGCCATGGGCAAGGTTTTGCTGGCGCTGAAAAGCGCGGGCATTGCTGAAAAGGACTATCAGACCTCGCGACTGTCGCTGCAGCCGCAATATGCCAATCAGAACCGCCCCGGACCGAACGTCCTCACCGGCTATCGCGCCACCAACCGCGTCACCGTCAAGCTGCGCGACATCCTCAAGGTCGCCAGCGTGATCGACGCGGTGACCGCGGCCGGCGCCAACGATATCGGCGGCATCCATTTCATGGTGTCCAACGCGTCGAAACTCCTCGACGACGCCCGCACCCAGGCGATCGCCGACGCGCGGCGCAAGGCGGAGATCTATGCCAAGGCGGCGGGCGTCACGCTCGGCGCGCCCCTGAGCATTTCGGAAGAGGGATCACCCGGGCCGGTGATGTATCGCCGGGCCGCGGCGCCGATGGCCGCGGACGTCGCCATCGCGCCCGGCGAAGAGACGCTGAGCGTCACAGTCGGCGTCTCCTGGGCGATCAAGGAGGGGCCGTGATGCCATCGCCGCTCCAAAGCGATCGCGCGGAATGCCGATTCCGTTGGTCATGCGCGCTGAAAACCGGGCAACTGCCGCGCCAATCGGCTTGACTCCGGCAGGCCCGCGCCTGTAAATCCGCCCGAATTCTCGAAGAGATGTTCTTTTCGACCCGCCGACCGGCCGCAGGGGCCGGAGGTCAACGCCCGACAGCGCTGTGCGCCCTCGGGCGCAAACGTGTTTTGGGTTTGCGTCTCACAGACCCTCGATCGTCATTCCCGGACTTGTCCCGGCCGTGACGAAGATGAAGACAGGAACGGCTCATGTTCGACAATCTGTCGGAAAGGCTCGGTGGCATTCTTGATCGGCTGACGCGGCGCGGCGCGCTGACGGAAGCCGATGTCGATGCCGCCATGCGCGAGGTGCGCCGGGCGCTGCTCGAGGCCGACGTCTCGCTCGATGTCGTCAGAAGCTTTACCGACAAGGTCCGCGAGCAGGCGATCGGCGCCACCGTCGTCAAATCGGTGACGCCGGGCCAGATGGTGGTGAAGATCGTCCATGACGAGCTGATCGCCACGCTCGGTGCCGACGGCCAGACCATCGACCTCAATGGGGTGCCGCCGATCACCATCATGATGGTCGGCCTGCAGGGCTCGGGCAAGACCACCACGACAGCAAAGCTGGCGCGACGGCTGACCGAGCGCGACAAACGTAAAGTCCTGATGGCCTCGCTCGACATCTATCGGCCGGCAGCGATGGAGCAGCTCGCGGTGCTCGGCCGCGATCTCGATATCCAGACGCTGCCGATCCTCGCGGGCCAGAAGCCCGAGCAGATCGCGCGCCGCGCGCTGGAAGCCGGCAAGCTTGGCGGTTACGACGTGGTGCTGCTCGACACCGCCGGCCGCACCACGCTCGACAACGAAATGATGTCCGAGGCGGCGAACATCAAGGCCGCCGCCCGCCCGCACGAAGTGCTGCTGGTTGCGGACTCGCTGACCGGCCAGGACGCGGTCAACCTCGCGCGCTCGTTCGACGAGCGCGTCGGCCTCACCGGCATCGTGCTGACTCGAGTGGACGGCGACGGCCGCGGCGGCGCCGCGCTATCGATGCGTCAGGTCACCGGCAAGCCGATCAAGCTGATCGGTACCGGCGAAAAAACCGACGCGCTGGAGGATTTCCATCCCTCCCGCATCGCCGGCCGCATCCTCGGCATGGGCGACGTGGTCACGCTGGTCGAAAAGGCCGCCGCCAATATCGACGCCGAAAAAGCCGCGCGCACGACCGAGAAGATGCGCAAGGGCCAGTTCGACCTCAACGACATGCGCGAGCAGTTGTTGCAGATGACGAAAATGGGCGGCGTATCCGGCCTGATGGGCATGATGCCCGGCGTCGCCAAGATGAAGAACCAGATCGCCGCAGCCGGTCTCGACGACAGGATTATCAAACGTCAGGTCGCGGTGATCGATTCGATGACGCGACAGGAGCGCAAGCATCCCGATATCCTGAAGGCCAGTCGCAAGCGGCGCATCGCTGCCGGCGCCGGCCAGAAGGTCGAGGAGATCAACAAGCTGCTCAAGATGCATCGCAGTATGGCCGACATGATGAAGATGATGGCAACCGGCAAGCGCGGCGCGCTCGCCGGCATCGCGCAGGCGATGGGCTTTGGAGGGGGCATGCCGAGCCCCGAACAGATGAAAGCGCTGGCGGAAAAAATGCCGAAAGGCGCCGACGGCCTGCCGCAAATGCCGAAGGATCTGCCGGCGGGATTGCGCGGCGGCCTACCTAACCTTCCCGGCCTCACCGGACTTGGCGGCAAGCCGACGCTGCCCGGCCTCGGCTTTCCCCGGAAGAAGAAATGACTGCCGTCACTCCCTCCCATCCCACGGCGTCATCGTCCGCGAAGGCGGACGATCCAGTACTCGGTGGCCTATCGTTTCAATTGGCTGATCCGAGGTTACTGGATGCCCGCTGGAGCCTGTCATCGGGCCGGCAAAGCCGGACCCGTTGGCGGGCATGACGACTTCTCCCCGCTTTAACAACACAACCAACTCACCAGACAGACTTCCAAAGGAGAACCTTATGCCCGTCGTGATCCGCCTCGCCCGTGCCGGCACCAAGAAGCGGCCGGTCTATCATGTCGTCGTCGCCGATTCGCGCTATCCGCGCGACGGCCGTTTCATCGAGCGGCTCGGCTACTTCAACCCGCTGATGCCGAAGGACAATGCCGACCGGCTCAAGATCGACCTCGACAAGGTCAAGGCCTGGCTCGCCAAGGGCGCGCAGCCGTCCGACCGCGTGGCGCGTTTCCTCGATGCCGCCGGCGTCAAGAAGCGCACGGCGCGCAACAACCCGGAGAAGGCCGTGCCGCGCAAGGAGCGCAAGGCGCAGGCCGAAGCCGCCGCGAAGTCCTGAGGCTGAACCGGCATGACGGCGCGCGTCTGCGTGGCCCGGATCGGCGCCGCGCATGGCCTGCGCGGCGAGGTGCGGCTGTGGACCTTCACCGAAGACCCGATTGCGGTGACGCGATACGGCTCGCTCTCGACAAAGGATGGCGCACGCCAGTTTGAAGTAACGCACGCGCGCGAGGTCAAGGACTACCTCGTCGCAACGCTCACAGGCGTGACCACGCGCGAGGAGGCCGAGCGGCTCAACGGCACCGACCTCTACGTCGCGCGCGACAAGCTTCCGGCGACAGACGAGGGCGAATTCTACCACGCCGACCTGATCGGTCTTGCCGCCGTCGATGTGGCCGGCAAGCCGCTCGGAACCGTCGCCGCCATCCACAATTTCGGCGCCGGCGACATCATCGAGATCGCGCCCGCGCACGGTCCGACGCTGATGCTGCCGTTCACCGATGCCGTGGTGCCGACCGTGGATATCGCCGGCGGACGCGTGGTGATCGAGATGCCCGGCGAGATCGACGGCGATACGCCTGACCAGGCATGACCCACGCCACTGTTCCGTATTCTGCCGTCATCGCCGGACTTGATCCGGCGATCCATCATTTCCGAAAGATGATGGATACGCGGGTCAAGCCCGCGTATGACGCCGTTACACGATGATCTCCTGGTGGTAGTCCATGTGGCGCACGACCGTCCTGACGCTGTTTCCCGAGATGTTTCCGGGGCCGCTCGGCTTGAGCCTCGCCGGGAGGGCGCTCGTCGCCGGCCTGTGGGCGCTGGACGTCCGCGATATCCGCTGCTCCGCCGCCGACCGTCACCGTAGCGTCGATGACACCCCGGCCGGCGGCGGTCCGGGCATGGTGCTGCGCGCCGATGTGCTTGCCAAAGCCATCGACGCGGCGGAGTTTTCGCCGGACAGGCCACGCCTGCTGATGAGTCCGCGAGGTCGGCCATTGACCCAGTCACAGATCGTAGAATTGTCCGCAGGGCCGGGGCCGCTGATTGTCTGCGCGCGGTTCGAGGGGGTGGACCAGCGGGTCATCGAGGCCCGCGGGCTCGCGGAGGTGTCCATCGGAGATTATGTGCTGTCAGGGGGCGAAATCCCCGCGATGGCGCTGATCGACGCCTGTGTCCGGCTTTTGCCGGGCGTGATGGGCAAGGCGGAATCCGGCGCAGACGAGAGTTTTTCGCACGGACTGCTTGAATATCCCCAATACACCCGCCCGCAGCAGTTCGAGGGCCGCCCGATCCCCGACATCCTTCTGTCCGGCGACCACGCCAAAGTAGCGGCCTGGCGACGGGCCGAGGCGGAAGCCCTCACGAAGGCCCGCCGGCCCGACCTCTGGACGGCATGGGCCGGGCAAAATCCGCCAAAAAGCAACACAGACGGGTGACAACGCCCCGGCTTTGCCGTATATGAGCGCCAAATCCGCGCAGCGAGCATTTTCAGGCAAAGTGGAACCCGGTTTGCCGATAGAGAATGCTCTCACTCATTGAGTTGCGCGTATTCTTTTCGCAAAACCGGTATCCACTTTTGCGGAATACGCGCCGCTGGATACTGGACAGAAGAATTCCGCGCAGCCCCCTCAATTGGCCGGGCGCGTCGCCGATGGAGATTGCAATGAACATCATTCAGCAGCTCGAAAAAGAGCAGTTCGACAAACTATCGGCAACCAAGACCATTCCGGAGTTCGGCCCCGGCGACACCGTGATCGTCAACGTCAAGGTGGTCGAAGGCGAGCGCACCCGCGTACAGGCCTATGAAGGCGTGTGCATCGGCCGCTCCGGCGGCGGGCTCAACGAGAGCTTCACGGTCCGCAAGATTTCCTACGGCGAGGGCGTCGAGCGCGTGTTTCCGGTGATGTCGCCGATGATCGACTCGATCAAGGTGGTGCGCCGCGGCAAGGTGCGCCGCGCCAAGCTTTATTACCTGCGCAATCTGCGCGGCAAGTCGGCCCGCATTGTCGAGAAGAAGACGGACCGCGCGGCCGCGACGAGCTGAGCGCACGCCGCCCCGCCTCCGAAGCTTTTCGAAAGCGCGGCATCGGCCGCGCTTTTTTATTGCCGTGCTCGCGCCTATCTATCGCGGATGCAGGCCGCCGCGGTACGATCGTTCGATTGTCGCGGCGTAGGTGGCCATGTTAGAAGATGGAATGGTTCCAGATCAGACCAGCATGGGCATCGGCCGCCTCATCACGCGCATCGTGATCGACGACCGCAGCCGGTTGCCCGGACGCTTTTTCGGACGGTTCGCGACATCCGCAACCTCGGAGCTTAGGCGCGCGGTCTGACGCCGCGTTCCCTCGTCAGCGACTGTCTCGCGCGTCCGCGCGACCCGCTCAAAGAGTTTCCAAAAGGTTCACGTCCATGTCCAAACCGACAACCCTGTACGACAAGATCTGGAACGATCATCTCGTCCACGAGGCCGAGGACGGCACCTGCCTGATCTACATCGATCGTCACCTCGTGCATGAAGTGACGTCGCCTCAAGCGTTCGAGGGCCTGCGCGTAGCCGGCCGCAAGGTTCATGCGCCGGAGAAAACGCTCGCGGTGGTCGATCACAACGTGCCGACGACCGATCGCACCAAGCCCAATCCCGATCCGGAGAGCGCCGAGCAGATCGCGACGCTGGCGCAGAATGCCAAGGATTTCGGCATCGAATACTACAACGAGTTCGACAAGCGTCAGGGCATCGTCCACGTCATCGGTCCCGAGCAGGGCTTTACCCTGCCCGGCACCACCATCGTCTGCGGCGACAGCCACACCTCGACCCACGGCGCGTTCGGCGCGCTGGCGCACGGCATCGGCACCTCCGAGGTCGAGCATGTGCTGGCGACGCAGACGCTGATCCAGAAGAAAGCAAAGAACATGCGCGCCGTCGTCTACGGCACGCTGCCGGACGGCGTCACCGCCAAGGATATCATCCTCGCCATCATCGGCGAGATCGGCACCGCCGGCGGCACCGGCTATGTGCTGGAATATGCCGGCGAGGCGATCCGCGCGCTGACGATGGAAGGCCGCATGACGGTCTGCAACATGTCGATCGAGGGCGGCGCACGCGCCGGCCTGGTCGCGCCGGACGAGAAAGCCTACGAGTTCCTGAAAGGACGCCCGAAAGCGCCGAGGGGCGCCGACTGGGACGCGGCGATGCGCTACTGGGAGACGCTGCGCAGCGACGACGGCGCGCACTTCGATCACGAGATTCGGCTCGACGCCGCCAGGCTGCCGCCGATCGTGACCTGGGGTACCAGTCCTGAAGACGTCATTTCGGTGACCGGCAAGGTGCCGAACCCTGCCGACATCGCCGACGAAGCGAAGCGGCTCTCCAAGGAGCGCGCGCTGCACTATATGGGCCTGGCTGCCGGCACCAGGATTACCGACATCACGCTCGACCGCGTCTTCATCGGCTCCTGCACCAACGGCCGCATCGAGGATCTGCGCGCGGCGGCGAAGATCGCGGATGGCCGGACGGTGAACGGCAACGTCAATGCCATGGTCGTGCCCGGTTCGGGGCTTGTGAAGGAGCAGGCGGAGGCCGAAGGCCTCGACAAGATCTTCATCAAGGCCGGTTTCGAATGGCGCGAGCCGGGCTGCTCGATGTGCCTTGCGATGAATCCCGACAAGCTGAAGCCGGAAGAGCGCTGCGCCTCGACCTCCAACCGCAACTTCGAAGGACGGCAAGGCTTCAAGGGCCGCACGCATCTGGTGTCGCCGGCGATGGCGGCGGCGGCCGCGATCGCCGGACATTTCGTCGACGTGCGCGAGTGGCATTGAAAATCTTCGCTAGAGCCTTTTCGCTTCTGATGGAATCAGAAGCGAGGCTCTATGATTTTGAATTGACGCGTTTTCTTCACGCGAACCGGTGCCCACTTCGCTCGAAAACGCTCTAAATAGTCTCATGCCCAACACCCGGCCGAATGGCGATCGATCTTAAACTTCTCGGGCGCAAGAGAGTGACGTGCCGCTATTCGTCGTGCTGCGCGGCGGCCTTGCGCCCGACGCCGCAATGAAGCAAAATATCAACCGTGCGATCGAGAGCGAGTCGAGTCGCTTTCTGCCGCATGAAATTTTTGCGATGCAAGAAAGATCCGCGCGCATTGTCCGGCAGAAAGCAGGGCGCTGCGATCAGGACGTTGCTATCCGGTCATCCGATCGAAAAAACATCAACGTGAATGCGATAGCGAATCCGGCCTGCCTGGACTGGTGGGTTGCCTTCGCCGGAAAATTCCGTCAGTCGTAATGATGTCATGAAAACAGCCAAGACCAAAGCCCCTGCCCGCAAGGCAGCAAAAACGGCGCGTCCATCCGCCCAAGCGAAGGCATCGGCAAAGGTGCCCACAAGGACGCCTCCCAAGACGCCTGCAAAGCCGGCGTCCGCAAAGGACAAAGCTGCGAAGCCGGTGGCGGTCGTGAAGAGCAGCAGCAAGGCCGCATCGTCTGCGACTGAAATGCCGGTCGCGACCGCGCCGCGCAAAGCTCTCACCTTGCCGCCGAAGCCGGCTCCCGCCGTCACCGCCCCGATTATTCACGCACCCACAGTCGTGCCGGCGACGCCTGCCGCTACGACGACCAAACCGGTATCCAGTCCTGCGCCACGCGCCGACGTGCCGCCCGCATCCGGCTTTACGCTGCTGGTCGACGGGCATTTCAAGAATCAGTTCGAGACGCTGGCCCAGGCAAAGCAGGCCGCCACCGAATTGAAGTCGCGTTTTCCGATCCTTCGGATCGCGGTCTATGACGCTGCGAACAAGGAACGGCTGCCGGTCTGATCGGCATCACTGCATCGGCGCGCAACGGGCGTGGCGCGCAGCGGCCGCGCATCTCGGCACCGGCTTGCAGAGGAAGGGATGCCGTCGTCCTGAGGCGGATGGACTTCGACAGTCCTTACCAGGACGGATCGAGGCCGTAACCGAAGCCGAACGGAAAGAACGGCGCCGGTCCCTGCGGCACGTAGTAAGATGGCCGTTCGTCGTAGGGCTGATAAGGACCACGTACATAGACGCGCGGACGATGGTGCCGGTCGCGATGTCTCCGATGCACGCGATGGCCACGCCGCGCCGCGCCGACGTCAGTTAGCGCCGTGGACCGCGCGGCGACAGCGCCGGAACGCGAGCCCGCCTCCGCGCGTTCGAGGGATGCTGCGCCGGACAACGCCACGATTGCCGCTGCAAGGCCCACGCCGAGATATGTCTTCATGGCAATTCCCTTGGGTTGACGCGCGCTGCCGCAATTAGGCTATTCTTCTGATGATATCCGCGCCGCGTAAAAAAAACAGGCCCGCAACGCGGGCCTGTTCGACTATGGGCGGGGTCCGCTTTGGCCAACCACCCGGATCGGATCAGCGCTAAAGCATTTCCCGGTGAAGTGGAAACCGGTTCACCGTTAGCTTAGAGCGCCCGCTCTGATTCGATCAGAGCGGTAAGCGCTCTAGTGGCGATGACGGTTGTGGCGATGATGCCCCTGGTGACGATGCCCACGGTGATGATGCCCATAGTGATGGTGATGGCGATGAGGCCGCCAGTGGTGATGATGGTGATGATGGCGAGGCCGCCAGTGGCGATTGTGGTGATGCCCCCACTGCACGTCAGTCGTCAGCTTGCCGGCGTCGACCTGCGCGGTGGTGACGATGCCCGGGCTGACCGGCGTTGCCGCCTGCGCCTGCTGTGCGGGAGCCGCGACAACCAGAAGCGCACCGAGGGCGGCAAATCCTAGAATTTTCTTCAAAAGCATATAGACCTCCTTAGGGTGGAAAACGTAACCGCGCACGTCAGCAGATCGCCGTCGCGATGCGAGCGACGAAGCTAGAAGCGACGATGTGAATGCGACGTGAATGTACCTGCCGCAATCATCAGCGGCGACGATGCGTCGCACACCTGGCGCATGATCCGCCAAAGTGTGAGCGGTTTGGCGAAAAGATCATGCGCATTCTCATATTTTAGAGCGCGATCGGACGCAAAACCGGAATCCACTTTTGCTGATCGCACTCTCGCCTTGCCGACTCGTTGAAACACTCTCGTTGAAATACATCGAGAACGAGCCGAGCGGCGCCCGCGCGGCGCCGTCAGCCGTGGCGCCAGTAACAGTTCATCCGCGGAACGATCACCGTGCCGCTCGGTCGGAATTCCTGCACATAATACGCGGTGCAATCGCGTACCGCGTCGGGACCCGGATTGTAGCTCGGATAGACTCCACGCTCGTCCTGGCGATAGATGCGCACGCGCGGTCGCCGCTTGCGGGTCCGGGCCGACACGTCAGACGGCACGGCACGATCCGTGCTCCGCGCCGCCGTTTGCGCCTGCGCGCCGCCCGCAGACAGCATCGCACCCGGCAGCAGCAGGACCAGTGCTCCCATCGCAAGCCCCGCCGTTGTCATCCTGACGTCCATAGTCGTGCCCCGACTGACCCTGTTTGCGGCGAACGGTCTCCGATTGCCGCCCCCGCGTCAACTCTACAAGACCGCCTCGATCGCAAAAAACGGTGCCGTGACGGCGAAACACGGGCTAAACAGACGCCATGTGGACGTCCGCCAAAGCCCCCTCGCTGACTGACATGGAAACCATGGCGCACGAGGCGTTTGTGCGCCTGCCCGAGCATTTCCGGCGCCTGTGCGAGGGCCTCATCATCCGCGTCGAGGATTTCCCGACCGACGAGGTGCTGGACGAGATGAAGGCCGACAGCGAATACGATCTGCTGGGGCTGTTCCAGGGCACGGGCCTGCCGTTCCAGAGCCACGATGACGTTGCAAGGCTGCCCAATCTGATCTGGCTCTACCGCCGTCCCATCATCGACTACTGGGCCGAGCATGACGAAACGCTCGGCCGCATCATCAGCCATGTGCTGATCCACGAAATCGGCCACCACCTGGGGCTGTCCGATGCCGACATGGAAGCGATCGAGGCGCAGACGGCAGGCTAACCCCGCCTGATCGACCTTGGATCGAGGCCGGGGTCGGGATAGAATGGCCGCTTACGAGGAACCCGGTCATGGACAAGTTCACAACGCTGGAGGGCGTCGCGGCGCCGCTGAAGATCATCAATGTCGACACCGACATGATCATTCCGAAGCAGTATCTGAAGACCATCAAGCGCACCGGGCTTGGCAAGGGGCTTTTCTCGGAGCAGCGCTACAGGGACGACGGCTCGGAGAATCCGGACTTCATTCTCAACAAGCCGGCCTATCGCAACGCCAAGGTCCTTGTCGCCGGCGACAATTTCGGTTGCGGCTCGTCGCGCGAACACGCGCCGTGGGCGCTGCTCGACTTCGGCATCCGCTGCGTGATCTCCACCTCGTTCGGCGACATCTTCTACAACAACTGCTTCAAGAACGGCATTCTGCCGATCCGCGTGACGCAAGCCGACCTCGACAAGCTGTTCGACGACGCCGAGCGCGGCGCCAATGCGACGCTGACCATCGATCTCGCCAATCAGGAAATCCGCGGCCCCGACGGCGGCAAAGCGACATTCGAGATCGACCCGTTCCGCAAGCACTGCCTGCTGAACGGCCTCGACGATATCGGCCTGACGATGGAAAAGAAGTCGGCGATCGACAGCTACGAGGACAAGGCGAGGCGCGAGCGCGCCTGGGCCTGATCTTGCTCGCGGCGGCCCCGAGGTGGCGCAGGCGGCCCCTGACGTCACCCCTGCCCGTTTCGGCACGGTCCGCTCGATGACCGAGGCAGAGATGCCTCGGTCATCGACAGAGCCTCCGCCGGCAGCATTTGCGGCATGCCTTCGAAAGCCTTGTTCGGAACGTCCGGCTGTGGTTTCACCGTGCGGACGACGGATGAGGTGCGACGTGAAAACTTTCCCGCAACAACTGATCGACGGCTATCACACCTTCACGGAACAGCGTCTGCCCGCGGAGCAATCGCGCTATCGCGCGCTGTCCGAGCGCGGCCAGTCGCCCGAGACGATGGTGATCGGCTGCTGCGATTCGCGCGTCTCCCCGGAGGTGATTTTCGATGCCGGGCCCGGCCAACTGTTCGTGGTGCGCAACATCGCCAACCTGGTGCCGGTCTATCAGCCCGACGCCAATGCCCACGGCGTCTCGGCTGCGCTGGAATTCGGGGTGCAGGTGCTCAAGGTGAAGCACATTGTGATCCTCGGCCACGCGCAATGCGGCGGCGTCAGCGCCATCATCAACAAGACCGCGCCGCTGTCGCCCGGCGACTTCATCGGCAAATGGGTGGCGATGTTCATCAAACCCGGCGAGGTCGTCGAGCAGCGCGATCACGAGACGAAGAAGCAATTCGCCACTCGCATCGAGAAGGCGGCGGTGTTCCGCAGCATCGAGAACCTGATGACCTTTCCCTTCGTGCGGAAATCCGTCGAGAGCGGACATCTTCGCCTGCACGGCGCCTATTTCGGCGTCGCCGAAGGCTCGCTCTACGTGCTCGATCGCGAGACCAAGGAATTCCGCAGCGTCAGGGACAATAGCCTCGTCTGAGGTCTTGTGAGCGGGCAGCCGACGCGGGGCCTGGAAAGCCTGGCGCCGCGGCGTAAAGCATCTTGACGCGTTTTCTTCACGCGAACCGGTATCCATCCTCGGGTCAGGCCCGAGGACATGCTTCGCTCGAAAACGCTATAAGTCAGGCGGCTTTCTGCTTGGCGCTGATCAGCTTGCGGTTGATCAGGCACTCGGCGATCTGGATCGCGTTGAGCGCCGCGCCCTTGCGCAGATTGTCCGACACGCACCAGAGCTGCAGGCCGTTCTCCACGGTCGCATCCTCGCGGATGCGGCTGATATAGGTGGCGTCCTCGCCCGCCGATTCGTACGGCGTGACGTAGCCGCCCGGCTCGTGCTTGTCGATCACCAGACAGCCCGGCGCGTTGCGCAGGATGCCGCGCGCCTCGTCGGCCGTGATCGGCTTCTCGAACTCGATGGTAACGGCCTCCGAATGGCCGATGAACACCGGCACGCGTACGCAGGTCGCGGTCAGCTTGATTTTGGGATCAAGAATCTTCTTGGTCTCCATCATCATCTTCCATTCTTCCTTGGTGTAGCCGTCCTCCATGAACACGTCGATCTCGGGGATGACGTTGAAGGCGATACGCTTCGGGAATTTTTTGGTGACGAGCTCGCTCGCGGTGTAGACCGCCTTGGTCTGGGCGAACAGCTCGTCCATGGCGTCCTTGCCTGCGCCCGACACCGACTGATAGGTCGCGACCACGACGCGCTTGATGACGGCCTTATCGTGCAGCGGCTTCAGCGCCACCACAAGCTGCGCGGTCGAGCAGTTCGGATTGGCGATGATGTGCTTTTTGGTGAAGCCAGCGACCGCGTCCGCGTTGACCTCGGGCACGACCAGCGGCACGTCCGGGTCCATTCGCCAGGTCGACGAGTTGTCGATCACGACCGCGCCGGCCGCGCCGATCTTCGGCGACCATTCCTTCGACACGGCGCCACCGGCCGACATCAGGCAAATGTCGGTATCGCTAAAATCGTAATTTTCCAGCGCTTTGACTTTGAGGGTTTTGTCGCCGTAGGAGACTTCGGTGCCGACGCTGCGCCGCGAGGCCAGCGCCACCACCTCGTCCGCCGGGAATTTCCGCTCGTCCAGAATGTTGAGCATTTCACGCCCGACATTGCCGGTCGCTCCGACCAGCGCGACTTTGTAACCCATCGTTCACTCTCCGAAGAAAATTGCCTCCCTTGTCGCTCGCGCGCAGAACAAAGGAAGACGATGCGCTTCTATGCGAGAAACGCCGTCAAGACAACGTCGGACCCTGGTTCCTACGTGACCGATTCGGGCGGTGCAGCCTGCCGAAATCCATTCGGTTGTGCGCGACTTCGCCGACATAGGCGCCAAGGTTATCAGGGAAGTTGCTCGTCCATACAGGCGCATATCATGTGGGTTATATAGGCGCAGGTATGCGCGCGTGCCGTGATAGAGGTCGATAGTTCATTGAAACCAGAGACTTATGGCCGCATCGACCCGACCGGGTGAACAGCCCACCCCCTCCGCGGCATGGTCTTAAGTCCCGCTTTCGCCGAACCTTCCGGACCCCGCGCGTTGGATTCAAAGAAACATTTCGTCGTCACCGGCATTATTCTCGCAAGGTGTGGCTCAATTGGACTTGTGGCGCCCGCCCGCCGGACGGTAAAAAGGTTGTCACTCGGATCTATGAGGACGCGATGACTTTGAAATTCCCCGCCGCGACCCGGGCTGCGAAGAACCTCGCGCTGTTGCTTGCGGCGGCTGCCTTCGTTGCGGTCGGCTTCAACGCCACCGACGCGAGCGCGGCCAAGCGCAAGCACTCTGACCGCAGCGGCGCTTATGGCCCGACCGGACCCAACGTGTCGTACCAGTCCGGCCCGCGCACCCGCGTCTACATCTCCAAACGCTCATGGCTGGATGCCGGCACCGAAGTGCTGCCCGGCGAGCGCAAGTTCAGCGATTATGCCTTTCCCCCGGCGCTCGGCTATCCCTCCTTCGCCCGCGAAAACCTGAACCGGCCGATCGACCGGCAGCCGCTCAGCTCCCCGGCCGATCTCGGCGGATACCCGACCGCATTTCCGCTGTACTGATCGCGGCAACCGCGATCATAAAAGAAAATGCCCGGGACAACCGGGCATTTTTGTTGAACACTTTATTGGACACGTCGGTAAGGCTCAGGCGTGCAGCGCCTGAATCTCCTTCACGATCGCCTCACCCATCTGCGACGTGCTGACGACGGTCGAGCCTTCGGACTTTAGATCGGCCGTGCGCAGTCTTTTCGCGAGCACCGCCGCGATCGCCGCATCGAGCTTGTCCGCGAGATCCCCCATATCGAAGGAATAACGCAGCGCCATCCCGAACGAGGCCATCATCGCGATCGGATTGGCCGCCCCTTGCCCGGCGATATCGGGCGCGGAGCCATGCACCGGCTCATAGAGCGCGCGGCGCTTTCCGGTTTTCGGATCGATGTCGCCGAGCGACGCCGACGGCAGCATGCCGAGCGAGCCGGTCAGCATCGCCGCGATGTCCGAGAGCATGTCGCCGAACAGGTTGTCGGTGACGATCACGTCGAACTGCTTGGGGCGGCGCACAAGCTGCATCCCGCCGGAATCCGCGAGCTGGTGATCGAGCGCGACGTCCTTGTATTCACGCTGGTGAATCTGCGTCACCACCTCGTGCCAGAGCACGCCGGACTTCATGACGTTGCGCTTTTCCATCGAGGTCAGCTTGTTGCGGCGCTTGCGGGCGAGATCGAAGGCCACGCGCGCGATGCGCTCGATTTCATAGGTGTCGTAGACCTGGGTGTCGATGGCGCGCTTCTGGCCGTTGCCGAGGTCGGTGATGGTTTTCGGCTCGCCGAAATAGACGCCGCCGGTGAGCTCGCGCACGATCATGATGTCGAGGCCCTCCACGAGGTCCCGCTTGAGACTGGAGGATTCCGCGAGCGCCGGATAGCAGATCGCCGGACGCAGGTTAGCGTAGAGCCCAAGGTCCTTGCGCAGCCGCAACAGGCCCGCTTCCGGCCGCACGTCGTAGGGCACCGGGTCCCACTTCGGGCCGCCGACCGCGCCGAACAGCACGGCGTCGGCGGCGAGCGCCTTGGCCATGGTGGCGTCGGTGATGCTGACCTTGTCGGCGTCATAGGACGCGCCGCCCACCAATCCTTCCTCGGTCTCGAATGTGGCGATGCCCTGCGCATCCAGCCAGCCGATCAACCGCTTCACCTCCGCCATCACCTCGGGGCCGATGCCGTCGCCGGGCAGGAGAAGCAGCTTGTAGGTCGCCATAGCGTATGTCCCATTCAATTGGTCACGGCCGGGCTAAAGCGCGAAGCGCGTCTTCGCGCAGACGTCCCGGCCATCCACGTCCTGGCTGCAAGCAATGAAGGCGTGGATCCCCGGCACAAGGCCGGGCATGACATCGGTGTTCGTAGGTTACGTCGATTGCTAGGACGGTGTTGCGCGGTTGGCAAGACGCCTTTGCGCCAATTGCCCTGCCGCCGGAAGCTGCCACAATGCGCGCTGCCGGAGGTTTCAGTGAGTGCACCAGAGCGACCAACCGCGCCCGCGAACCTCACGTGGCTGATCCTGATCCTGTCGCTTGCGCCCAGCGTCGGCCTTGGCCTCGGCCGCTTCGCCTACTCTCTGGTGCTGCCGGACATGCGCGACAGCCTCGGCTGGTCCTATTCGTCGGCCGGCTTCATGAATACCATCAACGCCGCCGGTTATCTCGCCGGCGCGTTGATCGCGGCCTCGGTCGCGAGACGCTTCGGGCCGGCCGCAAGCACGCGCTGGTCGACGGCAGCCGCAGCGGTCTCGCTGGCGCTCTGTGCGCTGACGGGCAACTTCATCGTTCTCAGCTTCGCCCGATTGGTCGTCGGAATTGCCGCGGCGATCGGATTCGTCGCCGGCGGAACGCTGGCGGCAACGATCGCGCAATCGCAGCCTGCGCGATCGAACGTCCTGCTCAGCCTGTTCTACGCCGGTCCCGGCATCGGCATTCTCTTGTCCGGACTCGTCGCGCCGTTCGTGCTGCAATATTTCGGCCCGGGATCGTGGTGGATCGTGTGGTGGGCGATGACCGTGCTCGCCATCGCGATGACGGTGCCGATGTTCGTCGCGCGCCTCGATATCGCCGCGAGCGGCCCGCAGACGGCGCGGGGGCGCTTCGCGATTCGCCCTGTCATCATCTTACTCGCCGCCTACTTCCTGTTCGGTGCGGGCTATATCGCCTACATGACGTTCATGATCGCCTATGTCCGTGACGGCGGCGGCGGCGCGCTGGCGCAAAGCGCGTTCTGGAGCCTGATCGGACTGAGCGCGCTGGCGACGCCCTGGGTCTGGCGGCGCACGCTCGGCCTCGACCGCGGCGGCCTCAGCATGACCATCGTCCTCGGCGTCAATGCCATTGGAGCCGCGATGCCGCTGCTCGGCCATACGCCGCTTTTACTGGGATTATCGGCGCTGGTGTTCGGCGTCGCGTTTTTCGCGGTGGTGACCTCGACCACGGCGTTCGTGCGCTTCAACTATCCGCCCGCGGCATGGCCGACCGCGATCGCGGCGATGACAATTTCGTTCGGCATCGGTCAGACGCTGGGGCCGGTCGTGGTCGGCGCGATCACCGACGCCATGGGCAGCCTGTCCTATGCGCTCAACGTCTCGGCGGCGATGCTGGCGGCCGGTGCGATCCTCTCCGCCTTCCAGCGCCCGCTGCAGCGAGGCGCGCCGTCCTGACAGCATAGAGCCCCGCTTCTGATGGAATCAGAAGCGGGGCTCTATGCTTTTATTTTGGCGCGTTTTCTTCACGCGAACCGATATCCATCCCCGAGTCGAACCTGAGGACATGCTTCGCTCGAAAACGCTCTACTCGATGACGCCGCAGGCGATGCGGCCGCCGGCATCGCCGGTCGGATCGGTCTTGTAGTCGTCCGCCGCCGCGTGGACGACGACGGCTGTGCCGCCGGGCTTCAGGACCGAATTCGGCTTGTCCTTGTCGAGCGTGATGGCGGTATTGACCACTTCAAGCTTCAATTCGCCCGAGGCGGGTACGATAAGGTTCGGCATGTCGCCGGCATGGTGGCCATCGGCCGCCATCATGCCGTGCTTCTTGTCGCCGGGGTTGAAATGGCCCCCTGCAGAAGTGAACGGCGGCTCGCATTTGCCGACCGCGTGAATGTGGAATGCGTGATCGCCGGGCGGCAGGCCTTTCAGGGCGACCTTGAGCAGAACGCCATCATCGGCCTGTATCAATTCAACCCCGCCCACATCGACGCCTTCGGCGTTTTTCAGCGTGGCCCTGGCGGAACTGGCCGAAGCCGTGGTCACGGTCAGGACAAGGAGCGTCGTCGCCGTCAAAAGGATACGGGCTATCATGAAAACCTCCGGCTTACGGAAATCAAGGCGTCGGGTATCGTCGGCACCCGCTTATAACAGCCGGGGACAACAGCGGCCAGTCACATCAGAGGCCGCTGAAGGAATTGTAACCCTGGTCTTCCCAGTAGCCGCCCTTGTAGTCGTTGGTGACTTCCATCGAGATCACGTATTTCGGATTCTTGAAACCGAGCTTGGTCGGGACCCTGATCTTCATCGGATAACCGTATTTGCGCGGCAGGATTTTTCCGTCGAACTTGAATGTCATCTGGGTCTGCGGATGCAGGGCGGTCGCCATGTCGAGCGGGCTGTTGTAGCCGTCGACATCGGCGCACTGGAACCAACAATACTTCGCCCTTGTGTCGGCGCCGATCAATTTGAGGAAATCGCGCAGCGGCGTCCCGCTCCAGCTTCCGATCGCGCTCCAGCCCTCGACGCAGACATGCCGCGTGATCTGGGTGACCTCGGGCAGCCTGTAAAGTTCGTCCAGCGTCCATGATTTCTTGTTGTCGACGAGACCCCGCACCTCGAATTCGTAGTCCTCGCCGTCGAGATCGGGCGCCTCCGCCTCGGCATAGTAGCCGTTGAATGGAAACGGCCGCGTGATGTCGGCCTCCGTATAGGTCGGCGCCAGCGTGTTCGGATTGAAGATCGCGGCCTGCACCTTGTCGTTGAACTTCGAAATCCGCACCAGAAGCTTTTCCGCCGAGACACTGTCGGACACGTCGCATCCCGTCAGCAACGTCAATGCGCCGAGGCTGGCGCCGCCGGCGATGAAACGGCGGCGCGCCGGATCGGGCAGCAATTTCACAGCGTCCCTGACCAGCAGCTTCTTGTCGACGCCCGGGATCAGAAGTGAACGGAGACGGCGCATGGCAGACTTTCCTACCGACCGATAATCATCGCGCGCAGGCTTCTCGGCACCAGCAGCGCGAGCGCGACATGCACGACGAGGAATGCGACGATCAGCGCCATGCAGGCGAAATGGACATAGCGCGCGACGTCGTAACCGCCGAACACCGCTGTCAGCCACTGAAACTGGACCGGCTTCCAGATCGAGAGACCCGACAGCACCACCACGATCCCCGCGACGATGACGAGCGCATACAAAAGCTTCTGCACCTGGTTATATCGCGACAGATCGTGATGTGAGAGCTTGCCGGTCAGCGCCGCCCTTGTATCGGCCGCAACGCCCATTGGGGTGATCGGCAACAGCTTTCGGCGGAAGCGTCCGGTGGCGAGGCCAAGCACAAGATAGACGAGGCCGTTGACCATCAGCAGCCACATCGCCGCGAAATGCCACAGCAGCCCGCCGGCGAGCCAGCCGCCGAGCGTGATCGAACGCGAGAAGGTGAAGTCGAACAGCGGCGAGGCATTATAGATCTGCCAGCCCGACATGATCATGACGATCATCGCCACGGCATTGATCCAGTGGACGACGCGGACCCACGCCGGCTGGATCGCCCTCGCGGGTCGAGAGGCAAAGCGCCCATCGCCGGCTGAAATGCTCGTCATCATCAAGTCCACATATTTCGCCCGCCAGCGACGGGCGAAGAAAGCCTCGCAGATATTGTACGACAGAACCCGCAATTTGTTATCGCATTCCCCGCATATCACCCCGGACTGGCGCGACATCCCTTCACAAAAAAGCGAGCCGGATCGCCCTGTCCCGCTCGCGCCCGGCCGCACCGTTCGGCCGCTTTCCCGAAGTGACCGGCTTTCGCGTAACAACTGTCTTCGTTGCCTCGTGACGCTCGTCCTTGCTATTCAACACCTGTCGGTCCGGTCGGCCACGCTGTCCGCGCCGGGACGACGCAAGACTGCCAGCGGGAACTCCGTCATGAACGCCAACCTGTTTTCACGCCTGTTCGACGATCTCGACGACGCAGGCCGCATCGCGATCGAAACGCTGGACGGCCGGCGCATCACCTATGGCGACCTGATCGCGTTCTCAGGCCGGCTGGCCAACACCCTAGTGACGCGTGGCGTCAAACCCGGCGACCGCGTTGCGGTACAGGTCGAAAAGTCGGTGCCGAATCTCGCGCTCTATCTCGCGACGGTGCGCGCCGGTGCGGTCTACCTGCCGCTCAATACAGCCTATACCCTCAACGAACTCGACTATTTCATCACCGACGCCGAGCCGGCGCTCGTGGTCTGCGACCCGTCCAAGGCGGATGGCATCAAGGCGATCGCGGCGAAGGTCGGCGCGAAGGTCGAGACGCTCGGCGCCGGCGGCAAGGGATCGCTGACGGAGGCGGCGATGACGGCAAAGCCGGCGTTCGCAACCGTCGCGCGCGCCGACGACGACCTTGCGGCTATACTCTACACCTCGGGCACGACCGGGCGCTCGAAAGGCGCCATGCTGACCCATGACAATCTGGCATCGAACTCCTGCAGCCTCGTCGATTGCTGGCGCTTCACCGACACGGACATGCTGATCCACGCGCTGCCGATCTATCACACCCATGGACTGTTCGTGGCGATCAACGTCACGCTGTTCGCGCGCGCCTCGATGATTTTCTTGCCGAAGTTCGATCCCGACCTCGTCATCAGGCTGATGGCGCGCGCCACCGTGCTGATGGGCGTGCCGACCTTCTACACCCGTCTGCTGCAAAATCCGGCGCTGACGAAGGAATCGACCCGCTATATGCGGCTGTTCATTTCCGGCTCGGCGCCGCTGCTCGCCGACACCCACCGCGAGTGGTCGGCCCGCACCGGCCATGCCGTGCTCGAACGCTACGGCATGACCGAGACCGGCATGAACACCTCGAACCCCTATGACGGCGATCGCGTGCCCGGTGCCGTCGGCCGCGCGCTGCGAGGGGTCTCCGTTCGCGTCACCGATCCGGAAACCGGCAAGGAACTGCCGCGCGAGACCATCGGCATGATCGAGGTCAAGGGTCCGAACGTGTTCAAGGGCTACTGGCGGATGCCGGAGAAGACCAGGGCTGAATTCCGCTCCGACGGCTTCTTCATCACCGGCGACATCGGCAAGATCGACGGCGAGGATCACGTGCACATTCTCGGCCGCGGCAAGGACCTCGTGATCTCAGGCGGCTTCAATGTCTACCCGAAAGAAATCGAAGGCGAGATCGACGCCCTGCCGGGCGTGGTCGAGACCGCCGTCATCGGCGTGCCGCACGCAGACTTCGGCGAAGGCGTCACCGCGGTCGTAGTCTGCAACAAGGACGCCGATATCAGCGAGGCCAAGGTGCTCGGCGCGCTCGACGGCCGGCTGGCGAAGTTCAAGATGCCGAAGCGCGTGATTTTTGTCGACGCGCTGCCACGTAACGCCATGGGCAAGGTGCAGAAGAATATTCTGCGCGACACCTATGCCGGCCTCTACAGGAGAAGCTAAAGCGTTTTCGAGCGAAGCATGTCCTCGGGCTTGACCCGAGGATGGGCACCGGTTCGCGTGAAGAAAACGCGTTAATTCAAAACCATAGAGCCGCTTATGCGATCGAGGCCGATAACCTGCCGTGCTGGATGCTCGACACCAAACATAACGGCATGGCGTTTGTCGCGCTGGCCTGTCTGCTCTCGACCGTTTTTAAAGATGACCTGGCGCTGCGTCTCTGTTCAGGGATACAGTCCGCTCCGGTACCCATCCCCCGCCCAGCGCCTGAAACAAACTGCTGGCGGCGAGCAGCTTCGTCAGCCGCACCTGCACCAGCACATTCTCGGCGGTGAAAAGGGTTTGCTCCGTCTGCAGAACGGTCAGGAGATTGACCGTGCCGCCACGAAATTGCGTTTCCGAGACTTCGAAAGCTTTGCGGGAGGCCGACACTACATCATTTTGCAGCCGCTCCTGCAGCGTATATTGCTGAAGCGCGACGAGCGCTTTTTCAACATCGGCGAAGGCCGAGAGTACGGCTTTGCGATAGGCTTGCAGATACTGAAGCTGCAAGCCCTTGGCCTGCTTCAATTGGCTTTCCAGAAGAAAGCCGTCGAAGATCGGCTGGGTCAGGCTTGCGGCGAGCGTGTAGTACCACGCGCCCGGCCCGAACAACGCCGCAAGCGCCGCGCTTTGCGATCCGGTTTGACCGGTGAGCTGGATTTGCGGAAAGAACGCGGCCCGCGCCGCCTCGACGCTGAAGTTGGAGGATGCAAGTTGCGCTTCGGCCTGGCGGATGTCCGGTCGCTGATACAGCAGTTCCGAAGGCAGGCCCGGCGTGACGCGCGGAACCGTGATTTGCGTCGTCGCTCCGCCGCTCACCTTGAAGTTCGCGGGCGCGCGCGCAACGAGGACCGCGAGCGCGGCGATATTCTGCCGCAAGGTCACCTGCAGCGGAGGAATGGCGGCCCGCTGGGTCGCCACCAGCGCTTCCTGTTGCGACAGGTCGAGTTGCGACGCCGTTCCGCCGGCGAACTGTTTCTTGATCAGTTCCAGAATCCGTTCCGCCGCCGCCAGATTCCGACGGACGACGCGGAGTTGATCCTGGGCCGCCAGTATCTGGAAATAGGTGTTGGCGACCGTCACGACCGTGGTGAGGGTCACGACGTCGCGGTTGTATCGGGCGACCGTCGCATTCTCCTCGGCGGCATAAAGCGTGGCGCGGTTCTTGCCCCAGAAATCGATCATGTAGCTGGCGGTGAGACCGACATTGTATTGCGAGAACGTGGCCGGAGGGGAGGACACGCCGCCGATCGTGGAGGCCGCGCTGCGCGCCCGCTCGGCCGTTGCCGTTCCCGTCACCGACGGCAACAAGGGAGCGCCCGCGATGCCCGCTTGCGCGTCGGCCTGGATGATCTGCGCATAGGCGACAGCGATATCGAGGTTGGCGGTTTGCGCGGCTTCCATCAGCGACGTCAGTTCCTTGGAACGAAACCCGCGCCACCAGTCCAGCGACGGCACAGCGGCGTCGGGGGCCGCGCGACTTGCCTCGCGGTATGTCGTCGGGATTTCGAGATTGAGATCGGGTCGCTCGGAGCCGAGGATGCAGCCGGACAATGCCGGGGCGAGCAGCAACACGGAGAAGAAAGACGCAAAGCGTGCCTTGCCGCCGAGCCGTTCGATCACAGAAATCGACTTCAACGCAGCGCCGAACATTGAGCCCCCAAAATCACCTGTCGCAATCGTGTCCCAGCGCCTCGGCGTCTGCAACAAGGATATCTCCCCCGGTGTCGATATCCTCCGCACTTTTCCGGTCATTGTGGCTGTTGAGGCATCGCCGTCTATTCACCCGGTTGCAGCGGGGCATCGGGGGTCTGTTGCGCAGGCCCGCTTTGCCTGAGGCGCCGGCACCACAGCCGGAATTGGTCGATGTAAAGATAGATAACGGGCGTCGTATACAGCGTCAGTATTTGGCTCAGGATAAGTCCGCCGACGATGGCGATGCCGAGCGGTCGCCGGAGTTCGCTGCCTTCGCCCATGCCGATCGCAAGCGGCAGCGCGCCCAGCATGGCGGCCATCGTTGTCATCATGATCGGCCTGAAGCGGAGCAGGCAGGCTTCGTAGATCGCATCGCGCGAGGAAAGGCCCCGCGCGCGTTCGGCATCGAGAGCGAAATCGATCATCATGATGGCGTTCTTCTTCACGATGCCGATCAGCAGGATCACGCCGATCAGCGACATGATGCTGAACTCCGTGTTGAACGCCATCAGCGCCAGCAACGCTCCCACGCCCGCGGACGGGAGCGTGGAAAGAATCGTCAGTGGATGAACGTAGCTTTCATACAGAACGCCGAGAACGATATAGATCGTGATCAGCGCGGCAAGAATGAGATAGGGCTGAGTGCTGAGCGACTCCTGGAACACCTTTGCCGTGCCCTGGAAACTGCCGTGGACTGTTGCCGGGACGCCGATCCGGTTCATCGTCGTCTCGATCGTGGCGACGGCCGTGCTCAATGATACGTTTGGCGGAAGGTTGAAGGAAATCGTGTTGGCGACGAGCAGCCCCTGATGGTTGACCGCGAGCGGCGCCGCGCCTCGTTCGAAATGGGCGACGGCGGACAGCGGGATCATCGTTTCCTGGCCGGTGCTCACGGCGGAGCCCGTCGAGGATGCTCCCTTGCCGGTGGCGCCGATCGAGTTGGTGGCGAGGTTCCGGGCCGCGTTTGCATTGGCGGAACTGGCGGAAGCCGATTGCCCGCTCGCGACCACCGTACCGACGACGGCGTTGGTCGCCTGCGAGCCGCCGACGGAGCCGCCAGAGGTGCTGATGTAGACATCCTTCAGCGTTTCCGGATTCTGCCAGTAGCGCGGCGCGACTTCCATAACGACGTGATACTGGTTGCGCGCGACATAGATGGTCGAGACCTGACGCTGGCCGAACGCGTCGTAGAGCGTGTTGTCGATTTGGCTGACCGTAATCCCCAACCGGGCGGCGGCATCCCGGTCGATCACCAGATTGGACTCGAGCCCCTTGTTCTGCTGGTCGCTGTTGACATCGGTCAGGGCGGGCTCGCGCTGAAGCGCGGCCGCTATCTTGGGGGTCCATTCATCGAGTTCTTCCAGCGTCGGACTCTGCAGGGTGTATTGGTATTGCGCGTTGCTGGCGCGTCCCCCCGCACGAATGTCCTGGACCGCCTGCAGGAAGAGCGTCGCTCCCGGCACGACCGCGAGTTCGCGCCGCAGGCGGCCGATGACCTCGTCTGCGGATAACTTTCGCGTTTCGAGAGGCTTCAGCGCGACGAACATGAAGCCGGAATTGATCTGCCCGCCGCCCGTGAATCCGACGGCTGTCTCGACCGCCGGGTCTTTGGTGATGATCGAGACGAACTGGGTGAGCTTTTTCTGCATCAACTGAAATGAAGTGCTCTGATCCGCCTGGATGATGCCGATCAGCCGGCCGGTATCCTGCTGTGGGAAGAATCCCTTCGGAATGACGTCGTACAGGTAAAAATTGAGGCCGAGGATCGTGAGCAGAATCATCATCACCGAGCGCGGGTGCCGCAGCGCAACGTTGAGCGAACGCCGGTAGCCATTCAGCATTGCTGTAAAAACGTGCTCGCTCGCCTGATAGAGCCGCCCATGGCTGCGATCGGATTGCCTTCGAAGCAGGATGGCGCACATCATCGGCGTGGTCGCCAGCGAGATCGCCAGCGAAATCATGATGGCGATGGAGATCGTCATGGCAAATTCGCGGAACAGGCGACCGACGATGCCGCCCATCAGCAGGATCGGAATGAAGACGGCGATCAGCGATACGCTCATCGACAGCACGGTGAAGCCGACTTCCCTGGCGCCCAGCAGGGCGGCATCGAGGCGTGACATGCCGGCTTCGAGATGGCGCGTGATGTTTTCGAGGACCACGATGGCGTCGTCCACGACGAAACCGGTCGCGACCGTCAGCGCCATGAGCGAGAGGTTGTCGAGGCTGTAGCCCATCAGATACATGACGGCGAAAGTCGCGACCAGCGACACCGACACCGCGACGACGGGAATCAGCGTCGCGCGGCCGTTCCGCAAAAATGCGAAGACCACCACAACGACGAGAAAGATGGCGATCAGCAGCGTGATTTCGACATCCCGCAACGACGACCGGATGGTCGTCGAACGATCGACGGCGATATCGAGGTCGATGGCTGGCGAGACCGAAGCCCGCAATTGCGGCATCAACGCTGTCACCCGATCGACTATACCGATGATGTTGCGGCCGGGTTGCCGGTAAAGCACAAGAAGGACAGCCGGCTTGCCGTTGGCGAGACCCGCATTGCGGAGATTCTCGACCGAGTCGGATACCTCGCCGACGTCAGAGAGGCGAACCGCCGCCCCGTTGCGGTAGGCGATGATCAGCGGCTTGTATTGCTCCGCCGCGTTAGCCTGATCGTTGGCGTAGATCTGGTAGCGCTGGGCGCCGACGTCGATGCCGCCTTTCGGGCTGTGTGCGTTGGCGCTGGCGAGCGCGGCCCGCACATCCTCAAGACCGATGCCGTATTTGTAGAGCGCCTGCGGGACGAGTTCGACCCTGACGGCAGGCAACGAACTGCCGCCCACGACCACTTCGCCGATTCCCTCGACCTGGGAGAGCTTTTGCGACAGCACCGTGGATGCGGCGTCATAGAGCTGACCACGCGACAGGGTGTCGGACGTCAGCGTCAGCACCATGATGGGGGCGTCGGCGGGATTGACCTTGCGGTAGGTCGGGTTTGCTCGCAGGCTGGTCGGCAAGTCCGCACGGGCGGCATTGATGGCGGCCTGCACGTCGCGCGCCGCGCCGTTGATGTCGCGGCTCAATCCGAATTGCAGCGTGATGCGCGTCGACCCCGCCGTGCTCGACGAGGTCATCTCGGTGACATCGGCGATCTGACCGAGATGGCGCTCGAGCGGGCTGGCGACCGTGGTGGCCACATCCTGCGGGCTGGCCCCCGGCAAGGTCGCCTGGACCAGGATGGTCGGGAACTCGACCTCCGGCAGCGGGGATACCGGAAGCTGAAAAAAGGCGACCACGCCTACCGCCGCGAGCCCGAACGTGAGCAGGGTCGTCGCGACCGGGCGGCGGATGAAGGGGCTCGACAGACTCATGGCTCGATTCCGTCTGCCGTCGGACGGCTGCTGGATGACTGCCCGGACATGCGCAACGAGAGGCGATCGAACCAGAGATAGATGACGGGTGTGGTGAACAAGGTCAGCAACTGGCTGACCAGCAGGCCACCGACGATGGAGATACCAAGGGGGTGCCGCAGTTCGGAGCCGGCGCCGGTGCCGAGCATCAGCGGCAGGGCACCCAGCACCGCGGCCATCGTCGTCATCAGGATGGGGCGGAATCGCAACAGGCACGCTTGATAGATCGCCTCGCGCGGCGGCCTGCCTTCATTCCGTTCGGCATCGAGCGCGAAATCGATCATCATGATCGCGTTCTTCTTTACGATTCCGATGAGAAGAATGATGCCGATGATCGCGACGATGGTGAGATCCTGGCCGGCCAGCATCAGCGCCAGCAGTGCGCCAATTCCGGCCGAGGGAAGCGTGGACAGAATGGTGAGCGGATGGATGAAGCTCTCATAGAGAACACCCAGCACGATGTAGACGGTGACAATCGCTGCGAAGATCAGGAAGATCTGATTTGAGAGCGATGATTGAAACGCCAGTGCGGCTCCCTGAAAACTGCTGATCACGCTGGCCGGGAGTCCGACATCGAGCTGCGCCTGTTTGATCGCAGACACCGCCTCGCCCAGCGACGCGCCCGGAGCAAGGTTGAACGAGATCGTGGTTGCAGGAAACTGTCCGAGATGAGAGACCTGCAGCGGCGCGGTTTCCTCCCGAATTTTCGCGAGCACCGAGAGCGGGACCGGCGCGCCGCCGACCGAGGAGGGAAGATAGATCGCGGACAGCGATTGCAGCGACGTTTGAAGCGACGGATCGGCTTCCAGAATGACGCGATACTGGTTGGAGTTCGTGAAAATCGTCGAGACGATCCGCTGTCCGTATGAATCGTAAAGCGCGTTGTCGATGGTGGCGGGAGTGATGCCGAAACGCGCAGCCTGGTCGCGGTCGATATCGACGAAGACCGCGAGCCCTTGCGCCGAGATGTCGCTGGTGACGTCGGCAAGCTGCGGAAGTGCATTCAATCGATCGATTAGCCTGGGGGTCCATTCGGTCAACTGCGCCGCGTCGGCATCCTGAAGAACGAATTGATACTGTGTCCTGCTGACGGTGCCCTCGATGGTCAGATCCTGCACCGGTTGCATATACAGCGTGATGCCGGGGAGCGCGGCCGCGCGCTCCTTCAGGCGTTGCATCACCGCTGTGATGTTGGATGTGCGCAGATCGTGCGGTTTGAGATTGATCAATATCCGGCCGCTGTTGAGCGTCGTATTGGTCCCGTCCACGCCGATGAACGAGGACAGGCTGTCGACGTCCGGGTCCTCAAGAATGGCGCTCGCAAGCTTTTGTTGCCGCTCCGCCATCGCGGCGTAGGACACCGATTGCGGCGCTTCGGAAATCGCCTGGATGACGCCCGTGTCCTGAAGCGGAAAGAACCCCTTGGGAATGATAACGTAGAGTGCCCCTGTGAGTACGAAGGTGCCCAGCGCCACCAGCAGCACGAACGTCTGGCGATCGAGCACCCAATTGAGAGCGCGGCCGTAAGCCGCGATCAGCCGATCGGAGCCTTCGCGGCTGTAGCGCTGGAACAGGTTCTCGCGATCATCCGCCGCGGCTTTCAGAAGCTTGGCGCAGGCCATCGGCACCAGCGTGAGCGAGACCACGCCAGAGATGAGTATGGTGACCGACAGGGTGATGGCAAATTCCCGGAACAGCCGGCCAACCACATCGCCCATGAACAGCAGCGGAATCAGCACCGCGATCAGCGAGACGGTGAGGGAGATGATCGTAAAGCCGATCTGTTCCGAGCCGCGCAGGGCAGCCTGCAACGGTGTTTCCCCCTGTTCGATATAGCGCGAAATATTTTCGATAACGACAATGGCGTCGTCGACCACGAAACCGGTCGCGATAGTGAGCGCCATCAAGGACAGATTATTGAGACTGAAGCCGAACAGATACATTGCACCGAGCGTGCCGACTAACGAAAGCGGCACCGAGAGGCTCGGAATTAGGGTCGCCCGCGCGCTGCGCAGGAAGACGAATATCACCAGCACGACCAGGATCACCGCGAGCGTAAGCTCGTATTCGACATCCCGTACCGATGCACGAATGGTGACGGTGCGGTCGGTGAGAACGGCGACGTTGATCGCGGTGGGGAGCGAGGCCTGGAGCTGCGGCAGCAGATCCTTGACCCCCTGCGCCACGGAAATCACATTGGCGCCCGGCTGCCGCTGAATGTTCAGAATGACTGCCGGAACCTTGTTCATCCAGGCGCCGAGCTTGTCGTTCTGCGCGCCATCGACCACATCGCCGATATCGCTCAGCCGTACCGGAGAACCGTTCTTGTAGGCGACGATCAACGACTTGTAGTCGGCTGCGTTCTTGATTTGATCGTTGGCGTTGATCGTATAGGCGCGCATCGGCCCGTCGAAATTTCCTTTCGGCGTATTGATGTTGGCATTGCCGAGCGTGGTACGGAGATCGTCGATATTCAGGCCGTAGGCGGCGAGCTTGCGAATGTCGGCACGAACGCGCACGGCCGGTCGCTGCCCGCCGCTGATGCTCACGAGGCCGACACCGGGAAGCTGGGAGATTTTCTGCGCCAGGCGAGTGTCGGCGAAATCCTCCACCTGCGTCAGCGGCATCGTCGCCGAGGTCAACCCCAGCGTCAGGATCGGCGCGTCGGCCGGATTCACCTTGGCGTAGATCGGCGGCGCCGGCAGGTCGGCGGGCAGCAGATTACCGGCTGCATTGATGGCAGCCTGCACTTCCTGCTCCGCCACGTCGAGGGAAATGCTGAGGCCGAATTGCAGCGTGATGACCGATGCGCCGGCGGAACTCACCGAACTCATTTGGTTGAGATTCGGCATCTGGCCGAGTTGCACTTCCAGCGGCGCGGTGACGGACGATGTCATGACGTCGGGGCTGGCGCCGGGATAAAAGGTCTGCACCTGGATGGTCGGGTAATCGACTTCGGGGAGCGCTGCGACCGGAAGGAAGCGAAAAGCGAGCAGGCCCGACAACATGATTGCGACCATGAGCAGCGTGGTTGCCACTGGCCGCAAAATGAAGGGTCGCGATGGGCTCATTGCTTCTGCCCGCTCTCCGAAGGCTGTTTCTTGCTTCCCGATTTGTCTGATGCCGGATTGCTGTTGTTGCCGGCTTCCGCACGAAGGGCGATCTTGGCGCCGTCGCGCAGCTTGTCGGCGCCGTCGACGACGATGCGGTCACCCGGCGCCAGCCCGGAGCGGACCTCGACACGTTCGCCGTCCGTCACGCCGAGCACCACCTTGCGGACCGATACGGTGCTGTCGGGATTGACGAGATAGACAAAGGTACCCGGAACGCCGCGCTGAATGCCGGCCGTCGGCATCACCGTGACGCCGCTATGCGTATCGACCAGCAGCCGGACATTGACGAACTGATTTGGGTAGAGGGCTCTCGTATCGTTTGGAAACTGGGCCCGCAGTTTGATCGTTCCGGTGGTCGGATCGATCTGGCTGTCGAAGGTTTGCAGCACGCCATCCGCGATTTTGTTGGCGCCGCTACGGTCGTAAGCGGTCGCGGGCAGCGTGGCGCCGGCCTGAATCCGCTTTGAAATGGCCTGCAGATTGTCTTCCGGCAGCGTGAACAGCACGCTGATCGGTTGCAACTGCGTGATCACGACGAGGCCGTTGGTGTCCCCTGGCGTCACGTAGTTGCCCTGATCCACCTGGCGCAATCCGACGCGTCCATCGAGCGGCGAAACGATACGGCAATATTGCAGGTTGACCTGAGCTGCCTTCACCGCGGCCCGATCGGCTTCAACCGTGCCCTGGTATTGGGCGACCAGGGCCACCTGGGTATCGAGGGTTTGACGGGGCACCGCATTCTGCGCCGCCAGGCCCCGGTAGCGAGTCAGATCAACCTGGGCGCCTTTCAGGAGCGCTTCGTCGCGCGTCAGATTTCCGTTCGCCTGAGCCAGCGCGGCCTCATACGGACGCGGATCGATTTCCGCGAGCAGGTCGCCTTTCCTGACGTCCTGTCCTTCCTTGAAATCGATCTTCATCAGGTAACCGCTGATCTGGGTCCTGATAGTGACCGTGGCAAGCGAGGTGACGGTGCCGAGTGCGTTGAGGTTGACACCGATATCACCCTTGCCGACGGTCTCCGGGACGATCGACATTGGCGGAGCGCTCCCGCCGCTCCTCGCCGGTTGCGGTGCTTGTGTGCGCTGGCGCCACAACGCAACGCCGGCGACAACCGCCAAAACCAGCAGCAGGATCCATGCAAGACGCCAGCGCGACTTCCGCTTGGTCCCCTCTGCGGTCTCGGTAAGCGGAGCCTCTTTGAGAGATTTGATTGGCTGGTTCATGAACGGGCCATCGAAGATCTTATGTTTATAGATGCTATCCGATGTGGGTTGCGGTCATTTCAGTGTTCAAAGGATGTGTCGAAACCGTTCCGATTGATCGCAGCCGTCCGAATGACTTAGATGCAGACAATCATGGCGCCTTGTTGCCTGACCCTATCACACCTGACCAAGCGGGGTTGAGGCTGTCTCTTAATAATCTGTAAGAAACGAGGCATTTCAGAATGAGTCACCGTCGAGGGTTTGCGAGGTGAACCGCGCTGCGGCGGTTGAACTGCGGAGGGAGGCATTTTTAGAAGCCGGCTCACGTCCATTTGATCTCTGGCCGCCGGCGACGGCGTGACGATGCTGTTCGATCCCGGTCCCGGATCACACCCCGACCGCTATCCGGATGGCGGTCGGGTGCCGATTGTTGAATCGACATCCCGGCTTGAATAGGCTTGCGTGCCACCGGTCCTGAAGCAGTTGCAAACCATCGCCACGACCTGCAATTTTTTCGGAAAGAATTGTTCAATGCCGACGGAATTCCCGCGCCCGCGCTCCATTGCAAGGCAGGCGATCGCTCTCGCCGTTGTGCTCGGGACCACCGTCATTGCTCCCCAGGGGTTCGCGGCCGACGAGCAGGATACCCCGAACGGCGCCGCCGTTACCGTGCTGAAAGCGACCCGGTCCTGCTTCTCCGCTACCGTCGAGGTCACCGGAATCCTGATCCCTAAAAACGAGACGGCGGTGCGCCCGGAGCGGCCGGGCTTGAAGGTCGCCGAGATCATGGTGGAGCCGGGACAGAGCGTCACCGCCGGACAGGTGCTTGCCCGCCTCAACCGTCCCGAAGGCGGATCGACCCAGGTTCACTCCCCGGTGGCCGGACTGGTCAGCAATTCGTCCGCCGAGGTCGGAGCGATCGCCTCGGGCAAGGGCGAGGCGCTGTTCAATATCATCACCGGCAACGAATTCGATCTGGTCGGTCAGGTGCCGACCACCGATCTGGCGAAGCTCGCCGGCGATCAGCCCGCCAAGGTCAAGGCCGTCGGCGCCGGCGACATCGACGGCAAGGTCCGGCTCGTCGCACCGACGATCGAACCGAACAGCCAGCTTGGGCAGGTCTTCATATCCGTCGACCCGAGCCGGCATTTGCTCGTCAATGCGTCCGGCCGGGCGATCATCAAAACCGGCGAGAGTTGCGGCATCGCGGTGCCCCTGACGGCGATCCTGTATGGGAGCGCGGGCACCGTGGTTCAGGTCGTCCGGCACCAGCGGGTCGAAACGCGGCATGTCGAGGTGGGGTTGCTGTCGGGAGGACAGGTCGAGGTCCGCGAGGGATTGTCGGAAGGCGACGTCGTGGTGGCGCGCGCCGGCGCCTTGTTGCGCGAAGGCGATCCGGTCAGGCCGGTCGCCGCGGAAGCGAGTGCGAAGTAAGCCGCTTAGCTGCCGGCCTTGCGCGAGGCCGTCGCCGCATCGGACCTGAGCGGCACGTCCTGGACCAGCGACGACGACACCGTCGGGACCTGCTCACCTTCGCTCGCGCGCGAAACCGCGACCTGCGTCTTGCTGAACACGGTTTCGGCGTCCGCATTCGGCATATCGAGGCTCTTGAGCAATTCCGCCACCAGCAGGCTGGATTGCCCGCCGGACTCATCGACGACCTGTCCCGGCGTGGCCGACGACAGGATCAGCGCATTGTCCGGCGCATTGATCGGCGCAAGGCCATGAGAGTAGGAGCGGAAGCGCCGCTCATACGGGTTGCGCCGCGATGCATCGATCACCGCCAGCTTGACCTTGGCGGCGCGCTCTTTCATCGCTCCGAGCACGGTTTCGATGGAAAGCCCGTCGCGCCGGACGTCGGCTTCCTTCCATATCCGCGCATCGACCGGGATCATGTAGCTCTCGCGGCCGGACTGAATGCCGAAGCCGCTGAAGAACAGTAGCGCCGTCGTATCGGGACCGATCTTCGATTCCAGACGGCGGACCGCGCGGCGCATATCGTCCTTGTTGGCGTCCTCGACCATGATGACGTCGAAACCGTCGCGCCGCAGAGTCGTCGTCAGCGCCCGGGCATCGTTGATGGACTGCTTCAACGGCCGGTTCGCATCCGGATAATGCGCGTTGCCGATGACCAGCGCGACCCGCGACGGCTTGACGGCGATGTTGCCGGTCGTGTCGGCTACAGTGAGGGCCTTCGCGACTTCCAGGCTGCGCTTGTTGAGCGCGGCATGGGCTCCGATCGCCAGCGACACCATCCCGACGAGGACGGCGGCCAACGTGACCGAGCGGGGCGAAACGCGAAACTGCCCGAACGTCATAACGATCAATTCCTGGTCATGCCCGACGGCGCTCGCAGGTCGCGCCAACGCCAGATTGGTTTTAGGGGGCACCTGACTTATCGCGGGCAAATACGCTCGTTTTGCGGCACCGCAGCATAAGGAAGGTCCTACCCTGTGGGTCCCCCATGAGCAACATGAAACCTTTATTTATCGGAAACACAATTGGTTAAGCACGCCGCAGCCATCATGGCAGTTTCCGGAAACAGCGGGGGCGAGTGCGAAAGTTGCGGGGCCGGAGGTCATGGCAATCAACCTACCGCTACCTCGCGGCTGATGCCGTGACATCGGTCACATTTGTCTTTCCTGCCTATTCGTGTAGTTTTTCAATTACTTGGCTGGAACAAGCCTTGATGAGATATCGGAACGCGCATGGGGGCGCGGAAAGTAAATCATGACTGTTCGCCACGTCGCCGGCGCTGTCTATCGCGCGCTGACGAACCGCAAAGACGGCCCGTCGCTGTACGACCTGTGCGATCCCCTGCTGTTGCGCCACCACGGCGGCGACGCTCACCTGGCCAAATTCTACAGAACCGCGCTCGCCAATCCGGCCCTGCGCCCGCTGCTGCGGCGGGCCGGTCTGCCCGAACTCCGGGACCAGACCCGCTTTCGGGAACTTCAGGACGCGCTGCGGCGCGCGCGGGACGACGAATCCCCGGACTGGGCGGCGATCGGGCGGCCGGTGGCCGCCCTGCTGGACACGGTGACCTTGCACCATCCCCGGCCCGGACCTGTGGTCTCGTCGGGACCGGCGCCAAACCTCGCCGACATCGAACGCGTCATCCGAACTTGCGGCGCGCATCTGCTCCAGTCGTTTCGAAAGAATGGCTTCATTCCGACCTTCGCCGCGTTCAACCTGATCGGCGACCCCGATCTGCACGGCCGGGATTTTCTCGCCGCCCTCACCGGCCTCGATGCGCGCGGCTACAAGAACTCGACGCTGCTTTTTAATCTGGCGCGGGTCTTCATCGCGCGGTCGCCGGCGCGCGACTTTATCAATCCGCCGTGGCGCGGCGTCGCCGAACCGATGTGGGAGCCGGTGCAGATCCGCCATCGCTCGGCCTATTACGATGCGTTCTTCACCGAGGCGCTTCTGAGTTTTGCCGAAACCGGTCTCGCCACGCCCGCGGAAACCGAGGCGATCCGCCGCGCCAGCACCGGGATGGTCGATTTCTGCCTCAAGACCAGCCGCGAGGAGGTGTTCTCACACAACGGCAAACGCGTCAGCGTTATCACAGCACTGGCGCCAAATCCCCATCCGCGCTTCAACCGCTTCTTCGCGCAAATCAAGCAGGACCTCGGCTTCGGCATCTACGTTCCCGACTGCGACACCACGGCCTGCTCGTTTTCGGCCGCGACGCAAGCCGGCTCGATCGATCCGATCCTCGATCAGCCGTTGCTCGATTTCTATGCGGGCTATCAGGTCGGCGGCGGCGCCAACGAACCGCTGGTGACCGTGCCGCTCAACGACAACATCGATTACGAAGGCGGCATCGTCACCTGGATCGACAATCTTGCGGGCGACCGCCCGTACGGCAACGATCTCGATCCCACCCTTAACCTCGATGTTCTCGAGGTCAGCTTCCGCAACTGTTCGCGGTGGCGCATTCTCGAAACGCCGCAGCGGCTGCAAACCGTGCAGCGGGTCATCGGCTTCCAAAGACGGCTGGTGGAGAGCGGCGCGTTCAGCAATCCCCGGTCTCATATTTATTATTTGCCCGAGCTTTACTGCGCCTATTTCGGACGCTGCTACGCGGCGCTTGCGGCGCTGCCGTCCGCCGCCCGGCAGGCGATCGATCCCGATGACAGCTTCGGCTACATTCGCGGCCGGGTTCTGGCGTATGTGCAGGACACGCTGATGTCAGCCGAGATGAACGTATTCGACGCCGCTCTTGCGTTGATTGCGCTGGGCCACCTTGGAGCGGATGCGGAGACTTTCACATCTGCGCTGAACTGTATCGTCGGCCACGTCGGCGAAGGCGGGCGGCGCGGCCCCTTCAAGGCTTATGAATGGAACAAGATGAAAACGCCGACGCGCATTGTGGTGGGCGGCCCGGAAGTGACGTCAGCCTTCGTGCTGATGGGACTGGCCCTGGCACGCAAGGCGATGCGGCAACGAACAGGGCGCTAGAGTCGTTCTCGATTGCGCGGAACGAGCCCGGAATGCGGGGCTCGCCACCTGTCCCGATCGGCGTCTTGCGAAACCGGCCGGGCGCTTGCGCCGCAAAGGCTCGCCGTGTATGGCCGAGCGAATTTCTTTTCAACCTATCCCTCGGCACGCACGCCGGATCGCCACTAAAAATCGAGCACAGGTCTGGACGAGCCGTGGATGACGCCTCAAACGGTTTCCGATGTGACTGTGGTCGACATCATTAGAGACAGCGGCATGCCCGGCAACCCGTCCGGGCCATCGATAGCGGGACAGGCCGTCTCAACGCAAGGGAGTAGCAATTGTGGTGACCGCCATCGAGACGATCGAGCAGCTCGAGGCCATTTACGGCCAGCCCGGCGAGGCGGCGACCATCAAGGTGGCCTACCGGATCACACCGTCCTATCGCGCGCTGATCGAAAGCTCTCCGTTCGCCGTGTTGGCGACCTGCGGCGAGGAAGGGCTTGACTGCTCGCCGCGCGGCGATCTGCCGGGCTTCGTTCGTGTTCACGACGACCTCACGCTGATCATTCCCGATCGGCGCGGCAACAACCGCGTCGATTCATTGCGGAATCTCATACGCGATCCCAGAGCGGCGCTGTTGTTTCTGATCCCGGGGTCCGGCACCACCCTGCGCGTCAACGGCCGCGCGCTGGTGTCGGCCGATCCCGAACTGCTGGCGTCGTTCGGGGTGGAGAGCAAAATACCCCGTTCGGTCATCGTCATGACTGTGCAGGAGATCTACTTTCAGTGCGCGCGCGCCATCATCCGCTCGCACCTCTGGGATCCCGACAGGCGTGTCGACCCCAAGAGCTTGCCGACGCCGGGTCAAATCCTCGCGGACATGAGCAAAGATCGGGTTGGCGGCGAGGAATATGACAGGACGTGGCTGGAGCGCGCGCGGCAGACGATGTGGTAGGCGCTCCAGCGGGATCGGTGTCGCTGTCATTGCGAGTGAAACCTTAAAGTTAGAAAGCTAGCGGCCGAACAGCTGCTTCATGATGTCGTCGATGGGCGGGGGTTTGTCTTGGGACGGTTTGTCTTGGGACGGCGTTCCCTGGGATGGCCGGCCGGAAGCGGGCGGTTCACCCGTGCCCGCGCCGGCGCCGAGACCCTGCCGGATCATGCTATCAAGAGTCTCTCCGAGACTGGGGCCGGATTTGTCGGACCTTCCAAGTCCGCTTTGGCCGAACAGTCCCTGCCCCAATTCCCGAAGCTTCGCATAGGCGGCTGCGGGATCATCCAGAATGCCGGCCACATCCGGATAGATGCGCGGCTCGCTCCACGTCCCCTGCACGACGACCGGAATGCCGAGGCCGACCGGGTCGGCGCGCCCCCCTTGACCCTCCGCGGTCATGACGAGTTTCGGCTCGACCCGGAAATCCAGCGTCTTCGAGCCGAGATCGACAGTACCGGCGCCGGTCATCCGCACCAGCGGCCCGGCCAGAAACAGGTCGTTGGTGGTGGCCTGTCCCTGGGCGATGGTTGCGGTCGCGCTGAGTTGCGACATGTCGGTGGTCTGGTCCGGGCGCGTCTGCCATCCTGACAGGGTGCCCGACGTCAACGCGCGGATCATTTTCGCAAGGTTGAGATTGCGGATCGCGCCGTCGCGGACGTCGATCGAAGCCGTCCCGGTCAGGTTCGATAGGATCGCGCGCAAGCTGGCGCCGGTGCCCCGCACGTCGGCCATCGCCCGCATCCTGCCATCGACATTGTCGAAATCCGCAAGGCTCGACAGCAGCGGCAGCGCGCGAACGCCGGTCACGCCGGCCCGGAGCGCGTAGGACGGATTGTTCGTGGACGCATCGATCGTCAGGGCGCCATTGGCTTGCCCGTCATATGCGCCAAGGTTCGAAAATGAAGCTTTCATAACGCCGCTGGCGATGGTGGCGTCGACCGCGGCCGGCGCAAAGCGCGCGTCCCCGATATTCAGTTCGGCCGCCGAAACCCTCACCTGCGCGTCGACGTAGTTCAACGCACCAACATCGATCGGCGCATCGCTCCATGGCTGCGCGCCAGATCGCGGTGCAGGAGGCTGACGCGGCGCCGCGCCTAAGCCGAGCCGCTGAAAATCGAGATCGAGCTTCACCAGCGGCTTGCTCGCCAAATCGACCGATGCCCAGCCGTTGAACTTGCCGTCGTTGAGCGATCCCGACAGGCCATTGATGAGAAGCATTCGCCCGTTGATCCGGACCTCGGCTTTGGCGGTCAACTCGCGCGTCGGCAGGCCGGGAACGTCGAGCGTCAGTTCCGTCGGGATGTTCTGTCGTCCAAGCGGCCCCGCGGGCGGTGTCGCCTTGATCCCGAACTTCAGCGAATGATTACCGGGGCGCGCATTGCCGGTGACGTTGATTTGCCGGTCGGTACTGAGCGTCACGCTCGCGTTAACGTCGCCGACGCGGCCTTCCGAGCTGGTTTGCGGATCGAAGAAAACGATCGTGCCGTTGGAGATCGTCACCCGGTCGATAGGGAATGGCGTGTCGTCTTCCGACGTATCTCCAGAGTGGTCCGGCCCGGGCGGAATGTCGATGCGGGTGCGCTCGCGCAGCAGCGGCAGCCGCAGCGTGGCATGATCAATGGTCAGGTCCGAAACTTTCGGGGCTCCCGACAGCAGGCTGGCAAATGGAAGCGCGGCGCGAACTTCTCCGACCGCAATGTGTACATCGGTTGCGGTAGTCTTCGGATTTTCCAGCGTGACGTTGTGCAGCGCGAGGCTAAACGACGGCCACAACCCGATTCCTGTCTTGCCGTTGATCGCGATCCGGTAACCGGTCTCGCGTTCGATCCGGTCCTGCACGAGCGAGGTGACGAAACCGGACGGGATTCCGGTCACGAGGAGCACGATCGCGATCGCGATCAGGCAGGTCGCGGCAACGCCTGCGATTTTCAATGCTCCCATCTTGCCATCTCGGACTATAGGCCGCGGCTCGAAACCGTTCGGCGATTGAAGGGCAATTTCTGCGCGGCGCACAAGAGCATCAACCGCCAGCCCCACCACTGGCGCAAGGACGGCATTCTCAAGCTTCAGCGCGGCCGCATCCTGCTCAAGAACATGAGCCGGCTGACCGCCGTGGCGCGCAACGCATAGCCCGCGGACTATTCCGCGCCGGGCAACCGCCCATTCGGCGGCTCGCGTTCGGCGGCGGCCGGCTCGGCGACTTCAGTGCCCGAGGTCAACAGGCGCTTGCCGTAGCGCCAGATGAAGGCGCCGACATCGTCCATCACCAGGAACATGGCGGGGACGAACACCAGCGACAGGATCGTCGAAAATATCAGGCCTCCAATGACCGCCAGCGCCATTGGCGAGCGGAATTCGCCGCCGGCGCCGAACGCCAGCGCGCTCGGCATCATGCCCGCCACCATCGCGACGGTCGTCATCACGATCGGACGGGCGCGCTTCATGCCGGCATCGATGATCGCCTCCTCCCGCGCGCGGCCCTGGCGGATCGATTCGACGGCAAACTCCACCAGCATGATGGCGTTCTTGGTGACGATGCCCATCAGCATCAGGATGCCGATCCAGACCGGCGTCGTGAGTTGCTTGCCGGTGAGCAGCAGGGCCATGATCGCGCCGCCGATCGACAGCGGCAGCGAAAACAGAATGGTGATTGGTTGCAGGAAGGTGCCGAACAGCAGCACCAGCACGGCATAAACCATCATCAGCCCCGCCGTGATCGCGGTGGCGAACCCTTCCGACAACTCGTTCAGGCTCTCGGCATCGCCTGAGGGATTGACCGTCACGCCCTTCGGCAGGGTCTTCATCACGGGCAGTTCGTTGATCCTCCTGGTCGCGTCGCCGAGCGCGGCGGTGCCGACGAGGTCGGCCGCGATGGTCGCTTGCCGCTGCCGGTCGTAGCGGTTGATGCTGGTCGGACCCTGATCCAGCCTGATATCGGCGACGACCGAGAGCGGGACGTGACCGCGTCCGCCGCCGATCGGCACGCGCATCTGCTCCAGCATCTTCAGATCGGCGCGTGCGCTGTCTTCGAGTTGCACGTGGATCGGAACCTGGCGGTCGCCGGCATCGAACTTCGCCAACGCCGGACCGACGTCGCCGATCGTCGCGACGCGAATGGTCTGCGACAACTGCTCGGTCGAGACGCCAAGGCGCGCGGCGAGATCCGCGCGCGGCTGGATGCGCAACTCAGGGCGGTCGAGCGAGGTCTCCGGCGTGACGTTGGCGAGCAGCGGAATGCGCTTCATCTGCGTCGCCAGCTCGTTGGCGACGTTGCTGACGATGCCGATGTCGGGCCCGGTCACCACGAGCGATACCGCGCGCAGGCCGTTCTCGTCGAGGAACCAGTAACGAATGTCGGGAACGCTTTCGAGCTCCTGTCCGATCGAGAGTTCAAGCTCGCGCTGGGTGATGCCGCGGTCTTGCTTGGGCGTATAGTTGATGATCAGGGACGCGCGACGCACTTCCTGAAGGCCCGGCGGCACGCGCCCGCCGTCGACGAATACGCTGGTCACTTCCGGCCGCTTGCGCAGCCGCGCCGCGATGTTTTCGGTTACCTTCTCGGTGTAGGCCAGTTGCGATCCCGGCGGCAGCTCCATCGCCAGCAGCGAACGCGCGGTGTCCTGCGCCGGCAAAAAGCCCTGCGGCAGCAGCTTGATGCTCCAGATCGAGGCGGCGAAGACCGCAAATCCGATCAGAACCGTCACGAAGTAGTGCCGCACCGACCATGTAACGAGGCTGGCATAGGCGCGCAGCACGGGGCCGGGCGGCGGAGCCTCGTGCGGATGATCCTTCATGAAATAGGCGGCGAGCACCGGCGTCACGAAACGCGCGGCCAGCAGCGAGAAGAACACCTGCACCGACACGGTGATGCCGAACTGCTTGAAGAACTGCCCGGCGATGCCCGACATGAAGCTCGCCGGCGCGAAGATCGCGATGATGGTGAGGCTGATCGCGATCACCGCGAGGCCGATTTCGTCGGCGGCTTCCAGCGCGGCGCGGTAGGCCGATTTGCCCATCCGCATGTGGCGCACGATGTTCTCGATCTCGACGATGGCGTCGTCGACGAGGATGCCGGTCGAGAGCGTGATGGCGAGGAAGCTGACCAGGTTCAGCGAGAAGCCGAGAAGGTCCATCGCCCAGAAGGCGGGAAAGATCGATAGCGGCAGCGAGATCGCGGCAATGACGGTGGCGCGGATATCACGAAGAAACAGGAATACGATGATGACGGCAAGCGTCGCGCCCTCGAACAGGGTCGAGATCGCCGCTTCATAGTTGCCTTTGGTGAACTCGACGGAGGTGTCGATCAGTTTCAGATCGACCTCGGGATATTGCTCTTTCAGCGCGTCGATCCGCTCCTGCACGGCCTTCGCCACCACGACGTCGCTCGCTCCCTTGGAGCGCTTGATGCCGAGGGCTACGACGGGCTCGCCGTTGAAGCGGGCGAAGGTGCGGCGGTCCGCGATGGTGTCGGTCACCGTGCCGAGATCGTCGAGCCGCAGCTCGCCGCCGGCCGGCAGCGAAATCATCGTCCCCGCCAGTTCGTTGATGGTCTTGGCGCCGGCAAGGGTCCGAATGGCCTGATCGTTCCGGCCGATCTCCGCCCGCCCCCCGGCAACATCGACGTTGATGCCGCGCAGGCGCTGGCTGACATCGACCGCCGTCAGACCCGCCGCGCGCAGGCGGTCCGGATCGAGCGACACCAGGATTTCGCGCTCGACACCGCCGATGCGCTCGACCTGGGCGACGCCGCGCACGCCCTGCAGCGCGCGCTTGACCACGTCGTCGACGAAATACGACAGTTGCTCGGGCGTCTTGCCCGGCGAGATCGCGGCATAGGTGACGATCGGCAGTCCGATGACGTCGACGCGCTGGATCAGCGGCTCGTTGACGTTCTGCGGCAGATTGGCGCGAACCCGGGTCACGGCGTCCTTGACGTCGTTCAGCGCCCGGTCGGTATTGGTCTCCAGCGCGAACTGGATCGTGGTCAGCGACAGGCCGTCGGTGATCGACGATGAAATATGCCGGACGCCCTCGACGCCCGAGACGCCGTCCTCGATGGTCTTGGTGACCTGCGCCTCCAGTTCGGCCGGCGCGGCACCGAACTGCGAGACGGCCACCGAGATCACGGGAATATCCGCATTGGGCAGCCGCGTAATAGCGAGCTTGGTGAAGCTGACCCAGCCGAGCGTCAGCAGAATGATCGAAAAGAGAACGGACGGGAGCGGGTGCCGGATCGACCAGGCGGAAACATTGAGCGCCATTAACGTACCCGCGACCGATCGAGTTCATCGGCAAACATCGCCCTGACCCGGTCGCCGTCATGCAGCGAAGTGCCGGCATCGGCCACGACGATTTCGCCGACTTTCAGACCTTCGAGGATTTCGACGCCGGTATCGGACGTCAATCCGACGCGGACGCGTCGCGTCTCCACGATATTTCCGTTCACCACCTGAACCGTCAGGCGATCGATCGCGGAGCGGGGAACGGCCACGCCGCAACTGCGCCTGGCGTCGATGCTGACGCGGGCGAACATTCCTATCCGCAAAGTCGGATCCGCGCTCAGGGACAGCCGGACGTGACCCATCTGGGTCTTGCGATCGATCTCGGGCGACACCAGCCGGACGCTCCCGACCAGATCGGGCCCGTCCTCGCGGCTGATGCGCGCGCTCGCGCCCGGATTGAGCTTGAGTATATGGATCGATGGCACCTCGGCATCCAGCTCAACCTCATTGTTGATCGCGATTCGAAACATCGGCCCGGCCTGCGGCGAAGCCAGTGCCCCGACGGCGGTGCGAACCTGGGTGAGGAGTCCGGCCGCGGGCGCGCGCAGGACCACCGATCCCGATTTGCTGCCGGGCGGCGGCGTCAGCTTCGCCAGTTCCTGATTCAGCGTGACGATGTCGCCCTCGCGGACCAGCACGTCGGTCACGCGCGACCCCTCATGGTCCGGGCTGACCACCGCTTCCCGGCGCGGGACGACGAAGCCGGTCACACGGACCATGTCGGAAAAGCAGGCGTTGGTCGCGCGGGCGACGGTCACGAGAGCGCCTCCGGACGGCCCGCCGTCGTCGGCGGCCCGCGACGGGCTCACGACACCGATCGTTACCGCCAGCACGCCGAACAACAGGCCGGAGGCGACCTCACGCATGCATCGCCGATCACGAGCGTGACCCGCGCACTGCCGTTTTCCGTCGCGGCCGATGCGACCGCCGGCGCCATTGCGGGCATCATCGTCAGCATCGACACGGCGCACGGCGAATCCGAATGTTCATGCGACGCCAGTCCAACAGTCAAACGCCATTCCAGCCCGCGCCGTGGCGACCTTATCTTACGCGAACCGCATTTTCAAACCGGCGGCGCAGCGCTTGTCAACCTGTGGTGAATATCGGACGTGATGCATCGATCAACCGCATTCGCACTGCATGACACAGGCAAGCATGGGGCGGCTTGCGACGCGCCTCGTGGCATTATTTTTTCGCGGCCTGCTGTTTCGCGGCCACCCGGATCGTCATTGTGCGGCGGTGCGGCCGAGGGAACTCGGAGCCGGGTTGCGCGTTTTCAAGTTCCAGCCAAAGACAGCGCCCGTCAGACAGTATCCGATTGAAGGACCATCCTTGCAGGACCCTATGGACCGGATCGTCGAGACAGACATTCCCGCGCGTCTCGACAGCCTGCGCTGGAGCCCGTTTCATACGCGGGTCGTAACCGCCCTCGGAATCACATGGATACTGGACGGGCTGGAGGTGACGCTCGCCGGAACATTGTCCGGCGCGCTCAAGGACAGTCCCACGCTGCGCTTCACCAACCTCGATATCGGCCTCGCCAGCAGCGCCTATCTTGTCGGTGCCGTGCTCGGGGCGGTGGTCTTCGGCTGGTTGACGGACAGGATCGGGCGCAGGAAACTTTTTTTCGTCACGTTGACCCTCTATCTGACTGCGACGGCAGCGACCGCGCTGTCATGGGATACCGGCAGCTTCGCGCTGTTCCGGTTTCTCACCGGCGCAGGCATCGGGGGCGAATACACCGCGATCAATTCGACGATTCAGGAACTGGTGCCGGCGCGTTACCGCGGATGGACCGACCTGACCATCAACGGCAGTTTCTGGCTCGGCGCCGCCCTCGGTGCGGTCGGCGCGATCGTGCTGCTCGATCCGCAACTGATCGATCCCGAACTGGGCTGGCGGCTCGCGTTCCTGACCGGCGCCGTGCTGGGACTAGTGGTGTTTGTGATGCGGCTATGGATTCCGGAAAGCCCGCGCTGGCTGATGATTCACGGACGGCCGGATCAAGCGGTCCGCATCGTTGCCGACATCGAACGGATGGCGGCTCGCGATCCGGATGCGCCCGCCGACGGGGGCTGGCCGACGATCCGGCTTCGGATGCGCGACCACACGCCGCTGCGCGAGGTGGCGCGAACGCTGTTCTGCGCATACCGGCAGCGGTCGCTGGTCGGCCTTGCGCTGATGACCGCGCAGGCGTTCTTCTACAATGCGATCTTCTTCACATACGCGCTGGTGCTGTCGACCTTCTTCGGCATTCCGTCGGATCGGATCGGCTGGTACATCCTGCCGTTCGCGGCGGGCAATTTTCTCGGACCGCTGTTGCTCGGGCGGCTGTTCGATACGGTCGGACGCCGCGCGATGATCGCCTTCACCTATGGGATATCCGGTATTCTGCTGACCGTATCAGGCTATCTCTTCGCCGCCGGCGTTCTCACCGCGCAGACGCAGACGATCGCGTGGATGGTGATTTTCTTCTTCGCCTCGCCGGCCGCCAGCGCGGCCTACCTGACCGTCAGCGAGACCTTTCCCCTTGAAGTGCGGGCGCTGGCGATCGCGATGTTTTATGCCATCGGGACCGGAATCGGCGGCGTCGCCGGTCCTGCGCTGTTCGGCGCCTTGATCGACAGCGGCTCGCGTGACAGCGTGTTCGCAGGATATTGTCTCGGATCGGCGTTGATGATCGCTGCGGCGCTGATCGGCTGGCGATACGGGGTTGCCGCCGAACGGCGCCCGCTCGAATCGGTGGCGTCGCCGCTCGCCGTTGTGGAGTCATGATGAATCAGGATTTAATGGAACCTGTGCCGAAGAAGACCGCTTCCATGGCCGACGGCCCCGGATCTCGGATGCTGCCGCTCCGCGAATCCGCCCTGCTGCTCGATATAGACGGCACCCTGCTCGATCTCGCGCCGTCGCCCAGCGAAGTTCGTGTGCCGCCAAAGCTCGCGACCTCGCTGTCGCGGCTGCTGGCACGGACGGACGGCGCGCTGGCGCTGGTCAGCGGGCGCTCGCTCAGCGATATCGACAGGATTTTCGCGCCGATGCTGTTTCCGGCGGTCGGCGGCCACGGCGCGGAAATGCGGATTTCGACCGAAAGCGAGGCCGTGGCTACGCACGCTCCGCCGATGAACCCGGATTTGATCCGGCGTTTTGCGGCCATTGCCGAACTGCATGCCGGCATCCTGGTGGAGAACAAGGGTTACTCGCTGGCGCTGCATTTCAGGAAGGCGCCGGATACCGAGCAGGCGATCTACCACGCGGTCTCGGCGATACGGGCCGATCTGCCGAACGCGCCGATCGAGGTACTGCCTGGCAAGTTCGTCTGCGAGATCAAGCATTCCGGATTTACCAAGGCGACCGGCGTGACCGAATTGATGGCGCACGAGCCGTTCAAGGGACGGCGTCCGGTCTTCGTCGGCGACGATGTGACCGATGAAACGGTGTTTGCGATCATGCCGGACATGAAGGGCCTCTCGTTCTCGGTGGGACGGCGCGCCCAAGGCGTCGACGGCCACTTTCATGCGCCCAGCGATGTCAGGGCCTGGCTGGCCCGTCTGCTCGATGATGAACGGGCCGTCGCGGAATGAGCGATCATGGCCTCGATCTCGCCGTGATAGGCAACTGCCGCACCGCCGCGCTTGTCGATCCGACCGCGCGGCTGGTGTGGTGGTGTTTTCCGCGCTTCGACGCCGACCCGGTGTTTTCGCGCCTGCTTGCGGGAAATGAAGAAAAGGGCTTCAGCGATGTCGTGCTGGACGGCATGGCCGATTTCCAGTCGGACTATGTCCGCAACACCGCGATCGTGTCCACGGTCCTGACCGACAGCCACGGCAATGCGGTGCGTATCACCGACTTCGCGCCGCGCTTCCGGCAGTATGGCCGCATATTCCGGCCGCCGCAGATGTTTCGGATCATCGAGCCGATCGCGGGCCTGCCCCGGATCACGATTCGCATACGGCCCACGCACGCCTACGGCAAGCCGCTCAAGCGGCACTCGATGGGCAGCAACCACATCCGCTACTTCGAAGAAGACGATACGGCTATCCGCGTCACCACCGACGCGCCGCTAGCCCTGATCGAAAACGAAACGCCGTTCGTTCTGACGCGACCGATGCATCTCGTGTTCGGCAACGACGAAGCCTTCCCCGGCGATCTGGCGTCGACCGCCCAGCGTTTCGCCGAGGAGACCAAAACCTATTGGCTGGGCTGGGTACGACGCCTCTACATCTCCTATGAATGGCAGGAAGCCATCATCCGCGCCGCCATCACGCTCAAGCTGTCGAACTTCGAGGAAACCGGCGGCATCATCGCCGCGCACACCACCTCGATTCCGGAGGCGCCCGGCTCGGGCCGCACCTGGGACTATCGCTATTGCTGGCTGCGCGATGCTTACTTCGTCGTGAAGGCGCTCAATCGCGTCGGCGCGACGCGGACGATGGAGGACTTCATCGGCTTCACGCTGTCGATCGCATCGAATACCGACGAGGATCTGAAGCCGGTCTATAGCGTGGTCCCGAATCTGCCGCTGGACGAGTGGATCGCCACCGATCTTCAGGGCTATCACGGCGATGGGCCGGTGCGTGTCGGCAATGCCGCGGTCGACCAGATACAGCACGACACCTATGGCAGCGCCATTCTGGCGGCGTTGCCGCTGTTCTTCGATCGCCGGTTGCCGCGCGCAGGCGACGAAAGTCTGTTCACCCTGCTTGAATCGCTCGGTCACAAGGCGGCCCGGGTTGCGATGACGAACGACGCCGGCATCTGGGAATACCGCGGTCGCCAGCGCATCCATACTCACTCCGCGGCGATGTGCTGGGCCGGGGTCAATCGGCTTGCGGCCATCGCGGAACGACTTGGCCTGCCGGAACGCGCGACGCACTGGAATGCGGTCGCCGATCCCCTGCACGCCGAACTGCTGGATCGCGCCTGGAATCCAAAGCGCGAGGCCTTCACCGCCGCGTTCGGGTCCGACGATCTCGATGCGAGCGTGCTATTGCTGCCCGAACTCGGCGTTTGCGAGGTCGACGATCCGCGATTCGTGAAAACCGTCGCCGCCATGGAGCGCGAGTTGCTGCGTGAGAAGCATGTCATGCGCTACGCCGCGGAAGATGACTTCGGTGTTCCGGTGACGGCGTTCCTGATCTGTCGGTTCTGGCTGATCGATGCGTGGTGGGCGCTCGGACGGCGCGAGGAAGCGCGGGAGGCATTCACGGATGCGCTGGCGCATCGCAATCGTTACGGACTGCTGTCGGAGGACGTCGATCCGAAAACCGGCGCGCTATTCGGTAATTTCCCGCAAACATATTCCATGGCGGGATTGATCCTCACCGGCATGAGATTGTCGCGGAACTGGGAAGACCGATACTGGCGCAGTTGATCGAATGTAAAGACACTTGCAGTAAAAACCGCTGTGACAGCGAATTCTTCCCTCAATAACTGGCTTCAATGACTGGAACTTTGAGTATCGTTCCATGTTGCCCGAATTTGGCGTCAATTTGGTTGGAAGGAGGCAGGAACCATATTGATGAACGAGCGTTTATCTACGGGTGCAAAACCAGGAGGGGACCCCTGTGAACCTCGTTGTCGTTTCGAATCGGGTGGCGCGCGCGCGGGCCAACGAGCCCTTGACGGGCGGCCTTGCGGCGGCGTTGTTGCCGGTCGTTGAGAAATCGGGCGCAATTTGGGTAGGGTCCAGCGGTCGTGTGCGCGACGGGCTGCACAAGGATTCATTTGCAGAAGTTCAAGCCCTGGGCGCCGGAGCGCTGGCGTTACTCGATCTGCCCGCGGCGCATTACGGCGGGTATTATGAAGGCTTCGCCAACTCGGCGCTGTGGCCGGCGCTTCACTCCCGATCCGATCTGATTCACGTGTCGCGGGACGACTATCAGTCGTACCGCGAGGTCAACGCCTTCATGGCGCGGGCCCTGATGCGCTTCCGCAAACCGGACACCGCCTTCTGGATTCAGGACTATCACTTTCTGTCGCTGGGCGCCGAACTGCGCGATCTCGGCGTCCGTCATCCGATCGGCTTCTTCCTGCATACGCCGTGGCCGACCCGCGCCATCATCGGCGCCGTTCCGCATCATCGCGACCTGGTCGAGGCGATGCTGGCTTACGATCTGATCGGATTCCAGACCGACGACGACTGCGAAAATTTTCTCGGCTATCTTCAATCCGAACTCGGCCTCAAGATCGAGGACGGCGTTGTGACCTCGCGTCACGGCAAGTCGCGATGCGCCGTATTTCCGATCGGGATCGATGTGGAGAAGTTCGCGTTGCAGGCCGCCAAGGCATCCTCGCATCCGGACGTCTCGCGGCTGCGGCGCAGCCTGCACGGAGAGCAACTGGCGATCGGCGTCGACCGCCTGGATTATTCGAAGGGACTGGTGAATCGGATCAATGCTTTCGACCGGATGCTGACCTCGCAACCCGCGCTGAAGCGCACCGTGACGCTGTTGCAGATTGCGACCCCCTCCCGCGGCACCATCGAGGCCTACGGCAACCTGCAGAGCGAACTGGCGAAACTCGTCAGCGACGTCAATGGCCGTCACGGCGAAACCGACTGGATGCCGATCCGCTACCTCAACCGGGGATACAGCCAGACCGTGCTGGCCGGCCTCTATCGCACGGCGCGCGTGGGCGTGGTGACACCGCTGCATGACGGAATGAATCTCGTCGCCAAGGAATATGTCGCCGCGCAAAATCCTGCCGATCCGGGCGTGCTGGTATTGTCCAAATTCGCAGGCGCGGCGAACGAGCTACAGACAGCGCTCCTTGTTAACCCGCATGAAATCGACGGGATGGCGCGCGCCATCGCCACCGCGTTTTCGATGCCACTGACGGAACGCAGGATGCGCTGGGAAGCCATGATGCGGAAGCTGCGCGCCGGCACCATCCAGCAGTGGTTTGCGGATTTTTCCGACGCGCTCGAGGACGCGCAGGCGTCCAACAGGACGGTCGTAAGCGAAAGCGTCGCTGTGGAATCGCCGAAACCATGGCCGCTGCACTTGGTCGGCTCGCGTAGCGGCGCTGGTATTCACTAGACGGTTGACCATGAAGCGTTTCAACGCGTCATGGTAGGGGGGCATAGCCGTTCGAAGAACGGGCGTCGTCGGCGCTTGCCTATGTCTCGGCCATCCACGTCCTTGATCGGAGGTGCGGCGCCATTTTGCTTGCCAACGAATACACCTGACCCGACGCGCGCCGGAACGGATCGCTATGGTTCAAAAATACACTATACTATTCATATATTTATGAGAAATCCCGGCGTCACGGCGCCTCTCTCTTGCAAAAACCGGCACGCCCCGTCATGAGAAGGCACTTGGAGAGATGGCCGAGTGGCTTAAGGCGCACGCTTGGAAAGCGTGTGTGCGGGAAACCGTACCGTGGGTTCGAATCCCACTCTCTCCGCCACCCCCGGCCGCGCAACGGCTTTTTTTGAAGCTGATACCCTTGCGACCGTAGAAGCTCCAGATCGTGTGACGCAGACCGCGACGCCGCGTTCACTCCGGATCGTACGCCGCACAAATCTGCAGAATATGCCTTTGCCATCACCGCCCCCCCGAATCAGACGGCACATCTTCTTTTTCTTCGAGCCGAAGACACGCGTGGCATCCCTGCGCGAGCCATGAATCGTGCTTCAGGCATACCGCCTCCCGGTACATTATGTTAAAGAAATGTGAATGCCGTAGCCCTGAACGGCCATTCTCAAATAGCGATTTGAACGTTGCGCAGGCTATTTCGACTCCATAGATATATGAATAGAATTTGCTTTTCGCGGATCCCAACCGGGCTGGCGCCGCGCGCCCGCAACCAGCGAAGGCATCGATGACTGTCAGGATCGAACGTCCGCTTTCGCCGCACCTACAGATTTACCGCTGGACCCTGACGATGGCATTGTCCGTCGTCCATCGCGCGACCGGCATGGCGCTCTATTTCGGGACGCTGCTGCTGGTCTGGTGGTTGATTGCGGTGTCGTCCGGGCCGGGCGCCTATGCCGCGGTGCAGTCGTTCACCGCGAGCTGGATCGGCCGGCTGATCGCATTCGGATATACGTGGGCGCTGATGCATCACATGCTGAGCGGCGTTCGCCACCTCGTCTGGGACCTCGGTTACGGGTTCAAGCCGGCCGAGCGTGAATGGCTCACTCGGGCAGCGCTGATCGGCGGCATTTTGCTCACGGTGCTGCTGTGGATCGTCGCCTATGCGGTCGGAGGCGGACGATGACCATGGAGCCGCTATCCGGTCCGAAGTCGATGCGGACACCGCTATCGCGGGTTCGTAACCTCGGCGCAGCCCATTCCGGAACCAAGGACTTTTGGCGACAACGTCTGACCGCGGTCGCCATGATCTTGCTCATCGTACCGATGATCGTGGTCATGATGATCCTGCTTGGCCGCAACCAGGCCGGGGCGGCGCAGATTCTCGGCTCGCCGCCGATCGCCATCATCATGCTGCTGTTCGTCGTCGCCAGCATCTGGCATATGAAGATCGGCATGCAGGTGATCATCGAGGACTACGTGCACGACGAGAAAACGAAACTGGCGTCGATCATGGCGAACAACTTCTTCTCCGTCACGTTGGCGCTGGCCGCCGCTTACGCCATCTTCAAACTGTCATCCGGAGTTTAGTTCATGGCCGTAAACGGCAGCGCGGCGGCGGCCGCCAACGGCAAGGCCTATCCCATCGAAGACCATACTTACGACGTCGTCGTCGTCGGCGCCGGCGGGGCCGGCCTGCGGGCCACTGTGGGTTGCGGCAAGGCCGGCCTGCGCACCGCTTGCATCACAAAGGTCTTTCCGACGCGGTCCCATACCGTAGCCGCGCAAGGCGGCATCTCCGCCTCGCTCGGCAACATGCACAAGGACGACTGGCGCTGGCACATGTACGATACCGTCAAGGGATCGGACTGGCTCGGCGATCAGGATTGCATCGAGTACATGGTGCGTAACGCACCGGAGGCAGTCTACGAACTCGAGCACTGGGGCGTGCCGTTCTCGCGCACCGAAGAGGGCAAGATCTACCAGCGCCCGTTCGGCGGCATGACCATCGATTACGGCAAGAGCCAGGCCCAGCGCACCTGCGCCGCCGCCGACCGCACCGGCCACGCCATGCTGCACACGATGTACGGCCAGGCGCTGCGCCACGCCGCCGAATTCTTCATCGAGTTCTTCGCCATCGACCTCATCATGGACGATCAGGGCGTCTGCCGCGGCGTGATCGCGCTGAAGCTCGACGACGGCACGCTGCACCGCTTCCGCGCCCAGACCACCATTCTGGCCACCGGCGGCTACGGGCGCGCCTATGCCTCCTGCACCTCGGCGCACATCTGCACCGGCGACGGCGGCGGCATGGCGCTACGCGCCGGCCTGCCGCTGCAGGACATGGAGTTCGTCCAGTTCCACCCGACCGGCATCTACGGTTCGGGCTGCCTCGTCACCGAAGGCGCGCGCGGTGAAGGCGGCTACCTCGTCAACGCCGAGGGCGAGCGCTTCATGGAACGCTATGCGCCCTCCGCCAAGGACCTCGCCTCGCGCGACGTCGTCTCGCGCGCGATGACGATCGAAATTCGCGAAGGCCGCGGCGTCGGCAAGAAGAAAGACCACATCTTCCTGCACCTCGACCATCTCGACCCGAAAGTGCTGCACGAGCGGCTGCCGGGTATTTCGGAGTCGGTGAAGATCTTCGCCGGCGTCGACGTGACCCGCGAGCCGATCCCGATCTTGCCGACCGTGCACTACAACATGGGCGGCATCCCAACCAACTACCATGGCGAAGTCGTCACCAAAAAGACCGGCGACGACAATGCGCTCGTGCCGGGCCTGATGGCGGTGGGCGAAGCCGCCTGCGTCTCCGTGCACGGAGCCAACCGCCTCGGCTCCAACTCGCTGATCGATCTCGTGGTGTTCGGCCGCGCCGCCGCCCTGCACTGCGCCGAAAAGCTCACCGCCAATGCCAGGCAGCCCGATCTCCCCGCGAACTCCGGCGAGATGGCGCTCAGTCGCCTCGACCGGTTTCGCTACGCCTCCGGCGGTACGCCGACCGCCAGGCTGCGCGAGAGCATGCAACGTGTGATGCAGGCCAACTGCGCGGTTTTCCGCACCCACGACATCCTGACGGAGGGTCAGAAACTGATCCACGAAGTCCATGACGGGATCGCCGACGTCGCCGTGTTCGATCGCTCGCTGGTGTGGAACACGGACCTGATGGAGACGATGGAATACGACAACCTCATCTCCCAGGCGGTGGTGACGATGGATTCCGCCGCCAACCGTACCGAGAGCCGCGGCGCCCATGCGCGCGAGGACTATCCCGATCGCGACGATCAGAACTGGATGAAGCATTCGCTGGCGCGGCTGAGCGATCGCGGCGTCACCACGATCGACTACCGCCCGGTGCACGACTACACCATGACCAACGACGTTCAGTCCATTCCGCCGAAGGCGCGGGTGTATTGAACTGAAACGAAGCACCATCCGCGGGCTTGACCGACCTTCACGAAGCAAATGGACGCCGGGTCAACTCCGGCTATGACGGACAGACAGCAAGGGCAGACCGATGGCTAACTTCGCGCTTCCGAGAAATTCAAAGGCCACCGGCGGCAAGACCTGGCCGAAGCCTGAAGGCGCGACCGAAACGCGCGAATTCAGGGTCTATCGCTGGAACCCCGACGACGACAAGAATCCCAGCATCGATACCTATTATGTCGATGTCAACGAGTGCGGCCCGAGGGTGCTCGACGGCCTGATCTGGATCAAGGACCACATCGACCCGACGCTGACCTTCCGCCGCTCCTGCCGCGAAGGCGTGTGCGGCTCCTGCGCCATGAACATCGATGGCCAGAATACGCTGGCCTGCACCACGTCGATGCACGACTTGGCCGGCGGCGTGGTAAAGATCAATCCGCTGCCGCATCAGCCAGTCGTGAAGGACCTCGTTCCCGACCTGACAAATTTTTACGCGCAATACGCCTCGATCGAGCCGTGGCTGAAGACCACCACGCCGACGCCGCAGAAGGAATGGTTGCAGAGCCACGAGGACCGCGAAAAGCTCGACGGCCTCTACGAGTGCATCCTGTGTGCCTGCTGCTCGACAGCATGCCCGAGCTATTGGTGGAACAGCGATCGCTTCCTCGGCCCCGCCGCGCTGCTGCAGGCGGCGCGATGGGTCACCGATTCGCGCGACGAAGCCACCGGCGAACGTCTCGACTATCTCGAGGATCCGTTCCGGCTCTATCGTTGCCACACCATCCTGAATTGCACCAAGGCCTGTCCGAAAAAACTGAACCCGGCGGAGGCTATTGCCATGCTGAAGCGAAAGCTGGTCGAGCGGCAGGTCTGAGCGCCGGCGCGCATGGCATTTCGCGGTGAAGTGGAAACCGGTTCACCGCAAGGAAATAGGACCGCTCAATAGCTTAAAGCGCCCGTTCTGATTCGGTCAGAACGGTATGCGCGCTGACGGCCGGTGAGCAGGCACGCCTCAATCCGTGATCACCATGGCCCAGAAGCGCCGATAGGGCGATGACGGCTTTGCAACCGACGCGACGCCGACACGCCGCGCGCTCGACATCCGAAGATTGGCGCGATGCCCGCTGCTCGCATCCCATTGCCTGATCGTTTCCGCGCAGGTCGGAAAACCAGCCGCGACATTCTCGGCTGCCAGCCGGCGATGGACGGGCGCGATCCTAACAAAGAAGTTGCCATTCACGTTATGGCTGACCGTTCCCGCCCGCGCCATCGCCGCGGCCTGCTTCCGCGCGATCCGATCGAGCGCCGCATCGGCGCGAACGGCTGACAGCCCATGGGCGCGGCGATAGGCGCTGATCTCGGTGGCGCAGCCGCCGCTCCGGAACATCACGCCATGCGAACCGTTAGCACTGCAAGAGGCACGAACATCAAAAGTCATGGAAATAGCGATCACAGGTTGCTGCAAAGACCTGTCAACTTCGGAAATGGAGACCCGCGATGGGTGATGAACCGACGGAAGTGCCGCCCGTCGAACCGGGCCGTCCGGCGGAGCCGCCGCGCGAAGATCCGCCGGGTCATCCGCAGCCCGGTCCCGATGTGCCACCGCCGATGCACGAGCCGGAATCGCCCGCGCCTCCGCAGGAATTGCCCGGCCAAATGCCGGACGAATTGCCCACACCGAGCCCACCGACTCCGCCCGCGCAGCCCCCTGCGACCGATGTGCTCACATAGCAAAGGCATCTGTACTCACGAGCAAGGCATCGCCTGCGAATGACGCACGATCTGAATGCGCTATGAATGCCGTGCGCATTTCAGCAGCGCGTTCCGAAAATAAAATCCGTCTTCGCTGCCGATCGCTGCCACATTACAGCCTTATCGCTATCCGTTGATCGCGCCCCCGCCACCATCGGCCAGCAGACTTCGCGTTTGTCGCCGAATTTTTTGTTGGGATAATAATTGTCATGACGAACTTTCGCCTGGTGCTGCTGGCCACGTCGGCTCTCACTGTCGCGTCGTTGACGGCGCCGCCGTTGCACGCGCAATCCGCGCCGGTCCAACTCGCGCAGGCTGCGCCATCCACCGAAAAGGCCGCGCCATCCGCCGAAAGCGGAAATGAGACAAAGCGGAAAGAATCGCCGCCGAAAGGTCCTGCTCCGAAAGCTGCACCCGCTCATCCGGCGCCGCCGCCCGGCGCGCCCGAGAGACCCGCTGCTCCCCCGCCTCATGCAGCGCCGCCCCATGCGCCGCCTCCACCGGCTGCCGCACGGCCAGCCGCGCCACCGCCTCCGCATGTGACCCCGCCGACGGCTACTCCACCACGGCCGGCGACACCGCCGCCGCACGCAACGCCTCCCGCTGCTCCGGCCGCGCCGAAAGCCGCGCCCGCGCCAAAACCGGCGACACCTCCGGTGGCCCCGAAACCGCCCGCGCCCCCGACCGCCGCACCGCCGCCATCCCCGTCGAAGGGCACGACACCTCCGCCGCCGGCCGCGACAAAATCAGCCCCGACGACGCCCGCTCCGCAACCACAAACCACGTCACCCTCGACGCCGCCTGCCAACGGGGAGCCGAATGCGACACGTCGCGACGAGCGAGGCCGGAGCGGACCCGGCCGCGAGCATGGCGGGCCTGGAGGTCCCGGTGACCACCGCAAGGGCGCAGCACCCGCGCAAACGACCCCGGCGCCCGGCAGCACGACCCCGGCAGCGCCAGACGTGACCCCGACTTCGCCGCGCGCAACGCCGGCCACGCCTTCCGCACCGGTGGCTTCGCCCGCGGCCACGCCGCCGAGCGGCGCCGCGGCGCCAGCGGCCGCCACCCCACCAACCGGCCCCGCCGGGACCAAAGCGGGTACTCCGCCGTCCACCCCCGGCGGCCAGACCGCGCTGCCACCGGGCGCGCCGGTCTCCCGTCACGGGCCGCCCACCGTCACGACGCCGCTACCGCCGCCGCCGACGAGCGCGCAGGCGCTGAAGCCGATCGCGCCGGACGCAGCACGGCAGGGGCCACGCAACATCGAGGCGTTCCGCTCCGAGCGTCGCCAGACCGAACAGGGCGGCCGCACCATCATCACCGAGCCGGGCCGCGTCATCGTGCGCGATCCGAGCGGCCAGTCGTTCATCCGGCACAATGAAGAAGACCGCTTCCGCTATGGCGCGCGCGACATCCGGCAGGAGCGTGTCGGCAACGACACCCGCACCGTCGTGGTGCGGCCGGACGGCACGCAGATCATCACCGTCAACGATCGCGACGGCCGGATGCTGCGGCGAATCCGCCGCGACCAGCGTGGCCAGGAAGTCGTCATCATCGACAACAGCTATCGCGACGACGATCACCGCCGCGGTGGCCGAGGCGGCTCGATCGCGGCCGGTGTCGCCGCCGGCCTGGTTGCCGGTGCGATCGGCGGCTACTTCGTGACGCTGCCGCCGCCGGTGATCACCATCCCGCGCGACCGCTATATCGTCGAGGCGGAAGATGCGCCGCCGGAAGTTATCTACGACACGCTGATCGCGCCGCCGGTGGAACGGATCGACCGCCGCTATACGCTCGATGAAGTCCGCTACAGCCCGATGGTGCGGGCGCGGATGCCGAGCATCGATCTCGACACCATCACCTTCGCGACCGGATCGTGGGACATCCCGCCCGATCAGGCCGCAAAGCTGCGGGTGATCGCGGACGGCATCAATCGCGCGATCTCGCGCAACCCGAGCGAGGTGTTCCTGATCGAGGGCCACACCGACGCGGTGGGCAACGACGTCGACAACCTGTCGCTGTCGGATCGCCGCGCGCAGTCGGCCGCCGAACTGCTGACGCAGCAATTCCAGGTGCCGCCGGAAAACCTCGTCACCCAGGGCTACGGCGAGCAGAACCTGAAGGTGGAGACCGATGGTCCTTCGCGGGAGAATCGCCGCGTCACGGTGCGTCGCATCACGCCGCTGTTGGACGGTGGTCAGGCGTCGGCGTCTCCGCCGCCGCGTCGCTAGAGCCTTTTCGCTTCTGATGGAATCAGAAGCGAGGCTCTATGATTTTGATTTGAAGCGTTTTCGCTCTAACCGAGAGCAAATATCAAAATGAAAATGGCCGGGAGCAGTCCCGGCCATTTTTGTTTTTGTTGAAACCGCTTTTCACGGTCGTCATACGCGGGCTTGACCCGCGTATCCATCTCCTGTCCTAAACGGATGGATTGCCGGGTCAAGCCCGGCAATGACAACCTCCCAATACTACAACCCCAGCTTCTTCTTGCGCTGGCCGAGCGTGCGCAGCCGCAGCGCGTTGAGCTTGATGAAGCCGGCCGCGTCGCGGTGATCGTAGGCCACGGCCCCTTCCTCGAAGGTGACGAGATCCTGATCGTACAGCGAATATCTGCTGTCGCGGCCGACAAGGATGACATTGCCCTTATAGAGCTTCAGCCGCACCTGGCCGCTGACGTATTGCTGCGAATGATCGATCGCCGCCTGCAGCATCTCGCGTTCCGGCGCGAACCAGAAGCCGTTGTAGATCAGCTCGGCATATTTCGGCATCAGCTCATCCTTCAGATGCGCCGCGCCGCGATCGAGCGTGATCTGCTCGATGCCGCGATGCGCGACAAGAAGGATAGTGCCGCCGGGCGTCTCGTACATGCCGCGCGACTTCATGCCGACGAAACGGTTCTCGACCAGATCGAGCCGGCCGATGCCGTTGGCGCGGCCGAGCTCGTTCAGCTTCGCGAGCAGCGTGGCGGGAGACATCGTCCTGCCGTCGATGGCAACGGCATCGCCCTTCTCGAAATCGATCGTGATGTAGGTCGGCTGATCCGGCGCGGCCTGCGGATCGATGGTGCGCGAATAGACGTAATCCGGCACTTCCTGCGCCGGGTCTTCCAGCACCTTGCCTTCGCTGGAGGCGTGCAGCAGGTTAGCGTCGACCGAGAACGGCGCTTCGCCGCGCTTGTCCTTGGCGATCGGGATCTGATGCTGCTCGGCGAACGCGATCAGCTTCTCGCGCGACTTGAAATCCCACTCGCGCCACGGCGCGATGATGGTGATATCGGGCTTCAGCGCATAGTAACCGAGTTCGAAGCGGACCTGATCGTTACCCTTGCCGGTCGCGCCGTGCGACACCGCATCGGCGCCGACTTTCTCGGCGATCTCGATCTGCTTCTTCGCAATCAGCGGCCGCGCGATCGAGGTGCCGAGCAGATACTGGCCCTCATAGACCGCGTTGGCGCGGAACATCGGGAACACATAGTCGCGGACGAATTCCTCGCGCAGATCCTCGATGAAGATGTTCTCAGGCTTGATACCGAGCAACAACGCCTTCTGGCGCGCCGGCTCCAGTTCCTCGCCCTGACCGAGATCGGCGGTGAAGGTCACGACCTCGGCGCCGTAGGTGGTCTGCAACCATTTCAAGATAATCGAGGTGTCGAGCCCGCCCGAATAGGCAAGCACCACCTTCTCCACCTTCTTGCTCATGAAAATCCTGTGGAATGACGTGAATTCGGCGGGACTATAGGCGGAACCGGACCTCGCGCAAGGTCCCGGAGACGCTCACGCCGGCTTCTTCGGCACGGGTACCGGACCGACATCGCGGCCTAGCCACCGCTGCCGCATCCGATAGCCGGGCCAGGCGAACCGCGTCAACGCGGCATCGATCTCCGCATCGCTCTTCCGCGTCGATGGCCAGCGGTAGATGTAGCCATGAACCAGCCAGATCACCAGAAACGCGACGATTGCGGCCGCCGCCACGTCGGTGAAGAAGTGACCGCCGAACGCCATCCGCAGCACACTGGTGACCGCGCCGAACGTGATCGCGCCCGCATAGGCCAGCGGCCGCCACGCGGGCGGCGTCAGCGCGGCCGGCGCCAGGGTCCAGAACGCGGTGGCGCCCTCGCCGGAGAAGAAGGAACAATTCCGGCCGCATTCGCCGCGCGGATCCCACCACGGCATGAATTTCCATGGGCCGTCGAATTCCGTCACCATCACGGGCCGCGGCCGGGCCCAGAAGCTCTTGAACGTCAGGTTGGTCAGGACCCCGGCGCTGAGCAGCATGGTGATGAGCAGAAACGCGACGGTCCGGCCCGACATCATCAGCGGGCGATCCGGGCGAAACATCTTCACAATCAGCGCGACGATCGCAGGGACCGCGAACGCCCATGCCACCCACATCGCGGCATTGCGCGCAAACGAAGCCAGCGCGTCCGATTTGAGCGGAAAGGTTTTCGTCGCGGGATCGTAGAACAGCGCCGCGAGGCGCAAATCGTATTCGGGGCGAATCCCGAACACGATTCCGATCACGAGCACAAGTCCGAGCGCGATGACTAATCCGGTCCGGTTCATGACGCGCGGTTTAGCCGACGACGACCGCCATGAAAAGGCCGTGCATCTTCAAGTCCGTGCCGGCGGATCGGGGGGCCGCGGGTCGCGTGGACGCTCACGCCACGCCCCGGCATTGCGCCCGGCGATCAGCCAATAGGTGAAGCCCGCGACGACCCCGGCGCCGGTCATGATTTCGAGGTGGCGGCGCACGATGCCTTCGAAATGCATGGTCGCCGGGTCGAACGGGATCAGGCCGAGATAGCAGGCGGCGCCGCAAATCGCGCCGCCTGCAGCGTAAGCCAGCAAGCCGCGGATATAAAAAGCTTCGGTGACGAGGACCACGATCATCGCCGGTAGCAGCGCAAAGCCGCTGACGAAGATGAAGCCGAATCCGAGCACGATGTTGAGCGTATCGGGATCGGGCGGTTCGATTCCGAGATCGCTGAATTCGGGATACAGCAACGCGATGACAACGACCATCCCGGCGACGAAGCAGGCGGCTAGGAGTCCGAACACGATCGCGAACAGCCGGCCGATCAGCGCCATGAGAGACTCAATCGATCCTTGGGCATGATCTTATCCGAAAACCGGTTCCCACTTTTCGGGATCATGCCTCAATCCGTCATCGCCATGGCGCGAAGCGCCTGACGCTCGCGAGCCGACAGCTTTTCGGTTTCGGACTTGAGCTGGCCGCAGGCGGCCAGAATATCGCGGCCGCGCGGCGTGCGCACCGGCGAGGAGTAGCCGGCGTTGAAAACGTATTCGGAAAATTTCTCGATCTGCTCCCAGTCGGAGCATTCATAGCGCGTACCCGGCCACGGATTGAACGGGATCAGATTGATTTTTGCGTGGATGCCCTTGAGCAGCTTCACCAGGAGCTTGGCGTCGTCGAGCGAATCGTTGACGCCCTTCAGCATCACATATTCGAACGTGATCCGTTTGGCGTTGGAGGCTGCGGGATAATCGCGGCACGCCTGCATCAGTTCGGCGATCGGATATTTGCGGTTCAGCGGCACCAGCTCGTTGCGCAACTCGTCGCGCACCGCATGCAGCGAGATCGCCAGCATGACACCAATCTCCTCGCCGGTGCGGACGATGTTCGGCACCACGCCGGACGTCGACAGCGTGATGCGGCGCTTCGAGATGCCGATGCCTTCGTTGTCGGCGACGATCAAAAGCGCGTCGCGAACCGCGTCGAAATTGTAGAGCGGCTCGCCCATCCCCATCATCACGATATTGGTGACGAGGCGATTGCCATGGGGCGTCTCGCGGTCGGCCCAGTCGTTCAGCCGGTCGCGCGCCACCATGATCTGGCCGACGATCTCGCCGGCCGTGAGATTGCGCACCAGGCGCTGAGTGCCGGTGTGGCAGAAGGAACAGTTCAGCGTGCAGCCGACCTGCGAGGAGACGCACAGCGTGCCGCGATCGGTTTCGGGAATGTAGACGCACTCGACTTCATGCGGCTTTTCGAGAGTGTTGCCGCTCGGCAGCCGCAACAGCCATTTGCGTGTTCCGTCGTTGGAAATCTGTTCGGCAACCACTTCGGGCCGATCGACCGTGACGTGCTTCTCAAGCTCGGCGCGCATGTCCTTCGAGACATTGGTCATCTCGCCGACCGTCTTCGCACCGCGGACATACATCCAGTGCCAGAGTTGCTGCACCCGCATCCTGCGCTGCGCCGGCGCCACCCCGATGGCGGCGAGACGCTCGGAAATTTCCGCGCGCGACAGGCCGATCAGCGACGGCTTCGCCGGCGGCACATAGGTTTCGAGCGCGACTTTTTCCAGAGGAGCATCGCCGACCGCCATTCCGCGCGCACCCGGAATGCTCGCGGCGGCGACGGCCTCAGTCGGAATAGTGCTCAAGGTGCGGGACGTTTCACTCATGCCGCATGACATAAGCCTTCCGCGGCCCGCTGGAAAGCCGGCAAATGCTGCGACGTTAACGCTAGCGCCTGCAATCCTGCGCGACCTTGTCCAGCGCCTGGGACAGGCCCTTGAGGGAAAAGACGTCCGTGGTTCGCGTCCCCCTGGACGACATGCCCTTGACGGTCGCATCGGCGGATTTGCGCATGGCATCGATCAGCCGATCTTCCTCGGCGGCATTCTTGATCCAGATGCCGTCACCCTGGGTGTACATCTCGAAGCTCGCGCCGCCGACATCGAGTGTGGCTTCAGAGCCCGGCTTGAGCGGATAGCCGACCGTGACCGACACTTCGTTCGTTACTTTCTCCGCTGGCCGGGTCGAGACGAAGGCGTAGATCGGATCGCGCGGCCGGTTCGGCGGATTGGTTTTCGAGGACGACGGCTTGGCGAGAGCGAAGCAAACCTTCTTGCCGTTCGGCGATGCGGTATAGGCGCCCCACGCACCGAACTGCCCGAGCAGCGTCGGCTCCGAGCTGCCGGATGTCGGCGCACTGAATGCGGGAGCAAGGCCCATTCCGCCTGCAAGCAGACTTCCCACCAGAACTGTCAACAATTGCCGCATGGACATCATCAAATCTCGTCCTTTCATCATTGTGACTGGAAGATGGCTTGATGTGCGCGGATCACACATCATCGGGGAATAACCGGAAATGCCTGATTTGTGAAGGCGGCCCCATCCTTGCGGCTCGCATCACGATTCGCAACCTAGTGGAGTGAATTTGACATTCGCTACGCACCTTGCCGCGGGTCGGTGACGCGAATGTCAAATTCAAAACTCCGCCAGCACTTATATTCGCTAGTGGTCTTTCGATTCTTAACATTGGCAGGAACGCCTGCCGCAGCAGGATGCAAATGTTAGAATCGGACCACTCCGACGGCATCGACCAAAATATTACGCGCGTCCGAGACAGCTACGCCTGCGCCGAAGCCGCGGTCCGCGAGTTGCGGAGGTCGCCGGCGTAATAGCAAAGTGTGGACGGCATAACCGGTCCGAAAGCCGGCGATGGCGTCATGCGGCCATGACGGCGCGTCGATGACCCGCATGTTGCTTTAAGGCACTCACGCCACTTCGTTCTCTATTCCGCGCTTCAACGCCGTGCGCGCAGCCTCGCGATGCTCCGCCGTGATGTGGGCAGCTACGATCCTGATTGCGGTTGCAAGCACGGCGGCATCGTCGGTGAAACCGAGCACCGGCAACATGTCGGGAACAAAGTCGAACGGCAGGATGAAATAGGCGATGGCGCCGAGCAGCGACGCCTGCACATGGCGCGGCGTCTGCTTGTCGAAGGCGCAGTAGTAGGCGGCCAACAGGTCTTCGGCGAACGGCACGTTGGCGACGACGCGCTTCAGCTTGCTCCAGAACCGCCGGCGCACGCTGTCGCGGTCCCGCGCCAGCCGGTCGGCCGGCTCGAATCCCACACTGTGTTCGGAGGCCATATGGTCGGAGGCCATTGTCAGGGTCCCTGAAATGTCATGGCGGCGGATCATCGACGTCGCCGCTCCCCTACCCACGTGGGAACTCTGTTTCCCCGCTGCAAGGCCGGCATCGGCCCGTTCAGGCCACGCCGAACTGCCTTGCGATCGCGTTCATCGCCTCCGCGAGCCTGATATCACGCTCGGTCACGCCGCCGGCGTCGTGGGTCGCGAGCACAACCTCTACCGTTTTATAGACATTGCGCCATTCCGGATGGTGATCGTTCTTTTCGGCGACCAGCGCGACGCGCGCCATGAAGCCAAAAGCCTCGTTGAAATCCCGGAACGTGAAGACGCGCGCGATGGCCTCGCGGCCCGCGACCTCCGACCAACCCGACAACGCCTTGACCGCTGCTTTTCGTGCGTCCTCCGACAGTCGCTCCGCCATATTCGTCTCCTTTATCGATCGGGATCTAGTGTTGGAGATTTGACGCATTTTTTCAGATACAGGGAACTGCCATGCTCAAAAAATCTCTATAAAATATTGATTTTGGACAGGATCGGGGATATAAAGAAGCATCTAGCATGTATCTTATGGAAGGAGCCTGTGACGAGTCCTGCCGCCCGGAATCCTGCCGCGGACACCACCGCAAGGCACCGATCCGGCCCCTGTCTTGTCGATCCCTGGTCCGGGCTGTACCCTGCGTTGTCGTGGCGGTATGGACGACATGATCTTCCTTGCTACGGAGCTTGATCTTCCCAGCCAAGGAGCTTGTTAATACATACGAGAATGGTATTCGCGGGATCGTCGATGCGTTTGCGCCAGGGTTCGCGCCGATCCAGCTCCTGTTCCTGCCCTCGCGGAGTCTTCGAGATGACTTTCGTTGTCACCGAAAATTGTATCAAGTGCAAATACATGGATTGTGTGGAGGTATGTCCCGTCGACTGCTTCTACGAGGGCGACAATATGCTCGTCATCAATCCCGATGAGTGCATCGACTGCGGCGTCTGCGAACCGGAATGTCCGGCCGAGGCGATCTTTGCCGACTCCGAGCCGGGCCTGGAAAACTGGCTCAAGCTGAACGCCGAATATGCTGCGGTTTGGCCGAACATTACCATCAAGCGTGATGCTCCCGCCGACGCGAAAGCTTTCGACGGCGTTGCCGACAAGCTGGAGCAATATTTCTCGGCAAATCCCGGGACAGGCGACTGAGGGAACGCACGCCGCGCCCTCAGCCAGAGCGCTATCAGCGAAGGACCCATGACGCGGCTTGCGGCCAAAAACGTCAACCTGAAGCGAGCCTATGAGCCTCCCGCGGCAGACGACGGCACGCGGATACTGGTTGACCGTCTATGGCCCCGGGGCCTTCGCAAGGCGGACGCCGCTATCGATCAGTGGATGAAAGACATCGCCCCCAGCACCGGCCTGCGCAAGTGGTTCGGGCATGATCCCGCCCGCTGGCAGGAGTTTCGACAGCGATACACAGATGAGATCCACGGGCACCCGGAACAGCTAGACGAACTGCGCAGCCGCGCCCGGTCGGGCCGAATAACGCTCGTCTTCTCGGCCCATGATGAAGCACACAACGATGCGGTCGTCTTGAGAGATGTCCTTCTGGGTCGAATCGGCGTGTGATCTCCCCCTTCCGCCTCTACCTCGTCGGGATCAGGTCGACGTTCGCTACCCGGCCGCGCGTTCGCAGCACGAGTGACCGCGCCAGCACGGGGAGATCAAGACCATCGTTTGGGCCGCCGGCTATCGTCCTGATTACTCGTGGCTCGAGTTGCCGGTGCTGGATCGCAAAGGCGCGATCCACCACGCGCTACGCCGTCGAGCCGCGCAGTCCCCGCTCGACGATGCGGGCAAGACGCCTGGAAAACTCAAGCGCGTCGCTGGGGCGATCGCCATCGAGAACACGCGCGTCATCGAGCAGCATTCGTGCCGTGTCCTCCTTGAACGCGCGATCGCCATCCCCGAGCGCCGCCAGCGAAGCGATCAGCGGATGCCTCGGGTTCACCTCGAGAACCGGCTTGGATGCGCCGGTCAACTGTCCGACGCCAACGAGAATTTTTTCCAGTTGCCGATCAGGCCCCGACTCGGCCGCTATGAGGCAAACGGGGCTATCGGTGAGCCGCTCGGACGAGCGCACGTCGGACACCAGGTCCGCGAGCGTCGTCTTGAGAAAGGCGAGGAACTCGGTAACGCTCGCGCTGACCTCCTGCAGGGTTTCGGCGCTGGCGTCGACGCGCGGGATCGCCGCCAGATCCGTATCACCCTGCGTTACGGACTTGAACGGCTTCCCCTCGAAGCTCGGCGCGGACGTGACCCAGAAGCTGTCGACCGGATCGGACAGCAGCAGGACCTCCACGCCGCGGGCACGGAAACCCTCCAGATGGGGCGAGGCTTCGAGACGCGCGGCGTCCTGCCCGGCGAGATAGTAGATCGAGGTCTGATTGTCCTTCAGGGCGCCGACATAGTCCTTGAGGCTTCGCAACGATCCCGCCGTGGTCCTGAACCGGCAAAGCGAGAGAATGGCGTCGCGCCGGTCGGCGGCATCGTAGATGCCTTCCTTGAACATCGGGCCGAAGGCCTCCCAGACTTTTCCGTAAGCCTGCGCGTCTTTCTCGGCGAGCTTCTCGAGCTCGCTGAGGACACGGCCGGTGATACTCTTCTTGATCGCGGCCAGGATCGGGCTTTCCTGAATCATTTCGCGCGAGATATTGAGCGGAAGATCCGCCGAGTCGACGACGCCGCGCACGAACCGCAGATAGCGGGGCAGCAGATCGGCATCGTCAGTAATAAAGACGCGTTTCACGTATAGCTTGATCGGTCCCTTGCGATCGGTCTCAAACAGATCGAAAGACCGGGTCTGCGGCACGAACAGCAGCGCCGTGAACTCCTGCCGCCCTTCGGCGCGGAAATGCACCGTCAGCGCCGGCTCATCGAAATGGCCGGCAACGCTGCGATAGAAATCAACGTATTCGGACGTGCCTATCTCGCCACGTGGCTTGGTCCACAGCGCCGCGCCATCGGCAATCTCGGTCGGGGCGGCTCCGGGCTGCTCGACAAGTACGATCGGGACTGGCACATGGCCCGATTGCTCCCTGACGATCTGTTCAAGCTTGAGCCGATCGGTATATCCCTTGGCATCTTCCGTAAGATGAAGCATCACGCGGGTGCCTCTCGCAGGAGCTTCGCTCTCATCCGCAGGCGTGACCGTGAACGTCCCCTTCCCGTCCGAAGACCAGCGCCAGGCTTCGCCTGCGCCCGCGCGGCGCGAGATCACATCGACCTGATCCGCCACCATGAAGGCCGAGTAGAAACCGACCCCGAACTGACCGATCACAGTCACGCCGTCGCCGGCTTCGGCGGACTTCGCCTGTTCGACCTTGGCCTGCTCGATGAAAGCCTTGGTGCCCGACCGGGCGATCGTGCCCAGCGCGTCGACCATCTCATCCCGGCTCATGCCGATGCCGTTGTCATCGACCGTCAGTTGCCGGCGTTCCGCATCGATGGTTATGGCAATCTGCGGCCTGGCATCGTCCGCCAGCAATGCGGGATCGCTGATCGCGTCATAACGCAGCCGCTCGCAGGCATCGGCTGCGTTCGAAATCAGCTCCCGCAAAAACACGTCCTTATCGGAATAGACCGAGTGCACCATCATCTGGAGCAGCTTGGCGACATCCGCTTCAAACACCCGGCTTTCGGCCGCGCCGTCACTGTCGATTGTCGAGGTCATAGTCGCATTACCCTTGATCATTTGGCGCAAGACTCAGCATCAGGTGATATAGAAAATAAGCGACCGGCATGCCAGTGCGCCGACCGCGCCTCCCGCCTCTCGGTCCGCCAGCCAAACGCAGGGGCGTGAACCCGATCCGACCACTCTCGCCGATCGTGAAGAACTCCTGTCGACAGCAGCATCAACGCCACACGAGCGGCAGACACAATGGTCAGGAGCAACCGCTCCGCGTTCTTATGCCGCATCTATCGTATCGCCGTGCCCGCAGGCAACGGTCCGTCTGGGAACTCATACGCCGTCAGCAGCAGAACAGCACGGGGTCAGTTTAGAGCGAACCTAATCTCGTCCTGTAGTAAAGCGAGGTCGGCTTCGGTAAACAATTGGCGCTGATCTGACGGGCATTCACACCTCCTCGATTTGTAAGATCTGGCAACAGCGGCGGGACGAATGGACAATTCCGGATTGGTTAATGGTCGACGGCGATGAACTCTGGCAGCGAAAGAAGCGTCGCGCTTTCGTTATCAACCAGCTTTATCAATGGCACTGGATCACCTCCGGGCTCTGCCTGATCGGCATGTTGTTGTTCGCCGTCACCGGAATCACGCTGAACAATTCCGGGAAAATCGAAGCCAAGCCGACGGTCGTGATGCGCGAGGGGCAATTGCCACAGGCGCTGATCGCCGACCTCAAGCCTGAGCCCGGCGCAGCCAAGGCGGCTTTGTCGCCGGGCATCACCGGGTGGCTGCAACGCGAGATCGGCGCCGATACCGCCGACCGCGACACCGAATGGTCGGATCAGGAGGTCTATGTGGCCCTGCCCCGGCCCGGCGGCGACGCATGGCTCAGCATCCAGCGCGACAGCGGCGCGGTGTCCTATGAAGTCACGGACCGCGGCTGGATCGCCTATCTCAACGATCTCCATAAGGGCCGTCATGCCGGCAAGGCGTGGAGCTGGTTCCTCGACGTGTTCGCGGCCGCTGCGATCATCTTCTGTGTCACCGGCCTGCTGCTTCTGCAGCTTCATTCCAAGCGGCGCCCGGCCACATGGCCCGTCGTCGGCATGGGGCTGGTTATCCCGATGCTGCTCGCTGTTCTCCTCATTCATAGCTAGAAGGTCAACAATGCGCCTCCTGATTTCCGCCGCACTCACCACGCTCGCCGCAGGCCCGTCGCTGGCCTCCGAAGCCACGATCAGCATCGATATTCCGCAGCTCAACGTCGTCGAGTACCACAAGCCCTACGTCGCGATGTGGGTCGAGGCGGCCGACGGCGGCAAGGTCACCAACCTCGCCGTTTGGTACGAGGTCAACAACAAGAAGAACGAGGGCGCGAAATGGCTCAAGGACATGCGGCAATGGTGGCGCCGCGCCGGCCGCGAGCTGACGATGCCGGTCGATGGATTGTCGAGCCCCACCCGCGCGCCCGGTACCCATCAGATCAAGTTCGATAGCGCCGACAAACCGCTCGATGGGCTGACCCCGGGCAGCTACCAGCTTGTCATCGAGGCCGCTCGCGAAGTCGGCGGTCGGGAGTTGCTGAAAATCCCGTTCGAATGGCCGCCGAAAGCTCCCGCAACCGGCGAAGCCAAGGGCGAACGCGAGCTTGGCGCGGTCACATTGAAATTGACCCCCTAATCCACGCCCCCGACTACGCCGCGTACTTTGTCGCCCCACAGCTTTCATGGAAAGGATTTCGCCATGACCAACCATCTCAAGCTCACGTTGATCGCAGCCGCGGTTTCGCTGCTTGCCCTGCCGGCGCAGGCTCACCGCGCCTGGCTGCTGCCATCGGCCACCGTATTGTCCGGCTCGGACGTCTGGGTCACGGTTGATGCTGCCGTCTCCAACGACCTGTTCTACTTCGAGCATAACCCGTTGCAACTCGACAACCTGTCGGTCGAGGGACCCGACGGCAAGGCCGTCGCGCCGGAGAACCTGGCAAAGGGCCGCTTTCGCAGCACCTTCGATTTCAAACTGACGCAGCCGGGCACCTACAAACTGACGGTGGCCAATCAGGGCCTGTTCGCCAACTACAAACTGGATGGCCAGAAAAAGCGCTGGCGTGGCAAGGCCGAGGAACTCGCAACGGCTATCCCCGCCAAAGCAACTGACGTGAAGGTCACGGAAAACCGCAGCCGGATCGAATCCTTCGTCACATCGGGCAAGCCTTCGGTTGACACGCTGAAACCGACCGGCGTCGGGCTTGAAATGGTTCCGGTAACCCACCCGAACAATCTGGTCGTTGGTGAGAAGGCAACGTTCCGCCTGGTGCTGGACGGACAACCCGCCAGCGGCGTCGCGGTCGAGATCGTCCCGGGTGGAATCCGCTATCGCGACAAGCTGAACGACAGCAAGGTCACCACCGACGACTCCGGCACCTTCAGCGTCACATGGCCGGGACCCGGATTCTACTGGATGAGCGCATCGGTGCGCGACGACAAGAGCAAGAGGCAGCGCCGTAGCACTTACACCACCACGGTCGAAGTGCTGCCGCAGTAAAAACGCCGATGACGGCGTCAGCCTTCCGGCGCGTGGCGATCCCGGCAATGCCGGCGACGCCGCTCGCCGTTCCGGCGGGCGGTCGCATTCGCGAAATCTCCGGCGCGACCATGGGCACCACATGGTCGGTCAAGTTCGTCGGTTCGTCCGCCAGCCTGCAAACGCTACACCGGATGATTCCCCTCGCGCTCGCTCGCGTGATCGCGCAGATGAGCCCGTGGGAAGGCCAATCCGACATCAGCCGGTTCAACCGGTTGCCGCCGAACCAATGGCAGGAGTTGCCGCGGGAGCTCGGTCGGGTGATGGAGAGCGCGCTGCGCATCGCGCGGGAATCCGGCGGCGCCTACGATCCGACCATGGGAGCGTTGGTCGACCTCTGGGGTTTTGGCCCGAGTGGACCTCGCAGAGCACCGCCGCCGCCGGATGAGATCGCTCGATGTCACCAGGCTTGCGGATGGCGACAACTCGACCTCGACACCGGCGCCCGCCGCCTGCGCCGGCACAATTGCGGGCCAATCGATCTCTGCGGCATCGCCAAGGGCTTTGCCGTCGATCTGGTGGCGGAAACGTTGTTCGAGCTTGGCATTCACCACGCGCTGGTGGAGATCGGCGGCGAATTGCGGGGGCACGGGGTCAAGCCCGATGGCAGCCCGTGGTGGGTCGAGATCGACCGGCCCGCCCAGGCAGCGGCCGGCGTCGCCGCCGAGCCGATGCTGGTGGCATTGCACGACCTCGCGATCGCAACATCCGGCTGCGAACGCGGCTTCACGCGCGGCGCGCAGCACTTCTCCCACACCCTGGATCCGCGAACCGGATGGCCGATCGCCAACGGCATGGTCACCGCGACCGTCCTGCATCGCTCCTGCATGGAAGCCGATGCGTACGCGACAGCGCTGATGGTGCTGGGGCCGGACGCCGGAGCCGATTTCGCCGCCAGACACCAGCTCGCGGCAATTATTCGCTTCTCGGGCAACGATGACGCTATCATCGCTGAACGGACCACGCCGATGCTCGATCAGATGCTGTCGTAACCCGGACGCTTTAACGTCGCGGAAGTTGCGCGCCCGTTCCGTGAACGGGTCAGCTCTGCGCCCATTGCCGCAGCAGGTTATGATACAGCGAGGTCAACGACACCACGGACGGGTGCTCGGGATGGTCGGCGTTGAGACGAATGATCGACATGTCCAGGTCGAACATCATGGCACGCCGTATAACATCACTGATCATGCTCTCGGTCCAGAAGAAAGAAGCGATACGCGAGCCGCGCGTGACTTTGGTGACGTGGTGAACGCTGGTGCCGGGATAGACGATCATATCGCCGGCCGGCAGCTTCACGGAATGCGCGCCGTAGGTATCCTCGATCACCAGTTCGCCTCCGTCGTATTCCTCGGGCGACGACAGGAACAACGTCGAGGACACGTCGGTCCGCACCCGCATCCCGGTCCCGGGAACAGTGCGGATGGCGTTGTCGACGTGCGAGCCGAAATTCATCTCGCCATCGGCGTCGTAGCGATTGAACAGCGGCGGGAAGATCGTCTTCGGCAATACCGCCGACACGAATAGCGGATTCCGGTTGAGCGCCGCGAGCACCATGTCGCCGAGTTCACGGGCTTCCGGCGTTCCCTCGGGCAATTGCAGGTTGCGCTTGACCTGCGCCGATTGATGCCCGGCCGTAACGCGCCCATCCACCCAAGCGGTGCGCGCCATCACCTCGCGGCAATGCTGGACCTGCTCCGGCGTCAGGACATTCGGAATTCGCACCAGCACCAGGATGTCCTTTCAGATAAAGAGCCGGCGCCTCGCGACGCCGGCTCCGATATTGTCACTTCTGCGATCAAAAAAGCGCGCCGGTTACTTGCTCACGTAGCGCGCAGCCTTCACCGGATAATCGGCGACCGGCGGCGGCGGCGTAAAGTGATAGCGGTAGGTCAGCATCGCGGTTCGTCCGGCAGCCGGAACGGCGTGGCCCTGGTAGTATTGGCCGTAGTACAGCTCGTCCGTCACGTTGTAGACGTTGAGCTGCAGCAGCGAATCCCTGGTGACCTTGTAGCTCGTCATGAGATCGAGCTTCCAGTATTCCGGCACATAAGAGGTGTTCGTCGGATTGACGAAAGTACGTGCTGCATAAGTCACACCGCCGCCAACGGTCCACTGCGGCGTGAAGTCGTAGGTCGACCACAGCGAGAAGTTATGCGGCGGCGTGTTGGGCAGCTGGCGGCCCAACTGCGAAAGATCAGTCGTGTTGACGATCTTGGAGTCGAGATAGCTGTAGCCCGCGAACAGGCCCCACTGATCGGTGAGCTTGCCTGCGGCACTCACCTCGACACCGTCCACGCGCGCAAGGCCGCCAAGCACCAGCGCGAGGTTTCCGGCGATCGGATCGATCGGAATACGCAGATTGGTCTTTTCGATCCGGAACACCGCGCCGCTCAGCGTCAGCTTGCCGTTAAGCACATCCGCCTTGGCGCCGACTTCGATCGTCGTGTTGCGCTCAGGAGCCAGCAAGGGGTTCGCCGCGTTGTTGTCGCGGGCGTCGAGCGTCTGGAATTCAGCCGCAGGATTGTACGACACGCCATAGGCAGCATAGAGGCTCGATTTCGACGTCGGATGGAAGACCCCGCCGACGCGCCAGCTAACCATATCGTCGGTCCGGCCAAGCTGCTCGCTTCCGGGCGCCAACGCGAAATTGGTGTATTTCGAACGGAAGTTGTCGTAACGGATCGACCCGAGTAGCTCGAAGTATTTGTTGAGCTTGACCTGATCGAAGCCGTAGACCGCGTAGTTGGTCGACACCGTCGAATTCGGCAAGCCGAACCCGGTATTCGGCCCGCCAAAGGATGTATCGACGGGAGCAAAGGCGCTGGTTCGGCACGCCAGATCGCCTGGCACGCAGTAATTAGCGCGTATCTGATCGCGGGTTTCGCGCGCGGCTTCGGCGCCCACCGCGAACGTATGCTCCCAGCCGCCGGTCCAGAACTTGCCGGTCAGGTCGGTCTGGTTGATGAGCAGCGTGTTGTTGGTCACCGTCTCGAAGTGCTGCCGCCCCATCGTCATCAGTTCAACTGGATAGCCCGGCGTGATGGCCGTGGCGTTGTCGGCCTGCAATTCGCCGCGCGGGGCTGTCGGCCGCGCCATGCGGTTGACACTGACGTATCGCGTCCCGTTCGAAATCTTCAAATTGTCGTTGAAATCATGTTCGAAACGAGCTGTCGCGATGTGGGTGTCGGTGAGTTGGCGGTCAGCCAGCGGCCCACCCACCACGCCGTACCAGACATGGCGGGGGACCGGCATCGGCGGGGTCGCCGCACCGTTGCCGAAGTAACCGGGGGTGGCCAGCGCGCCGGTCGTTTGGCTGTAGGTCGGCGCCGGCAGATAGCGGTGCCCGTAATCCGGCACGCTGTCCTCGCCCTGATAGACGTAGCTGAAGATCCCGCGGGTATCCTCCGAGAACTCCGCCTTGACCGACGGAGCGACGCCCCAGCGCTTTGCGAAAATGTGATCGCGACCGGCGGTGGGAATATCCTGATACATCGCCGCGAGGCGGCCGGACAAATTCCCTTGTTTGCCATCGGCATCGACCTCGGCGCGATAACCGCCACTGGTGACGCCGCTGACGGTGCCATCGACGAAGTTGGTGGCTTGCGGCAACTTCGAGACGGTGTTGATCGCGCCGCCGGTCGAACCGCGGCCGAAGGCAAATCCCGACGGCCCCTTGTACACTTCGACGCGGTCGGCGCTGAACAGGTCACGCGTGTACCAGCCCGGATCGCGGATGCCGTCGCGGAACATGTCGCCCCGCGCCGCAAAACCGCGGACGATCGGGCTGTCGCCCTGCTGGCCGCCCTCGCCGGCGCTGAAGGTGATGCCCGGCACCGTCCGCAGCGCATCTTCCATGCTAAGGAGACGCTGCTCCTGGAGTACCTGCTGCGTCACCACGTTGACGGTTTGCGGCGTATCGGCGAGCGAGGTTGGAAGGCGGGAAATCCCGGCCTGCGCCGGGGCCTGATAGCCGGTGACCCCATGCCCGTCGCCGACGATAGGATTGACCTGGACGTTGCTCGGCGCGGCAACAAACGGCACCGGCGCGGCCCGTACCGGCGCACGGTGTACGGTTCTTTTCTTGGCCTGCCGCTTCGGCGCCGTAACGCGAACCTGCGGAAGATCTTCAGCGCTGGACGCCGGCTGGGCGTCGGCGGAATCGGGGATCAGCATCACCGCGGCAACGCCGATCATCGCCTTGCCCCAGCCGATGACTGATGAATGTCCTGCCGCTCCGTTGCCGCTTCTCGTATCGCTCGCGTGATCCGCCGATAACATGCCCATCGCCCCATCCATGATTGCTGACATCGCGGAAACAAATCGGTAACCGCGACATGTCGGTCGTCATTAACTAAAAACTTTTTGTGAGCAACATATCGGCGTCGCAATTCGACGCAGTTTACAGAGGTTCTAGCTCGCGCCCTTTCGATGAAGCGTCAATGAGCGCGGCGCGCGACAGCACATCCACCATGGCGGCGAATGAACTGCGTCATCGCGCCGCATGTTTTAAAGAGATTCTAAAACTTCGGCCGGTTTGCCTGTTTGATTTGGAAAGCACAGACGCTAGACCGAACGCAGATACCTGCGCATCTGGTTTTCGGCTCGCTCGGACAGTGCAGACCGGCGCATGATTATAGAGTTCACCACCATGAAGCTGTCTCTGAATCTCTTCCGAACGACGGGACGCAATAACCGAACGCGAGCCGCAAAAGCTTCAGCGATCGCGCTTGCATCTCTTTTGATGTTGTCGTCCGCACCGCACACCGTTCACGCCCAGTCCTTGACGCGATCCGGCGTCTCCGAGACAAACTCTTCCACGCAAGCTCCTCCGACGGTCACGCAGTCAACGCCTCCCGTGACGCAGACAGCGCAACCTGCATCTCAGCAGCCCGCGTCTCACTCCCCGTCTCAGGTGTCGCCTGACGCCAATACCCCGTCGCCCGCCGAGCAGCAGGCCACGCCACCAGCGGCGCCGGTCGAACAGCAAACCCCGCTCGCAACAGAACTCGCCGAGGCGCCTGAATCGAGTCCGATCCTGCCGCACGAACTGACGCCCATCGGTATGTTCATGGCCGCCGACTACATCGTGAAATCGGTGATGATCGGCCTGGCCCTTGCTTCGGTCATGACCTGGTCGGTATGGCTCGCCAAAACGATCGAGTTGCTCAGTGCGCGGAGCAAACTCTTGCGGGATCTCCGCAGCGTGGAAGGCGTACGCTCCCTCGAAGAGGCGAACAATACATTGCAGCGCGCCGGCAGCGACATCGCGATCCTGACCCACGCCGCGCGCGACGAGATTCGCCGTTCGCAAGACGCCATGAACCATGACGGCATTAAAGAACGGGTCGCTTCGCTGTTCAGCCGTATCGAGGCGGCCGCGGCGCGGCGCATGACCCGCGGAACAAGCATTCTGGCCACCATCGGATCGACCGCGCCGTTTGTCGGGCTGTTCGGCACGGTCTGGGGCATCATGAACGCCTTCATCGGCATTTCGAAATCGCAAACCACCAATCTTGCCGTCGTCGCGCCGGGCATTGCCGAGGCCTTGCTGGCGACAGCGATGGGACTGGTCGCGGCGATTCCGGCGGTGATGATCTACAACATGTTTTCGCGCTCCATCACCGGCTATCGCGGCTTGCTGGGAGACGGCTCGGCGGAGTTGATGCGCATGGTGAGCAGGGATCTCAACCGGGCGGAGATGGTTCCTCATCAGCGGGCCGCGGAGTAACACGGGTGGGCGTTTCGCTTCAGCAAGCATCGTCCGAGGACGAGATCGCGCCGGTCAGCGACATCAACGTGACGCCGTTCATCGACGTCATTCTCGTGCTGCTGATTATCTTCATGATTGCCGCGCCGCTGGCGACGGTCGACATTGCCGTCGATCTGCCGGCATCGACGGCGACAAAACAGCCCCGGCCCGACAAACCGGTCTACGTCACCATGAAGGCCGACCGGACGCTCGCCGTCGGCGAAAACCCGATCTCGCGCACCGGTCTGGCCGGCTCTCTCGACGCCGTCACGTCGTCGGATCGCACCAAGCGGCTGTTCGTCCGCGCCGACAAGACCATCCCTTACGGCGAGGTGATGACGTTGATGAACGATCTGCGAGCTGCGGGCTATCTGAAGATTGCGCTGGTCGGACTTGAGTCGGTGGGCGGGGCGCAATCCGCCGGAGCCGCGAAATGAGCATGTCGCGCCCCTATCGCAACGTGACGCGCAACGAGCTGCTGCGCTGGGGCACCTGCTTCGTCGCAATGCTGTCGCTCCATGGCGCGGTCGCGGCCGCCTTGCTTATGACTCCGGCGGAAGGCGATACGTTCGATGCCGTCACGGCAATCGAGGTGGATTTTACCACCGAGTCTTTCCGCGACGCCGAGGCACGAGACGTTGCGCCGGGCGAAGAGCAAATGCAGACCGACGAGGCCCCTCCGCCTCAGGAGAAGGCCGAAGTCAAGACGGAGAAGGAGCCGGAGCCCGAGCCGCCGCTGCCGCAGGTAGCCGAACCCGACGTTGCGCTGGAAACCCCTCCCGAGCAGAAGAAAGAGGAGGAAGAGAAGAAGGAAGACAAAGAAAAGACGCCGAACGCAGCGCCTCCGCTGGTTGCCGCATCGGCCACGACGGCGCCGACCGCAGCGGCCGCACGCAAGGCGCAGCTCGTAAGCTGGAAACGGAAGTTGGCCCTCCACCTGCAGCGCAGCAAGCGATATCCGCGCGAAGCCCAGATCCATCGCGAGACCGGCACTTCGAAGGTGTCCTTTGTCATTGACCGCCACGGTCACGTCGTCTCCAGCAAAATCGTCAAGGGTAGCGGATCCGAGGCTCTCGATCGCGAAACGCTCGAGCTCCTGCAACGCGCCCAGCCGTTGCCCGAACCTCCCAAGGACGTCGGCGGTACACAGTTTGCCTTTACGATGCCGATCCTTTTTGAATTTCGATGATCCTGCGCCTGGCAAGGCGCGCGCTGAGCTTCGGCACCTGCCGGAAACTGACACAATACGAAGCGACGGCCCGCCGGATTCTCGCTCTGGAACCGGACCATCGAGAGCTGCCTGCCGGGGTTTTGCGTGATCGCGTCGCCGAATTGCGGCAACGAGTCCGGGCCGGCATTGCCCTCGACGAGATCAAGGAGGAGGTCTTCGCACTGACTCGCGAGGCCTCGCGCCGTGCGCTGAACCAACACCCCGTTCCGGCGCAGATCATCGGCGCCCTGGCGCTTCATGATGGCCATATCGCTGAGATGAAGACCGGCGAAGGCAAGACGCTGACTGCCACGCTGGTCTGCGCGCTCCATGCCTTGACCGGTCAGGGCGTCCACGTCGCCACGCCGAACGACTATCTGGCCGAGCGCGATGCCGGCTGGATGCGGCCGGTCTACGACTTGCTGGGACTGAGCACCGGCGTCATCACCCCGGAGATGGACGACGACAGCCGGCGCGAATCCTATCGTTGCGACATCACCTACGGGATCGCCAGCGAGTTCGGCTTCGACTATCTGCGCGACAACATGAAGTTTTCCGCAGCGGAAACCGTCCAGCGCGGCCATGCTTTCGCTTTGGTCGACGAGGCCGACGCCACGCTGATCGACGAGGCCGCCATGCCGCTGGCGCTGTTCGGCCCGCTTGGCGATCACTCGAGCCTTTATCAGGCGATCGATGCCGTCATCGCCTCATTGCAGCCCCGGCATTACGAGATCGATCCTCGGCGACGCGTCGCGCTGACCGAAGCGGGATACAGCGAAGTCGAACAGCGGCTGCAACAGCAAGGGTTGCTGAGGGCCCCGACGACGCTGCATGATATCGCATCGATCTCGCTGCTCCACCATGTCGTGCAGTCGCTGCGGGCTCATGTCCTGCTTGCACGCGACCGCGACTATGTCGTTGCAAACGGCAGCGTGACCCTGGTCGACGGGCTGACGGGGCGACCGATGCCGGGACGACGCTATGATGAAGGACTGCATCAGGCCCTGGAGGCCAAGGAAGGTTGCGCCATCGGCGAGGAAACGCATACGCTCGCCGCGATCACGTTCCAGACCTACTTCCGTCGTTACGCCAGGCTAGCCGGCATGACCGGAACCGCGAAAGCCGACGCCGAAGAATACAACGACATCTACGGCCTCGATGTGATCTCCATCCCGACACACCGTCCGATGATCCGGGTCGACGAATCCGTGCTCCACGCCTCCGCCGCCGGCAAGGTGCGGGCGATCCTGCGGGAATTGGAAGACGCCTCCGCACGCGGCCAGCCCGTGCTGATCGGCGCTCCATCCATTGAACGATCGGAGGCACTGGCGGCAATGCTTGAAGCCAACGGCTGGCGGCAGCGCGACGACGAGACCAAGAGCAAAGGCACAACCCGCACCTTCGCGGTGCTCAATGCCAAACATCATTCCCGCGAAGCCCAGATCATCGCCGGGGCCGGCGCCCCCGGCGCCGTGACGATCGCCACCGCAATGGCCGGCCGGGGCACCGATATCCGGCTTGGCGGCGAACACGCCGACGCCGCCAGGCGCGCGCAAGTGATCGCCGCCGGCGGACTGCTGGTGATCGGCACCACCCATCACGATCACGGACGGATGGACGAACAATTGCGCGGCCGTGCCGGACGACAGGGCGATCCGGGGCGCTCCGTCTTCCATGCCTCACTGGAAGACGAGTTTCTGACCAATGCGGCGATCAGCGTAACACGACCCGAACAGGCCGCCACGATCGCATCTTCGGTCGCGAGCCGGCTGATCCGCGCAGCGCAGAAGCGGCATGAGATCTACAGCTTCGATCGGCGTCTCGGACTCTTGCGATTCGACACGATCATTCAACGCCAGCGCGACCATGTCTACGATTTACGCCGCAGTATCCGCGACGGGAGCGATACGCTCACATTGGCGACCCGCCTGCGCAATGAGACGATCGACGATCTGATCGCCCGTTTCGCAACGCCGAGCGCCCCATGGGACATCGCCGGACTGGATCACGCGATCCGATCCGTCCTGACCCTTGCCGTCGATATCAGCCCTCCATTCGCCGATCCCAAAGCCGATGCAAAGGCTCTTGCACGGCGTGTGCGCGCCACAGCCGACCGCTGGATCGACGGCAAGATCGCCAGCATGGGCGAGACCGTGTTTGTCGACATTCTTGGCCGGCTGATGATGGCGCTGATCGATCACCTCTGGTCGGCGCAATCCGAACGCCTCGATCACCTCAAACGCCGGATCGGCGACCGCCGGCTCCCGGCGCATAAGGCTGTCGCGGAATTTCAGCTTGAAGCATTCGCACTGTTCGAGCGGATGATCGCCGATTTCCGTCGCGACGTGACGGCATACGCCATGCGCGTGGGCATCCTGCCGACGTGACGAGGCGCACCTCTGGGAAAGGTGCGCCTCGTCCTGGCCGCCTCGCGGCGCGAATCACTGAGTGTCGATCACTCCACACGCGGCAAAACGTTGAATTGATGAAACGGCGGCGGCGACGACAGCGTCCATTCAAGTGTGGTCGCACCGGTCCCCCAGGGATTGGCCTCAGCCTTCTCCTTGCGAACGAAGGCATGGATCATGCCGATGACAAACACGATCGTGCCCGCTGCCGATATATAGGATCCGATTGATGCGATGTGGTTGAAGCCGGCAAATGCATCCGGATAATCGGCGACGCGTCGTGGCATTCCCTCCAGACCTAGGAAGTGCATCGGGAAGAAAGCCAGATTGACGCCGATCAGCGTAAGCCAGAAGTGCAGCTTGCCGAAAAACTCCGAATACATGTATCCGGTAATCTTCGGAAACCAGTAATACCAGCCGGCAAAGATGGCGAACACCGCGCCGAGAGACAGCACATAGTGGAAATGTGCAACGACGTAGTAGGTGTCTTGCAAGACCCGATCGACGCCCGGATTGGCGAGCACCACACCGGTGACGCCACCGATCGTGAACACAAGCACGAAGCCGGTCGCCCACAACATCGGCGTTTTGAACCTTATCGAGCCGCCCCACATGGTGGCGACCCACGAGAACACCTTCACGCCGGTCGGCACCGCGATCACCATGCTGGCGAGAGCAAAGTAAGCCTGGGCCGTGCTCGACATGCCGACGGTGTACATGTGATGGGCCCAGACCACGAAGCCGATGAACCCGATCGCAATCATGGCATAGACCATTCCGAGGTAACCGAAGATCGGCTTCTTCGAGAAGGTCGAGATCACATGGCTGATGATTCCAAAGCCGGGCAGGATCATGATGTAGACTTCGGGGTGACCGAAGAACCAGAACAGGTGTTGATACAGCACCGGATCGCCGCCACCTTCGGGAGCGAAGAACGTAGTTCCGAAATTTCGATCGGTCAGCAACATCGTGATCGCGCCGGCGAGCACCGGAAGCGACAACAGGAGCAGGAATGCCGTCACCAGAACCGACCATGCAAACAGCGGCATCTTGTGCATGGTCATGCCCGGCGCGCGCATATTGAAAATCGTGGTGATGAAATTGATTGCGCCGAGGATCGAAGAGGCTCCGGCGAGATGCAGCGAGAGAATCACGAAATCCACCGACGGACCCGGATGACCGCTGGTCGACAGCGGCGCATAGAGCGTCCAGCCGGTGCCGGCACCATCCGTGCCGGGCTCGCCTCCGACGAACAGCGAAATGATGAACAGTGTAAATGACGCCGGCAGCAGCCAGAATGAAATGTTGTTCATGCGCGGAAACGCCATGTCCGGCGCTCCGATCATCAGCGGCACCATCCAGTTGCCGAACCCTCCCATCAGCGCCGGCATCAGCGTGAAGAAGATCATGATCAGGCCATGGCCTGTGAGGAATACGTTGTAGGCATGCGGGTTGGAGAAAATCTGGAGACCCGGCTCCTGCAATTCCATCCGCATCAAGACCGAGAAGGTCCCGCCAATCAATCCCGCGCAGATAGCGAACACGAAGTACATCGTGCCGATATCCTTGTGGTTCGTCGAATACACGTAGCGCCGCCAGCCGGTGGGATGAGCGTGGGCGTGAGAATCGTTCGTCGCTGCAGCGGATATCATATCGACCCTTTCCCAATCAGTAACGCCGGATGAAGCTGTAACTTCCTCCGAAGTTAAAACCTCATCTCGAGATAGTGGGTTCAGTCCGAGTCAAATATTCGAGTCCGCAGCTTCGATCGCTTGAACCGGATCGGTGCCTTTCACGGCTCGGTCCCCTGAGGTCCAAGAACGTGAGAGAGTAGAACCTGTGTCGCAAGACCTGCGCCTTGCGCGCTGGTCTTGCGTTTACTCTCGACCGTTCTTGTTTTTTTTCAAGCGAGAAATATTGCACGTTGAATTCAGGAAAACAGATACATCAACACAAACGCGCGAGCGTTGTCGCCGTGCACAAATGCGTGCCTGAATACGGAGCGATGAACTGCGAGCGCATCATTGGCCGCAGCAAGCGGACACGAGATATGCGCTATCAATATCGGAGAATTTGACCGTGACATCGCACGGACGGACTCACCTGGCGATGCCGACACCTCGGTTGGTATCGCTCTCGTACAGCGATGCATTGCGTCGCATGGCCGCTCACGACTTCGGAGTGTGATCTCGAGATTGATCTAGCGTTGTTCTTTTCGCACCGCCCGCTTTGTCGTTTTCGCGCCCGATGCCGTCTTCGGGTTCGAATTGGCGACTTGGTGCATGATCTCGACCGCGCTGACAAACAAATCGCGATCACCCTCGAGAGGATAAACGACGTATGCGGGCATTGAAAATTCAGGCGTGTCGCTGACCAGATTGAGACGCCCGGTCTTCAGATGGGGCGTGACGATCCGCTTTGGGAAATAACCGGATCCTCCGTTCTCCAGCACGTGTTGCAATCCCACCCAGCCGATGTTCGCGCTCAGCGGAGGGCTGCCAAAATTCGGAAAGCAGGCATTGTGCCGTGCGTAGAACTCAGGTCCCCAATCGACATACACATAGCCGGATCGAGGTTCGGGTTTGCCATTCGGATTCGTTGAAACTAGGATGAGGTGCTCTTCGAACAATTGCTCGATCTTCAATCCCGGACGAATCTGCGGAGTGTACATAACGCCAATGTCTATCCGCCCCTCGATTAGCCCCTGCATCAATTCCGGCTCGTGCCCGCTTTCGGCGCGAATGGATATTTCCGGTCTGGCCTCCCTCATGAGCTGAAGCCACTGCAGCAGGAACTCTTCCCACAGGCCAATGCGGCAACCGACAACCAGCGTTCCGCTAAATCCCTCCGGAATGCCGATGTCGTGCCGCGCCTGTTCCATTGTCCGCACCAGCGTAGCCGCGTGCCGCTGGAATTGCCGGCCAGCCGACGTCAGCGTCGTGCCAGCCTTGTTGCGGACGAAGAGCATGCAGCCCAACTGCTCTTCGAGCGTGTGAATGCGCGTGCTGACCGTCGACTGGCTGACGTGAAGCTGATCCGCGGCACTGATGAAATTCCCCGCTGTCACGACGGTGAGGAAGGTTCTGGCCAGTTCCGTGTCCATTGAAGGCGTCTCCCGATAGCTACCGAGCCGATATCGAGCTGCGGTCTTATTCGTTTGTCAAAATTGAAGTCAGGATGCGAGGTGAACGCGGATTCGATCGTTATCGGGACACCGGGAACCAAGTGCTTGCGCGCTGGTTGTATAGCACGGTCGAGACATCCATCCTGCATCACCGCCCACAGGTGCTGATCGCGGGAAAGAAGGAGCATTACCTCCGAAAAACAGCCGAAGAATTAGGACAGCTGCAGGATCAGGATTCGGGATGGAGGGTCATTTCATGTTGAAAATTTCCGGTTTGTCGGCCGCTTTGATCGCCGCTGCGGTTGCAATGTCGTCTGGTTCGGCCGTGGCAAAGGACATCGTCCTGGGGGCGTCCGTACAATTGACGGGACCTGTTGCCAATACCGGCCGGTATTATCGTGACGCCTATCAACTCGCAGTCGACAAGATCAACGAAGCCGGCGGAGTCAAGGTCGGTCATGAAACATACACGCTCGCGCTCAAACTTTATGACAATCAGTCGGACGTCAATTTGAGCGTGCGTCAGTACACGCAACTGGTTTCACGGGACAAAGTGAATTTTCTGCTGGGGCCGTTCGCAAGCAATTTCGCGCTGGCGGATTCGGCTGTGTCCGAAAAGTACCAGATTCCGATGGTCCAGGGCGGCGGCGCGTCGGACCAGATCTTCTCGCGCAAGTTCAAATATATTTTTGGAACGCTGGCGCCGGCCAGCCACTATTTCGGCTCGACGGTGGAGATGATGAAGGGGCTCGATCCGGCCCCGAAATCGGTCGCCCTGCTTTATGCCGACGATGCCTTTGACGTCTCGGTAGCGGAAGGAACGCGGCCCAAACTGAAAGAGGCGGGCCTCACCCTGGCCATGGACGAGCGTTACAGCACCAATGCGACGGACTTCAACTCGCTGCTCTCGCAGATCAAGAGCAAGAACGTCGATGCGGTGTTGGTGGCGGGCCACGAAACCGAAATTCTGAATTTCGTGCGGCAGGCCAAGAGTCTTGCGGTCGCCCCGAAGATGTATTCCTTCACGGTGGGCGTTCCCAGCGAGGATTTCCGCAAGGCTCTCGGTAAAGATGCCGACTATGCTTTCGGCATGACGGCGTGGCTGCCTTCCGCCGACCTCAAGGATCAATGGTTCGGCGATGCTGCGCAATTCGCCTCGGCCTTCAAGGCGAAGTTCAACTACGACCCGGACTATCATGCCGCGTCCGGCGCGGCCGACGTCGAGGCCTTGGTGAAAGCCGTGGAAGATGCGGGCACGATCGACCCCGCAAAAGTAAGGGACGCATTGTCGAAGGTGGATTTCGACAGTCTTTACGGGCGGATTGCGTTCAATGAGAATGGCCAGATCGATCTGCCGCAGACCGTGATCCAGATCCAGGATGGCAAGCTGGTCGCGATCCAGGGCGTCCACGGTAAAATCGCGGCGCCGAAATATCCGATGCCGGCATGGGACGCGCGCTAGAGCATGATCCCGAAAAGTGGAATCCGGTTTTCGGATAAGATCATGCTCAATCAAAAGGGTAACACTCGAGTCAAGTAACGCAGTTGGATCGGACTCTAACGCGAATAGCGAACGATCCTCCGGCTAAGAAGGGGCCCGACGTTGGATCTGCTTGTACAAGTCCTCATCAACGGCACCCTTTTGGGCGGGCTGTACGCCATGATGGCGCTCGGTCTCGCGCTGGTCTGGGGCGTGCTGAATATCGTCAACCTGGCGCACGGCGCATTCATCATGCTCGGCGCCTACGTGTCCTTGTATCTCTTCACGTACCTGCATATCGACCCGTTTTTGGGCCTGCCGATCACCGCGGCGGTGATGTTCGCGATCGGCTACTGCGTCCAGCGCGGCCTTTTGAATTTGATCGTCCGCGCGCCGATGTTCAACACGTTGCTGATAACGTTCGGGCTGGAGGTTGTGCTGACCTATCTTGCGCAGCTCGCATTCTCGGCCGACTTTCGCACCATCAATCCCTCTTATGCGGGCGACAGCATCGTGCTGGGTCCGGTCGTCTTGCCGCTGGCGCGGCTTCTGGCCTTCGGCGTGGCCATCGCGCTGACGGTCGGGATGTGGGTGTTCCTGCTGCATACGACGCTCGGCCGCGCTATCCGCGCCACGGCGCAAAATCTGGTGGCGGCCCGCCTCTACGGCGTCGAGCCTCGGCATCTCTACGCCGTGACTTTCGGTATCGGAATTGCGCTGGCCGGAACGGCCGGAGGGCTCTACGGGACCGTATCGCAGATCAATCCATACATCGGCGCGGCATTGACCGCGAAGTCGTTCGCCATTTCGATCATCGGAGGATTGGACAATCCACTCGGCGTGATCGTCGGAGGCCTGTTTCTGGGAATCCTCGAATCGCTGACAGCTCTTTATATTGGGCCGACCTACGCCGACGTGGCGAGCTTTGGCGTGCTGGTGCTGGTCCTGATCGTGCGGCCGACCGGTCTTCTGGGGAAAGCGGCATGAAGACGCTCCGCATCGCGCTCGTCGTGGCGGCGCTTGTCGTTCTCGCGGCGGTGCCGTGGTTCGGATCGGACGTGCTGATCCAGTTCGGAATCAATGCTCTGCTGCTCGCCGTTCTGGCGCAGGGCTGGAATATCATTGGCGGCTACACCGGCTATGCGTCCTTCGGCAATTCGGTGTTCTACGGGCTCGGCAGCTACGGTGTGGGCATCGCGATGGCGCAGTGGCACTTGCCGTTCGGCGTTGGTCTGGCGTTCGGCGTGGCGCTTGCGGTCACCTTCGCCGTTCTCCTCGGGATTCCGGTCCTGCGGCTGAGGGGGCACTATTTCGCGATCGCCACGTTGGCGCTCGCTCAGGTCATGATCGCAATCGTCTCCAACGTGACATTGGCCGGCCAGAATATCGGGCTTGTCTTGCCGCCGCTCAACAACGATCCTCTCTTTTACGAGTTGTCGCTTGGGCTGCTGGTGCTGGCTACGCTGACGGTTTTCTGGTTGACGCGCAGCCGCTTCGGGTTTGGATTGATTGCTGTCCGCGAAAACGAAGAGGGCGCGGAAGTGATGGGTGTCAACACGACATTATACAAGACGATGGCATTCGCTCTTTCCGGCGTTTTCTGTTCGCTGGCCGGAGGCATTCATGCCTACTGGGTTACGTTCATCGATCCGGAAAGCGCGTTCGATATCAGCCTGAACGTCAAGATGATCATCATGGCGGTATTCGGCGGCCCCGGCACCATTCTGGGACCGGTTGTCGGAGCGCTTTCGCTCTCTGCGATCTCCGAATTTCTGTCGAGCGAGATCACCAGCCTTGCGAGCCTTTTCTTTGGCATCGTCGTCGTGGCCGCGGTTGTCCTCATGCCACGCGGTCTGGCGGACATGTTGCGGCGGTTCCGCAAGACGGGCTGGCGGTATTTCGCCGAAAACATCCGGACGCACCGGCTATGACCCCGGCGCTCGAAATCAGGAATGTGACCCGCCGCTTCGCCGGCCTGATCGCGGTCAACGATGTCAGCTTTCTGCTGCAGCCCCGGGAAATTCTCGGCGTGATCGGCCCGAACGGGGCCGGCAAGACGACGCTGATCAGCCTGATCAGCGGGACGCTCGCGCCGACTTCCGGCGACGTCCTTTTTGAAGGGCGGTCTCTTGCCGGCATGCCTGCCTACCGTCGCGCCCGGCTCGGCATCGGGCGCACGTTCCAGATCATGCGGCCGTTTCCCGGCCTGTCGGTGTTGGACAACGTCGCCGTCGGCGCCCTCTTCGGTCACGGAGGAGGACACGCCAAGCTGGCTAAAGCCCGCGAGCAGGCGCGCGCTCAACTGGACTTTGTCGGGCTCGGCAAGTTCGTCGATCAACGCGCGGACGAACTGGGCGGCCCTGGCCGCAAGCGGCTGGAACTGGCAAAGGCTTTGGCGATGCAGCCGAAGGTTCTGCTGTGCGACGAGGTCATGGCCGGGCTGAACCTGGTCGAGATCGACGAGGTGATCGCGGTGATCCGCAAGGTTCGCGACACAGGGATCAGCGTTCTCGTGATCGAACACGTCATCAAAGCCATCAAGAGTCTGTCGGATCGGCTGCTGGTGTTGCACCATGGCGAAAAGATCGCCGACGGCGAACCCGCAGGCGTGCTCGCAAACCAGACCGTCATCGAGGCGTATCTCGGCAAGAGGCGGATATGAGCGCAAAGCCCGCGGTCAAGGAGCCCCTGCTCGACGTCCGCGCGATCAGCGCGGGCTATGGCGGAATGCCGGTCTTGCACGACGTCACCCTGACGGTCTACCCGGCCGAGATCGTGGCGCTGGTCGGCAGCAACGGCGCCGGCAAGACCACCTTGCTGCGTACGCTGTCGCGCGTGCTTTCCGCAACCGGCGGCATCGTCATGAACAGCCATGATCTGATGCCGATGACGTCCGATCAGGTCTTCGCGGCCGGCCTGGTTCAGGTTCCGGAAGGCCGCCAGTTGTTCGACCGCATGAGCGTCCAGGACAACCTGCTGATGGGCGCCTTCAGGCGAACCGACAAGGCTGCCGTCGCACGCGACCTCGACAGGATGTATGCGCTGTTCCCGCGCCTGTCGGAGCGTCGGCGGCAGCTCGCGGGAAGCATGTCGGGCGGCGAGCAGCAAATGTGCGCGATGGCGCGAGGCCTGATGGCGGCGCCGATCCTGCTGATGATCGACGAGATGAGTTTGGGATTGGCGCCCGTTATCGTCGAACAGTTGATGGGTGTCCTGACGACGATCCGCGACGAAGGGGTAACGGTGCTGCTGGTCGAACAGGACGTCAATCTGGCGCTATCGACAGCCGACCGGGGTTACGTGATGGAAACAGGCAGCATCGTTCATAGCGGCCCCGCCAAACAACTCATCGACGACCCGGAAGTGCAGCGCGCCTATCTCGGACTCTGAGCAGCTGTTTTGGTCGTGCAAGGACCGGCGTGCCTCCGCCGATTCGGTCGGCTCTCGGTCAGATCGACGATACGTTGCGCCGGCCCGAGCTCGTTTGGCGGCGCGTCATGCCGCGATAGACGACACCGCAGGCTCCTCCACCAGCGCAATCGCCTCCCGCAGGATGTCGGCGCCGACACCGGCCTTCACGCCGTTCTCGGCGAGATACCGCCGAAACGCCCGCGCCCCCGGCACCCCATGAAAGGCGCCGACCAGATGCCGGGTGATGGAATGCAATCGCGCGCCTCCGGCCAGTTGATCTTCGATGTAAGGTATCATGGCCTCAAGCGCGCACTTCATCGTGGCGTGCGGTGCGGCCTCGCCGAACAGTTCGGAATCGACCTTCAGCAGACGCCATGGATCCTGATAGGCGGCGCGGCCCAGCATGACGCCATCGACATGCGCCAGATGGTTTTTAGCTTCTGAAATCCCGCCGATGCCGCCGTTGATGATCACGGGCAGAGCGGGAAGCAATGCCTTCAACCGGTAAACCCTGTCATAGTCCAGCGGCGGAATGTTCCGGTTGTCCTTCGGAGATAATCCCTGGAGCCACGCTTTTCGCGCATGGACGATCAGGGCATCGACGCCGGCCGCCACCACCTTGCGCGCGAAGCTGTCGAGGCCGGCTTCCGGATCCTGATCGTCGATCCCGATCCGGCATTTCACGGTGACCGGAACGGACACCGCGCGTTTCATCGCGTGAACGCCCTCGGCAACGATGTCCGGCTCGGCCATCAGGCAGGCGCCGAACCGCCCGTCCTTCACCCGGTCGGACGGACAGCCGACGTTCAGATTGATTTCGTCGTAGCCGAAATCCTCACCGATGCGCGCGGCCGCCGCGAGATCGTCCGGATGCGATCCGCCGAGTTGGAGCGCGACCGGGTGCTCGATATCGCTGAATCCAAGCAAACGGTCGCGGGCGCCGTGGATGATGGCACCGGTGGTCAGCATCTCGGTGTAGAGCCGTGCCTTGCGCGTGAGCAGGCGATGGAACAATCGGCAATGCCGATCGGTCCAATCCATCATCGGGGCGACACTAAATACTGATTGATAGTGTTTTGCTGATTTATCCATCATAACCAATAGCTTATTTCAACTCTTATCCAATAACGACAGCGGACAGAATACTGGGACGGATCGTAAGCATTCGCCAGAGGCCGCAGGTTTAGTTTGATTTGGATTGCCTAGCAGGTTTCCGAGACCAGCGTTTGGCAAGTGCGGCGAGCGCATCGGCGATCGCTTCGACGTTGACGATGGCTGGATCGAAGTTTTCGGGCATCCATTCCTTGCATTCGTCATGGCGCTCGTGCTGCGGATCGTTGATGGCTTCGAGGGTTTCACTTCGGGAGGGCATCGTCCGCTGGCCTCCAGCAAGCGTGGATAGCGCTCGCTCGACGGCGGGAGAAAGTGCCGATCGTAGCCATGTCGTAGTTTCCTTCTGCTGATCGGGCCGCACAAAGCCCTTGAGCCGTTCCCACTGATCATCCCGAAGCGCATCGCAATCCATCGCCGACCTCCAAAAGTCAGCGTCGAATCTGATTTGCGCCTCCGTGGGAATCCCAAATCGCCACTACGGCCTAGTTCCGCGCTGTTGACTCAAGCTGTTCCGGTAGCCGTTTGGGGTGAACAAGGTGAATACGGCGATCCAGCCAATTGATTTGAGGATGTTTCTCTATGCGATTATTCGCCGTTTCTGGGTACGAGCGATTTTTGGGTGCGTAGGACGCGGGTCGGGGGGCGGTAAATCGGCAGGTGGGTTGGCGTCAATGCGACGAGCGCGCCGGGTTCGTTCGCGCTATAATGCCTAAAAGGCAAGAGGACAGGAGGAAGCCATGCATCACACCATGGTCCCCAGTGATCGCGTGGAGCACGTCGCTGTTCATAGTTGGGATGGCGCAAAGCTCGGCATAATAGAGCGATTGATGCTCGATAAGGTGAGCGGAACGGTTGCTTACGCGGTGATCAAAACCGGCGGGTTGCTCGGCAGCCACCATCATTATCCGATCTTGTGGAGCGCTCTCAAGTATGACGCAAAGCGCCAGGTCTTTGAAACCGAGTTGACGATGCGTGAACTACGCGCTGGCCCGTCTGAGTTTGATGACGAGACCTTCGACTGGGGCGATCGCACGCGATCCTATCCGCATCCGCACTATTGGACGGTCTAGCGGTTGATGCTGCTTTCGCGCGCCATTCGTCAATAAATACATCAATCGAAGATCACCATCGATGACGCGACTAATTGTGCGCGTCTGAGATGCGGTAAGTCGATGGATGCTCAATCGGCACTGCGAGCGAGCAAGCCTGGGCAGTGAGGAGCTTCTGAGTGATGCCGTAGCCGGATCATCGTAGGCGAAGCCCGTAATGCTCCTATCCCTGACTCGACCGATACAGCGATGCCATTCCCGAGGCACCCATCACCGCCCCGTGCTCTCCTGATCTCGCTGGCCACGGCAGCACTCATCGTCATGGCCGGCTGCGTGCGGTCCGCCCATACCAAGTGAGAGCAGCGGGACGCGCGCCAGTAGGCCCCTGAGATTTGGGTCACAAAGAGGCCCGCCGGAAGTTGGCCGCAGCGGGCCTAAGTCGGGTTCGGGAATTGCGAGGGTGGGGTATCCCCGTTCCAGTTGGTTAATGCGAGGGGAGGCGAAGAGTTCCGGGCACAGCTTAGCCCCGCTCCGGCGGGGTTTCTACTAGGCGCAATTCGCATGGCTTGATGCTGGTTGGGAGTGTTAGCTAATCGGGCATTCGACTGGATGAATGCCTCTGAGTGGCGGCCTCGGCATCTCTTGTCTTGCACGATCTGCGCAAGAGGGTGTCACCGGCCGCTGCTGAGTCTCATAAACCCAGCCCCGGCGGGGTTTTCTATTTTGAAATCAATCTTACAGTTGCCCGCGCGGTGACGAGCGGGGCGGGTTACATGGACCTGCCTCGCCGAAAAATGAGTATCCGAGTGTCCCCTTCGTTCATTCAAGAGCGGAACTAACCGGGGATAGCGGATGTTTGTGCGGGGAGGAGGAGTTCCCATGCGCAGAATCATCTCAGAATTAGATGAGCGGCAGAGACACTTTTTGCTGATACTGACGGATTTCGGCATCGCGGTTTGTTCGGCAAAGCTGATTGTACATTTAATCATTCTCTTCTGAGTATGTGTATGTTGCCGAGGGAGGTGTTCGTCATGGTCAGATGCCTCACCGCATGTCGGGTCTTTATCTATCCCTCGCGAGTTTCCGCTCAGCCCACCGGGCCCTTCTTGCCGCTCGGATTGCCGATCGGCGGCGGCTTGTCGCCATAGACGGCCCGATAGAAACTGATGCGGGCCATGAACACCGAACGGCCCGCCATGCTCCGCCGCCTTATTGGGAGAAGATCACGCCTTCTTTTTCCGGGAGTCGATAGCAGGCTTGGGTGTTTCCGAGAGCGCTTGGCGGCGGCCGTTCCGACGATTCCACCATACGATGCCAGCGATGACAGTGAACACGAATGGCGTGATCGCGTAGATGTATATTTTGAAAACTGTCATGCGTGAGCTCCGCGGTATGTCAACGTGGCGGCTCTTTTTTGAGAGCGGGGGTCAGCCCTTCGTGGTTGGCGGGCCTTTTTTGTCGGGTGGTTGTCCGAACAGCTTGGCGATCTCTTCCAAATTCTCGGCCGGGTCATCGTTGCCGCTGAGCAGTTCGTTCAGCCGCTTGTCGTGGTTATAGTCGAGCGGTAGGCCCTAATCCTGTGCACCGCGTCGTCCGACGCGTAGCGGGACTTGGTGAAGCGGTGTTTGAGCCAGTCGACGATGGTTTGCACTTCGGAGGACTCGCGGTTTCGAGGACGATTATTACCTATCCGACGTCGCATGTGGAGTGCCGCGATGCCGTACCGAACCCCGAAAGACCTTGCTGACCGGATGGCCGCCCGGCGCCGACAGATCGCGGCAGACGATGGTTACGCCCGAGAGACCTTCACCCAGCCCCGAGACCAAGCCCGCCAGACGGCAAGGGCGTTCCTCGAACGCTGGCCGGCCGCGGCGTATATGAGCGCGGTCGAGTCCTGGCGAGAGCTGCCAGGCGGCGAGATCGAATTTACGATGAAGCGGCTGAAGAGCGCAGATTAGAGCGTTTTCGAGCGAAGTAGGTGCCGTTTGCATGAAGAACACGCATCAAAACAAAAGGTGGAGCCCGCTTCTGATTCCATCAGAAGCGGAAAGGCTCTAGCAGGCTGTTGAAGAAGTTTCCCACGGAGACGGATATGGAATGGAGTCAGCGTGATCTGCGGGGCGCGCCACCATCAGGGTCCTGATCGAGCATCTTGACGGTGCACGACTTGTGTTTCACGCGGCGGCTGCCAGGAGTTTGGGCAAGCGGATCAGGTTGTAGGCCGCCAGCGCCAGGGTGAAGGTGGCGTTGACGCGGTCGCGGCCTCGCAGCTTGATCTTGGCAAGTCCGGCGGAGGCCTTGATCCAGCCGAACACCTCCTCGATGCGCTTGCGACAGCGTTGGCTGACGGCATATCCGGCATGACGGAGAGTCCTCTGGTCGATCGCGGTCTTGCGCGGCTTTCCGGTCTTGCTCAAATGCCCGTCGATGGCGATGTGCGGCGTGACCGAACGCCGTCTTAAGTCCTCGACGAATGCGGTGACGTCATAGGCCTTGTCGGCGCCCAGCGTGATCCGCCGCTCGCTTTGGCCGCGGTGGCAGTCGATCAGCGCCAACGCCTGATCCCGCTCCGCCGTTCCGGTCGCCCGGCTCACGCCACCCAGCACCGCCAGTCCGTTGCGGTTCTCCATCAGGGCATGGCCGATGTAGCAAAGCTTCGCCGGCTGGCCGCCGCCCTTCTTATAGAGCCGTGCCTCGGGATCGGTCGTGCTCTGATGCGTCTCGTTGCAGCGCTTCTCGTTGTGGAAACTGCGCTCGGCGTTGCGTCCCGGTCCATCACTGTCCTGGTCACCGCCGTCCTTGCGCCGGAAGCTCTTGATCGATGCCCACGCCTCGATCAGCGTGCCGTCGACCGAAAAATGCTCGCTTGATAACAGCCGCTTGACCTGGTGCTGCCCCATCAGCGCGTTCAAGAACTTCGCGGCGATCTCACCTTCAAGCAATCGGTCGCGGTTCTTCGAGAAGGTCGAGTGGTCCCACACCGGGTCGTCCACGCCCAAGCCCACGAACCAGCGCAACAGCAGGTCGAACTCCAGCCGCTCCATCAACTGCCGTTCCGAGCGGATCCCGTAGAATGCCTGCAGCAGCATTGCCCGAAGCAGCTTCTCCGGTGCGATCGAGGGACGGCCGAACGCCGTGTAGAGCTTGTCAAAGTCCCTCGACAGATCATTCAACGCCGCGTTCGCGATCTGTCGGATCGTTCGCAGCGGATGGTCGGAGCGAATCCGAGCCTCCAAGTCCACATAGCTGAACAGCGAGCCTGACCGTTCGTCGCTTCCCCGCATCGCTCCCCCCTCGACGCATCCGCATCAAGAGAATCATGCCCAGAACCGCTGCGCCAGAGACTTCTTCAACAGCCTGCTAGGCGCGACGGCAAGATAAAGGCCGGCAGAAATGCCGGCCCTTGGAACAATGACCGGACAATCAGGTAAGGAAAATCGCCATCAATGCGAGAACGACGGCGGCGGTCGATCCGAGGATCGTTCCTAATTTGACGAAGAACTTATACGCGTTCTCATGCGCCGGATAATCCATTCCTTCCGCCGTCGAATACACAATTCCGCTATGATCAGACATTTTAAGTTTCCCAAGGTACGGTTGATCTTGCGTCTTTCACGACGGTGACCGGTGACCCGGATAGAGCTGAGCGCCCGCGGTCGCCGCCATTCGACGAGCCAAGGATACATACCTGTCGCATGAATGATTTGCTGTAACGCAATAATATGCGTGAGGCGCATACCAGGAAACCCATCACGGTTATGATGATGTGGCGTTCCGAAAAAGGCGTCCGAAGTAGATGCGACGGCCGTTTGACATAAGCGAGGGGAGCGCTCCGGCGGGGTTTTCTATCTTCTTAGCAAGCCACACAAGCCCGCGAGGCTGGGCCGGCCCACTCCAGTTTGAGTCCGGAATTGTCCTAATTTGATCTTAAGATTCTGGTGCCAACTGGCAATTGTGCTGTTCGTGGTCAACCAGTGGGATCAGAATTATAGCCACGCGACATTGACCCGCGCCGGCTTTTCATTGGCAAGGGCTGCCGGACGGCATCTTGGCCGGCGGGGTTTTCTATTCCGGGCTTAGGTGCGCCACGATCGACCGTCGCAATGTCACGGTTTAAGCACCGTGTTCGTCGTTCTACCTTCGGGCATCTGGTCAATGACCAGGAGTTCGACCGGCTCCGCGCCTGTATTTTCGCCGTAGTGCCATCCATCGAGAATCTCAACGATGAAGTCGCCGGCCTTGTAATCGTAGCGTTGGCCAGTGTCGGCGGCATAGACAGCGAGATGTCCTGCCTGGACATAGGCATAGCGCGGATAGGGATGCTTATGGACCGGCAGCGTGGCGCCCGGTGCGATGATGTAGCGCGACACTGCAACTGTGGTTCGTCCCGCGGGAAGGGTGATCGGCTGGCCTGAGGCGGTCCTGTTGGTCGAAGCAAGCGGACTGACGATGACTGCCTTAGGAACTGCATCTGCCAGAGCGTGGCTCGAAAAAAAGCAGGCTATAACGAGGCCAAGGCATAGGCGGCGCGCGCGCTGATCAGGGTTAGACATCGTTGCCTTCAATGTTGGTTTGGCGCTGCCAGCACCGGATACGGACAGTGCTTGGTGGCGGTGCTGACTATAACCGGCAAAACCGGCGCTGGCGACACAGAACGTTTTCTGTGCTTCTTCTGTGCTTCTTCTGTGCTTCGCCCCACAAAGGGGGCACTATGAACGCCATCATCCAGGACGAACTTGAGGTTGCGTTGAACATCGATCCGCTTGAACTGCGGCTTACAGGGGGTTGTCCGCTTCAAGGGGTGAAGCGCTTCCGGCGAGTCCGTCCGGCGTGCGTGCGGATGGTGTCTCGGATTTTTGTGGTAAATTATATCCGGTCGATTGACTTGTCGGGAGATTGCAAATGTCAGGATTGTCAGACGCGGTGAGAGTGATTGAGCCCGGCAAGACCTATATCGGCAAGCAGGGCTTTACTTATGGAGCAGGCGTATCGAAGGAGACGGCCGGAGCAAAACAGGTCTGTTTGAATGTGCTGCCGATGCCTCCGGGTGCCAGGGCAAAGGTCCATTACCACAAGGGTATCGAGACGATCGCTTACCTTTTGGAAGGTGAATGCGCGGTCTATTACGGCGACAAACTTGAGCATCGCGTCGCAGTCAAGGCCGAGGATCAGGTCTATATGCCCGAGGATGTCCCGCACGCCCCGTGCAATGAGAGCGGAGCGCCGTGCAAGTGGCTTGTCGTACATTCATCAGGTAGCGATCAGGACGGCATCGTTCTGCTACCAGAACTTGATGCAATGTTGGCGCAGAGGTCGAACGCGACAGCCTAATGAGCGGCGCGGCGTCGCCTGGGCGCCATTGCCAAATAATACCACAAATAGATATGCTCGCTGGAATTGAAGGGATATGCACATGACGACACCTGTAACGCCCGACCAATTCGTGGTGACCATGGAAGGCATAGCGCATCTCCCTACCGGCGCGACGTTCACGCCGCACTTCGGCAGTCCTAACTCTGGCACCATCTATAAGGGCCAGATGGGGAGTGTCTTAAAGAACGGAGAGGAGTACCAGCCGCATGAGGTGGAGCAAATGATGGAGCGGCTGTGGATTGAATACCTCACTGAGAATCCGGAAGCTTTCACGTAGCCAAAAGCCCTGATTCATCGACAGCTCGCCTTGGCGAGTTAGTTAGGGTCCCTGGGGCGTTTAGGGGTCATCGGCGGCTATCTTCACAAACATAGCCGACCCCTATCCCGAAGAGCGGCGCAGAGCATCGAAGGTCTCCGACCTGCAACACGCCATGATTCCGATTAGGCACGAAATGCCCGATCAAGCCCAGCACGACAAAATCCCGGCAGCAATGCAAAGCTGTTTTACGACATCCATTCTGACGATATGCGCTGCGGACCGCTCGTTTTCCACCCCGAGAGTCCGCCAGATCGTCCCCTACCTTTGAACCGGACGTCTGCTCTCCACACTAACAAAACAGTTAGCAGTGTGGAGGAACGATCATGTTGATTCGAAACAGCTTAAAACTAGCTGCTCTCCTTTCCTTCGTTGTTGCTATGCCTCAGCTTGCGTCTGCACTGCCGAAACAAGGCAGCGGCGGAAAATGCAGTTGCATGTGCGTTGCGCCGAGCGGCGTGAATGGCGGGTCCCTTGTGAGCATCAATACTTATAACTCCCAAGGCTACTCGTGCGGCGCATTCGAGGGCAAAACCTGTAATTTGGATAATCCTTATACAGGCGGGGTTTCCACTGGCTCTTTGATCGGTTGCGAGAACGCAACGAAAAATTCCGGGCGTCCGTCGATTCTCGTTTCGCCCTGGGGCGGAGTGGAGAAATTGCAGCGGCGCTGAACCGTAATGGTTGAACTAAGCAAGCGGGGCGCGGGCAACCGCGCCCTCATTCAATGGCCCTTTACTCTTCATGGCATGCGCCCTGGCTGCCGTTGCGCCTGGTGTTCGCTTCAACGTCTTTGCAATCCTCGCGACGCCAGCCCTTTGCTTCGCGGGCGCCTTGAGAGCGCGAACGTCGTCACTCGCGGCGAACGGATATTTTCTTCTCTGGCAAATCTTCACTCCTTCAATCGTCCGGCGCGTTTCATCTGATGTCAGGTGATTGTGCGCGAAGCCGATGCCTTGAAGATCGTCGCGGCAATGCCCGTGGGCCAGCGGCCCGCCTTTGGTGTCACTGACGACGAACGATAGTATTTTTTACTTCGAACATGTCGTTCCCGCCTCATCCTTGGTCGATGAACTGATGGCGCCAGAGTCCCCAACGTTGGAGGCGGTTGCCGCAATAATCGCAAAAGCCGACGTCGCTTGGATTACACGGAATGAGAATGACAAACCTGACGAAAAGAAAGCCCGCTCTATGCGAGATGATCCATTACGAACATACAAAGAGGCAGGCATAGATTTATGCCCTGACTGATGGATGGCCGATGTAACCTATTATGTGGCGCTCCCGTTCGGCGCTGGCGACGACGGCCCCGAGCCACGCGAAGCGGTTGAATGCACGAGCGCGAGCGCTGCGCGCCGAACGGCTGGCGCGAACTGAGGGGCATATCGGCGCTGTGGCTTTCAGTCACACAGGGGATCCGGGCAGTGGTGAGTTCGGGGACGCTGTTATCCTGAAGGCGGTTGGCGAAGTGCCGGATGACTTGAGTGAGTTGTGACGAGCTTATGCTGACGCAAGCATCGCGACGTGAGCGGTACGCAGAGTGCAAGAGGGCGTCCGATCCAAGCAATTTGAATCGCAATTGCTAGCTTAACCTTGCGCCGTCATTCCTGTGGAACATTATCTCAGCCCCATATTGCCGCCTCCGTTGGCATGACACCTTAAGCTGGCGCGAGAGCAGAACATTATGACACCGACTGACAAAGATACTTCCGTGCGATCGGCGGCCTTCGGTCGATTGAGCCTGAGACCGCGGGTGTGCGTCGTCGACAGCAAGCCGCGCAACCGTACCTTCCTCATCGATGTGCTGGAGGACATCGGTTTTATCACTGTCGAATGCGCCGACACATCCGAGATGCGCACTCTGCTGAAGGTGCAGACGTTTAGTCTCGTTGTGCTTGGGGCGTCGGCCGACGATATCGAAATCGACAAGATTCTACAAACGCTCGCCACGATTCAATTCGAGGGCAAGGTGCTGCCGATCGCAGTGCCGGGGTCGATACTCGCTTTCGCCATCCAGGAACGAGCGCGCGATCTCGGCATTGATACCTTGCCCCCGCTGCCAGCGTTGTTCACTGCCGACATGTTGCACAGAAGCATCGCTACGCTGATCCCAGCCGAGGCCCCGCCGAGCCCTGTGGTGGATGTGGCCGAGGCGCTCAGCGCCGGATGGCTCGAATTGTGGTACCAGCCCAAGATCGACATCTGCACCCTTGTCCCACGCGGTGCGGAGGCGCTGATCCGTATGCGTCATCCAGCTTGGGGCGTGGTGTTACCGACCGGCTTCCTCCCTGATGATAACGACGCAGCTTTCCGTAGTCTCTCGGATTTTGTAATCGGACAGGCGCTCGATGACTGGCACTATTTCATCGAGCACAACGGCCCGGTTAATCTGTCGATCAACCTTCCCGTATCATCCCTGTTCGACGAGTCCGCCTTCACAGCTCTGTGCCGCAAGATACCAACGCACCCGGCCTTCGCCGGGCTGGTCGTTGAACTGAAATACGGCGAAGCGCTCGCCAACCTTGACCGCGTCATTGATATTGCCGAGCGATTCCGCTCCCACAACATTGCGGTGTCGATTGAGGATATCGGCGCCGACTGGCCTGCGCTAGCTGCCCTTACGGCCGTTCCGTTCATCGAGTTCAAGGTGGACCGTCAGTTCATCACCGGTTTTGGCAATGACCGCCTGAAGCAGACCGTCTGCCGCGGTATCGTCGATCTCGCGAACGAACACGGTGTTCGGACGGTCGCCGAAGGCATCGAGAGCCGCGCCGACTTCGTCACTGCGCGACAGTTGGGCTTCGACGTCGCTCAAGGCTTCCTGTTCAGCAAGGCGATGACAGCGCGGCAGTTTGCCCACACCGCGCTGACTCGTCCGGTAACACTTCCTGAGTGAATCGGAGGAAGAGGTCGGGGCGACGGAAAAGGCCCGATTTCCTGCGCTCATCGCGCGGAGGGATGGCATATAGCGTTAATCGCTCAACAATCCGCGCTGTTCCGCTCAAGCTCTGCCAGAAACCTGCGCATCTCACTTCGAATCTGACCGGCGATCTCGCGCGGATTATCGACGACACGCGCTGCCACACATTCCGTCGCCCTCCGAGCGACAGGAACGAGAGAGCGGGCAAGGATGGCCAGAGAGTGTATTGCCCAAGCTTTGCAAAAACGGCAGTCGGCAAGACAATGAAAGTTTGAGCCGATTAGCGTCATCGCAAAAGGCGAATCAGATGGATATCAACGAATAATGACGCCTGACGAATATGAAAAACTGCGCCTCGCCATTGCCGAAAAACGCACGAGACCGCGTTTGGAAAGGCCGCCAATCTCGCCGTTGTAAGTAGCGGCACCGAGACACTAAAGGCGATCATGCTAATTAACGGTGGCGCAAGCGTCGAATCTGATTTGCGCCTCCGTCGGAATCCCAATTCCGTTAAATCGTCTCTACGGCCTAGAAGAAAGACGCGGATGGCCGGGCATCTGCGCGAAGGCGCGCTTCGCGCCCGGCCATGACGGAACTGGACATGCCTCGATGATCCAGCATGATCGAACAATGCTCTAACGCATCAGTCTCGCCGCCTCCACCATGTTGACAAGCGCCGGCCTGACCTCCTCCCACTTGCGGGTCTTCAGTCCGCAATCCGGATTGATCCAGAGTTGGCCGTCGGAAAGGCGTTGGCGCGCGAGTTTGAGCAGGCCGGTCATCTCGTCAACCGCCGGCACGCGCGGAGAGTGGATGTCGTAGACGCCGGGGCCGATCTCGTTGGGATATTTGTAATCCTTGAAGGCGTCGAGAAGCTCCATCTTGGAGCGCGACGTCTCGATCGAGATGACGTCGGCATCCATCGCCGCGATCGCGTCGATGATGTCGTTGAACTCCGAATAGCACATGTGGGTGTGGATCTGGGTGGCGTCGGCGACGCCGCTCGCGCACAGACGGAAACATTCGACGGCCCAGTCGAGATACGTCTTCCATTCCGATCGGCGCAGCGGCAGACCCTCGCGCAGCGCGGCCTCGTCGATCTGGATCATGGATGCGCCGGCCGTTTCCAGGCCAGCGACCTCGTCACGGATCGCGAGCGCGATCTGCCGGCAGGCAAGGCTGCGCGGCACGTCATCGCGCACGAACGACCAGTTGAGAATGGTGACGGGGCCGGTGAGCATGCCCTTCATCGGTTTCGCGGTCAGGGATTGAGCGTATTTCCACCAGCCGACGGTCATCGGTTCGGGCCGGGACACGTCGCCGAACAGGATCGGCGGGCGGACGCAGCGCGAGCCGTAGCTCTGAACCCAGCCGTACCTGGTGAAGGCGAATCCCGAAAGTTGCTCCCCGAAATACTGAACCATATCGTTGCGCTCGAACTCGCCATGCACGAGCACGTCGAGACCGATGTCTTCCTGCCAGCGGATCGTTCGGGCCGTCTCCTCCTGCAGGAACTTCTCGTAGTCGGCATCGCTCATCATGCCTTTGGCGTGCGCCGAACGCGCCTTGCGGACCTCGGCGGTCTGCGGGAACGAGCCGATCGTGGTCGTCGGGAACGACGGGAGGCCGAAGCGTTCGTGCTGCAGCTTGGCACGGCCTGCGAAGGCGCTCTTGCGCCTCGTCATGTCGGGCGTGATGGCTGCGGTCCGTGCTGCGACCCTGGCATCATGGACCTTCGGCGATGTCTTGCGCGCCGCCGCGGCGTTTGCAGATGCCTCCAGCGCATCGCCCACCGAAGCGCGGCCTTTGGCCAGAGCTTCGCCGAGCGTTGCCAGTTCACCCATCTTCTGCACAGAGAAGGCGAGCCAACTCTTCAACTCCGCGTCGAGACCGGTCTCAAGCGACACGTCGATCGGCACGTGCAGAAGCGAGCAGGACGGCGCGATCTGCACACGATCAGCGCCACGCCTGGCGACCACCGGCTCAAGCCGGTCGAGCAGCGCCGGCAGGTTGGCGCGCCAGATGTTGCGGCCATCGATGACGCCGAGCGACAGAACCAGACCTCGCGACGCCTTTGCCGCCACCGTTTCGAGTTGTTCCGGAGCGCGGACAAGATCGATGTGAAGGCCCGGGACCGGCAGCGATAGTGCGGTATCGAGGTTGTCGCTGACGCCGCCGAAATAGGTGGTCAGCATGATTTTCAAGTTTGGCAGCGCCTGTGCAAGTTGTTCGTAAGTCTTGCATAGCGCATCGCGGGTCGCATCATCGAGATCGAGAACGAGACAAGGCTCGTCGATCTGCACCCAGTCGGCGCCTTCAGCGGCAAGGCGCCGGAGCATGTCGATATAGACCGGAAGCAGATCTGGAAGCAGCGACAGGGAATCGAAACTCGTGTCTTTGCTTTTGCCGAGTTTCAGATAGGTGACGGAGCCGAGCAGCACCGGCCGGGTCTGATAGCCGAGAGCCTTGGCCTCGCGATATTCATCGACGGCCTTGAGCGAAGAGAGCTGAAACCGTTGGCCCTTGCTGAATTCGGGGACCATGTAGTGGTAGTTGGTGTCGAACCACTTGGTCATCTCCTGCGCCGGCGCGCCATGAGCGTGATCGCCGCCGTGATGACCATGCGCGCAGGACGGATCGCTATCTTCGCCCTGGGCGCCGCGCGCCATCGCGAAATAGGTTGCGAGCGGCACGGGCCCGCTTTTCCACCCGTAGACCTCCGGTATCGCGCCGACCATGACGCTAGTGTCGAGCACATGGTCGTAGAGCGTGAAATCGTTCGACGGAATGACGGTGACGCCGAGCGATTTCTGGCGCGCCCAGTTCGCGGCGCGCAATCCGGCCGCCGCTTCGAGCAAAGCGGATTCGCTGGATTTGCCCGACCAGTAGCTTTCGAGCGCGGTTTTCAGTTCGCGGCGCGGACCGATGCGCGGTGTACCGAGCGTGGCGACAGGAAGAGAGGAAACAGACACGGCTTAACCCCATATGTTGGGGGCTGGGCCTTAGCGACGCGGCATGGGAATCCTGGCGGCGAGCCGCCATCGAGACCGCAACCGCACCACCGGGACACCCCGCCCGAGGACGACTATGTTGCCGGGGCAGGTCTCCTGGCTCGCGGGTCTCAGCTTTGGTCCGGCCTTCCCGGGACAACACCCAGTGGCATGATGGACCACGGCTCACCGCTTACAGTTGCGGGGGCAGCGCCGGTCTTGCTCAAGAGCGCACCGGCTTCCCTCTTAGCTCCAAGCATGAATACCCGGAGAACCTCGACAACCAACCTATGGGCCAGCGTCAAAGGGCCGTCAACCGGCCATAAGAAAAGAAAAAACTTTATGTCGAATCCGGATCTTCGTTGCTCCGGTAGAATTGCGTGCCGATCACGACGGGCGGACGGCCCTGATCCCTGCGGTGTTGATTGGTGTCGCGCAGCGAATAGACGCAGCCGCAATACTCCTGCTGATAGAATTCCTCGCGCTTGCTGATCTCGATCATCCGCTGCGACCCGCCGCCCTTGCGCCAGTTGAAATCCCAGTACGACAGGCCGTCATAGCGTCCGGCCGCGCGATGGCCGCAGTCATTGATCTGCGCCATGTTCTTCCATCGCGAGATACCGAGCGACGATGTCATCACGGGAAAATCGTGCTCATGCGCATACAGCGCGGTGCGCTCGAAGCGCATGTTGAAACACATGGTGCAGCGCGCGCCGCGCTCGGGTTCCCACTCCATCCCCTTGGCACGGGCGAACCAGTTGTCCTTGTCGTAATCGGCATCGACGAACGGCACGCCGTGCTTCTCCGCGAAGCGGACGTTCTCGTCCTTGCGCAGGAGGTATTCCTTCAGGGGATGGATGTTGGGGTTATAAAAGAAGATCGTGTAATCGACCCCCGAGGCCAGCATCGCTTCCATCACTTCGCCCGAGCAAGGCGCGCAACAGGAATGCAGAAGCACCTTCTTTTGCCCGTTTGGGGGCGTCAGGTTCGGTCGGATGAATTCGTTCACGGCAGCCTCGACGGTTGAGACGCGAGCAAAACGCCGCGGCATATCTCCGGGGATAATGGTCTGTACGATCGAAGCGTCAAGGGTCGAGCAGATCGATAGTTGCACAGGGTTTTTCGCCGGACTGTGAATTACGAGATTGAGGGGTCGGATTCTAAAACTATTTGTTGACACATAATTCGATACATATACTAGATATGGTGGTCACGGTCTCTCGAGTCGCAAAATCGAGAGCTAAGAGGGAAGCCGGTGCGCCCGAGTCTTAATGGCGGGCAATGCCGGCGCTGCCCCCGCAACTGTAAGCGGCGAGCTGAAGTCCATTATTGTGTCACTGGGACCGCAAGGCCCTGGGAAGACCGGACCGACGCCTAGACCCGCAAGCCAGTAGATCTGCCGCGACAACAAAAACGTCCCTGGGCGGGGTGTCCCGGTGGATCGCGTGGCAGGATCGCGGCGTCTGCCGCGGCATGTCCCTGCCCGCGTCTCCGCTCGGCCCCGGCTCACAACCAAACTGGGGTCCTGAGCCGATGTCTCTCGCAACCGAAGCTGCGCGTGCCGAACGTCCGTCTTTGCCTGCTGCGGCCGCGATGCCGTCCAGCGAACCCGCGTATCAGGTCATCCGACGCAACGGGTCGGTATCGCCGTTCGATTCCTCGAAGATCGCCGTCGCGTTGACCAAGGCGTTTCTCGCGGTCGAGGGCAACAGCGCCGCTGCTTCGCGCCGGGTCCACGACATCGTCACCGAGCTGACCGACCAGATCGTCGCCAGCCTGACGCGGCGCTCCGACGCGGGCCGCACCTTCCACATCGAGGATATTCAGGATCAGGCCGAACTCGCGCTGATGCGGAGCGCGCATCACAAGGTCGCGCGCGCCTACGTGCTCTATCGCGAGGAGCGCGCACGCGAACGGGCCAAGGCGCAGGAGTCGAATGCAAAGAAGAGCAACGCGGCAGCCGCGACGCCGGCGCTGCGGATGAAGTCGGTCGACGGGTCGATGGCGCCCCTCGACACCAGGCGCCTCGCCGCCGTGGTGGAGGAGGCCTGTGCTGGACTTGAGGGTGTCTCGGCCGAGGCCATTCTGACCGAAACCCATCGCAACCTTTATGACGGCATCAGCGCGGATGAGTTGGCGTTGGCGCCGATCCTCGCAGCGCGCACGCTGGTCGAGACCGACCCGGACTACGCCAAGGCGAGCGCGCGCCTCCTGCTCGACAAGCTGCGCCGCGAGGCGTTGAGCCTCATTGCCGGGCGACCGGAGCAGGCGACCCAGGCGGAAATGACGGGACGCTACGCGGAGTATTTCCTTGGCTATGTGCAGACCGGCATTGAAAACGAACTGCTCGATCCCGAGATCGGCCGCTTCGACCTCGACCGACTTGCAGCCGCACTGAAGCCGGAGCGCGACCTCCAGTTCGACTATCTCGGATTCCAGACCCTTTACGACCGTTACTTCCTGCATGTTCGCGGCACCCGTTTCGAACTGCCGCAGGCGTTCTTCATGCGCGTTGCCTGCGGCCTCGCGCTCCGGGAAATCGACCGGGAAGACAAGGCGATCGCGTTCTACAATCTGCTCTCGTCGTTCGACTTCATGGCCTCGACGCCGACGCTGTTCAACGCCGGGACGCAGCGCGCCCAGCTATCATCCTGCTTCCTCACCACCGTCGCCGACGACCTCGACGGCATCTTCAAGGCGATCAAGGACAACGCGCTGCTCTCGAAATATGCCGGCGGCCTCGGCAACGACTGGACGCGGGTGCGCGGGCTCGGCGCGCACATCAAGGGCACCAACGGGGAAAGCCAGGGCGTGGTGCCGTTCCTGAAGGTCGCGAACGACACCGCGATCGCAGTCAACCAGGGCGGCAAGCGCAAGGGCGCTGTGTGCGCCTACCTTGAGACATGGCACATCGACATCGAGGAATTTCTCGATCTGCGGAAAAACACCGGCGACGACCGCCGCCGCACCCACGACATGAATACCGCCAACTGGGTGCCGGATCTTTTCATGCAGCGGGTCGAGGAGGATGGCGTGTGGACGCTGTTCTCTCCGAACGAGACGCCGGACCTCCACGATCTCACCGGCAAGGCCTTCGCAGAACGCTACGCCCACTATGAAGGGAAGGCCGCGCGCGGCGAGATGCGGGTGACGAAGCAGGTTCGCGCCGTCGACCTGTGGCGGCGGATGCTGACCATGCTGTTCGAGACCGGACATCCCTGGATCACCTTCAAGGATCCGTGCAACCTGCGCTCGCCGCAACAGCATTGCGGTGTCGTGCATTCCTCAAATCTCTGCACCGAGATCACGCTCAACACGTCGAACACCGAGGTGGCGGTGTGCAATCTCGGCTCAGTCAATCTCGTCAACCACCTGCACGACGGCAAGCTCGACCATGCGCACCTCGCGCGTACCGTGAAGACCGCGATGCGGATGCTCGACAACGTGCTGAACGTGAACTTCTACACGATCCCGGAGGCGCGGACCTCGAACCTGCGACACCGGCCGGTCGGACTCGGCCTCATGGGCTTTCAGGATGCGCTCAACATCCTGCGGCTGCCCTATGCCTGCGATGAAGCCGTGTCCTTCGCGGACGAGAGCATGGAGGCGATTTCGTACTGGGCCATCTCCGGCTCGGTCGATCTCGCGGCCGAGCGTGGCCGCTATCCCTCGTATCAGGGGTCGCTGTGGTCGAAGGGCATCCTGCCGCTCGATTCGCTTGCGCTCGTCGATGAAGCGCGCGGCGCGCCGATCGACCTCGACCGTTCCAGCCGTCTCGACTGGGAGGCGCTGCGCCAGCGCGTCATGACCGTCGGCATGCGCAATTCGAACTGCATGGCGATCGCGCCGACCGCGACGATCTCCAACATCTGCGGCGTCTCGCAATCGATCGAGCCCGCCTATCAGAACCTCTACGTCAAATCCAACATGTCCGGCGATTTCACCGTGGTGAACGCGCATCTCGTGCGCGATCTCAAGGCGCGCGGGCTATGGGACGAGGTGATGATCTCGGACCTCAAATACTTCGACGGCGGCCTGAGCCGGATCGACCGCGTCCCCGACGATCTCAAGGCGCTCTATGCCACCGCCTTCGAGATCGACTCGGCCTGGCTGATCGACGCCGCGGCGCGCCGGCAGAAATGGATCGACCAGGCGCAGTCGCTCAACCTCTACATCGCCGATCCGAGCGGGAAGAAGCTCGACGCGCTCTATCGCCATGCCTGGAAGCGCGGCCTCAAGACGACCTATTACCTGCGCTCGCGCTCGGCGACCCACGTCGAGAAATCCACCCTGAAAGTCACCGACGGCAAACTCAACGCGGTCTCGGCCTCGGTATCGACAGCACCCTTGAATGGTCACGCCGCCAGCGTCGCCGAGAGCGACGGCTGGAAAGCCTGCCGGATCGACGACCCCACCTGCGAAGCGTGTCAGTAAGCCTCACCGTCATGCCCGCGCTCGTCGCGGCCATCACGAAAGAAAAACAATTCAGGAACACCATCATGCTCGACTGGTCCGACACCTCGCCTTCCGCATCGGCACGACCCGTTGCGCCGCAGGCGCTTGCGCATAACAACGTGGCGTCTGATTCATCACCTCGCGTGACAATGACCGACACCCCCACCGACGCCACCGGGCTCGGCGCTATCGATCGCTCCGGCGGCCGGGTGCGCGTCGATGACAAGCGAATGATCAACGCCCGCGCCGACGTGAACCAGCTCCTGCCACTCAAGTACGGCTGGGCCTGGGAGAAATATCTCTCCGGCTGCAACAATCACTGGATGCCGACCGAGGTGTCGATGCAGGCCGACATCGCGCTGTGGAAGAGCAAGGACGGCCTGACCGACGATGAGCGGCGCATGGTCAAGCGCAATCTCGGATTCTTCGCGGCTTCCGAGTCGCTCGTCGCCAACAACATCGTGCTGGCGATCTACCGCCACCTCACCAACCCGGAATGCCGGCAATATCTGCTGCGGCAGGCCTTCGAGGAAGCCGTCCACACCCACACCTTCCAGTACATCGTCGAAAGCCTCGGTCTCGATGAAGGCGAGCTGTTCAACATGTATCGCGAGGTGTCCTCGATCACGGATAAGGCGGCCTGGGCGCTCAAGCACACCCGGCATCTCGACGACCCCGGCTTCAAGACCGGCACGCCGGAAGCGGATCAGGCGTTCCTGCGCGACCTCGTCGCGTTCTACGTCGTGTTCGAAGGAATGTGGTTCTATACCGGCTTCGTACAAATCCTCTCGCTCGGCCGGCGCAACAAGATGGTCGGCATCGCCGAGCAGTATCAGTACATCCTGCGCGACGAGTCGATTCATCTCAACTTCGGCATCGACGTCATCAACCAGATCAAGATCGAGAACCCGCATCTCTGGAGCAAGCCTTTCCAGGAGGAGGTGCGCGCCATGCTGAAGAATGCCGCCGAGCTCGAAGCCGCGTATGGGCGAGACACCATGCCGCGCGGGTTCCTCGGTCTCAACGCCGCGCTCTGTGAGCAGTACATGCACGTCATCGCCAACAGGCGCTGTGCCCAGCTCGGGCTCGCGCCAGTGTTCGCGGAAGCCGACAATCCGTTCCCGTGGATGAGCGAGGCGATGGATCTGAAGAAGGAGAAGAACTTCTTCGAGACCCGTGTCATCGAATACCAGAACGGCGGCGCGCTTGCGTGGGATTGACGGCGATCGCAGAACACCGACAGAAGGCTCTACGCTACAGCCATCTGCCAATGTCTCAACGACACATCAGTACCGTCGGTGCCGACATCCGATTCCGTTTTTCTATCGCCGTTGCCCGAGCATGCGATTAGCCCTGTGGCGGCTTCCAGTCGGCCGATGGAACGACGTTGACCATCCAGGGGACGCCGAACTTGTCGATCAGGCTGCCGAAGCCGGGCGACCAGAAGGTTTCGCCGAACGGCATGCCTGCTTTGCCGCCTTCGGACAGTTGATCGAACCAGCGCCGGGCCTCGGCCATGTCCCCGGTGTGCAGGGTGACGTCGAAACCGTTTTTGGGTTTGTCGATGTTGGATGCCCATCCGACATCCATATCGGCGCCCATCAGCGCCTGATCGCCGACGTCGAGCCAGCAATGCATCAGCCAGGTCTTGTACTTCTCTTCGGTGATCGGCATGCCCGGCGGCGCATCGCCATAGGGTATGGCGGCCTTGATCGTCCCGCCGAGGACTTTGGCGTAGAACTCGAATGCCTCGCGGCACTGGCCCCGAAAGCTAAGGCTGGTCACGATCTTCATGGCTGTCTCCTTATCTGACTTGGGTTTTGACTCGTCGGATCCTTGGGAGCGATTGCCGGCACCGATTGACGGCCCCTCATGTAAGTTGATATCAACGTAACTGGACTATTGAATGGACGTCAACCCTCCCGATGCGTATGCGTTCCGATCCTGCGTTCGAGACCACGATTTTGGTGCGCGACACCTGCCTGTGCCTGCATGCCCAGAGGGCAGCGCGCGCGGTCGCACGCCGCTTCGATATCGCGTTGAAGCCGGCCGGCATCACCAGCGGGCAGTTCTCCCTGCTGATGTCGCTCAACCGGCCGAAGCCACCGAACCTCGGTAGCGTGGCGACGCTACTGGCCATGGACAGGACGACCCTGACTGCCAATCTCAAGCCACTGGAGCGCCGCCGCCTCATTGAGACGGCGACCGATCCAACCGACAAGCGCGCCCGATTGCTGCGGCTGACGCCGGTTGGCCGGGCGGTTCTAGCCGAGGCGGTGCCGATCTGGCGGCATCTTCATGCGGAGATCGAAAAGGAACTGTCAGACCCGGATCGCCTGCGCTTCGAACTCAATATTCTTTCGAAATCCGACGATCGCAACGGTGTCGCCGGGTAATGCCGGCACGGCGTTGCAGCGGGCCCCCTTTCAGCCTGCGACCACCGGTCCGCCGGCCTTCCTCCAGGCATCGATTCCGCCCTCGATATGCGCCGCGTTGGTCAGGCCGGCGTCCTTTGCTGCGGTGACGGCCATGGCCGAACGCTCTCCGAAGGCGCAGAAGAACACGATGCGACGCCCGGTCGCGGCGGCGACCTCGCGCAGCATGCCGCCGGGTTTCAGATTGTCGGCGATGTCGGGATAGGGCGCATGCAGCGCGCCGGCCAGCGTGCCATGCTTGGTGCGTTCGTGGGCTTCGCGGAGATCGACCAGCAGGATGTCGGGTTGGCCGAGCCGATTGATCGCCTCGCGCGGCGTCAGCGCCAGACCCTGCTTGGCCAGATCGTCCTGCCTGAGGCCGACATGCATGTTGGCCGGGATCACCACGTCCATCAGCTTCGGGTTCGGCAATTTCAGGTTGTTCATCACCTCGATGTATTCATCCACCGAGCGCACCTGAAGCCGCGGGTTGTAGCGCCTCTCCTCGCCGATGGTGGAGACCGTGTCGCCCTTGTAGTCGTGCGCGGGGAACACCAGGGTGTCGTCAGGCAGCTTCAAGAGCCGGTTGAAGATCGAATCGTACTGCGCCCGCGCGCTGCCGTTCTGGAAATCGGTGCGGCCGGTGCCCCGGATCAAGAGCGTGTCGCCGGTGAAGACGCGATCGCCCATCAGGTAACTGTAGGAATCGTCGGTGTGACCCGGCGTATACATCACGTCGAGGCCGATGCCTTCGATCTTGATGGTGTCGTCGTCGCTGACCCGCATCGAGACCACGTCGGCCTTGGTCTGTTCGCCCATCACGGTGACGCAATGGGTGCGATCGCGCAGCTCGCCGAGCCCGGTGACGTGATCGGCATGAAGATGCGTGTCGATGGCCTTCACCAGCTTGAGGTCGAGTTCGCGCAGCAACTGGCAGTAACGGTCGACCTTTTCCAGCACCGGATCAAGGATCAGCGCCTCGCCACCGGCGCGGCTTGCCATCAGGTAGCTGTAGGTCCCGGAGACGCTGTCGAACAGCTGGCGAAAGATCATGATCGTGCGACCCTGATTTCAGGCGCATATATTCCTTGCGCGTGCGGTATCGTAGCGGATTTATGCTGCCTGCGTGCGATTACAACCGGTCAGAAATCCAGTTTGTCGCGGATCGCGTCCAGACCCGCTCTGGCGCAGGCCTCGTCCTTGTCGCCGCCGGGTGCGCCGGAGACGCCGATGCCGCCCACAAGCGTCCCGCCGGTTTCGATTATCAGCGCGCCGGCCAGCATCGCGATGCGCGGCAATCGCGCCAGGCTGGCGTCGATCTGGCCGTTCCGCACCATTTTCGCCAGTTCGGAGGTGTCGCGGCGAAAACTCAGCGCCGTATAGGCCTTGGCGGTGGCGATGTCGGCCGCGGGCAGGCCGGCATAACGGTCGCGCAGCAGCACCTGCGGCTGGCCGAAGCGATCGACCACGGCCACGGCAACCTGATATCCGGTGTCGCGGCATGTCTTCAGCGCGGCCTGCGCAGCCTCCAGCGCGACGTCCGGGGCCAGTGACTTATAGGTGACGAGCGCATCGTCGCCGGCACGGGCCGACGAGGCCGCTATCACGGCCGTCACGGCTGCCGCAAATGCGCGGCGCTTCAGCGCGTTCGCTGCGCGGCCTCGATTACGGCCGCACATAGCTCCAGCCCTGTTCCTGCAACTCCATCAGTCGCACCACGCCCAGGGGCACGACCGTCGTTCCGGGCAACATCTGGAGTGGATGGCCTTCCTTCTTCTCCATGTCCAGCTTGGTGTTGTTGCAGGCCGAGAACTGGATCTTGCTGGGAGATGCTTTCTCCCGGATACGCTTGATGCGCTCCTTCACCGGCGAGGTGTCTTCGCGCAGCATGTGGAGGCCCGGTCCGCATGCCATGATCTCGACGACCACCGCCTGATTCATGCCGCGATAGTACCCGATCACGTCGGTGGCGTTGGTCAGCGCGAAGTCCATGGTACTCCGATCGTTCTGGTCGACCTGGATCACCAGGCGATGCTTCGGCTCGGCGGCGGAACCATTCGAGGTAAACGCGAGCAACAGGCCCGCGGCGGCGACGAGATGGCGAAGAAACCGGCGCATGAAACCTCCTATGGTCTGACCAGAGTGTAACCGTTTTCCGTGAGCGACAGGATTTGGCCAACGCCGACCTGAACCGGCGTCGCGGAGGGGATGATGGCCGGCCGCTTGCCGGTCTCGCGCTCGATGGTGTCGAGCGTATTGACGCAGACGTCGAACCTGACTCCCTGCGCAATCAGGCTCTCGACGCGGGTCCGGCTGGCGTTCTCCGTCCGCAGTAAATCGATGCCCGGGCCGAAGGCGACTACCTCGATGGCGATCCTGTCGGGATCGTAGGCTTTGATCAGGTTGTTGGCGACGCTGAGGACGAGGCTCTGCTTTTTCGAGTCGTCATCGGACAATTGCAGGACGACGCGATGCTCGGCGAAAGGTTTGTCGGGTAGCGGGGCAGGCTGGGCACGCAGCGTAAGCGGCAGCAGCGTCAGCGTGACCGCCGCTGCCAGCGCGCCTCTTCGCGTCAGCCTGTCGGTCATCCGGCCAAGCCCGGATTGCCGTCGACGCCTTTCAGCGTCACGCTATCGCGGCGGACCTCGCTTGTGACGCCGGCGCGCAGATGCTCGGCGAAGACATCCCAGACCGGTGCGCCCTTCTGTTCGTTGACCGAGGCCCAGCCGGCGATTTTGTAGCTCTTGCCGGCCTCGAGTGGCCGCCCATCCTCCAGCGTCAGGTCCGAGATACGATGGCCGACGCTCTCCGTGGGCGCGCAACTATAGGACAGGCCGCCGATGCGAACCATGTCGCCGCCCTGCTGGTAGTAAGGATCCGGGTTGAAGAGGTTGTCGCAGACGTCTTCCAGAATATCCTTGATCTGGCCGCCGGTCATGCTCTGGACGTAAGTCTCGGGATAGGTGCAGGCGGTTTCCGCGAGCACGTCGTCCATCGTTACGGGCTGTCCCGGTAGCACGCTGGTGCCCCAGCGGAAGCCCGGCGACAGCGCGATCTCCGCATCGAATGCACCGCGCAGCGCGTCGCAAATCAGCGTGTCCATGGTGCCGTTGAAATTGCCGCGACGATAGAGCAGACGATTCGTGGTCGCGATCTTCCGGGCATAGGCCGCCGCATAAGGCGCGCGCATTGTCTCGATCAGAGCCTCCATCGCAGGATCGGGCTTGAGCAGCTCGGAGAACACCGGCAGCAGGTGGTAGCGTACGTCGCGCACCTTGCCTTTGGCAAGCTCGAGGTCGAGCACGCCGAGGAATTTTCCATTCGAGCCGGCATTGGTGACGAGCGTCGTGCCGCCGGCATTGCTGACAGCGATCGGCTGCGGCACGGCGTCGTGGGTATGGCCGCCGAGGATGACGTCGATGCCGCTGACGCGGCTTGCGAGCTTGAGATCGACATCCATGCCGTTGTGCGACAGCAGAACGACCGCATCGACCCTGTCGACATCGCGCAGCGACCGGACCAGCTTCTGCAATTCCTCGTCGCGAATGCCGAAGGTCCAGTCCGGCGTGAAGCGTTTCGGATGCGCGATCGGCACATAGGGAAACGCCTGACCGATCACGGCGACGCGATGGCCGCCGAGTTGCTTGATCGTCGCCGGCTTGAACACACGACCCGAGGCGGCGTCGAAGGCCGGCGTGTCGTTGAACGCGGCCTCCTCGGTGAGAAAAACATTCTGCGCCAGGAATTCGCCGTTGAAGCGGGAGAGGTTGTCGCGCAGCGTTTTTTCGCCGTAGGTGAATTCCCAATGGCCGGTCATCGCTTCGATGCCGAGCAGGTTGGCGGCGTCCACCATGTCGGCGCCGCGCATGGCGTTGGCAAGCCCGGAGCCCTGCCAGAGATCGCCGCCGTCTAGCAGCAGCGAATTGTTCGGCTTGGCCTCGCCGCGCAGCCGGTCGATCAGCGTCTTGAGGTGGGCGAAGCCGCCCAGCCTGCCGAAACGCGCGGCCGATTTCTCGAAACCCAGGCAGGTGAAGGCGTAGGCGTCGGCGCTGCCGGGCCTGATCCGGAAGCGATCGAGGAAGGCGCGGCCGACCAGGTGCGGCGGCTGCCCCTGCATCGTACCGATGCCGAGATTGACTCCAGGCTCGCGGAAGAACACCGGCAACAACTGCGCGTGGGTGTCGGTGATGTGCAGGATGCGGGCGTTGCCGAAGCCGGCGAGATCATACACCGCGGGATCGCTGGCCGCGCGGGCGATGCGCGGCAGCGCGCCGGAGAGGCCGGCGGCGCCGACGGCTTTCAGGAGGTCGCGGCGGCGGATGATCATATGATGCTTTCGGACAAATGAAACGCGTTCATCTCGGCACAACGTCATGCCCGCGCAGAAGTGCGAAGCGCGTCGTCGCACAGACGTCGCGGGCATCCACGTCTTAAATCCCTCTCGAAGAGAAAGGCACGTTTCGAAAAGTAAAGGCTTGGATGGCCGGGGCATAGGCCAACGAAGCGACGCCATTGTTCGAACGGCTATGCCCGGCCATGACGAAATGAAGGGGCGAGAGCCGAGATTCTGCGGTCAGCGGATTTCCAGCTTCCTCCAGGCGTCCTTTTGCTCGTTGAACTGGAAGATCGCAGCTTTTGACAACGTTTCGGATGTCTTCGATTGCGCGACCGCCTTGTCGAAATCGCCCGCATCGGCAGCGGCCTTGGCATTCTTCAGTGCCTTGACCGCCGTGGTCCACTGGTTCCGCAGCTTGCCGGCCTCGTTGTTGGCCGCTTCGGCCGCGGCATAGGCCGCCTTGTAGTCGGCTTCGGTGCTCGCCGCCCGGACGGCCGTCGCCGCGGCGACCAGGACCATCGAAAGGACCACGAGGGCGGTAAGACGCATCATGCCATTGCTCATGGCCGTGCTCCCGGACCTGAAATCGGCAGACCGTTGCTGACATAGGACAGATAGTATTCGAGGTCACGGTACTCGTCGTCCTGCGGCGTCAGCGGTACCGCGCGTACCTGACTGTTGCACGAGGTGAAGCGACGGCTGGTCGTGCCCATGCCGGCCCACTCAGAACGGTAGATCGGCATCGCGTTGAGAATGCCGAGCGCGGGTGCGAGAACCTCGGCCCGGATATGGTCGCCCGGTATCTGCACGTGGCAGGTTGCGCAGGAGAAATTGAGCTGGCCGCGCCGCGTATAGAAGTAGCGTTTGCCGTTTTCATAGGCCGCGAGCGCCCGCGGATCGTTCGGAATTTTGATGTTGAACGGCTTGCCGCGCGAGGTGAAGGCCATATAGGCCGTCACCGACGCCATCTCGTCCTTGGTATAGGAGAAAGGCTTTTCTCCGTTGTTCTCGAGGCACTGGTTCACGGCGAGTTCGAGCGTGACGACCTTGCCCTGCTTTTTGTCGAAGGTAGGATAGTTCTGCCGGATGCCGATGCCCTTGTTCGGGAAACAGTCCGCGAAGGTCTTGCCGTTCTTGAACGGCTTGTTGAACAGCTCCTTGCCAGCGGCGAGCGCGAATTCGTAAGGAGGAAACTCCTCCTTCTCCTTCCACTGCTTGTACAGGCCTGCGTCCATCGAATATGGCCCGTTGACGAAATCCTTCAGTTTCAGCTTGGGAAACTTGTCGGTGAAGTATTTCTGAAACGCCTTGAGGTCGGCTGGCGGATTCGGGCTGTCCGCGGCGTCAGATATCTGCACCGCGGCGAATGTCAGCGTCGCCAGCACCAATCCCGTTACCGCCGAGCGGAAGGTCAATCGCATGTCTGTTCCCCGCCTGCCGCGCGCCGCCATTACTGAATCTTTGCCGTGAAGCTGTCGGAGGCGCCCTTGTTGTCGAGCCAACTGATCTTGAGGTCGCCGCCCTTCTTGCCGCCCTTGAAGCTGAATTTCACATACGGATCCTTCGAGACCGCCGGCCCCCAGTCGGCGATGAAAACCGGCTTACCGCCGTATTCGAAAGTTAGCTGCTGAATGAAGTGCGGCGGGATCAGCTCGCCGGCGGAATTCTTGACGAAACCCGAATCCATCGGATGCTGGATCAGCGCCTGGACCTCGGTCGTATCGCCGCTCGACGTTGCGCGGACGCGGATTGTCGATGCCATGACTATCTTCCCCTCACGTTTCGCTCAGCCGCCGCAACCGCCGATGGTGACCTTGACTTCCTTGCTGGCGCTATAGAGCTTGCCGCCGGCCTCCACGATCGCGATGACGTTGCCCGTCTTCGCCATCTTCAGGCGGTTGGCGACGCTCGGCATCGTCCCGGCCGGGATACGGTACGACGCGGCCAGCGCGTTCGGATTTTCCGCCACCAGGATCGAGATCGAGGTCACGTCGGGCAGGCTCGTGGTGACCGAAACGGGGACGACCGCGCCGTTCTCGGCGATCTCCGGCGCGTCCATCCTGACTTTATCGGATTTTTCCGCGACCCTGCCGTAGAGCGCCTGGATCGCGCCGTCGGCTCCCTTTACCTTGAAGGCGGCGTCGGGATACTTGTCGTTGGCGGCGGCAAGCGCGGGCGCAAACCCGAAGCGGATGCCGGCAAGGCCTGCCAGCGCAACGACCGCTGCACCTTTCAGGATTTGCCGCCGCGCCTCATCGACGCCGCCAGGTAATGGATGGATCATTCGGGTCTCCTTGGGCGCGGCCCGGGTCACAGCGTTTGCAGGAAGTCGACGACCGCGTCGATTTCCTTGTCAGTGAGAATGTGGTTTCGTCCGAACGGCGGCATCACCGTGAGGGGATTTCGCTTGGTCTGGTCGGTGACGATCGCCACGAGGTCGGCGCGGTTCGGATATTTTTTCTTGATGTCGGTGAGGGCCGGCCCGACGTTCCCGGCCAGGTTGCCGCCCTTGAACTCATGACAGGTCAGGCAATTGCCCTTGCTGCGATCGAGCGCGAGCTTCTGCCCTTCGTCGGCGGCGGACTGCGCCCGCACAGGACAAGACGTGACGGTGACGGTGAGCAGCAAGGCTGCCGCCAGCGCCGGCAGAAAGACGGACTTCGTCAAAGGGACTATCGTCAAAGGCGTTTCCTGCGGTGCTCTATTGATTGCATCGTTATCCGGCGCCCGCGCCGTTACGCGGGGTAAGGGCTTTGCCTTCCGCCGTGAACTTAATTTTCACATCCCCGGCCTTTGCACAAGCGCTCATGCATGGCTTGCTGCCGTGCCAGGTCTCGGTTCGGTTCCGGCGGAGCGATCACGACAGGAGGCATTGCCGACCGGCAACGCCTGTCGCATTGTTCACGAGCCCCTCGGCAGCATGAAGGATGGCGCCTTATGATCGACTACACCGTCGAATTCGGCAAGGACGGCCGGCACGGGGAATCCGATGACCGTCTCGACGCCGCTGCGTTTCATCGCAACCATGCCGCGATCTGGGCGGTGCTCGAAAAATTCCTGCGCGGCAAGACCGGCGACGTGGTCGAGGCCGGCAGCGGCACCGGGCAGCATGTCGTTTTCTTCGCGCAGCACGCGCCCGGCGTCACCTGGTGGCCGAGCGATCTCAACGACAATCATCTGCGGAGCATTGCGGCGTGGATCGCTCACGAAAATCTCGCCAACGTCCGCCCGCCACTGCGGATCGACCTGTCGAATCCGCAGTGGCGGGCGGAGATGAGCGACAGTCACGGACCCGGCGCGCTGCTCGCGATATTCTGCGCCAATGTAATCCATATCGCGCCGTGGCGCGTCGCCGAGGGCCTGATCGCGGGCGCGGCACGCTATCTGAGGCCTGACGGGCGGCTGTTTCTCTACGGGCCGTTCAAGCGCGGCGGCAAGCACACCGCGCTCAGTAACGCTGTGTTCGACACCAGTCTGCGCGACAACAATCCCGAATGGGGCGTGCGCGATGTTGACGAGATGGCGGTGCTGGCGCAGCACAATGGTTTGAAGCTAGCGGAGCTTATCGACATGCCGGCCAACAATCTCATCCTGACGTTTGAACGACATGCAGGATGACGACTGCCGCGCTGTTGTCCCTGCGGAAGCGCTCGCGTCGGTCAACGACCTTGTGTTCCTATGGTGAGGGGCGAACGCGTCTCTAGCGTTTTCGAGCGAAGCATGTCCGCGGGCTTGACCCGAGGATGGGTGCCGGTTCGCGTGAAGAAACGCGTCAAATCAAGATCATGGAGCCCCGCTTCTAATTCCATCAGAAGCGGAAAGGCTCTATGCCTCGCGCTGGCGCATCAGATCGTCGAGATCGAGCCGGCGCGTGAACATCGCGAGGCCGCCGTCGGTATCACGCGGCCATTCCTGTTGCGGCCGATCCCAATAAAGCTCGACACCGTTCTGGTCGGGATCGCGCAAGTACAGCGCCTCGCTGACGCCGTGATCGCTGGCGCCATCGAGGGCAATGCCGGCCTCGCGCACCCGATGCAGCGCGTCGGCCAGCGCGGCGCGCGTCGGATACAGGATCGCGGTGTGGAACAGCCCGGTGGTGCCCGGCGCGGGAGGCGAGCCGCCCTTGCTTTCCCACGTATTCAGTCCGATGTGATGATGGTAGCCGCCGGCGGAAATGAACGCGGCTTGGTCGCCGTAGCGTTGCGTCAATTCGAAGCCGAGCACGCCGCAGTAGAAACCGAGCGCGCGTTCGAGGTCGGCGACCTTGAGATGCACATGCCCGATCCGGGTGCCGGCGGCGACGGGAATCGATGCATCGGGCATGGCGCGCCTCCGTAGCTCAAGCCTTCACCGGGCTCGGCCCGGTGTCCCCTCTATTTGTGGAGGCATCGACGCGGATCAAGCCCGCCTGTGACATCGATGCAATCGGCTCCTCGCGCATCGCTTACCGTAACGGCGGAGCGTACATGATGCCGCCGGCGTTCCAGAGCTGATTGAGGCCGCGCGGAATCTTCAGCTTCGAGTCGGCGCCGACATTACGGTCGTAGACCTCGCCGTAATTGCCGACGTGGCGGATGATGCGCGCCGCCCAATCCTTGGTCAGCCCGAGAGCCTCGCCATACGCTCCCTCGGTGCCGACCAGTCGCATCACATCGGGCTTCTTCGACTTCATCGCCTCGTCGATGTTCTTCGAGGTGACGCCGAGTTCCTCGGCATTGACCATCGCATAGAGCGTCCATTTGACGATCATCATCCAGTCGTCGTCGCGCTGCCGGACAACCGGCGCCAGCGGCTCCTTCGAAATTACATCGGGCAGGATGAAGCTCTCGCTCGGCTTGGTCAGCCGCAGGCGCATCGCGTACAGTTGGGCAACGTCGGAGGTCACTACATCGCACTTGGCCTCGTCATAGGCCTTCAGCATGTCCTCAAGCTTCCCGAACTTGATCTCCTCGTATGTCAGGTTGTTGGCCTTGAAGTAGTCGGCAAGGTTGAGTTTCGTGGTCGTGCCGTCCTGCACGCAGATCTTGGTGCCGCCGAGGTCGAGCGCGGAGGCAGCCTTGCGCGAGGTGCGGACCATGAAGCCCTCGCCGTCATAATAGGCAACCGCCGGGAAATAGAGGTCGAAATTGGTCTCGCGCGACATGCTCCAGGTCGAATTGCGCGCGAGAATATCGACCTTGCGGCTTTGCAATTCCTTGAAGCGTTCGTCGGCGGCGAGCGGGACGAACTTCACCTTCGCCGGATCGTCGAAGATGGCGGCGGCGACGGCGCGGCAGAAATCCACGTCGAAGCCGGACCAGTTGCCCTTCTCATCCACATTCGAAAAGCCGGGCAGGCCGGTGTTGACGCCGCACAGCACGGCGTCGCGCCGGAGTGTCCGTTTCAGGGTCTTGGTGTCGTAGCGCTCGTAGGTGACCGCCATCACCGCGATGGCGGTAGCGATGGCGAGGCCTATCAGGAGACCGCCTCGAAATGTCCGCATGGATAGCCCCTCTCGCAATATCGGAAAATGCCGGCGCGAATGACGTAACGATTAAGTTAAAGCTTGGGTTTTTGCCGCACGATCACGCGCGTGCCGACCGGAACGCGGTCATAGAGATCGGCGACATCGGCATTGACCAGGCGGAAACAGCCCGACGAGATCGCAGTGCCGATGGTGTCGGGGCGGTTGGTGCCGTGGATGCGATAGACCGTGGTGCCGAGATACATCGCGCGCGCGCCGAGCGGATTGCCGGGGCCACCCGCCATGAAGCGCGGCAGGTAAGGCTGGCGCTTGATCATTTCCGGCGGCGGGGTCCAATCCGGCCATTCCGCCTTGCGCGTGATATTGAGGATGCCCTGCCACTGAAAACCTTCGCGGCCAACGCCGATGCCGTAGCGAATGGCACGACCGTTGCCTTGAATGAGATAAAGATGGCGTTCCGCGGTCTGGATGATGATGGTACCGGGCGGCTCCGTGGTCCGGTAGAGTACCACCTGCTTGCGGTATTCCGGGTCGAGTTGGAACGAATCGTCGGCGATCAGGCCGGGCTGGTCGCCGACGTCAGCCTGCCGTTGCTGTGCAAAGCCGAGCGTGGCCGAGAGCAACAGGCCGGCCACAGCAGCAACCGCCGGGGTCAGGTGCCGAAACCCGATCATCGCTTGTCTCCTCGCTGGAATTTGCGGCCGCTGCTCGCCGCCAGAGTTTTCGTCAAATCATGTACAGCATAAAATCTCAGGCGGCGCGATGGCAAGCGAGCCCAGGTGTCCGCCGGGAATCTTAAAGTTTTCAGAAAACAGCGCCGCGACGCCTCCGGCTTCACGTCGGAGCGACCTGGAGTCCGCGATGGTCACCGCAAGCGCTGCGCCCGCAATGCAGACCGGCCCGGAGGGGTATTCCACCCGGCCCGCTGGAGCTTGGGCTCGCAAACCGCCGCCTAGGCCGCAAGCGTTGCGACGCCCGCACCTTTCAGAAGCTCGGCGAGCTGCTTGCGGGCATAAAACATGCGGGTCTTCACGGTGCTTTGCGGAATGCCGATGATCTCGCCGGCCTCCTCGACCGTTTTCTCATGATAGTAGACGAGGTGAATGATCTCGCGATGCGCAGGCGACAGCTTGGCGATGCAAGCGCGCAGAATGGCGCTGACGTTGCTGCGATCGAGCGAGGTCTCCGGCGTGTCGGCGCCGTCGGCGATTTCGCGGACATTCTCCTGGTCGATATCCTCGTGGCGGCGCTGACGTAGCGCGGTCAGCGCCTTGAAGCGGGCGATCGAGAGCAGCCAGGTCGACACCCGCGAACGGCCTTCGAACTGGCCGGCGGTACGCCAGACGTCCAGGAACACCTGGCTGACGATGTCTTCCGCCGCGGTCGCGTCGCGCAGGCTGCGCAGCACGAAACGGTAGACCCGGACGTTGTGGCGTAAATAGAGTGTATGCATCGCCGTGCGGTCACCGTCGGCAATCCGCTCAAGCAGCATCTCGTCTGTGGTCGCCTGGGCCGCGATAATGCCTTGGCGGGCGGCCGCGTTGATCGCAACGACGTTTTGCATGACTGGTTGCATGACTGGCTCCCCTTTTTTCGTTTGACCGATTGTTAGCCGTCCAGGGTTTCAGGACGTCTGCACGACAAGCGGAAAATGGTTTCGCGGAAGGGGAATTGTTTCGTCCGGCCGCCGCCGACGAAACAATCGGCGACAAAATCCCGGCGCCATTTCGCAAAAGCGGACACCGACTTTGATGGTGTGGAACGGCCCTTCGAAGCGGCACCGAAGGTGCTTATCGTGGTGATGCGAACCGCCACGAAACAAAAGGAACCGTTCCCATGGAGAAGATTATCACGATCGGCTTAGACTTGGCCAAGTCGGTATTTCAGGTCCACGGCATTGCCGACGACGGGAGTATCGTCGTCCGCCGAGCCTTGCGGCGATCGCAGGTGCTGGACTTCTTCCGCGCTATCGACCCGTGCCTTGTCGGGATCGAGGCGTGTGCAAGCTCGCACTACTGGGCGAATGCCATTGGGCAACTCGGGCATACGGTCAGGATGATGCCGCCGACCTACGTGAAGGCCTACGTCAAGCGAAGCAAGACCGACGCTGCTGATGCCGAGGCGATTTGCGAAGCAGTATCGCGGCCCACCATGCGCTTCGTGCCCATCAAGACCCCCGCCGAACAGGCAGCCTGCATGGTGCTGAGGACCCGTGAACTATTCGTCCGTCAGCGGAGCCAGACGGCGAATGCAATGCGTGCTCATATGGCTGAGCTCGGCATCATCGCCGCCGCGGGCATGACCAGTATCGCGAAGCTCATCCTGGTCCTGCGGGACGCAGAGGACACGCGTCTCCCAGTCGCGGCTCGGGCAGCGCTCCTCGAGATGGCCGAGCAAATCGAGATGCTGACGGCACGTATCGAGAAACTCGATACGAAGATCATCGCGACAGTGAAGGCAGATGAGACCGCCTGGCGACTGACCAGCATCCCAGGCGTCGGACCGATCATCGCCGCGACAGTCCGAGCCACAATTCAGGATCCCACGGTATTCAAAACGGGCCGCGATCTTGCTGCCTGGATCGGAATTACTCCGCGAGCTAACTCCAGCGGCGGCAAGGAGCGGCTTGGCCGAATATCAAAACAGGGAAATAAACAGTTGCGCACGCTGCTGATCGTTGGCGCGACATCGATCCTGAAGCAAGCTCGCAGAGGCGTAAAGCTGCCCTCGTGGATCATCTCGCTGATGGCACGGCGACCATATAAGGTCGTAGCCGTCGCGCTGGCCAACAAGATCGCCCGCACGATTTGGGCGCTTCTCGTCAAAGGCGGCACGTACCAAGCACCCGCGATCATGACGAGGGCATAGAACAAAAGGAATTCCGGCGTCTCGCGCTGGGATCAAGCGGCAAGGTGCCAAAGCATGATGAACCTGAGGGACGATACCTCGATGCCGACCAGACCGTCTGACGCACTGCGCCTTCGAGCGCGTGAATTTGATTAGGCGATCGGTATCGCGGATCTCATCGTGGCCAGCGGTTAAGGACCGCGCCAATTAGGCCGGACATATGACTGCACCGTCCGACGGCGATTTATGCGACGAATACCTTGCTAACCGGGCCGTTCCACATATGCGATCAGAGTATGTGCAAGGTATTGATTGAGAGCATTTTCTTAACGCTAACCGGATGCCACTTAGCCGGAAAATGCTCCGGTCATTTGGCCGTCGTTAGACTTTAGCCGTAGAGACCGGCTTTGAGCGCCCTGTTGGAGCTCGTTTCGGTGTCGAAACGCCGTCCGCACCCGCAGACCCGCAATCGGGCTCAGGCCTTGTCGCCTGAGGGTGAAAACAGATAGCCGCCGCCCCGGATGGTCCGGATCACCGCCGGCCTCGCGGGGTCGGGCTCGATCTTGCGCCGGATCCGCATGATTCGCAGATCGATCGCGCGATCGAAGGCTTCGCTGTCGCGGGCATTGGCCAATTCCAGCAGCCGCTCGCGCGACAAAACCCGCTTCGGGTTGGCGGCGAAGACTTTCAACAGGCTGAATTCCGACGCCGTGAGCGGATGTTCGTTGCCTTCGTCGTCACGCAAGGCCTGGGCCTCGAGATCGAGCCATTTGACGCCGAAGCGGACGAGCTGCCCGGCCGTGGGTTTGGCGGCTGCGGCGTCCGGCGGCGCGGTCTCCGTCTTCGGCGCGCTCCGCCGCAGGACCGAGCGGATGCGCGCCATCAGTTCGCGCAGCTCACAGGGTTTTGCCACGTAGTCGTCGGCGCCGAGTTCAAGACCGACCACGCGATCGATCGGGCTGGCCGTCGCCGTCAGCATGATCACCGGCACGTTGGTGCGGCTCTTGAGGTCGCGAATGATCGACAGGCCGTCCTCTTCCGGCATGTTCAGATCGAGTACGACGAGATCGGGCGTTGCGGTGCCGATGGCCTCGCGCAGGCTCTTGCCGCCATCGCACAGCGTAATCGTAAAGCCGTGCATTTTGAGATAGTCGCCGACCATTTCGCGGGCGGGCGCCTCGTCGTCGACGACAATGATATGCGGGTTCCGGCTCATGTCAGACCATCGCGGGCAGGATGATGGTGAAGGTCGATCCCTGTCCGGGGCCGCTGCTGTCGGCGTTGATCTGGCCGTCATGCATGTCGACGATCCGTTTCACGATCGACAGGCCGAGGCCGGTGGAGCTTTCGCCGGCGGTGGGTTTTGCCGACAGCCGCTGGAAGCGGACGAACAGCCGCCCCAGGTCCTCCGGCGACAGGCCGGCGCCCTCGTCGGTGACACGGATGATGGTGGTGTCGGCGTCGTGGTCGACCAGCAGCGTGATCCTGCCGCCGACCGGGCTGTACTTGATGGCGTTGCTGACGAGATTGTCGATCGCCTCGCGCATCCGGTCCTGGTCGCACATCGTGATGCGTCCGGTGGGGGCCGAGACGGCGATGGTCTGCTGCTTGTTGACCGCGGACGGCTGGTTGGCTTCGGAAACCTCGGCGACCAGCGCCGCGACGTCGACCGGCTCGCGCCGGATGGTGATGTCGAAGGCGTCGGCCATGGCGTCGGAAATCAGATGATCGACCATCGTAATCAGACGCCTGGTGGCGTCGCGAATATGATCGACCTGCGAGGTGACGGTGTCCCGGGGGGAGTCCGTACCGATCAGTTCGGACAGCATTTCGGTGCGGCCCATGATGACGCCGAGGGGATTTTTCAGATCGTGCGCAACGGTGCCGAGAATCTCGTTCTTGAATCCGTTGGCCCGCTGCAGCCGCAGCCATTGCGTGGAAAGCCTGCGATTGGCCTGCATCAACGCGCGGGTGCGCTGCGCGACCCGGTCTTCGAGCCGCGTGTTGGCGTCCTGCAATTGCTGGTAGAGGATCACGTTGTCGAACGCGATCGACAGCCGGCTGCCGAAGATTTCGACCAGCGACCGGTCGGTATCCGACAGATCGCGCTCGGCCTGCAGCAGCACCACGACCTCGCGGCCGCTACCGGTGCGAATATAGAGTACGGAGCGGTGATCGACGAATTCGTGCTTGCGCCGCCTGAAGGCGGCTTCGACCATCTGTTTGAGATCGGAGTCGAGCGATGTCTGTCCCGCGACCCCGATGAAACGGCTGTAGCAGCCGGATCCGGCCAGTACCGAAAAGTCGTCGTCGATCGCGCCGCCGTCGCGCAGCACCAGAATGCCGGCGCAGTCGACGTTCAAGAGCGAGGCAATCTGCGTCAGAACACCTTCGGCGAGACGCTGCATCGACTTGAAATCATAGAGCGTCGAGGCGGCGTCGATGACGATCTCGAGGCCGCGGCGGGTCTGCACCATGCGCTCGAGCTGCTGATAGCTGCGCAGCGCCGCGGTCAGCGAGGTGAACAGTTTGTCGGCGGTGAGTTCGGTTTTCGCCTTGTAGTCGTTGATGTCGTGGTCGACGATGACGCGGCGCTCCGGCGCCTGTCCGGGCTGTCCGGTGCGCAGGATGATGCGCACGGTTTCGTTCTTGAGCTCGTTACGGATGAACGCGACGAGGTCGAGGCCGGCGGCATCGGTCTCCATGATGACGTCGAGCAGCACCGCGGCGATGTCGGGATGCGCCCGCATCAGTTCCTGCCCCTCAGCAGCCGAATAGGCCGACAGGATGTCCAGAGTCTGGCCATTGAGGCTGTAGTCGCTCAGCGCGAAGCGCGTGCCCTCGTGCACGGCCCGATCGTCGTCGATCACGGCGATCTTCCACTTGCGTGCCGCCGAAGCTTCCGGGCGATCGGCTTCGGAATCGTCGATCAGGTGGAGGACGTCATCCTGGTCGGCCATTACGTGGTCCCGCTGTCTGTTTCACCCCTGCCCGCGCCACCGGCGGCGGCTCGCGGCATGATAATGCGAAAAGTCGTACCTTGTCCCGGCTCTGACTCCACCATCATCCGGCCACCGAGCTGCTGGGTGACGAGATTATAGACGACATGAAGCCCAAGGCCGGTGCCACCCTCATTGCGACGCGTGGTGAAGAAGGGATCGAACGCTTGCCGCTGGACGTCCGACGTCATGCCGACGCCATTGTCGGCAAAAATGATCTCGATGTCACCATTGGCGCGCGGTCTCGCCGCGATGGAAATCGTGCCGGACCGTCCGTCCGGAAACGCGTGATTGGCGGCGTTGAGAAAGAGGTTGGTCAAAATCTGCCCGTATGAGCCGGGAAAACCGTCGATAATCAGACCTTCCGGGACGTCGACGGCGATACCGATCGGAGACCGCTTGAGCACCGGGCGCAGGCTCCTGACGATCTGGTCGGTGGATTCACCCAAATTGAACTGGCGGCGTTCGGCATGGGACCGGTCGACGGCGACCTGCTTGAAGGACTCGATCAGCTCGCCCGCGCGGTGCAGGTTCGCCACCAGTTGCTGGGCGGCATCGCGGCAGATCCGCACGAACTCCTCGAGCTGCGACCGCCTCAGCGGCGCCGCAGACCGCAGCTCGGTGTCGAAGGTGTCGGCGCGTCGCGCGAAACTCGACGCGACAGTCAGGCTGATTCCGATCGGGTTGTTCACCTCGTGCGCGACGCCTGCGACCAGCCCGCCGAGCGCGGCAAGTCGCTCCGCGTCGATCAGGTTCCGCTGCGCCGCGTTCAACTCCAGCAGGGCGCTTTCGGCTCGTTCCTTCGACGCCCGCAATTCGTCCTCGGCATCGCGCTTGGCGATGGCATTCTTGCGGAACACCTCGACGGCGCGCGCCATGGCGCCGATTTCGTCCCGCGCGTCGGTGCCGGCGACCTTGCGATCGTAGTCGCCGGACATGATCGCGCGCATCGATGTCATGATCTGCCGCAAAGGCAGACGGATGCTGAGCGCGATGATGACGCCCGCGACGACGATGATCGCGAGGAAGATCGCGGCGATCCACAGCATCTTGCGGGAGATATCCGCGAGCGTATGGTCGAACGTCATTTGCGCGCTCTGCTCGCGCTGTCGCATCTTGACCGACAGGCCGTCGATCGCGCCGATGGTCTCCGCCTGGCTGGCGTCGATGGAGTTGCGCAGCAGGTCCGTCCGTTTGGCGAGCAATTCGGCAAGGTTTCCAATGCCGTCGTGCAGCGCGGAAGTCCGGGATTTGAGCCGCCGCAGCGCATCGCGCTGGAGATCGTTGTCCGAAAAATCGATCATCGCCGGAATGGTGCGCTCGATCGCATCGGCACTCTTGCGGACCTCGTCCGCGCTGGTCGAAGCCGGCGCCAGATAGTAGGCGTTCGCGGCCACCAACATCGCGGTGAACGTCTCGCGGGATTTCCCGAGTGTCGGCCAGATCCGGGCCTCGCGGCGACCGGTCGCGCCCTCGATGATCGAGTAGAGTCCCGCCATGTCCTTGGCGGGCGCCAGGATCTGGTCCTCGTAGGTTTTGGTAATCGCTGTCTGCAATGCGCGCAGTTCCCCGAAGCCGCTGAGAAAACGTTCGGTGGCGCGCTCCAGCTCATTGACCGAGCCCGACAGCATCGGGTCGGTCGAGGCGCGCGTGCTCAAGGTGCCGAGGACGGCCTCGCGCAACAGCAGGATTTCCGCAAACAGATCGGGGCTGGGCTGGTTGATGTAGCGGTGGATCAGATTTTGCAGCCGACCGGTCTCACTCTCGAGAACCGCGAGGATCTTGTCGGATTTCCTGACCTGACGCACGTCGTCCCACGCAGACCCCAGGGTCTTGGCGCCGCTCCATATCAACAGCGCCAGCACCAACACCACCGCAGAATTCAACGCCGCGATCGAGAGAATGCGCCACCGGATCGGAATCGCCCGAACCAGCCCCACGATGCCCGAGCGGCCCTGCGCCGCCAGACCTTCCTGCTCCTGCTGTTCCGCACCTGTGCCGTTCCGGGACTCGGCCAAGGCCAAGTCACTGACCTTGCCGATTCGTGCGATGTGGCTTGTCGTCTGCAGTCCGCACTGTGCCTTCATCGAGTCGTGCCTTTATAACTCCGGCGACAGCGGCTTCAAACGACTGCCAGAATAAGGACTGCCAGGCGACGACTTTAGCGCCCGCAAGCTTGGTCTGTCGATGCGAGCCGGCCTGCCCGGAAAGCCACGACATAACGGCGCAATGGGGCACCGGCGCTTGTCCCCTTTGATGGAGTCATCCGTCGGGAGAAAAGGTTCAACGCGATGGAGCCTCAACCTGGTCGCTTGATAACGGCCGCCTGCCGCGCCGGTCGTGAATTGCAGCGGCCGCGCGTTGGTCCTATCAGAAACGCATGACAGCGGGGCAGCCCCGGCCCCGCCGTGTGCGGAGGGCAAGGCACGATGCGAACACCGGCATGGAGACTGGCGCTGCTGTTCTGCGCGGTGCAATTCACTGCCGCACTGCCGCACTGCCGGCTCCGGCACGCGCCGTCACCGAGATCGCGTGGTGGCACGCGATGTCCGGCGAACTCGGCCGGCGGCTCGGACGGCTCGCCACCGAATTCAACGGGTCTCAATCCGAGTACCGGATCGTGCCGACCTACAAGGGCAACTACACCGAGACGGTGACCGCGGCGATCTTCGCGTTCCGCTCGCGGAGCCAGCCGGCGATCGTGCAGGTCAACGAAATCGCCACCGGCACCATGATGGCGGCTCAGGGGGCGATCTATCCGGTCTTCGAGCTGATGCGCGACGAGGACGAAGCGTTTTCCCCGGCGGCCTATCTTCCGGCCATCACGGGATACTATGCCGATGTCGCGGGCAACCTGCTGTCGTTCCCGTTCAATGTCTCGACCCCCATCCTCTATTACAACAAGGACCTGTTCCGCACCGCCGGTCTTGATCCCGAGAGGCCGCCGAAGACCTGGCCGGAGGTCGGCGAAGCCGCGAAGAGGCTGCGCGAGGCCGGGGTCGCTTGCGGCTTCACCACGTCGTGGCCGTCATGGGTCAATGTCGAGAGTTTTCTCGCCTTGCACAATCTGCCGATCGCAACGCGCGCCAACGGGTTCGGCGGGCTCGACGCCGTCCTCATTTTCAACAATCCACTGATGGTCCGCCACGTTGCCCAACTCGCCGAATGGCAGAAGACCGGAATTTTCGACTATAGCGGCCGGGGAACGGCTGCCGAGCCTCGTTTCCAGCATGGCGAATGCGGCATCTTCATGGGCTCTTCGGCGACCCGCGCGGATATCATCGCCAATTCCAAATTCGCCGTCGGCCAAGGCATGCTGCCGTTTTGGCCGGATGTCGAAGGCGCGCCGCAGAACACCATCATCGGCGGCGCCACATTATGGGTGCTGCGCGATCGCCCGCGCGAGGAATACAAGGGCGTCGCAAAATTCTTTGCCTATCTGTCGAAGCCCGAAGTACAGGCAGCCTGGCACCAGCACACCGGCTACCTGCCGATTACCCGCGCGGCATTCGATCTCACCCGCGCGCAGGGCTTTTACGATCGCAATCCGGGGTCCGCGATCGCGATCGAACAGATGACGCTGAAGCCGCCGACCGAGAATTCAAGGGGGTTGCGGCTCGGGTCGTTCGTTCTGATCCGCGCCGTCATCGAGGACGAACTCGAACAGGCCTTCAGCGGCAAGAAGAGCGCGCAGGCCGCGATGGATTCGGCGGTGGCGCGCGGCAACAAGCTGCTGCGCCAGTTTGAGCGCACCAATCCGTGACGAGTGTCGGGCAGTCGTTACGGTTGCCATTGCCAGGCATGGCCCATTCCAGAAACGGCGTCGCTTCCGCTTGCCTATGCGAAGAACGGAGTCGCTTCGCTCGCCTATGACCCGGCAATCCATCCCTTTGAGACGATGGATGCCCGGATCAAGTCCGGGCATGACGACGTCTGATTCCATCAATACGATCAGTCCTCTCGGACTCGTGCGCGCCTATTCCTTCTTCGGCTCTTTCGACATCCGCTCGAGGCGCTCCTGCATCTCTTTCATCTGACGGCGAAGATCCTCGATATTGTCGCCGGCATTATTGTCGCCTGCATTTGAGGCGTCAGGCGTTTTCTCCGGTTCGGGCGCGGCGGTCCCACTGCGCGGCGGCACGAACGGCTTGAACATCGAGAATGTGCGTTCGAACAATTCCATGTTGCGGCGGACATGCTCTTCGAGCGGCGCGAAGGGGGTGCCGCTGAAGGTGCTGGTCATCTGCTTGCGAAACTTCTCCTGCTCGCGGGTCAGCATGTCGATCGAGCGTTCGAGATATTTCGGCACCACCATCTGCATGCTGTCGCCATAGAAACGGATCAGCTGCCGCAGGAACGTGGTCGGGAGCAGATTCTGTCCGGCCTTGTTTTCCTGCTCGAAAATGATCTGCGCCAGCACCGAGCGGGTGATGTCGTCGCCGGTCTTTGCATCGAAAACGAGGAAATCCTCGCCCTGCTTGACCATCGTCGCGAGATCTTCGAGCGTCACATAGGTGCTGGTGCCGGTATTATAGAGTCTCCGGTTTGCATATTTCTTGATTGTCGTTGGTGTCTCTGATTTCGCCATAGGTCCCACACGTCCATCACACCGAGGACAAGAAACCCCGCCGGCGTCCACGATGGGGTTAACAAGTAGCGCATTGCAGCAAAGTAAGCACTTTCGGCACGCTTCGGCTACCGTTTTATGAGGGACAGTCAATTCCAAAGCACAGAGACTGCTCAGGAATATGCCCGGGCGCAACTTGGCCATTGGCGCGATTGACACGCTCTCGTGAGGGTGAATTGACACACTCCCGTGAGGTTAACAGGATAGAACCCAGACACGGGGTCGTCGGCGGCCCTCGTCCAGTTTCAAGTCACTCAAGTTTCAGGAGGTGTCCATGTCAGACGATGTCGTCATCGTCAGCGCCGCCCGCACCCCGGTGGGAAGTTTCAACGGTGCGTTCGCCACCACGCCGGCCCATACTCTCGGCGCTGTCGCCGTCAAGGCCGCGTTGGAGCGGGCGGGTATCGAGCCGGGACGCGTCTCCGAGGTTATCCTGGGCCAGATTTTGACCGCGGCGCAGGGCCAGAACCCGGCGCGGCAGGCGTCGATCGCCGCCGGCGTTCCGGTGGAAATCCCGGCCTGGGGCGTCAACCAGCTCTGCGGTTCGGGGCTGCGCACGGTCGCGCTCGGCTATCAGGCCATTCTCAACGGTGATTCGGACATCGTTGTCGCCGGCGGACAGGAATCCATGAGCATGGCGCCGCACGCCCAGTACCTGCGCGGCGGCGTCAAGATGGGCGGCCTCGAACTGATCGACACCATGATCAAGGACGGCCTGTGGGATGCGTTCAACGGTTACCACATGGGCAACACCGCCGAGAACGTCGCCCGTCAGTACCAGATCACCCGCCAGCAGCAGGACGAATTCGCCGCCGGCTCCCAGAACAAGGCGGAAGCCGCGCAGAAGGCCGGCCGGTTCAAGGACGAGATCGTGCCGGTCACCGTCAAGAATCGCAAGGGCGATATCGTCGTCGACACCGACGAATATCCGAAGTCCGGCGTGACGGTCGAAACCATCGCCAAGCTGCGCCCGGCCTTCGAGAAGGACGGCACGGTGACCGCGGCCAACGCGTCGGGAATCAACGACGGCGCCGCCGCCGTGGTGCTGATGTCAGCCGGGCAGGCGGCGAAAGAGGGCAAGACCCCCTCGCCCGCATCGTCTCGTGGGCTCATGCCGGCGTAGATCCGAAGATCATGGGCACCGGCCCGATCCCGGCGTCGCGTGCCGCGCTGAAGAAGGCGGGCTGGACTATCGACGATCTCGACCTGATCGAGGCCAACGAGGCCTTCGCCGCGCAGGCCTGCGCCGTCAACAAGGACCTCGGCTGGGATACCTCCAGGGTCAACGTCAACGGCGGCGCCATCGCCATCGGGCATCCGGTCGGCGCCTCCGGCGCGCGCGTGCTGGTGACGCTGCTGTACGAAATGCAGAAGCGCGACGCCAAAAAGGGCCTCGCCACGCTGTGCATCGGCGGCGGCATGGGTATCGCCATGTGCGTCGAGCGCGGCTGAACCGATGAAGGCGAACGGATGGCGGACATGGTGTCACCGCAGTTCACACTGACAATAAAACGCCCGGTCTCGTGCCGGGCATTTTTATCTGCAAGGCTTTTGTTTCAACGATCGGATAATTCCGCCTTTAAGCCGATAGCGTTTTCGAGCGAAGCATATCCTCGGGCTTGACCGAGGATGGCTACCGGTTCGCGTCAAGAAAACGCGTCAAACAAAAAGCTGGAGCCCGGCTTTGATTCCATCAAAGCCGGAACAGCTCTAGGAGGATGATGCGATGGCTAGAGTAGCACTGGTGACGGGGGGAACGCGGGGTATCGGCGGCGCGATCAGCAAGGCGCTGAAAGCCGCCGGATACAAAGTCGCGGCGAGCTACGCCGGCAACGATGCCGCGGCGGAGAAGTTCAAGACGGAGACCGGCATCCCCGTCTACAAATGGGACGTCACCTCCTTTGAGGCCTGCACCGAGGGCGTCAGGAAGGTCGAGGCGGAACTCGGCCCCATCGAGGTGCTCGTGAACAATGCCGGCATCACCAAGGACGGCGCCTTCCACAAGATGACGCTGGAACAGTGGAGCGCCGTCATCAACACCAATCTCGGCTCGCTGTTCAACATGACGCGCCCGGTGATCGAAGGCATGCGCGCGCGCAAGTTCGGCCGCATCATCAACATCTCCTCGATCAACGGCCAGAAAGGCCAATTCGGCCAGGTGAACTATTCGGCGGCGAAGGCCGGCGACATCGGCTTCACCAAGGCCCTGGCGCTGGAGAACGCCAAGGGCGGAATCACGGTGAACGCGATCTGCCCGGGTTACATCAACACCGAAATGGTGCAGGCTGTGCCGAAGGACGTCGTCGAGAAGAGCATTCTGCCGCACATCCCGGCAAACCGTCTTGGCGAGCCCGAGGAGATCGCGCGCGCGGTGGTGTTCCTCGCCGACGACGACGCCGGCTTCATCACCGGGTCGACGCTCTCCGTCAACGGCGGGCAGTATCAGGCGTGATTTCTTCCCTTACCTCGTCTTGTTTTTACGGGGAGAGGTCGCTCGCGTAGCGAGCGGGTAAGAGGCTCTTGAGGATCGCTGAACTGCTGACAAGCAAGCCGTCATGCCCGGCCTTGTGCCGGGCATCCACGTCTTTCAAGCATTCCAACGGAAAAGACGTGGATGGCCGGGATATCTGCGCGAAGACGCGCTTTGCGCTTTGGCCCGGCCATGACAGAGAATTTTCATGACCTCCCGCACCGCCACGCTCATCGGCCTCACCGCCATCCTGATGTGGTCGCTGCTCGCGGTGATGACGGTCGCGACCGGGCGCATTCCCGCCTTTCAACTGGCGGCGATGACGTTTGCGATCGGTGGCCTCGCCGGCTGCGCGAGCTGGCTGTTCCGCCCCGAAGGCGCCCGCGCGTTGCAACAGCCGCCGGTGGCGTGGCTGGTCGGGGTCGGCGGGCTGTTCGGCTATCACGCGCTGTATTTCATCGCGCTGCGGCTGGCGCCGCCCGCCGAAGCCGGCCTGCTGAATTATCTCTGGCCGCTGCTGATCGTGCTGTTTTCGTCGTTGCTGCCGGGCGAGCGGCTAGCGCCGCACCATCTGATCGGCGCGATCCTCGGGCTCACTGGGACGGTGCTGCTGGTCGCGGGCAACACCTCGATCCAGTTCGAACGCACCCAGATGTCGGGTCTCGCGGCGGCGTTCATCGCGGCGTTTGTCTGGGCGGCGTATTCGGTGCTGTCGCGGCGGCTGGCCTCGGTTCCGACCGACGCGGTCGCGGGCTTCTGCCTGGCGACGGCCGTGCTGGCGGCGGTTGCGCACATGCTGGTGGAATCCACGGTGTGGCCGGACAGCGGCGCGCAGTGGCTCGCGATCGCAGCACTCGGCATCGGTCCGGTCGGTCTCGCCTTCTATGTCTGGGACATCGGCATGAAGCGCGGCGACATTCGCGTGCTCGGCGCGGCTGCCTATGCAACGCCGCTGCTCTCGACCACGTTCCTGATATTGGCGGGTTTTGCCAAGCCGACCGCGGCGCTTGGCGTCGCGGCGGTGCTGATCGCGGGCGGCGGATTGATCGCGGCGAAGGACATGATCTGGAAATAGCGTTTTCGAGCGAAGCACGTCCTCGGGCCTGACCCGAGGATGAATACCGGCTCGAGCAAAGAAAACGCGTCAAAACGGAAACCTGGAGCCGGCTTTGATCTCATCAAAGCTGGATATTCCTATTTCCCGCCGCCGCTCACGTCTGCAGCGCGGCAAAGTGCCCGCGCCGCTGCAGCCAGGCCAGCAGGATCAGGCTTGGCAGCGCCACCAGCATGCAGATCACGAAGAACAGCGGCCATCCGGTCGCCTCGGCGACGAACCCGGCGCTGGCGGACAAATAGGTTCGGCCGACGGCGGCAAGCGCCGTGAGCAGGGCATATTGGGTGGCGGTGTGCAGCGGATTGCGGCACAGCGCCGAGAGATAGGCGACGAAGATCACTGTGCCGATGGCGCTGGTGAAATTTTCCGCCGTGATCGCGAACGCCAGCGCCCATTGATTGACGCCGGCCAGCGCCAGCCACGAGAATGACAGGTTGGCCACCGCCTGCAAAATGCCGCCGATCCACAGGCTCGCCGCCAGCGGATAGCGCCGCGCCACGAACCCGCCCGCGAAACCGCCGATCAGGGTCGCGGCGAGACCGACGCCCTTGACGATGGCGGCGTAGTCGTTGCGGGTGAAGCCGAGGTCGATGACGAAAGGCGCGGTCATGGTGCCGGAGAACGCGTCGGTGAACTTGAACAGCACGATGAAGGCCAGCACCGCCAGCGCGTCCTTCCTTGCGAGAAACTCGGAGAATGCGCCGATCGCGGCGTTCATGACGCGTGCAAAACCGCCCTCGGCCCGCGTTGCCTGCTCGGCGCGTACGGATTGCTCGGGCTCGGTGGCGGCAAGCGCGGTGATGGTGCCGATCAGGACCATTACCGCCATGCTGACATAGCCCCATGACCACGCCGCGGCGCGGACCAGCCCCGTCCCTTCAAACGCGCTGACCATGAAGAGAGCGCCGGCGGTCGAGACCAGCATGCCGATGCGATAGGCGGCGACGTAGCCCGCCATGCCGGCGGCCTGCTCGCTTTCCGGCAGGCTCTCGACGCGAAAGGCATCGACCACGATGTCCTGCGTCGCCGATGTCGCAGCCACGAGCAGCGCGCCGAGCGCGACGAACCACGGCGCCTTCACCGGATCGGTCGAGGCCAGCAGCAGGATCGCCGCGATCAGAAGCAGTTGCGAGAAGACGAGCCAGCCGCGGCGGCGGCCGAACCGCCGCGTCAGCAGCGGAATGTGCAGGGCATCGACCAGCGGCGCCCACAGAAACTTCAGCGTGTAGGGTGTGCCGACGAGGACGAACAGACCGATGGCGCGCAGGTCGATGCCGGACTCCGTCATCCATATCTGCAGCGTCGATCCCGACAACGCCAGCGGCAGGCCGGACGAGAAGCCGAGCAGCATCACAATGAGAACGCGCGGTTGCAGATAGACCGCAATGCTCTCGCGCCATGACGCGCGCGGGGCGGCGTCGGATCCATTCGGCGGGGCGACGGTGGTGTCCGGAGCAGTCATGTCGCATGTGCTAGCAGATTCGGCCTCTTTCCCCTCTCCTCTTGTGGGAAAGCGCGAAAGCTTACTCACCCGCCTGGATTTTGCGGCCGAACTGCGGCGGATACAGCTCCGGCTCGCCGGGCTTGACGATCCGCGGCGTCTCCGTAGCTGCCTCGTCCTTGCTGAAATCGAGTTCCTCGATCCTCACTGCGCGCTTGTCGATCTTGCCGACCGAGATCAGGACCTGCCTGACATCCTCGCTGACCTGATCGAAATGGCTGCCGAGCCTGCTGACCCGGTCGCGCAGGCGCTCGACGTCACCCATCATGCTCATGACCTCGGTCCGCACCTTGTCGGCGGCATCGCGCATCCGCGCGTCCTTGAGAAGCTGCTGCATCACCTGGATCGCCAGCATCAAAAGCGATGGCGACACCAGCACGATCCGGGCGCGATAGGCCTTCTGGATCACATCGTCGAAGGCGTCATAGATCTCGGCATAGACCGACTCCGACGGCACGAACATCAGGGCGTTATCCTGGGTCTCGCCCGGGATCAGGTATTTTCCGGCGATATCGTTGACGTGTTTCATGACGTCGGCGCGCAGCCGCTGGCTTGCGAACTTCCTTTCGTCGTCGGTGCGGGCGTCGTGGAGCGCCGTCATGGCCTCCAGCGGGAATTTCGCGTCGATGCAGAGGGGGCGCTGGTCGGGGAGGAAGATCACACAGTCCGGCCGCTTGCCGTTCGACAGCGTGTACTGGAAGGCAAACGAGTCTTTCGGCATGCCGTCCTGCACGATCGCTTCCATCCGCGCCTGTCCGAATGCGCCGCGCGACTGCTTGTTGGCGAGCACCTCGCGCAGCGTCGTCACCTGCGCCGTCAGGTCGGTCAGGTTCTTGTGCGCATTGTCGATAATCCCGAGCCGCTCGTGCAGCACGCGCAGGCTGTCCATGGTGTTGCGCGTGGTCTATTCCATCGACTGGCCGACCCGATGGGTGACCGAATCGAGCCGCTCGCTGACGGCGCGCGCCATCTCCGCCTGGCGCCCCGCGAGCGCCCGACCCATGGCGTCGACGCGGCCGGTGGCCTCGGCCTGCGCGCGCATCATGTCGCCGAGACGGTCCTCCAGTTCGTCGGCGCGGCTCGCCTGCGCCAGCGCCATTTCGGTTCCCCGGCGACCGGAGCGCGCGATCACAATGGCGATAATCAGCAGCAGCACCAGCGCCAGCGCGCCGAATGCGATCAGCACGCCGCCTGCTCGCACTGGTACGTCGGCCAGCATGAAAAGGATCTGGTTCATCCGGCCCTTGTAGCCGATTCGGCGGCCGATACGAACAAAGAGAGAACATATTGGGTTAACGAAAGCCCGATTTTTATGGTTAACACATGCTTAACGACCCGAAATCGCCATGGATTGACCGCGGCAGACCGGGGGATTACATCGCCCGCCATGGCTATTCGCGAAATAATCATTCTGCCGGACAAGCAGTTGCGTCTGGTTTCGAGGCCGATCGAAACGGTCACGCCGGAGATCCGCAAGCTTGCCGACGACATGTTCGAAACCATGTACGACGCACCGGGCATCGGGCTTGCCGGCATCCAGATCGCGCAACCGTTGCGCATCATCACCATGGACCTCGCCAGGCGCGACGAGGAGGGCGAACTCACGCCGCGGCCGCGCATCTTCATCAATCCGGAAATCCTGTCGGCGTCCGAGGAACTCTCGACCTACGAAGAGGGCTGCCTGTCGATCCCCGAATATTACGAGGAGGTCGAACGGCCGGCGCGGGTGCGTGTTCGCTTCACCGATCTCGATGGCAAGGTGCACGAGGAGGATGCCGAGGGGATCTACGCCACCTGCATCCAGCACGAGATCGACCATCTCAACGGCGTGCTGTTCGTCGATCACATCTCGAAACTGAAACGCGACCGCGTGGTGAAGAAGTTCACCAAGGCTGCGAAGCTCGCCGCGAAATAGTCTCGCAAACAGATCGGCTCGTTCATGCCGCTTCGCCTGATCTTCATGGGCACGCCGGAATTCGCGGTGCCGACCCTGCTGCAGCTCATCGCCCATGGCCATGAGATCGCGGCCGTATACACCCGCGAGGCCAGGCCCGCGGGCCGCGGCATGAAGCTGCAACCGAGCCCGGTGGCGCGGGAAGCGCATCGCCTCGGCATCCCCGTGCTGACGCCGAAAACGTTGAAAACTCCCGCCGCGCTGGATGAATTCCGCTCGCATGGCGCCGATGCCGCCGTGGTCGTCGCCTACGGCATGATCCTGCCGCAGGCGATCCTCGATGCGCCGCCGCTCGGCTGCTTCAACCTGCACGGCTCGCTGCTGCCGCGCTGGCGCGGTGCCGCGCCGATCAACCGCGCCATCATGGCGGGGGACGCTGAAACCGGCGTCATGGTCATGAAGATGGATGCCGGCCTCGACACCGGCGACGTCGCCATGGCCGAGCGGATCGCCGTGACCGATGCGATGACGGCATCCGATCTCCATGACGCGCTGGCGCTGCTCGGGGCCGATCTCATGGCGCGTGCGATGGCCGCGCTGGCGCGCGGCGGCTTGCAACTGACGAAACAGAGCGAGCACGGCGTTACCTACGCCGCAAAAATCGACAAGGCCGAGGCGCGCATCGACTGGAGCAGGCCCGCGCGCGACGTGCTGCGCCACATTCATGGCCTGTCGCCGTTTCCGGGCGCTTGGTGCGAGATGCTCGTCGATGGCGAGCAAGTGCGCGTGAAGATCTTGCGTTGTGGGGTCGTGAAAGGCCCCGGCGAACCCGGTGAGCTGCTCGACGATCGGCTGACCATTGCGTGCAAGGATGGCGCGATCCGCGTCCTTGAATTGCAGCGCGCCGGAAAGCCGCCGATGAAGGCCGACGCCTTTCTCAACGGCACGCCGCTCAAGCCGCCCATGCGATTTGCGTAAGCTGTCATAACCCGCGCAGGCGGAGTATCCAGTAAATCCTATCGTTGGAACGAAGCCGAGAGGTCTCGGAATACTGGATCATCCGCTGTCGCGGATGATGACGCTGACAACGGATTGAGATGCCCCGCTACAAGCTCACCATCGAATATGACGGCGGCCCGTTCTGCGGCTGGCAGTATCAGGACAACGGCCCCTCGGTGCAGGGCGCTTTGGAGGCGGCGGTGAAGGCGATCTGCGGCGACGCCGTTCGCGTGCATGGCGCCGGCCGCACCGATGCCGGCGTCCACGCGCTGGCGCAGGTCGCCCATTGCGACATCGCCAAGCATTTCGCGCCGAACCGGTTGCGCGACGGGCTCAACGCCCATCTGCGGCCGCATCCGATCGGGGTGCTCACGGCCGAAATCGTGCCCGACACTTTCGAGGCGCGCTTCTCGGCGCTCAGGCGGCATTACGTCTATCGCATCGCCAACCGCCGTGCGAATCTGGCGATCGATGTCGGCCACGTCTGGCGTGTGCCGCGCCCTCTCGATACGTTGGCGATGCACGCGGCGGCGCAACGGTTGATCGGCAAGCACGACTTCACGACGTTTCGCGACACCGAATGCCAGGCAAAATCGCCGGAGAAGACTCTCGACCAGCTCGACGTCGTCAGGAACGGCGACACCGTCACCATCGTCACCTCGGCGCGGTCGTTCCTGCACAGCCAGGTTCGCTCGATGGTGGGATCGCTGGTCTGGGTCGGGCATGGCCGCTGGAGCGCCGACGATCTGTCCAACGCGCTGGCCGAGCGCCGCCGCGAGGCCTGCGGCCCGGTCGCGCCGCCCGACGGGTTGTATCTGGTGCGGGTGGATTATTAGAGTCTGTCTGCTTCTGACGGAATCAATGGTCGTCATGCGCGGACCTGATCCGCGCATCCATCTTTTTGACGAAGGATGGATTGCCGGGCATAGGCAAGCGGAAGCGACGCCGTTCTTCGAACGGCTATGCCCGGCAATGACGTTAAAGCGCTTCTGTCAAAAGACGACGCTCTTTAGAAACGAATCCGTTTCAGCGCATCCCAGAACAGGCTCTCGCCGTCGCGGACATTCGCGGTCCAGTCCTGATGGGCGAGATCGTTGGCGTCGTCGGTGATGAACTTGAACGCACGCCACGGCAGGCCGTTGCGCCGACAGACCTGCGCAACCGCGAACAACTCCATGTCGACGATGTCGATCCTGTTCTCGACCAGCCACGGGTCGGACGCCGTAACAAAGCTGTCGCCGGTGCCGCAGACGACGCCGGCCTGACCCGAGGTCAACAGGTCGAGTTCCGGCGCGAACGGCGTGCGCCCGCGCGGCGCCAGCGGCATCGCCATCATGTCGCGCTGGACGACGCCGGATACCTCCACCAGGCCCTGGAGCGTCTCGTTGATCTTTCCCGCGGTGCCGTAGTTGATGACGAGTGTCGGGCGCAGCGTCAGCAGCGCCAGCGTGGTTGCGCTGGCCGCGTTGATCTTGCCGACACCGGTGTAGATCACCCTGACGCCATCGGGCGCGCGCGCCTTGTCGAGCTCGTCGTCGATGGCGGTGAGGACGAGGATCTGGCCGCTCATGCGAAATAGCGATCCAGTACGCCGTGGTAGATACGGGTCAGCTTTTCGAGATCGGCTACCGGCGCGCGCTCGTCGATCTGGTGCATGGTCTGTCCGACCAGGCCGAATTCGATCACCGGGCAGTAGTCCTTGATGAAACGCGCATCCGACGTGCCGCCGCCGGTGTTCAGCTCCGGTCTGCGGCCGGTCACCTCCTCGATCGCCGCGACCACGAGATCGGTGAACGGGCCCGGTCTGGTCACGAACACATCGGCATTCGAGGGCTCCCACACGATCCGGGTCCGAATGCGATTGCCCGAGACCTTGGCGACACGCGCTTCGATCAGCGCACGGAGCGATTCCTGATTATGATGATCGTTGAAGCGGACGTTGAATTTCGCCCGCGCCTGTCCGGGAATCACATTGTTCGCAGGATTGCCGACATCGACGGAGGTGAACGCCAGATTCGACGGCTGGAACTGCGCGCTGCCCTGATCCAACGGCTCGCTGACGAGCGCGGTGATCAGCGCGGCGATGTCCGGAATCGGATTTGACGCGCGGTGCGGATAAGCGACGTGGCCCTGCACGCCCTCGACATACAGCGTGCCGGACTGCGAGCCACGGCGGCCGATCTTGATGCAGTCGCCGAGTTCGGCAACATTGCTGGGCTCGCCGAGCACGCAGTGATCGAATTTTTCACCGCGCGCGGCCGCCCATTGCATCAGCTTGACGGTGCCATTGACGGCGATGTCTTCCTCGTCGCCGGTGATCAGAAACGAGATCGAGCCGTTGCCGTCTTTCCCCGGCCGACCGCCGTGCGCCTCCAGATATTCCAGCGTGGCGGCGGCGCTGCAGGCGATGCCGCCCTTCATGTCCACGGTGCCGCGCCCGTAGAGGAAGCCGTCTTTCACCTCGCCGGAAAACGCGCCATGGGTCCATGCCGACTCGTCACCGGGAGGCACGACATCGGTATGGCCGGCGAACGCGATGTGGGGGCCGGTGGCGCCGATACGGGCATACAGATTGTCGATGTCGGCGGCGCCGGGTTCGCTGAAGGTGACGCGGTGAACCTCGAAACCGGCATCGCCGAGCAGCTTCTCAAGCACGCCGAGAGCGCCTGCGTCGGCCGGCGTCACCGACGGGCAGCGGACGAGGTCGCGAGCGATGGAGAGAGCGTCGGTGGCCACCAGTGGTCCGATTCCAACATTCGCATAATGTTTCGGTGGCGCCTCTTGAGCGAATGTTAAAATCAAGAGACCACTGGCAAATATAAACTTCTAGCGCATGAGCTTATCCGAAAACCGGTTTCCACTTTTCGGGATCATGCTCTAATCCCGCAGCAGTTCGTTGATGCCGGTCTTGGAGCGGGTGCGCTCGTCGACGCGTTTGACGATGACCGCGCAGGCGGTGGACGGGCCCGGCTGGCCGTTCTTCAGCGGCTTGCCCGGCAGCGCGCCCGGCACCACCACGGCATATTCCGGCACTTCGCCCATGAAGATCTCGCCGGTTTCGCGATCGACGATCTTGGTGGAGGCGCCGAGGAACACGCCCATCGACAGCACCGCGCCCTTGCGCACGATCACGCCTTCCGCCACTTCCGAGCGCGCGCCGATGAAGCAATCGTCCTCGATGATCACGGGTCCGGCCTGCAGCGGCTCCAGCACGCCGCCGATGCCGGCGCCGCCGGAGATGTGCACGCGCTTGCCGATCTGGGCGCAGGAGCCGACCGTGCACCAGGTGTCGACCATGGTGCTCTCGTCGACATAGGCGCCGAGATTGACGAACGACGGCATCAGCACCGCGTTTTTCGCGATGTAGGCGGAGCGGCGGACGATCGCGCCCGGCACGGCGCGAAAGCCGGCGTCACGAAACCGGTTCTCGTCCCAACCCTCGAATTTCGACGGCACCTTGTCCCACCACACAGCCTTACCCGGGCCGCCGGGAATGACGCTCATGTCGTTGAGACGGAACGACAGCAGCACCGCCTTCTTGAGCCACTGATTGACAGTCCACTTGCCATCCGCCGCGCGCTCGGCAACGCGCACCTCGCCCTTGTCGAGGAGGTCGAGCGCATGATCCACCGCCTCGCGCACCTCGCCTTTGGTCGCGGCGGTGACGGTCTCGCGCGCGTCGAAGGCGCCGTTGATCGTGGTCTCGAGAGAGGCGAGAGACATCGCTATTCCTTATGAAACAGGCCGCGGAACCGGGTGGCAAACGGCGCTTTTGTCGGGATTCGGCGGCGGAGAGTCAAGCGGCGGAGGCTGCCAGCGTGGCCAGAAACCCGGTCAGATCGTCGGTCACATGATCGACATGCGGCGCGCCGCGTCCCTCCAGCTCCCAGTCCTCGCGCACGACCTGTTGTGTCTCGTCCGGCACAACCAGAACGGTGGTCATGCCGAGCCGATGCGGCACAACCAGATTGCGCGCCAGATCCTCGAACATCGCGGCCTTCGCCGCATCGACACGGTGCCGGTCGAGAAAGCGGCGATAGGTCTGCGGTGCCGGCTTCGGCTCCAGTTCGGCGGCGATGATGTCGAACACGGCCTCGAAGTGATGACCGAAGCCGAGCCGCTCAAGCACCTTGCCGGCATGAGCGGTCGAGCCGTTGGTGAGGATCAGCTTGCGGCCCGGCAACCTTTCCAGCGCCGCGCCCATCGCCGGGTTGGGCTTAAGCGGCGAGTGATCGATCCGATGGACGTAAGCGAGATAGTCGTCGGCGGAGACGCCGTGTTCGGTCATCATGCCGCGCATGCTGGTGCCGAAGCGCTTGTAATAATCCTTCTGGATCCGCCGGGCCTCAACCGGATCGACGTCGAGGAATTGCCCGATGTATTCGCCGATTCTAGCGTCGACCTGCTGCCAGAGGTTGACGTGATGCGGATAGAGCGTGTTATCGAGATCGAACACCCAGGTGTCGATGTGACTGAAGCCGCGCTGCAGTTGTCGTCGCGCGTCGGTCACTTGTGGATCAGCGTCCCGGTACCCTGGTCGGTAAAAAGCTCGAGCAGCACCGCATGGGGGGTCTTGCCGTCGATGATGACCACGCCGCCAACGCCCTGTTCGAGCGCGTAGATGCAGGTTTCGACCTTCGGGATCATGCCGCCCGAAATGGTCCCGTCGGCGATCAGCTTGCGCGCGTCGCCGATCGACAAATCGGGAATGAGCTTCTTCGACTTGTCGAGCACGCCGGGAACGTCGGTCAGGAGCAGCAGACGCTTGGCTTTCAGGGCGCCGGCCACCGCGCCCGCAAAAGTATCGGCATTGACGTTGAAGGTCTGGCCGCCTTTCGAGGTGGCCAACGGCGCCAGAACCGGGATCAGTTCGTGGCCGATCAACTGGTTCAGCAGCGTCAGATCGACCTTTTCGGGTTCGCCAACGAAGCCGAGATCGACGACCTTCTCGATGTTCGAATCCGGATCGGCGATGGTGCGTGTCGCCTTCGAGGCGGTGACCATGTTGCCGTCCTTGCCGCAGAGTCCGACGGCCTTGCCGCCGGCTTCATTGATGTAGCCGACCAGTTGCTTGTTGATTGATCCGGCCAACACCATCTCGACGATCTCGATGGTCGCGGCGTCGGTAATGCGCAGGCCGGCCGCAAACTCGGATTTGATACCGAGCCGTTGCAGCATGGTGGCGATCTGCGGGCCGCCGCCATGCACCACCACCGGATTGATCGCAGTCTGTTCCAGCAGCACGATGTCGCGGGCGAACTGCCGGGCGACATCCTCCGCGCCCATGGCATGACCGCCGTATTTGATGACGATGGTTTCCTCGTCATATTGCTGCATATGCGGCAGCGCCTCGGACAGGATGCGGGCCTGATCGAGCGGGCTGATTCGGGAGGCATCGGACATGAAGCGGGTCTCTTGGCCGGCGGGATGGGGCGGGTTCTAACCGATCGGCGGCAGGACCGCAAAGCCGCTCTGGATCGGTATCGCGACCGTTAGGGACGGGTAGCGGCGCGAGGCCAGATGGCGGCGATCGCGAGCAAAAACCAGGCCAGGATCATCAGCGTTCCTCCGGATGGAGCGGCTCTCGGGAAAAGGTGGTGGTCGAGGAATTGTCGCACCGTCATATCCGCGCTGAACAGGATCGCGCCAGCGACGAAGCCGCCGGCGGCAGCAAAACCGAGGCGCGGACGAATGATCTGCCGATCCGCCAGAAGCATTGCCAGCAGCGCGGCGGGCGCATGAAACAACAGCATCGACGAGCCCGAGAGCAGAAGAGTGCCACCCGTCTTGTGCGCCGCGACGGCGGCCAGGATGACGCCGACGGCGCCCATCAGCCCCGCCGCAAAGACGACGATCCGAAACCAGCCGAACTGTGTCATCGCTGATGCTCTCCGATCAGGCGGGCCATGGCGGCGCGCAACTCAGGCACTCCGTAGCCCGTGCGCGACGACGTGACCAGTACATCCGGGAACGCCGCCGGATGTTTGGCGAGCAGCGTCCTGGTTGCCTCGGTCCGCTCCGCCATCTCAGTGGCCTTCACCTCGTCGGCCTTGGTCAGCACGATCTGGTAGCTCACCGCGGACCTGTCGAGGGTGGTCAGAATAGCCTGGTCGATGTCCTTGATGCCGTGGCGCGAGTCGATCAGCACATAGACTCGCGCAAGGCTCGCCCGGCCGAGCAGAAATTTATGGATCAGCGACGTCCACGACGCGATCCTGGCTTTCGGCGCCGACGCAAAGCCGTAGCCGGGCATGTCGACCAGCCGGACATCGGCGTCTTTCGGGCCTTCGAAGAAGATCAGTTCCTGGGTGCGGCCGGGAGTGCGGGAGGTTCGGGCCAGCGTGCCGCGGCCGGTCAGCGCGTTGATCAGGCTCGACTTGCCGACGTTGGAACGTCCGGCGAACGCGACCTCGACGCCAGCCATCGGCGGGAGCGTCTCGATCGACGGCGAGGCCCAGATGAATTGCCAGTCGCCCGCAAACAGTTTGCGGCCCCGCTCTATCAGGTCCGCATCGGCGCCGGTTGTCATGCGAGAGCTTTCACAGGCGTCATTGCGAACTCGGGACCAAACTGGCTTTGCCAATTTTGCGCTGAGCGAAGCAATCCAGCGTAGCGCGGCTTGGAACTGGATTGCTTCGTCGCTTTCGCTCCTCGCAATGACAATGGAAGGATTCTACGTCTTCGCCGGCTTGTCGGAGGATTTGCGGCGGAAGACTGACTTCACGTTGTTGAGCAGTTCCACCTTCACGCCGTTGCGGCGCATGATGTAGCTCTGCTGGATCACCGACAGCGTGTTGTTCCAGGCCCAGTAGATCACGAGGCCGGCCGGGAACGCCGCAAGCATGAAGGTGAAGATCACCGGCATCCAGTCGAAGATGAGCTTCTGGGTCGGGTCCGGCGGCGTCGGGTTCAGCTTCATCTGGAACCACATCGTGATGCCCATGATGATCGGCCACGCGCCGATCGCGAGATAGGGACCGAGCAACGGCACCGCCGACGGATCGTAGGGCAGCAACCCGAACAGATTGAAGATGTGGGTCGGATCGGGCGCAGACAGGTCCTTGATCCAGGCGAAGAATGGCGCGTGACGCATTTCGATGGTCACGAACAGCACCTTGTAGAGCGAGAAGAATACCGGAATCTGCAAGACCATCGGAAGACAGCCCGAGATCGGGTTGATCTTCTCCTTCTTGTAGATTTCCATCATCTCCTGCTGCAGCTTCATCTTGTCGTCGGGAAAACGCTCTTTCAACGCGGCGATCTGCGGCTGGACCGCCTTCATCTTCGCCATCGAGGCGTAGGACCTGTTGGCAAGCGGGAAGAAGATCGCCTTGATCAGGACCGTCACAAACAGGATCGCGATGCCGAAATTGCCGAAGACATGGAAGAAGAAATCCAGCGCGAGGAACATCGGCTTGGTGATGAAGTAGAACCAGCCCCAGTCGATCAGCAGGTCGAAATGGTTGAGGCCGAGTTGCTTGTTGTAGCCGCCGAGTTCCACGAACGGAAAGTTGATGCCGACAACGCCGGCTTCCTTGGCGCCGGCGAACAGGCGCGTGTTGACCGAACCGGTGCCGCCGACGGGGATGGTCTGCGCATCCTCCAGATAGTCGGCCTGGTAGGTCTTGACCGAACCTGACTCATTGGACGAGAAGCGCGCCTGCAGCTGCGCGCTGGTGTCGGGCAGCAGGGCCGCGGCCCAATATTTGTCGGTGATGCCGAGCCAGCCGTTGGTGACCTTGAAGCTGACCGACTTGGCTTCGTCGATCTTCTTATAGGAATATTCCTGCAGCTTCTGATCGCCGAGATATCCGATGAGACCTTCGTGCAGGATGTAGTAGCCGGAGACTGCCGGCGTGCCATGGCGTGAAATCAGCGCGAACGGATACAACGTCACCGGCGCACCGCCGGCGTTCGTGACCTCATCCTTGATCGTGAACAGATAGTGGTCGTCCACCGCGATCGTGCGACGGAACGTCAGCCCTTCGCCATTGTCGTATTTCAGCGTGACCGGGGTGGACTGTGTCAGTGCGCCCGACCCTTCCTGCTGCCACACCGTATTCTGGTCCGGCACCCGTGCGGTCGATCCGGTAGCCGCAACCCACCCGAATTCGGCATAATACGGAGTGGTCGTGCCGGAGGGCGAAAACAGCTCGATCGCGGGTGAAGCGGGATCGACGGTCTCGCGGAACTTGGTCAGCAGGAGATCATCGATGCGCGCGCCCTTCAGCGAGATGCTTCCGCTCAGGCGCGGGGTGTCGATCTTGACGCGCGGCGTGGTCGCAATGGCAACGCCCCGGGCAACCACGGACTCCGCCGCAGGGTGATCGGGCTTGGGCGAATTTGGCGTCGGCTCGGTCGGAGACTTTGCCGTCTGGCTTTGCGCCTGCTGCGCGGCGCGATCCTTTTCCATCTGCGGGATGTTGTAGAAATACTGCCAGGCGATCAGGATGAGGCCCGACAGAACGATGGCGATGATGGTATTGCGGTTCTCAGACATCATTCAGGTCTCGTCATTCGGTTCGGGTTGCAGCTCGATGCGCCGTTAATGCCGCCGATCTTGACGCCGCGATCATCCTGGATGCTGGCGATCGAGGCGATTGAACGCCGAGCGCAGATCATCGAGCATGACGGCGAAACCCCGGTCGAGCGCAGCACGGCGGCCGATTACCACATAATCGCTGTGCGGTCGCATGGATACGGCGTCCACGCGCTTCACCAATTCGCGAAGCCTGCGGCGGATACGGTTTCGCTCGGTCGCGGTGCCATTCTTTTTGGTCACCGTAAAGCCGATCCTGATCGGGCCGTCATCGTTGCGACGGCGATTTTGCACCACGAAGGCAGGGGCATTGACCCGCAGGCCATTGGCAGCAGCGAGGAAGGCCGCCCGCTGCCTCAACCGGTCCATGACGATATCTCGGGGAGATTCGCTCAGGCGCTCAATCGCTTGCGACCGCGGGCGCGCCGCGCGGCAAGAATCTTCCGGCCGCCAGTGGTCGCGAGGCGGGCGCGAAAGCCGTGACGGCGCTTGCGCACGAGTTTGCTGGGTTGATAAGTCCGCTTCACGGGTATCTCCGCTGACCGGGCAAGTCGCCTGATATTGGGGTTAAGTCCGGTAATGCCGACCCGAACCGAGCCGCTTTCGGCCCGAACGAGCCGCCCCGGTTGAAACCGGATCATCGCGGACAGTTGGCGCGGCTTATACGGGAGCGGCCTGTTTTCGTCAATCTTGCCCTTTAGCGTTTCCCCGGCCCGGCCGAATTGGCCAAATCTCGCGCCGGGCCTATATTACGGATGTGTTCCAGCGATTTGCCCGAAGTCGGCGCCGGCGGCCGGTTCGGGAGCGCGGATCACTGTCAGTTTGCCGCAGGTCCCGCGGAGGGCAGTCGTGTCACAGGCGATCGAACAGCTCCGGGTTCGGGCAGCGCGGCTATCGTTGCGCGGCCGGCTCGGCCTTTCCGGCAAGCTGCTGCTGCTGACGATCCCGCTGGTGATGATCGCTGAAATCCTGATCTACGTCCCCGCGATCGCCAACTTCCGGGCGAACCGGCTCAACGACCGGCTGGCCGCCGCGAACACGGCCGCGCTGGTGCTCGACGCGGCGCCGTCGGGCATGGTGCCCGATTCGCTCGCGCGGCAAATTCTCGGCAGCATCGGCGCGCGGGCCGTCGCCATCAAGATGGGCCAGCAGCGCCGCCTGCTCGCCAGCGCGGATCTGCCGGCAGCGATCGATCATGACATCGACATGCGCACCATGACGCCGTGGTCGGCCATCGTCGGCTCGTTCGAAACCATGCTGGAGAGCGGCAACCAGGCGATCCGCATCATCGGGCCGGGGCCGCGCGGCGCGCAGTTCATCGAAGTCGTCACCGACGAATTGCCGCTGCGCCAGTCGATGTACCGTTTTTCGCGTAACCTGTTGCTGGTCTCGCTGGCGATCGCGGTTCTGACCGCGGCGCTGGTCTATCTGGCGCTGCACTACCTGTTCGTCCGCCCGATGCGGCGCCTGACCGCGAATCTCGTAGGCTTTCACCAAAACCCCGAGAGTTCGGCGCGGATCATCGTGCCGTCACAGCGCGGCGACGAGATCGGCGTCGCCGAACGGGAACTCTCCGACATGCAGCGCGATCTCGTGTCGATGCTGCATCAGAAGAGCCGGCTCGCCGCGCTCGGCCTCGCGGTATCGAAGATCAATCACGATCTGCGCAATCTGCTGGCGTCCTCGCAGTTGCTGTCCGATCAGTTGGCCAGTGTACCCGATCCGCGGGTGCAGCGGTTCGCGCCCAAGCTGATGCGCTCGCTGGAACGCGCCATAGCGTTCTGCCAATCGACGTTGTCTTACGGACGCGCGCAGGAGGCCGCCCCCGTCCGGCGGATGATGGCGATCGAGCCTGTCGTCAACGAGGTACGCGAGTCGGCGGGACTTGCGCCGGAAGGGTCGATCACCTGGATCAACGCGATCGAGCGCGGCCTCACGATCGATGCCGATCCGGATCAGCTTTTCCGCATTCTGCTTAACCTCGTGCGCAACGCCGCGCAGGCTCTGGAGAGCCAGCCGCAAAGCGATGCCGCGACCCGGCAGATCCGGGTCACCGGCCGCCGCGAAGGCGCGGTGACGATCATCGAGGTCTCCGATACCGGACCGGGCGTTCCGCAACAGGCGCGCAACCATCTGTTCGAGGCTTTCCAGGGATCGGTCCGTCCGGGCGGCAGCGGCCTCGGTCTTGCGATCGCGGCGGAACTGGTGCGTGCGCACGGCGGCGACATCCATCTGGTGGAAGGCACCATTGGCGCGACATTCCGGATCACGATTCCGGATCGCCCGGTGGAGTTGCAGGCTATCCGTAACGAACGCGCGCGCGCGTAGGCCGAATCTTAACGTCGGCACGCGGCCCGGCGCATCAGGATTTCGTATTTTCTGCCAGAAGGTTAGCAAGCGCACCCTTGTCGCCGGTCGCCGAGGTGATCCCATGCGATTTTCCTGTCGCACGGCACCGTCAGCGCGGCCGCGCCGCTTGCAAAGCCGACCGGGAGCCGTTAGCAATGGCCCGCCTTCGGGACGCCTGTTTCGAGTGCATTTAACTTACCCGCGATTTCCGCGACAAAACGCGCCCGTAGCTCAGCTGGATAGAGCACCAGACTACGAATCTGGGGGTCAGGAGTTCGAATCTCTTCGGGCGCGCCAGTGATTTCAAATAGTTAGCTAATTGTCTGACTCAGTTCGCTTACCGCAACTTTGCAAAAGTAAGCAGATAGTAAGCAGAACAAGGGGCCTTTTGGGGCGTTGCTACGAATATATTTTCGATAGTCGGACGCACGACGACGACCGCACGTGCACGCAGGATCAGGTCATTTGCGTTGAAAATGGATTCTGAGCCGCGGGGAATACTGCGCCAACTGACTAACGCTAGAGGTTTAATTCCGTCCCTCTCTAGGCCCCCCAATTTTGGACCTAATGCGCTCACAAGCGACGCCAGATCTCGTTGGTATGGGCTCCGTCGCTGCTTGGTATGCCGAACGAAGGCGGCGCGAGTGCCGCAGCAAACGCAAGGGGCGTTTTGACGGGGCATCTTGCGTATTCACCCGTCGCGCCCCTGGCCTCGACTTCCAACAACGGCCGCAGAAGAACTCGGCTTGTTGCCGGACGGGTACGCTGCCGCCGATATGCTTGCCGACTAAGCTGTCATGCGGCGCCAAGCTCTGTTGTACGACAAATGAAATAGTGCCTATAGCCCTAACAGCACGCGCAGTTTCTGCTCAATGCCGGCAGAGTCGATTCCCTTCTCTTCAGTAGTCGTCACGAGGATTCCCGCATCTCCTTCACCCTCGTCTTCCGACAACACCCCTTGAGACCGATACCAATCCAACTTCGCTAGCCAGCGGCGTCGATATGCTGGTTCAGTCAGCATCCCAAGGTGCTCCAGAAAGACACGCCGACCAGTCTCTGCGTCTTCAATCGTGAAGTCAGGATATCGAACGCTGCCGTCCTGCCCTGTGAAGGGTTGTTCGTAGGCGTAGGTTATGCCAAGGGCGTGAAGCAGATTGGCAATGATCACCTCTGATTTTGAACGGACGAGCTCGCCGCGTGTGGTGCGGTGAATGAGACCTTCTTCGAGGAATGCGCCGACATGCTCGACAGGCTTGGGATCGAAAAACAGATTTGTCAGGCGACGGGCGGTTTCGGAATGTTCGAATAAAGACAGCTTTAAGAGGGCGCGAAGGTCGCCCTGGTGAAGGAGGACCACTTCTTCGCGTTGACGAGTCAATGCGGTGTAGAGCAGTTCGCGCGAAAGCAGGCGGCAGGGGTTCGGGATCACGATGAACGTCATGCCGAATTCGCTGCCTTGGGCTTTGTGGATGGTCAACGCATAAGCGAGCTCCAAAGGCGCTTCGCCTTCATCGCCGAAATCACTTCCTCCAAAGCCAAACTTGAAACCGAGCTGCGAAGAGAATTCGACCTCGATCTTCCAGGGGAGCCCCTTTGGCTTCCAACTGCTCCCTTTGTACTGACCCACAACAATTCCGATCTCGCCGTTGGCGAGATAACCCTTCTCCATTTTCGGATAGACGTCGTACCGCCTCGCATTGGCGACATTGATCACTTTGTCGCCGTACAGGACCCCTTGTGCGCCCAACGGCTTGCAGGTCTTTCGCTCCCAATATTTTTCGGGTTCGGCCCAAGCACGTGCTTGCCGTCGGAAGGACTTTTGAAGCCATCGATTCAAACCGTCTACGCCGGTCTCGCCAGCGCGTACCGGTGACAGTATCTGCCATGCTTCAGCGTCGGCGCCTCCACCACGACGGCTTTCGACGCCCTTGGCGTCTTTTTCCGAACGCGACAGGTTGAAGTAGACCGCCTTATTGTACGGACGACCGCCGACGCTAATTTCGAAGGTGGCGTCGTCCCGCTCGTCGTCGAAGCCTTGCTTGTTCGAAATGGCCCGCGTCGCTGCCTTGATCTCGGCAAGAAGCTTCGTCTGGAGGTCGGTGTCGCCTTCCCAGCGAACAGCTCGAATGCCGATCGACTTGCCGCTGGCTAGACGATCCCAGGCTTCATCAGCACCGGGATCGGGAGCCTCTCCCCCGAACCACCTCGACAAGATGATGTCGTCACGAGCCGCTGACGGCTGTCCCGCCGCGACTGATTGCTCGGTCTGCCGGCGTACGATCTTAAGTTCCGCATACCCGGCCGGCGCCTCGTTATTTGCGATAGCATGGTCGTCGTTCAAATAGCGGACGATGTCGACAAAGGGGCGACCCGCGCCGATCGGCGGGAGCTGCCTCGGATCGCCCACCAATATCAATCGCTCGACGGCCGTTGTCTCGATAGCATCAAGGATGGCTGCCAATTGGTCCTCGGTCAGCATCGAGCACTCGTCGATGACTACAGTCTTGAAGCCGCGCTCGCGGTTCGCGCCATCGGTAACGCGATAGGCCCCGGTCAGCGGGTCATAGCGTCCGAGTGCCAACAAGAATTGCGCGAGTGTGTAGGCCTGCGCGTTCTTGGCCCGCTTTTGCATCTGAACCCGCGCTTTGCCGGTCGGCGCGAGCAGGAGGACACCACCGGCGGCGACTGACAGCAACGACAGGAGGGCCGTCAACAGGCTCGTCTTGCCCGTGCCAGCAGGCCCGATCAGAACCGAAAACCGGGACCGATAAATCTCCTCCAGCGCTCTGGCTTTTTCGATGCGCGCAAGCTCTTCCGTCTCGGGGTCGCTCGCGTCGGCAAACGGCGGAAGCTGCTGGTCGATGAGGACTCGCCAATCGTGCTCACCAGCATGGCGTTTGCCCGCGAGGCGCCGTTTTACACGAGCCGAGATGATGTCGCGTGACTCTGCATACTCCTGGAGCTGCCATGCGGGTGTGCCATCCGCTATACGGGCGACGGCGATCCTTGCCTTCAAGAACGTGCCAAATGCCTCGATCCAATCGGCGCCGATTGCGCATTGGGGCGAGATGTCGAGGTCGCGGACGCGTTGCACGAGCCAAGATTGGGGAAGCAAGGTATGCCCTTCACCGGCTGCTCGATCGAGCGTGGTGATCATCAACGCGCGGCCGCGACGAGGATCAATCGCCTCCGCACAGCGGGAGGAATCAGGTACGGGCGCCGCTGCCGCAATCGTGGCGTCGGGGAACAGTCCACGATCGATCACTGCTGCCGAAATCGGATCTATGCGTCCGCGGTCGTCTTCGAAGCAAAGATACGGGTTCGCCAGAATTTCCGTGTCAGAAGCCGTGATGTCTGCCCGCTTGCGTTCCTCGGTTACAAACCATCGGGTCGCCTGATCGGCAGTGATCTCGAATCTGGCAAGCAGCTTCAGCAGCGCCCGCCGTTCGGGCTTCAGGCTGCCCCAGAGTTTTGCCGCCGTCGGACCAACGGTCGCTGCCAAATCGGGAGCGAGCAGTGTCGGCTCGTGAAGCACCTTTTCGACGAGCGGCCAAGGATCGCGCACATCCTGAGACCCGTCCGCGTGCAGCTGTTGACCAATGGCGTGAGCGACCAGGGTGCCGTGAGTCAATCCGAACGCTGTTAGCGCTGAGCCAAGGCCGGGAAAGGCACCTCGAAGGCGCCAGATTCGGTTGAGCTGAGTGTCGACCCAGCCCCAAGCGGCGGACCAGTTGCCAGGTATCACCTTTTCGAGGCGCTCCAATAGCGACGCGCAGGCGAGCAGAACCGTGATCGCCTGGTCATGCGTCACATGCTCAGTGCCCATTGAGAATGCATCCCAATGTTCCTCGGGTGCGTGGAGCACAAGACTCGACAAATCAATGCTCGGGTCTTTTGCGGCTAGGTCGATCAGGTCGTGGTAGGGAAGGAGAAAGCCGTCCTTGATCTCTGGGCGGATCGAGTGATGCAGATTGCGCTCCCACAGGACGCAGCGCATGGCATCCGCCGACACCCCCTTCTCGTAGATGTATTCGATGGAAGGGTCGACCTTCAGAACTCGACCTATGCCGACGATGACTCGCCGCCCGTCATCCGTCAGCGGAGTGCGCTTGGCGTAGAAGAAAACAAGAGACTCCTCGGGGGTGATAGCGCCGAAGAATGTGTCGAGCATCGCAAGCTGGTTCCGGCGTTCCTGAACCCAAATCGTCTTGAATGACAGCTTGGGTTCAAGCTCCGGCATGAAACCCAACTGATACGCCTTCGCTTTGGCCGGAACGCCGTCATCGTCTTTCATCATCCATCCGAACGGGACGGCCGCAGCGGAATAGGGAGCATGTTGAAAGGTAGTCTCGCGGAAATGAGCATAAATCTTCCCGTCGCCATCAGTGCGCTTGCTGTAAGGATGTCGGGTGCGGTGGCTATAGCCAAAGGGAGCCATAAACGCGCCGCGCTCAGCTGCACAAGCCGGTAGCTGTACGCCCTCCGCATCCCAGGCTTCACCGGCAATGCTTGACTCGAAGTCATCGTCTCGGATTTCTGCAATTCTCGGGAGGACAAGGCAGGAGGTGTTTCCACGCGGATTGGCACAAATTTTTCCGGCCCATCGACCGTCGTGCCATGGCACGCGGACAGAAACGTGCATGGTTGGCAAGCGTCTTGCTCCGGCGATCATCGGCAGTTCCTTCCAGCAGGGCGCTTCCGCGCTGCATCACGTATCAAAAAAGCGCCTGCAGAAGTGATAGGCGAGGCGATCGCTGAAATTTATGATATTGTCTTCGACAGTCATGATCTCACAGTGATCGGTACCGCCGTTCGCCGGTCCTCTGAGACCCCGGCCCACCATCTGCATGTACAGTACGGGGCTGAAGACCGGCCTTGAGATCAGGATCATGTCGGCTTTGGGTGCGTCGAAGCCGGTTGTAAGCACGCTGTGATTGCAGATCACCCGAAGATCACCCGCACGGAATCGACGGGTAAAATGCTGCCGTGCCAGTCTGTCCGTTTGGCTACTGACTGCCGCCGCGGGACAACCCGAGAGGTGCAATCTCGCCGCGAGGTATTGTGCGTGCGCGACAGAGTTCGCGAACAGCAGAATGGATTCTGCCGTGCTGTTCAGCACGGCATCGACAATCAGGTCGTTTCGATCGGCATCTTCACCGATACGGTCCACGACGCTGTCAGGGAGTTCCCCGAAAGTGTCCACGTGCTGTTGTTCGCGCGCAGTCAACGTGATCGGTCGTTCGTACCGTAGCGGCCGGTAGCTGCGTTCTGCCAGCACCCCCATTTCGGTGAGTTTTTCGTGGAGGCCAGCCTGGTCAGCCGGAAACCAGCGCCGATCAAAGCGTGCCGCCAGCCGCTCCGACTCGTCCTCGTTGTATCCACGCCATGGAGTGGCGCTCAGGCCAAGAACGGGTGCCTCGCGCTCGCGCGCTCTTTCGCTGCCGACCTGAACATCCAGCCATCGCAGGAGGTCAGTGTAGCTGGAGGTTATGGCGTGGTGACATTCATCAATGATAACAATTCCAGACTGCGCGATCCAAGCAAGCTCCGAGCGATCGCTCCGGCTGTTGAGAGTCTGAATGCTTGCGATGACCACCGTTGCTTCGTCGCCCTCCGGCGGTGCAGGGTTTCTCTGTCCTCCCCAAAGCCGCACAACGCGGAGGTCCTCACCGGCTTCGCCCACAGCTGCCGGAAGCACTGTACCGCCTGCTCGCACAGCTCGTCCGTTTGGGCAACCCATAGCGCTGTTCGACGCCCATCCCCTCGCAACACCAGTCGCACCACCGCTTCAGCGGCGACACGGGTTTTGCCGCCGCCAGTCGGCAGACTGACTACAGCTCGACGGCGCCCGGCCCCTGTAGCGAGGAGGACGCCGACACTTGTGAGGATCTCCTCCTGGTAGTCATGAAGCGGCGGCAAGCTGATAGGCCCGCTGACCGACAATTCGGCGTCTCTGCGACCGCTCACAGAAGATGCAAATTCGACAGGAAATCCGAGGTCGAGAACGAATGCCCGGGCTGGCTCTCCTCCCCAGCGTTTCGGTGGCGCAAGGCCTTGGAGTTCAAGCGCATCGCGGAGCCTGCTTAGCAGCGTCGGCCCGTGCACCGCGAGCGCGAGCCGAGCAAGATCCTCCGGATTGAGCTGGTCTCCGACAGCTTGACGGGTGGCCGGCATCAAAACGTCGAGGAGCACTGCGACATCGCCATTTATAGCCTTCAATAACCTTCGCTCGAGCGAGGGCTCTGCACGGACGGCCGTTCGTGCTTCGTCAGAGCGGCGGTCCAGTATTTCGGCTAGCTTTGCTTCGAGACTCTCCCCGTCCTCGATGAGGCCGTGGCGAGCAAGGCAACGAAGGAGAAGCTCAGCACTCTCTGCCCAGCAATGGGTTCTGAAACGGTCGCGGTCGATTAGAAGCGCGCCATCGGCATCCATTCCGAGCACGGCAGTATGTCTGAATGGTCCTACGTTCTCTTCAAGGCCTTTGACCCAGACGGCGAGAAGGCGTCTAAGCGCCTCGGATTCTTCTTGAGCCAATGCTAGCTCTGGAAACAGGTCAAGAAGATAAGATGGAGATGACAACCGGCTCTCAAACGTCATGGATGGACCTGAGCCGAGCGTTTTTGCGCCTGCTGCAGTCCACGCAGAAGCTGCGGCAGCAGACAATAACACGATCCTTCCGTCGTCGAGATCATGCCCGACGCTTGGATCGCCTGTTACGTAGATCTCCACGAGCGGAAGAGGCCCGTCGGCGCTCGGTACCGTGGCTGGGATCGCGCCATCACTGTGAGCTAGCTCCCAAATCGTGCGTAGATCTTTAAAGGACGCCTTCTTGGTCGCAAGCTCGGCGAAGATTTCTTCCCAGAAACGCGCGTTGGACTGAGCTGTGAGTTTAGACGTTCGCCAAGCAAGGCGCGATCGCAGATCTGTTTCCGGATGACGAGCACGGAGGAAGCTCGCAAGAACATCAAAACCGTGGATCCCCGACTGCGCCAAGATGTCTGCGAACTCCGCGGAAAAGCACTTAATTGGAACTGTCAGGCTGCGGACGCGAATCCGTCCATGTTCGGTGAGCCAGTGGTAAATTGGATGAGGCGCTTGCACCTTCGGATATTTCTCCTGAGTGGGATGAATAATCGTGACTTTGGATTGGGTGTCAGAAAATTCATCACACGCACTAAGGAGCTGGTTCGTCAGTTGCGCAGCCCTAGCTGGCGGCAAATGCGGAAGCAATCGCCACCCAGCTGGCATTCGAAGCGAGTAGCTGGAGAACTTTGGGAGATACTGGGGCGTGCTGCCCACACGTTCCTTGCAAATCGCATCGAAATGCGGGCTTAGCCACTGTAGGTAATCCTTGAGTTCTGGATCATCGCGATCCGGGGCTTCGTCGCCAGATGGAAACTCTGAAAGCCAACCTGCTGGGACACAGGCATCAATATGTTCTCGGAAGGCGAGGTCCATTGCGTGGTCTTCTGGGATACCTGCTAGTTGCACCGTTACGACCAGCAGGCTCCTGCTTATCCATTTCCCTGAAACAGCGCGGAACTTTACCCGCTCAAGATGGAGATCATCGACAAAGTCAGTCGTGGCCTCGCTCGGAGCCGAAGCAATATTGCGCCAGAAGTTTTCCCAGTCTTCTGGGGAATCCGAAGCGTCGGCGGTGTCAAGAGAAGCATTCAGGACTTTAGCCCACGAGTCTGCCGTAAGGACCCTCACTTCCATCTGATCGATCAGGATTTCCCTGCAAACTGGATCCGACGCAATTTGAGCGGCGACGGCCACAAAGCCAGCTGGTGCGGGCGCTCCCGAAACGATGACAGCCTCCGACGGCGAGGCCAGACCGCCTTCAACAGTCAATATCAGCCGCGCTTCTGGAATGCTGTATAGGCGATAGTCATACCGCTCCTTCAACAAGCCTCCAACGAAAGCCAGAACCCGCTTCGCCGAATCGAAATCGGTTGTCGCTATGCACTCCAACCAATCCTCGGATGAGGGCTTCGGCAGGACGATTATCTCGCGGCGTTTTGCTTCGGCAACGAGGGTGTTTAATCGGGATATTCTCGCCTCAGAGGAATAGCAGTCCGGATGCAGGTGGCGCTGCCGCGCATTCGTACTCGCGTAGCTAGCCCAAAACTTGCAGATCTCCGTGTCCTCAACGAAATGCCTCGCTAGATCAGCCGGTCTAGTCGGCGTGCCATTCACGTTGGGCAGGATCTCGGATCCCACTATGCGATCCCATAGCGTTCTGATCAGCGGAATCGCGATCTCGTCCTGTCGTTCAGGTTGACGCGGGAAGGCGCTTACAGCGGCACCATGGTCGTTTGGGGTAGATAGTGCCGCTAACGAGGCACAGATCAATTCGGCGGCAGCCTGCATGATCGCTTCATTCCATGGTCCTCGGATCAGGTTGGTCCTGTCGCTGTTGAGTTTCCACGGTGCGTTCAGAATACCGGAGGTACGGCTTTGTGTCTCAGTAGGGAAGAAGGCCCAGAACCGGCCAGCCTGTTCTCGTCCACCGACCGGCGCCGCCCACGCCAGCGGCACCTGGTCTCGAGCCTGGATATGGGTTGCATCAGAGCGTGCTTCCGGATTCTCGACCCTCACGCGGGTCCCGAAGACCTTCCAAATAGATTCATTCGCGCCATCGCTCACGACGGCGTTTCCCTCCTCGAACCGCTTTGCAATGAGACGCGGTTCAGCACCTTCCACTTCAATCTCGAGGGAAATGTCTGACGGCAGGAACAAAAGGAACTCGGCAGGGAACTCTGCAAGCTCCTTTTTTAATCGATCGAAGGTAGACTTGTCGGCAATTTCTGCTGAGACTACAGTCGTTGCCCAATTCCACCTGCCTTGGCCGGAAAGTGGGCTGCCCTTTGCGTTCGGATCCAACACCTCCGCAAGCCGCATGCCAGGCGCTCGTGCGTCTGAAGTCAACCCGAGGTGATTGCGAATGCGATTGCGGCAGGCTCCAGGATCGAACCGCAGACCCAGGGACTTGGACGTCAGGTCGACCCGCCCGCCCAACCTGAGGAGCGACTTGAACCCGATTCCAAATCTGCCAATCTGATTGCCTCGCTTGGGGGAACTGCGCACATTCAGGAGTGCAACAATCCCACCCTCATCCAGAGCGGCGCCAGTATTGGCGGCTTCCAGTCGGTCGGGAGTAAGGCGCACACAGATCCGACCATGAGGCTCTTCGGCCTCGAGAATTGCATCGGCAGCGTTCTGGACGAGCTCATAAAGCTGACGATAAGCATACCCTCCCGAGAGCACCTCATTTTCAGTCTCGAAGTGCTCTGCCGCATCTCGTGGCTGAGCCTCGTAGGCTCTTAGGCGCTTCTGGCACTCATCGTGAACGAACTCGGACAACTGGTCGAGCACTGGCTGTTGGGTGCGAACATCCATGCTCATCTAAAATTCTTGACCCAACATTTGCTTATCTTCTTCCGCGCTCTGCCACCATAAAGGCAAGAGTAGCCGCGCTAGATGGTGTGCGGCAACTCCTTATTCGAGTGCCGAGTCCCTCGGTTGCTGGCGCAGACCTTGAAGGGGATTGGATGTTGCTCCACCTAATAGGCATCTCGATGTGCCAAGCTTGCGGCATCGAAACACAAGCGTAGAGATGCACATGGCAAGTGTCAGCACCGGCTGACTTCGATCGGTAACGGCCGGAAAACTCTACCCTCCGGCGGATCCAAAGTTCGGTCTCAGAGCAACGGTCCAAGGACTCTCCTCAAGCTGGAGGAGACTAGGGTCTCAGGTCACATTGCCTACGCGGGTGTCTCGCTGCGTTCGGGAAACGAAGCGGAGCTTGTGAAATAAAGACGATACTACTGCAACGGTCAGAATGCGCGCGAATTGTCCGGCTAAATTGAAGACCCTAAACAAACGCAATGACCAACCTCCGGTGTTGGTGCCGAAAGTACGCGGTGTCCGTTGCCGCAATGAAAGCGGACGGACTTCCTGCGCCGACTTAGGGAAATGAGAAAGGGTGATTCGAGAAAGAGCCGGAATTGTTCAAGCCTCCTCCGCCGCCAAAAGAGTTCAGCATTCTCGTCGAACTCCAGTGGCCACGATCCTCTGGTGAAGCTCTACGAAGGCAGGAAGTGGCAGATGCTGATCGCTGCCGATGACTCGGGAGGCTTCGTCACAAGCGATCATCCGGTCTGCTTGACATGGATGGATGATGAATCGCGGCGATACCTCTCCTGGCTTCGCCGTGCCTGGGACCGAGGTGATTTTCCCGCTATTGCAGAGGCTCGGGTGAGAGCGTCGCCCCGGCCGACAAAGAGTCGCCGGGATCAACAGCCTGCTCATCAGCAACTGTCACCACCAGGTCTATGGACGGAAATGCGTTGTTCAGCTCCAAGCGTGGCCCGGAGGGCAAGATCGGGTAGGTGGAAGGGATGCCAAGAGCGGCAAAGTCGTAGCGTTCAGAAACGAATAGCAAGTTGCGCGCTGCGCGATCGTGCATTTCGGCGGCCCAGCGAAAAAACTCGGTCTGCATGTTGCCCGTTCGTTGCATTTTAAATTACGATACAACCTCATTCCAGGGGGAGGCGATCGTGTTTAGAAATTTGCATCGTCCGAGCGGCCGGACCCGTACGATTATCGTTGCATTTTCGGTCCTTTTTGGTGTCGGCGCGCCGATCGCGTCGGCTCAGGACGCGAAGACGCCGCTGACCACCGACGCGTCGCGCGGCGAACTCTTCGAACTCATGGGACAAATCGTCGAAGGACAGACCCCGCCTGAGGAGTTCAGCCAGTTCGCCTTTCGGGCCAATTTCCGCTTCGCCCACGACGCCCTCTGGCGCAATCCCGTGCTCGACGAGGATCCGCGCTCGAACCAGATCTTCGGCATCGATATTTCGCATCACCTGACTGATAAATGTAAGTGCAAGGTCGATTGGGCCTTGCTCGCCGATCAGAAGATCGCGTTTGCCTATCTCAAGGCTACGCAAGGCGTCAGCTACTACGACCGGTCGTTCGAACCCAATCTCGAAGGCATTCGCGCGCTTCCGGCCGGGAAAAAGATCGATGTGGGCGCTTTTCACTTCCTTTCCGCCGACGGGTCCGGCGAGGACCAGGCGAAGAACTTCCTCGATGTCGTTGGTTCGAAGTTGGGCAAGGACGACCTCACTCCTTCGCTGGACGTGGAATGGGACGTTCGCACCGACGCGTCGGGAAAGGTCATCCTCGGACCGGATGGAAAGGCGAAGGACTTTTGGGAAGGTACCGACGGGAACGTGATCCTCGACCGCGTTCTCGCGTGGCTGAAAGCCGTTCAGACGCAGACGAAAAAGGTACCGATCGTCTACACAAACCCACTGTGGTGGAGGGAACGGATCGGCAAGGCGGGTACGATCGAGCAGTCGCTGTCTCAATATCGGGTTTGGATCAGCGATTTGTCCTCGAAGGGGCTGAAGGTCGAAGGACCCTATAACTACAAGGATAAATGGCATCTTTGGCAGTTCAGCTTCACGGCGACGGCCGAAAAAGGAGGGCTGCCTCCGGGGCATGCGGTCGATGCTGATGTGTTCGATGGGGACGCCGCGTCTTTCGCCAGCTTGCTCAAGTAGGTGCGCCCATGTCTGAGCAAAGCGACAGGGGACGTGCGGCTCATCGGAGCGAGTGGTTCGGCTGGCTTGCCGCCGCGGCTATCCTCTGCCTGACGCAGGCCGCGCTGGCCCAGCAGAACGGCGACTCGGGGCCGGTGATTTATGCGATGGAGGCTCCCGGAGTCGTTCGCATTCACGCGGTCGGGGTAGCCGAAGACGGGTCCATGGGCGGTGAGGACGGGACGGGCTTCGTCATCAGCCGCAGCGGCTACGTGCTGACGGCGAGCCACGTGATCCCGCACGATGCGAAATACAAGACCTTGATCCTGGGCGGAACGTTGGGGCCCGCGACGGCGGACGCGAAGCCTTCGCGGCTCGAACTGGTCAAGCGAAGCGATTCCTACGACGTCGCCCTGTTGCGGTTCGTTACACCACCTCCAGGCCTCACGGTACTCCCGTTGAGGCGCAGCCCAGCAAAGGTGGGCGAGTTGCTCTTCGTGCTCGGTTATCCGCTGGGTCTTCCGGATGCGCATTTTCTGGATGGACGGCTCGGGGCCGTGGCGCAAGATGCCATAACCACGAACGCGCTCGTCGATAAGGGCAACAGTGGTGGTCCTGTCGTCGATGCGCGTGGATGCGTGATCGGGATAGTCTACGGCGCGATCACAAGCCGCCAAGGACAACCCGTCAATGGCATCAAATTCGCGGTACCAGTGCTCTCGATAAGTGGGATCCTTCCCCCGGACGTATCTTCGAGCGCCGCCCAGGAGCCTACCCGGGCGTCCGAAATAATCCACGTGTCGGATGCTCTCTCCCGGACGCAAGAGGATCACGCGCTGGCTGATACCGTGAGATCCTACCACGACGTCATCCCGGCGCGTGACGGGTTCGTCATCGAGGCGATCGAGGGAGTCGGGCACGAAAGCCTGAACCCGCCCCGCCTCCAGTTTCCGACGCCGGTCATCTCGCCGGACAAGAAGTCGATGAGCTTCGACTACAGCCTCGTCAGCGGGCCCATCTACGACCAGCGGCGCGGTTGGATCGACATGACGATCGGCACAAGACAAAGGCGCATCAGCACCGCACCGGATGCGGCGCTGGCCGGCTGCGAGTAATCGAACAATATCGCCCATCGAGCCGCAAACGTCCTCGGCGGCGCGGTGCGGTCTGCCGATGACGAGTGCGCCGCTTTTGGGCCTCTTAGAATTTGATCTTGGGTATCAATTGACCCGGATTGTTGATCACGGAGTTGGGGCCACCCGTGATTTGACCCGGATTGTTGATGACCGAGTTAGGGCCGCCAGTGATCTGCCCCGGATTGTTGATCACGGAATTCGGACCGCCCGTAAGTTGGCCTGGATTGTTGATGACCGAATTCGGTCCACCGAATATCTGCCGCGGGTTGTTGATGATGGAGTTCGGGCCGCCGGCGAGTTGGGAGGGATTGTTGAATACCGAGTTCGGTCCCCCGAATATCTGGGCGGGATTGTGAACCACCGAATTGGACCCGCCCGCGATCTGGCCGAATGTACGTGCGACCCAACCATTCCTTCCGACCAGATCATTGTTGTCTCCGAAGCAGCCGTCGCTGCCACCGAAGCCGTGCTGAAAGCACTTTTGCAATTCCCTGGCGGTCCATCGGCTGACCATGCATCCGCCCGCCGCATAAGGCTGACCACCCGTCGTCACGACGCATTGGACCGCGATCTGCTGTTCGGGATTGAGATTCATATTCAGATATCGGGCGCCGGCGCACGTGGCGAATTGCTGAAAGTCCGCGCCCGAATCCGCCGCGCATTCGACGGCGACGGCCTGTTCCTTCGTCAATCTCGAGCCGATGAAGTTCTTGGCGGCACAGGCCGCGAACTCTGACGTGTCGTTGGCGTCGGAAGCGCACTCCAGAAGTTTCCTCTGCTGCGGCGTCAGATGGTTTCCGACGATGGAGCTGGCGCATGAAAGGAAGTCATCCTCTTCGCCACCGGATTTCATGGCGCATTTTGCTAGGATGCGTTGGTCGCTGTTCAGCGTAATGCCCGCCCTTGCTGCGGCACACCGTGCGAAATCCGCCTGTGTCCTCGACGAAACCGCGCAGTCGAGGACCGAGTGGTCGCGTTGTGTTATTCGGCCTGCAATATTGCCCCCCTGAGCCGGGGGATCGGCGTCCAAAATTGACCCCCGATAGGTTGGTCTGTTGCGCTGCCTGCTTTGGAACGAAGCAGGTGGTTGGGGATGCTGATCGTGGAGACGATTGCGCGGATACGCCGCGAGCACTTCATCAAGGGCACGACGATCAAGGAGATCGCACGCGACCTGAAGGTGTCGCGGAACACGGTCCGCAAGGTGTTGCGGTCTGGGGAGACCTCATTCGAGTACGAACGTGCGGTGCAACCGCGGCCGAAGCTGGGGCGATGGGCCGCTGATCTCGACGGATTGCTGGCGTCGAACGCGGCGAAGCCCGCTCGCGAACAGCTGACGCTGATCCGGGTCTTCGAAGAGCTTCGCGGGCGCGGCTATGACGGCGGCTACGATGCTGTGCGACGTTACGCCAGACGGTGGAGCCAGGAGCGCGGACAATCGACGGCGGCGGCCTATGTCCCGCTGAGCTTTGCGCCGGGAGAAGTCTACCAGTTCGACTGGAGCCATGAGGTTGTCCTGCTGCATGGCGTGACGGTGATCGTGAAGGTCGCTCATGTCCGGCTCTGCCACAGCCGAATGCTGTTCGCTCGCGCCTATCCGCGCGAGACGCAGGAGATGGTGTTCGATGCCCACGACCGGGCGTTCGCCCTGTTCAAGGGCACCTGCGGACGTGGCATCTACGACAACATGAAGACCGCGGTGGAGACGATCTTCGTCGGCCAGGATCGTCGCTACAATCGCCGCTTCATGCAGATGTGCAGCCACTATCTGGTCGATCCGGTCGCCTGCACGCCGGCTTCGGGCTGGGAGAAGGGCCAGGTTGAGAACCAGGTTGGGCTGGTCCGGGAGCGCTTCTTCACGCCGCGGCTGCGGTTCAGAACTCTCGACGAGTTAAACGCATGGCTGCTGGATAAGTGCATCGCCTACGCCAAGGCGCACCGTCATCCGGAACTGACCGAACAGACGGTCTGGGAAGTGTTCGAAGCCGAGCGGCCGAAGCTCGTTCCCTATGCCGGCCGGTTCGATGGATTCCATGCCGTGCCGGCATCGGTCTCGAAGACCTGCCTGGTGCGCTTCGACAACAACAAATACTCGGTTACGGCCAGCGCCGTCGGGCGGCCCGTCGAAGTGCATGCTTATGCCGACCGCATCGTGATCCGCCAGGACGGACGCATCGTCGCCGAGCATCCGCGCTCCTTCGGCCGCGGCGAGACGACCTACGATCCCTGGCATTATGTGCCGGTGCTGGCTCGCAAACCCGGCGCCTTGCGCAACGGCGCTCCGTTCAAGGACTGGGTGCTGCTGGCCGCGATCGAACGTGTACGGCGCAAGCTCGCCGGTGCCGACGATGGCAATCGGCAGATGGTCGACATCCTCAACGCGGTGCTGACCGACGGACTGTCGGCAGTCGAGGCGGCTTGCGCCGAGGCAATCGCCCACGGTGTCCATTCCGCCGATGTCGTTCTCAACATCCTCGCCCGCCAGCATGAGCCGGCGCCACCAGCCAACATCCTCACCCCGGCGGCACTGACCTTGCGTTATGCGCCGATCGCTGACTGTGCCCGTTACGACAACCTCAGGAGACCGGTCTGATGGAACGCACTCAACTCTTCGACCTCATGAGCGAACTCAAGCTCTATGCCATGAAGGCCGCCTTCGACGAGATCATGGCGACCGCCGTCAAGCGCCAGCACGAACCGCAACGCATTGTCGGCGACCTGCTCAATGCCGAGATCAACGAGAAGCAGGCGCGTTCGATCAAATACCAGCTCACTATCGCCAAGCTGCCGCTCGCCAAGGATCTCGATGGCTTCCAGTTCGAGGGCACCCCTATCAACCAGACGCTGGTCAATGATCTCGCCGGCGGTGGCTTCATCGCCCAGCAACGCAATGCCGTTCTGGTCGGCGGTACCGGCACCGGCAAGACCCATCTGGCCATCGCCATCGCCCGAAGCTGCATTCGATCCGGTGCCCGCGGGCGCTTCTACAACGTCGTCGACCTCGTCAATCGTCTCGAGATCGAGACCCGCAACGGACGCCAGGGTCGTATCGCCGAGCATCTGACCCGAATGGACTTCATCGTCCTCGACGAACTCGGCTACCTGCCATTTGCCCAATCCGGCGGACAACTTCTGTTCCATCTCGTCAGCCGGCTCTACGAGCGCACCTCCATCGTCGTCACCACCAATCTCGCCTTCGGCGAATGGCCCAGCGTGTTCGGCGACGCCAAGATGACCACCGCGCTGCTCGATCGTCTGACCCACCACTGCGACATCGTCGAAACCGGCAACGACAGCTGGCGCTTCAAAAGCCGCGACGATGATCAAACAACCCGCGCTCGCTCCGTCTCCGCAATCCCGGCCAGCTCCGACGGACCGAGCGCTACCGCTAAACCCCGTCGATCAAAGGGGTCAAATTTGGACGCCAATACGGGGTCAAACTTCGGCGCCGATTGACACGTCGATCCCCCGATCGAGCCTCATGCTCTCATGCCGGATGCCGGCGAGCACCAGCCAGTCCGGCGTCAGGTTGACGGCGTTCTCCGCGAACACTGCAAAAGTCTTCAGGCCACTGGCGAAGTCTTGTCGTGTCGGGAAGTTCGCGGCCGTATCGGCAGGGAAGTAGCCGCGGGCTGGATTGAACGGATCGACCGACGTCGTGGACCCGAACCGTCTGTTTGAGTCGAAAGCCGTGTCGACATACTCAAGCCCGGCCGCAAAGCGGTTGCGGAATCCGCCGATCATGCCGTCGTAGGATGCCGTCGCGCGTTCCGACCAGAACTGGTGATCGTGCGTGATCTTTGACGTGGAGCGGTCGAGCAGGCCGGTTGCGGCGTTGAACGTAAAATCTTCGGAGTTTGCCCAATAGCGGTCGGCTTTGAAGAAGCTCAGGTCATTCTTCAGCGTCCAGTTGTCGGTCAGCTTGTATTCGGCGCCGCCTTTCAGCCAGACAGTGTCCGACGTCATCAGCCCGTTCTCGACATTATAATTCTGGTTGCGAATGGACCGGTCGACCACAAACCCGTTGGGAGCCGTAACCAGGTTCGTGGGATCGCGCGCCAGCGAGCGAGCGATCAGCGGGATGCCCTGATAGGGCGTTCGGAACTCGTCGTGGAAGAAGTTGGCCGAGCCGGAAAAGGTGAGCCTGTCGGTCGGGGTGAACGTCCCGCTGGTGGTTGCGCCAACCTTCCGCGATCGGGTGTCGTCGACATAGCCGTCGGATTGTCCATAGCTCAGCGTCGAACGCACGGCGGCGTTTGATCCGATCGGGGCGTTGACGTCGATACCCGTTCGCAGCGAATTGAAGCTGCCGTAGCTGAACAGAGATTCGGCGCTCGCCTGTCCGAGTTTGGGTTGCTTCGTTACAAGGTTCACGGCCCCGGCCAGGGCTCCGGTACCCTGAATAACGGAAGCGGGCCCTTTCAAAATCTCGACGCGCTCGAAATTGAAGGTGTCGAAATCCCGGGAGACGATCAACGGGTCAGGCGCGCGAACGCCGTCGATCGCGTATCCGGTCGCCGCGCGGGAGAATCCGCGCATGGAGATCACGCCGGGTTCGCCGGGGAGGTTCCCCGACATGACGCCCGGAACCGAGTTGAGGGTCTCCACCATCGTGCGAAGGCCCTTCTCCTGCATCTCCTGCTGTGTGACGATGTTGACGGTCGCCGGCGTCTCGCGCGGCGTTAGCCCGACGAGGCTGCCGGCCGCATTCGGCACATCGAGGTTCAGCGGGCCTGGCGCTCCACTGAGCATGTTGCGCTCGATGGCGGGGAAGGTGGCTGACGGCACCGGCGCGGCCGTTCGCGAAGCCGCTTGATGCGTTGTGCGTCGTCCGGCGGAGGGGCGCGACGCACGGCTCTGCTGTGGTCGGATAGATTGCGGCGCCGTTACCGTGAGCGGCGGCAGCTTGGTTTCGGAACTCGACTGCGCGAAAGCCGTGGAAGGCGATGCGATCGCAACCACGGTTGCGAGCACGCAGCAGAGTACGCTGCCTCCGCCGAGGGCGAGGTCATTCGACATGATATTTTCCTGATACCGGGCAATCGCCCGGAGCGTTCAAACAGATCGGATCACCGCGCCGCAGTCGCGGCGATCGTGCGGATTTGCTGAATCAGGAAGTGGCGGGAGGGCCGCGTGCCTGCGCGTTGGAGCCGACCGCGAATGGCGGCAGCCCGAAGGGCAGATCGCGCCAGATGACAGCAGTTGCGTCACGTTCGATGCTGATCGCAAACGCTTGCGGGTCGGCGGTCGGGGTCGCGGCGTGGACGACGCAACACAACGTGCAGCAGGTGCCGTGTGTTTGCTGCGGGTCTATCTCACGGTCTTGTGGAGAGTTTGCTTCGGTGGCGTGCGAACAGATGGCGTTCGCCAGTGGGTCGGCAGCGGTCGTGTTGAACGCCAGGCACGCGGCGATGGGCGCGAAGATCTGCACCAGCATCGCAAACATGACGATTGGAAGAAATTGTCCAAGCCGCCGTCGCATCATTCCTCAGCCTTTCGCGCCGAGCGCTACCATGCTCGGATTCAGGTGTCGAGCTAAGCGTCCCGAGCGTCCCGCGTCGATCGTGCGTTCGATGAGTGAAAGCGAACGCACGATCTCGCTTTGGTGCATCTTCAAAGGTCGTGCGATATTATGCCGCATCGATCGCAAGCACGCGACCTCACCATGAGGCCGCCGAGTTCGATCGGGTGGAGAAGCGAAGGGCGCGTCAGCGCCCTTCATACCCCTTCCCTTTGAACTTGCAGCGGGAGTGCCGGTCTTCCCGATTCCGAGTTGCCCGCGCTGCTCGCACCGCCTGCAGAAGCGACCGACCGAGTGTCGCGGGCAACTGATTTTCATCAACTTTAAGTCCACCTGGCAGCGAAGCCGGCGACAGCAGCGTTTCGCGATCGGTCCCGACTATGACACCGATAATATCGGTATTGCTTCAAATCAGGCCCAGACCGGCAATGTTCGCGAGACGACCGGTCGTGACGATCTGAACTCTGGCAATAGTCGCTGCGGCCACGAATTTGGGACGAGTCTACCGGATGCTGACAAGAAAGCTCTTCTCGAATATCTGAAAACGCTTTGAACAGTTTTGGCCGCTTGGCGTTCGGCCTGCGTCAGCGTTGGTCGCGGGTCAGAAATAATCTCTGTTGTCAAATCAGACCGCACGAAGGGGCGGAATGTCGCAGTCAATACCGTACGGTCCGACGCGAAGCGTTAGATAAAATCTAAACTCGCCGCATTGTGACCGCACCATGCCCTGCTGTAGGCCTCGATCTCGTCGCTCGACAGAAGTCGGCGGAGGATTTCGGGGCAACTGATCGAATGGCATGTGGAATTGCACGTCACAAGAAAACGCTTCTGGGTGCGGCAAGCGCGCTTGCGCTAATGCTTGACGGTGGAGATACGGCCATTGCGCAGACGGAGCACGAACTGCCTGCTGTGCGAGTTCAAGCGTCCACTCCGCGTCCGGCTCGTCGCGCGACTGCGCGTCAAAACGCCGTACGGACGCCCGTTGCAGCTCCTCGTGTTGTTGAGCGCCACGCTCCCGTAACACCACCGACCGGAATGATCGGCGCTTTGCCTCCGGCCTATGCGGGTGGTCAGGTGGCGTCGGGCAGCCAGGTCGGCCTCCTTGGCAATCGTAGTGTAATGGACACGCCGTTCAACCAGACAAGTTACACTGCCCAGACAATCCAGGATCAGCAGGCGCGCAAACTCGACGACGTGCTCGCCAACGATCCGTCTACCCGCTCCAACGCGCCGCGCGCCTATGGCTTTGACTTTGTCTCTATCCGTGGCTTCGACGTACCAAGCTCGGCCTATGGCATCAATGGGCTGTACGGCCTTGCATCAGCCTTCTCTTTCTCGTCGCTTGCAGCGATCGAGCGTGTCGATGTGCTGAAAGGGCCCGGCGCGGTGCTGAGTGGCATGCCGCCGGATGGTGGTGTGGGCGGCAGTATCAATCTTGTCACCAAGCGAGCCGGCGACAACCCGATCGCGCGGATGACCAACACCTATGCCTCACGCGGGCAGTTTGGCACGCATGTTGATGTCGGCCGCCGGTTCGGCGAGGCTGACGAATTCGGCGTACGGTTCAATGGCAGCTATCGCAACGGCGCTACCGAACTCGCCAACCAGAGTCAGGAACTTGGAACGGCGGCGCTTGGCCTCGATTATCGCGGCGAGCGCGTTCGTTTATCGGCGGATTTTGGTTACGAGAAGAACTACGTCGATGCGATGACGCGTTTCGTCGTGTTTGGCCCCGCTCTGACTGCTGTGCCAGTACCGCCGGATGCTCGCGCAAGCTTCGTGCCGAGTTGGGGTTATTGGAAGAGTGAGGGCAAGTTTGGCCTCGTACAGGGCGAGGTCGATCTCACCGAGAACCTTACTGCCTATGCGCAGGCGGGTGTGGTCAGTAGTGAGAGTAAATATCGGTACTCGGATATTACGCTCACCAACCTTAACGGTAATTTCGATGGTTCGCCGCGATTGAATAGCCAGACGCGCGAGCAGGTGGCAGCGCAGACTGGTCTTCGTGCCTCTGTGGATACCGGACCGTTCAATCACGCGATCAACCTCAACGCGACCATATCCGAGGGTGTAGTTGGCATCATCAACACTCGAGGTACGGCGTTTTCGTCCAATCTCTACAATCCACGTCCGAGCCCGATGCCACTGATTTCGGTCGGCGCTCCCCCGAAAATTTCAGACTCGCGGTTGTCGAGCTTGGGCATCGCCGACACGATTTCGATGTGGGACAAGCGCGTTCAGTTGACGGTCGGCGTACGCCAACAATATGTCGAGAGCAATTCGTTCAGCGCGACCACGGGATCGCGCACCGGTGGTTACGATGCCTCTGCAACGACCCCCGCTTATGCGTTGGTCGTCAAGCCTCTGGAAAACGTTTCCCTCTATGCGAACTACATCGAGGGGCTGGAATCCGGCACCGTGGTTGGCGCGCAATACGCCAATGCCGGCGAGGTGTTGTCACCGTATCGGACCCGGCAATATGAGGCGGGCGTCAAAGTCGATTGGGGGCGGGTCACCACGACCCTCAGCGCCTTCGACATTACCCGGCCGCTGCAGCTTGTCGACCTTGCCAGCAATACGTTGACGCAGGATGGCGAGAGCCGCAACCGCGGCGTCGAGCTTAACGCTTTCGGTGAGTTGGCCCCGGGCGTTCGGCTGCTCGGCGGAATCATGCTCATCGATGCGCGGCAGGAGAAGACCCAGGCTGGGCAGTATGATGGTTATCGTACCTTCAGCGTCCCCGACACCCAGCTCAATCTCGGCGGCGAGTGGGACCTGCCGTTCCTTCGCGGATTCACGTTGACCGGACGCGCGATCCACACCGGCAGCTTCTTTTCAGATCAAGCGAACAGTTTGCTGGTCTCGAACTGGACCCGCTACGACGCCGGTGTACGCTATACCTTTGCGTCGCCATGGAACAGCAAGCCGGTGGTTGTGCGATTCCAGGTCGAGAACCTCCTCGACAACAACTACTGGCAGGGTGCGAACACCAACAGATACGTCTTTCTCGGTGCGCCGAGAACCTATCTGCTGTCCACAACCTTCAACTTCTAAAGATGGCTGAACGAACCTCGATAATCGACCCCGCTACCGGCGCCCGGCGCTGGTGGCTTGTCGCGTTGCGCTTGCTCGTCTTGATTGTCGGTGGTTATGCCGCGGCGTCGGCGCTTGTCGCCGGAACCGCCCACGTGCTGCCGGCAACGGGCCTCGCCCGCAGCGAAGCGGTCGCACTCGTTTCGATGTGCGGCTTTGGATTTTATCTAGCTCTCCTGATCTGGGGATTCTCCCAGCCGCACCTCACACGCCTGGTACTTGGTTTCACGCTGGCTGGCGGATTCGGTCTTGCTCTCATGATGGCGATGCGGGTTTAAGATGGAGCAGGGCTTCCGCTCATCCATGAACGTCCTGCACACCTGGGCCGGCCTGGTGGTGGGAGCACTGCTGTTCGCGATCTTCTGGATGGGGACGCTGTCGGTCTACGACAACGAGATCGACCGCTGGATGGCGCCGATGACCCGCGTTGCCATGCCGGACAAGCCGATATCCTTCGATGCCTTGCGCGGCACCTACGATGCGGCGGTGGCAGCCCGCGCACGCTCCTGGACGATGCTGCAACCGACCGAGCGGCAGCCAGTCGTGCGGATCGTTTATCGCGATGGACCCGAACTGGTGTCGCGGTACTTCGATCCGGTAACTGGCGCGGCATTGCCCGAGACGGGAACCTGGGCTGGCACGCGCTTCTTCTATCCGTTCCACTACCGGCTTCACCTGAAGGCATGGGACATCGGCGAATGGCTGGTCGGTATCGCCACGATGGCCATGCTGCTGCTCTGCGTGTCGGGCATTGTGATTCACCGCAAGATGATCGCGGAATTCTTTACGTTGCGGACACGGCAGAAGTCGGCACGGATGGTGCTCGACTTACACACCGTTGCCGGCGTGCTTGGTCTGCCGTTCAATTTCATGATCGCATTGTCCGGCCTTATCATCCTGTCCATCACATTTTTTCCGAGCGGATGGCAATCATCCTATCCGGACAAGAAATCCTTCAACGAGGAGGCCTACAGCGCATATTCGCGCCCGAAAGCGAACAAGCCTGGGACTCTGGTGTCGCTCGACGAGCTTGCACAGAAGGCGCAGCAGATATGGGACGGAAGCAAGCCATGGGCGATCGTGGTGCAGCATCCCGGTGATGCGGCCGCGTTCGTCACTGTCTATCAGTCGTTTGATCTCGGTATCGTTCGAAGTGCACCGGCGATCCATTTCGATGCGGCCACCGGCGCCGTACTGCACCAGAGCCACGAGATGCGGCCGATTGCCCAGGCGCAGCGCTTCCTTTCGGGGATGCACCAGATCCAGTTCCGGCATTGGATGCTGCGGGCTCTGTATTTCGCGCTTGGCTTGTTCGGATGCGTGCTGATTCTGACCGGCTTTCTGTTTTGGCTGCAATCGCGACGGCGTCGCCACGCAGCCGAGGGTCGGCCCGGCGTCCGCGTCGTCGAGGCGGTTGCAGTCGGCTCCACGGCCGGCATCATTGTCGCCTCGATCAGTTTCATGGTGACCAACCGGATTCTGCCGCTTGGCGTGTCCGTCATGGGGATCGAGCGATATGCGCTGGAGATCTGGGTGTTCTATCTGGTCTGGCTCGCGACCTTCGCCCATGCGTGGTGGCGGCCGCAAGCGGCCTGGGCCGGGCAATGTCTTGCAATCGCAGCACTTGCTGTGCTCGCCGTCGCCCTGAACTGGGTCACCACCGGGGATCACTTGCTGCGCAGCATTTCCGTGTCGCATCTGTGGCCGGTGGCCGGCGTGGACTTCGGCTTGCTGGCGTTGGCCTCCACTGCATTCGGAGTGAGCCGCTGGTTGTTACGCGCCGAACGTCCAGCCGGAGCTATAGCGCCCGGTTTTAGCCGCGCGGGCAGCCATGGATGATGCACTCTGTCTGTTTGCTGCGTTCGCGGTGACCTATCTCGCCTTTGCCAGCTTCGCCTTGGTGCAAAAGCGGCATTGGCAGGCGGTGACAGGTACTCACGACTGCGCGCTTGGTGGCAAGGAGCTTCTAAAGGTCGGCGGGATTGTTTGTCTCGCCGCGGGATGCGCGATCGTGGTGTGGCGCGAGGGGGCGGACTATGGCCCGCTGCTCTGGGTGACGCAGCTTATCGTCGCTGCCTGCGGTGTCGTCGCGACGCTCTCGCTACGACCGCGGCTTCTCAAGCCGCTTGCCATCATTCCCGCCCGAGTATGAAAAATGGGCATTCAGACCGGTCCGTCACGACGAAGACTGCGCCCATAAGGGTCGCCAAGCGAGCAGCTACCCAACCCAAGGAGACGAACGATGTGTATCCGCCAAACGGGAAAGCAACTGATGCTTGGCGTCCTGCTGATCGCCCTGCACGCCCTGTTGCCTGACGGAGCGGCGGGAGCACCGGTCGTCAACTCGTTCGAAGGCGACCGAGGGCCGGGTCTGGAGGTGTGCAACTCAAACGGCGCCCCGATTCACTGCGACAGGGCCGAAATGGACATCGCTACCAACGGTAAGCAGGTCGTCCAGATCACGTGGCAGAATGTGAACGTGTATGACACGTCTGGAAATCTGTTGAAATCCACACCCTTGTCCGAACTCATTCGGAGTGCCGGGCTCGATCCAAACCTGTCGAAAGGCAATGGGCGGCAGTTCGAGCCGCATATCGTTTACAACGAGTTCATCGAACGCTGGATCATCACCGTTACCTGCAAGAACGACTGCACGCTTGTGAGCGCGGCCTCCGATGCAACGGGAGCGTGGGGCGGCACCTACTTGTCCTGCTTGCATGGCGGCTCTTGCCTCGACCGCAACCCTGCCGTCAAGCTGGGTTACGACAAGAATGGTGTGTACATCTGCGGAGGGCACATCGGCGACGATAATCCCGCTACAGTGCCGGGCGTGTCCTACGACTGCTTTGCGTTGCCGCCGGAGGAGGTCAAAGCGATCGCGCAAGGCACGCCGCCAGCCCATGTCAACCGAAGCCACAACATGCCGCTCGATATCGTCCCGGCGGTGGATCACAACCAATCGAAGGCTGCATCTGCTCCGGCGTTTTTTGCCAACAAAAGCTGCGACCGCGCAGCGCAGTACGCCTGTCAGCGCTCCACGAATTTCTCGTTTCATTGGATTGTGAACACATTCACGTGGAGCGGGGTCACGGGCACCTATAATTCGGGTGGCGCCCAGCAGGTCATCAAGACCGACATCGGCTCGAAAGAGAACAAGTGGCTTTACAACTCGCCATGCTGTGGTCCGACCATGTCCGTGCCGCAGTCCGGCAGCGAGATCACGCTTCGCGCCGCGGCCAGTCATCGCTTGATGAATGTCGTCCAGCACGGTTCGCATCTGCACGGGGTCCTCGGGTCCGGGCCGTGTACTGAGTCGTGTGGATCGCAGGGCGCGGACGCCAACAACATATTGGTCTGGGTAGACCTGGACTGCTCGGATTCGGCCGCCTGCGTGGTCAACCAGACGGCGAAGATTTCAAGCCCGGATTATCACGTTGAGTTTGGCACCGTTGGCGTTGATGATGCAGGGAACATGGGCATCGTCGGCACCTCATCGAGCGCGCGCGAGAATATGTCGGTTCTTCTCTGGACCCGTCGACAGGGGGATCCGGCCAACACTTTCAGTGGCCCGACAACGATCGTCGCCGGCACGCAGCCCTATACCTGCCTGAACCGAAAGAACATGGTGCCGATGGGGAATTCGGCCGGGACGCTGACTGCGCTCGACCCCGTGGATCGCGAAACATTGTGGGCGACACAGCAGTGGGCTAACGATGCCGCGCCCTGCGTCTGGAACACACGTATTGTCGGCTATAAAGTCGCGCCGGCGAAGCGATGAAAGACGGCTTGGCGCCGGGCGCTGTGGTGTCGGAGGTGGCGCGACGGCACGGCTTGTCGCCGCAACAGCTGTTCACGTGACGGCGTCTGATGCGACAGCCGGCTGCGAGACCTGCGCCTCCCGAGCCGTCGATGTTCGTTCCCGCCGTAGTCACGCCCTCGTCCGCGCGTGATCTAATCGCAGCATGACGATGACTGCCGACACGCTTCCCGACGATCCGGGCACGCTCAAGGCGATGCTGCTGGCAGAACGGGCGCGCGCCGCGCGGCTGGCAACGCAGTGCTTCTCGAAACCGTTGGGCTTGACCACGTACAGGAGCAGAAGGTGATCGCTCGGTTTTCGGCCGAGCGAGATGAGGCCTATCGCGAATTCATCAGCCGCTGCGACGACTTTGACGGCGAAATAGCGAAGGAGCGAGGGAACGGGAAGTTCACCTATGCTGAGGCGTTCCCTGCCCGTTCGCGGCCGGCCGAAAAGTCTACGCTAAGTCTGACAAGGCATCATTCACGCAACGTACCGACACGTTCATAAAGCGTCGGCAACAAGATGAGGATTCAGCTTTGCAGCTATACGACGTTGACGCCGCGGCGACTCACGCGATCAACAGCTTCGCCGGAGCGAGCACCACGATCGATTTCCTGATGATCTGGATCTCGGCGGTCGGCATACCGCTTCTTGTCCTGGCTGTCGCCGGACAATGGTGGCGGGGTCCGGACCGATCGCATAACAGGCACGTCCTTGTCGCCGCGGGGTTTTCCTTTCTCCTTGGCCTTGCGATCAACCAGATCATCCTCTTGTTCGTCCATCGGATACGGCCATATGACGGCGGCATCACGCATCTTCTGATCGACCGCAGCGCCGATCCGTCATTCCCCTCTGATCACGCCACCGCGACCGTTGCCATCGCCGCGGCCTTTCTGCTGCACGGCATGCGGCGGCTCGGTGTGTGGTTTCTAGCCGCCGCCGTGCTTGTGACGATCTCCCGGGTCTATGTCGGAACACATTATGTCGGCGACGTTCTCGGCGGAGCCTCGACCGGGATTGTCGCCGCCATGTTGGTCCGCTCACTCTATCGGGAAGGGACGCGGGCCGATCAGATCATCACCAGAATTCTTTAGGGCCAGTGTGGCAATCCGGGAGGAGGAACGGCCCAGTTATCTTGGTCGGAGGTGAGCTTGAGGCGATAGAGCTTCGATGATGCGGCAATCGGCAACGGTGCCGCAGCGGCATTGATCGATCATACTGTCCAGTTCGCGACGCAACGCTCGCAAGTCAGCAATCTTTCGATCGACCTCCGCCCGATGCGCCTTGGCAATGGCATCGACGGCGTCGCAAGACCGGTCGCGCTGATCGGCCAGATCGAGCAATGCACGCACCTGGTCGAGCGAAAATCCAAGGTCGCGCGAGCGTCGGATGAAGCTGAGGCGATTCAGGTGCTCTGCTCCGTAGGCGCGATAATTGCCGGCCGTCCGACTCGGCGCGGCAAGCAGACCGATCCGCTCGTAATAGCGGATGGTCTCGACCTTGGTATCGGTTCTGCGCCCCAGCTCGCCTATCGCAAGGAAGCCGCCTGTCATGGCCTTGACCCTATAGTTACTACAGGGTCCATATGGATGGTCATGTCGAACTTGTCGAGGTGATTTCCATGGCTGCCGCCGTTCCGTTGAAGTTGCGCGTCGAAGGCATGGATTGCGGCGCCTGCGCGGTAAAAATCGAGAACGCGATGAGGCGGCTGCCCGGCGTCAGCGACATCGACGTCAATTATGGCTTGCAGTCGCTTTCACTGGTGGTCGACGAAGACCGCACCTCCCGGCACGCGATCGAGACCAGGATCAGGGCGCTCGGATATGCACCTGTCGATCAATCCGGGCCCATCGCCTCTGCCCTCCGCGACAATAATTGTGACGCGACGGAAAGCGCCTGGTGGTCGTCGCCGAAGGGACGGCTGGTCATCGGCAGTGCCGCCCTGATGACGCTGGCTTTTGCCGTATCTCATGTCGAACCGGGCTGGTCGAATTGGGCCTATATCGCCGCGACGCTGGTCGGTCTGATCCCGATCGGACGACGGGCGCTCGCCGGCGCGGTGTCGGGCACACCGTTCAGCATCGAGACGCTGATGTCGATCGCCGCGATCGGCGCCGTCGCGATCGGCGCGGCGGAAGAAGCGGCTGTCGTCGTGTTCCTGTTTGCAGTCGGCGAGTTGCTGGAAGGGATCGCGGCCGGCCGGGCGCGTGCCGGCATCGAGGCGTTGATAGGTCTGGTTCCGCGCACGGCGCTTCGTCAAAACGGCTCGAATGTGGAAACGGTACCGGTCGAATATCTTCGAGTCGGCGACACCGTAATTGTCCGCCCCGGGGACCGTGTTCCCTCGGACGGAACCGTGATTGAGGGCCTATCGGAGGTCAATGAGGCGCCGGTGACCGGCGAATCCGTCCCGGTCAGCAAGGAGCCCGGATCGACGATTTACGCCGGCAGCATCAATGCCAACGGCGAACTGCATGTCGAGATCACCCGGACGGCTGCCGACAACACGATTGCCCGCATCATCCATATGGTCGAAGAAGCACAAGGTTCGAAGGCGCCCACTGCTCGCTTCATCGACCGCTTCAGTCGCTGGTACACGCCGGTGGCCATGATTATGTCGGCGCTCGTTGTCTTCGTCCCTCCGCTGCTGGTTGGCGCTGACTGGTTCACCTGGATCTATCGCGGGCTGGCGGTGCTCCTGATCGCCTGCCCCTGCGCACTGGTCATCTCAACTCCGGCCGCGATCGCGGCGGGGTTGGCGAGCGGCGCACGACGCGGCCTCCTCGTCAAAGGTGGCGCGGCCTTGGAAACACTCGGCAAGGTCAAAACCGTTGCCTTTGACAAAACCGGCACGCTGACCAGCGGACACCCGCAGATCACAGACATTGTCGTGATCGAGGGCACCGAAACCGAGATGCTGGCGAAAGCTGCCGCCGTCGAGCGCGGCTCCAGCCATCCACTCGGAGTAGCCATCGTCTCTGAGGCCGAAAGGCGTGGTCTCGATATCCCGAAAGCATTCGGCGGCGGGATCGCGACGCCCGGCAAGGCAGTTACGGCCCGCCTCAAATCTGGCTTCGTGTCGGTTGGATCGCCTCGTCATGCGGCCGAGCAGGGCGACATCTCGGATGAGATCAAGAAGCAGGTCGGAGCGCTGGAGCGTCAAGGCAAGACTGTCGTTGTCGTTAGCGAAGGCAAGCCCCTCCTCGGACTGATCGCATTGCGCGACGAGCCACGTCCGGATGCCGCCGGCGGTCTTGCCAAGCTGCGCGCGCTTGGCGTTCGTCCGATCATGCTAACGGGCGACAATGCTCGTACCGCCGCTGCGATCGGCGGTGCGCTCGGCCTTGAAGCCCGAGCCGAGCTACTGCCAGATGCCAAGCTCGCCGCGATAGCGGTTTATAAAGGCGAAGGCCCTATCGCCATGGTCGGCGACGGCATCAATGACGCTCCGGCGCTTGCCGCGTCCTCGGTCGGCATCGCCATGGGAGGCGGGACCGACGTTGCGCTGGAGACCGCGGACGTGGTTCTCTTGAAAAACCGCGTTGCCGGCGTCGCAGAGTTAATCGCGCTATCGCGGGCGACACTCTCCAACATCTGGCAGAATATCGCTATCGCGATCGGCCTAAAAAGCGTTTTCTTGGTCACCACGCTATTTGGCGCGACGCCGCTCTGGATGGCTATCCTGGCCGACACCGGCGCGACCGTATTGGTGACGGCAAACGCACTGCGGCTGTTGCGCCTCAAAGTGGAGACGTAGGTCTAATGACATGGTTCGGTGCGGGCCGGGCTGGCCTGCGCCGCGGCGGCGGTCAGCGTTCCAATTGTCCTTGTCGAGAAAGACAGCAATGGAGACCCGTGCGGGGAGCGGCGTGCCTTTCTCCCACATCAGGTCGCCGCGCCGCGGAACTCTGGCTGCACCGATACAACTGGCATCGGCCTCTTGGCGGTATAAAACATCGCACTCCAATCAGCAGACTAGAGCCTTTCGCTTCTGATGGAATCAGAAGCGAGCTCTATGATTTTGATTTGACGCGTTTTCTTCCCGCGAACCGGTACCCATCCCCGGGTCAAGCCCGAGGACATGTTTCGCTCGAAAACGCTCCAAGCCTCTTCAAGGACAACCTGTTGAGGCCCCGCGCCTAGCCCCCGACGCGCTTCAGCTCCGCGACCAGCCGGTCCAGCGCATCGGCGAGCATCGGCCCGCCGCACACCGTGAGGTCTTCGGGAATCACGATGCGCCGCGACGACGGATACAGTTTTTCCAGCGCCGGATGCAGCAGCAGCGCGCTTCCTTCGTCATCCGCGACGTCGCTGTCGTCGGATATCAGGATAAAGTCCGGCCGATCGGCAACAATGGTTTCCAGCTTGGCAAACCCGCCGGAGCTGATGTCAAGGCCGGACGCGGCATTCGACAACCCGGTGATCGAGAGCAACGCGCTGGTGACGCTGTCATCGCCCGAAACCCAGCCGCGTCGCGACAGCGCCAGCACCCGATAGGGCTTGCGCCCCACTGCCTCCCTCGCGCGGGCAATCGCCGCATCGAGCCGCGCGATCTGGGCTTCCGCGCGATCCGGGTGCCCGACAAGATCGCCCATCCGGCGAATCTGCTCCTTCACGTCGTCGATCGATTTTGCGATATCGAACTCGGCCACGCGCATCCCCTGCTGTTTCAGCAACTCGCGCGTCGTTCGCTTCATGTAGCGGCTGGCGACGACAACATCCGGCCTGAGCATCAGCACATCCTCCGCCTCCCCGGAAAGCCGCCGATATTTCTTCGCCTCCGTCGCGGCCCAGGAGCGCGCTGCATCCCGCGAATAAGGGCTGAGGCCGAGGATCTGGGCGGGATCGGCAAGCGTCATCAGGAGCTGATCGGTGCACAGGTTGATCGAGGCGACGCGCTGCGGATCGGCGGCCTGCGTCTGCGTGACGACCCCGGCGGTCAATGCGAGAGCGGCCGCGGCAAGACCGCCGCATCTGCGTCCGGCGATGCCGGCCCGGATCGCCTCACTGAGGCGCTGCAACCGCGCCAACAGCGACATCGCGATCACACCTCCGCCCACGGCACGATCACGGTTTCGCATTGATAGTCGGCCCGATAGGTCCTGACGCGAAAGACGTCGGCGATGACGGTCTCCGAGAGCGCGCCGGCAGGCGGTCCCTGCGATACCAGGCGCCCGTCGGACAGCACGAGAACGATATCCGCAAACCGCGCCGCGAGCCCGAGATCGTGCGTCACCACGATGACCAGCACCCCACTGTCGGCCGCGGTCCGCAGTCTGGTCACGACCTCGATCTGATAGCGCGGATCGAGCGATGCGGTCGGCTCGTCGGCCAGCAGCACTGGCGCTTCCACGGCCAGCACCCGCGCCAGCGCCACCCGGCCGCGCTCGCCGCCGGACAACTCCGTCACGCGACGATCGCTTAAACTTACCACGTCGGTCGCCTGCATCGCCCGCATCACCGCCGCGGCATCTTGTTCCGTCAGCCGCGCCGGATCGACCGCGCCGTGCGGGTACCGGCCAAGCGCCACGATATCCCTCGCCGGCAACGGCCAATGCATCTGATGGCCTTGCGGCAGGTAGGCGAAACGGCGCGCGCGCTCTCGAAGGGTGAGCGATGGCAGCGCGTCGCCGCAAACCTCGATGGTCCCTTCCGATGGCAGCAGGCCCGCCAGCGCCCGCAGCAACGTGGTCTTACCGGCGCCATTCGGCCCGACCAGCGCGACAAGGCATCCGCCTGGGAGCGACAGCGAAATGTCGCTCAGGACAACTCTCTTTCCAAGATTAGCCGATAGCGACGATGCGATGAGAACGACGGCTTCGCTCATGCGACGCCTCCACCCAGCGCGCGCCGCTCGCGCACGATCAGGTACAGGAAGAACGGCACGCCGATCAGCGCGGTCAGGACGCCGACCTTGATGTCCGAGGTCGAGGGAATGACGCGTACCGCGATATCGGCCGCGAGCAGCAGCGCCGCGCCGGTCAGCGCGCTCGGCACCAGCAGCCGCGCCGGGTCGTAGCCGATCAGGGGCCGCATCAGATGCGGCGCAATCAGGCCGATGAAGCCGATGGCACCGGCCACCGCAACCGCGCCGCCGACGCCGAGCGCAACGCCGAGGATCGCCCACAGCCGTAACCGGCCGACATCGACGCCGAGGCTCTGCGCGGATTCCTCACCCAGACTGAGCGCGCGAAACGCATGGCGCTGGCTCATCAGGATCGCGGCTCCCGCGACGATGAACGGCAGTGCCAGCGTGACGTGGCGAAAGCTGCGGTCTTCCAGCGAGCCCAACAACCAGAATGCAATCTCCAGCGCCGCGAACGGATTGTGCGACAGGTTCATGGTCAGCGACGTCGCCGCGCCGGCCAACGACGAGATCGCAAGCCCCGCAAGGATCAGGATCAGCAGGCTCGCATTACGCCCCGCGATCGCGAGCAGTGCGAACACAGAAGCGAATGCCGCGACGATGGCCGCGACCGGCAGTACGAAGGAACGCACGTCGGCCGATCCGACCGCGATGATCAGCACGGCGCCGAACGCCGCTGCCTGCGGGGCGCCGAACAGCGAGGGCGACGCCAGGGGGTTGCGCAGCAGGCCCTGCAAGGCCGCACCCGACAAACCGAGAATGGCGCCGATGGCGACGGCGAGGATCGCGCGCGGCAACCGGATATCCTGTACGATGATCCGCTGGACGTCGCTGCCGCCGCCGAACAAGGCATCGAGAACAGTGACCGGCGACAACCTCACAGGACCCACTCCCAACGACACCAGCGTCAGTATCGTGACCCCCGCGCACAGCGCGACCGTCACGACCGTTCGCTGGCGGGCCGCGATGGCTGTCGTCACCATGTGGCGTTGAAAGATGTGGCGTTGAAAGCCGTGCAAATCGCCGGGCCGGCCGGCCCGGCAGCATAGTTCGGGAGACCCATGACGACCCTTTCCGCCGACCCGCCGTCGAACGCCTAAGAATGCGTCACCGGCCGGTCTCCTGGCTCGCGGCCGTTATCCGGATCCGCCTTCCCGCACATGCATGGCATGGTCAGTGGCCGAATGGATACGGATGGCCGCTTACAGTTGCGGGGGCAGCCGCGGTATTGGGGGCAGTATCCCCGCACCGCATTCCCGTTTCACCTCCCGCGGGAGGCACCGATGATCTCCCAAACAAGCACAGCGAAACACTCCGTGCAACCGGGGACGCGTTCGCCTGCGTTGCCGCGAAATACGGCCAGCACGCAATACCATCAGAGCCGCGAGAGATAACGGGGCAGCTCCTGTTCGAATTCAGGGAAGTAGCGCGAAATCACAGACATATCGAAGCGAGCGAGGATCGACTCCTTGGGCTCCCGGTCAAGCAGGAAGCGAAAGGCGGCCTCGAGGCAGCGCTCGGGCGTGTGCTTGCCGGCTGTCAGTTGCTTGCTCTTCACGTCAGACATTGTGACGCGGTGACGCGTCTCGCTCTCTCCTTCGCGGACCACAACCTCGAAATCGAGCGGGTCGCCCTCACCGACGCGCTGAACCTCGATCATACGGTCACTCCCGTTTCAACGGTCGGTGGCGCAACTGTTCGTTCCCTACTGCACCGCATACGCCGCTGCCAAGATGCCTGCGAGCTTCTCCGGCCACAAGCCTGTCGTTATTGGGCTCTCGTCCGGCCTGAGCGAAGCGAAGGCGGGTGAGGGGTCGTGAGAGCTTGGCAGGAAGAAAACCCCTCACCCGGCTCAACCTCGCGACGCTCGATTTCGCCACCCTCTCCCACAAGGGGAGAGGAAAAGAAATCGCTCGGTAATCAGCTCAAAGCTGTCCCAGCAGCGTGTCGCCGCCGGAGACCTCGACCTTGCCTGGGTTCGGTTCAAGATTGAGCGTCTTTACCACGCCGTCCTCGACCAGCATTGAATAGCGCTTGGAGCGGATGCCGAGGCCCTTTTCGGATGCATCGAATTCCATGCCGATCGCCCTGGCGAAGTCGGCGTTGCCGTCGGCGAGGAAGGTCGCCTCGTTGCGCTGGTCGGTATCGCGCTTCCAGGTGTTCATGACGAAGACGTCGTTGACGGAGACGATCGCGATCTCGTCGACGCCCTTGTCCTTGATGGCGCGGGCGCTAAGAAAAATGCTCGGCAGATGCTGTTTGTGGCAGGTGCCGGTATAGGCGCCGGGCACCGCGAACAGCGCCACCTTCCTGCCCTTGAAGATGTCGCCGGTGCTTTTCACCTGAACGCCGTCATCCGTCATGATGCGGAAGGTCGCGTCGGGCAGGCGGTCGCCAACTTTGATGGTCATGGTCAAATCTCCTTGAAATGTGCGTTGTATCTGGGCCAGATAGGTGTCCGGCACAATATTCCACGGCCGCGAAACGACAACGGTCGGCTCTTCACCGTACCGTCATTAGAGCGTTTTCGAGCAAGCACGCCCTCGGGCTTGAACCCGAGGATCAAAAGGCTGGCGCCCGGCTTTGATTCCAGCAAAGCCGAAATAGCGCTAGCCGGCAAACCCGCCCGCGTCGAGAAAGGCCTGTTCTTCCCGGCTCGTCGTGCGTCCGAGCATTCGATCGCGATGCGGAAAGCGGCCGAACCGGCGAATGATGTCGGCGTGGATTTCCGCGAATTTGAGGTTGTCGGGCCGTCCACGGCTGCGAAACAGCGCGACGCAGCGCTCCTGATCCGCGAGACGTTCGGAATGCATGAAGGGGACATAGAGGAATTCGACGAGGTCAGGGTCGATGCGCGTGTCGGCACTGCGTGCGATGGCGCGGTCGGCGACGGCGCAAGCGTCGTCGTCGGTCGAAAAGCTGCGGGCGTCGCCGCGGAACATGTTGCGCGGAAACTGGTCGAGCACGATGACGAGCGCCAGCGCGCCGTCATCGGTCTCCTCCCAACCGGAGAGTTCGCCCGCGCGGGCTACTTCCCACAATCCAAGAAAGCGGCGGCGCACCTCGGCGTCGAACGCGTCGTCCTTGATGTACCATTTGCTCTGGCCGGCGGCGCGCCAGAAGGCGAGGACGTCGGCGGGGGAAGAGATGGAAGCGGACGAATTATCGGAGTTCATCACACACAACACTTTCTGTCGTCGTCCCCGCGCACGCGGGAATCCATAACCCTGACGTCAATTAGAGCGTTTTCGAGCGAAGTGGGTACCGGTTCGCATGAAGAAAACGCGTCAAATCAAAATCATAGAGCCCGCTTCTGATTCCATCAGAAGCGAAAAGGCTCTAAGATGGAAAAGGTCGACGTCATCGACCGAAATCAGAATCCGCGCCGTATCGGTTCCTGCGCGCGTGCGAAGATCGCACTTGGCTGGGACGGCCATATCTTCAGGAATGCCTCACGCCGCCGCTTTTTTCTCGTCACGCAGTTCGCGGCGGAGGATCTTGCCGACGTTGGTTTTCGGCAGGGAGTCGCGGAACTCGATCTGTCTGGGCACCTTGTAGCCGGTCAACTGCGTATGCGCGAACTTGATGATGTCCGCGCGCGTGAGGGTCGGGTCCTTCCTGACCACGAAAGCCTTCACCGCCTCGCCCGACTTCCTGTCCTTGACGCCGATCACCGCGCATTCCAGCACGCCCGGATGGCTCGCGATCACGTCCTCGATCTCGTTCGGATAGACATTGAAGCCGGAGACCAGGATCATGTCCTTCTTGCGGTCGACGATCCTGGTGTAGCCGTCGGCTGACATCACGCCGATGTCGCCGGTACGGAAGAAGCCGTCCGCCGTCATCACCTTTGCGGTTTCGTCCGGCCGGTTCCAGTAGCCCGGCATCACCTGTGGACCCTTGGCGCAGATTTCGCCCGCCTCGCCGAGCGGCACCTCGCGGCCGTCGTCGTCGCGGATGGAAATGTATGTCGACGGCATGGGAAGCCCGATCGAGCCGGAGAATTTGCCGGTGTCGGCGGGATTGCAGGTCAGCGTCGGCGAGGTTTCCGAAAGGCCATAGCCTTCCAGTAGCGGGCATCCTGTCACCCTCAGCCACTTCTCCGCCACCGCCTTCTGGACCGCCATGCCGCCGCCGACCGAAGCCTTGAGTTTCGAGAAGTCGACCTTGTCGAAACCGCGCGCATTGAGAAGGCCGTTATAGAGCGTGTTCACCGCCGGAAAGCAGTTGATCTGATACTTCATCAATTCCTTGACGAGGCCGGGCATGTCGCGCGGGTTCGGGATCAGCAGATTGACGCCGCCCGCGCGCATCGCCAGCATGAAGCACGCCGTCAGCGCGAAGACGTGATAGAGCGGCAGCGCGCAGACGACGAAGAGTTGATCGACCACCGGCGGTTTCCTCAGCGCCGGCTGCAGCCAGGCGTCGTTCTGCAGCATGTTGGCGAGAATATTGCGATGAAGCAGCGTCGCGCCCTTCGCGACGCCGGTGGTGCCGCCGGTATACTGCAGGAAGGCGACGTCGTCGGGCGCGAGGTTCGGCCTGGCAAGCGTCATGCCGCGCCCGGCCGCGAGGGCGTCGTTGAACTTGACCGCCCCCGGGATCGATGACGGCGGCACCATCTTCCTGACATGACGAACCACGAAATTGACGATCAGGCCCTTGAAGCCGAGCAGGTCGCCCATGCTGCCGACGATGACGTGCCTGATGTTAGTTTTGCCGATCGCCTGCTGCACCGTCGACGCGAAATTCTCCAGTACGATGATCGCTTCCGCGCCGGAATCCTTGAGCTGGTGCTCAAGCTCGTGCGGTGTGTAGAGCGGGTTGACGTTGACCACGGCATAGCCGGCGCGCAGCACCGCCACCGTCGAGACCGGATATTGCAGCACGTTCGGCATCATCAGCGCAACGCGCGCGCCCTTTTTCAGTCCCCGGCCTTGCAGCCAGGCGCCGAGTGCAAGCGACATCTCGTCGATCTCGCGATAGGTGATCGCCTTGCCCATGCAGATGAAGGCCTTGCGATCGCGGAATTTGGCGAAGCTCTCTTCAAGCAACGCGACCAGCGAGGCGTACTGCGACGCGTCGATGTCGGCGGGCACGCCTGCGGGATATTGACTGAGCCAGATGCGATCCATGTGACTCCCCGGGATCATCCCGTCGTTCAAGGGAGGAATGTCTTGTTCAGGGAGTATTGAGCAAGGCGGTTGTCCAAGGCAAGCGGTGCGCGGTAACGACGCATCAATGCTGCCGTCATGGACTGTGAGAGCTTGCCTCGGCGGCGACGAAGGGATGAGAGACCTACGGTTTTGGCTTGCTCTTGCCGTTTTCAGCCGGTTTCGGCTTGGCGGCCGAACCGGCGGCCGCGGACTTCGCCGCCTTGGGATTGATCGTCACCGAAACCCGGTGTTTCGATTTCCCGTCGGGCCTTGGTTTTGGGTGGGGCGTTGCCGTCGCATTCGCTGTGGTCTTGCTGCGTTTCTTGCTCTTGGGCGGAGCGTCGCGCGCGGCATCGGCTTCTGCGGCGGCGGCGATGGCCGCGCCGGTCCGCGTCGGGCCGGTATAGACAATAACGGGGTCCGAGGGCGCCGGCGCCGCCGCGATCATATCCACCGGCCGCAACGCCGGCGGTTGCACGCCGGTTGCGAAGAACGACATCACGGCGGCGCTGGTCGCCGTCGTGTTGGCGGCCACATCGTCATCCTCGTCGCTGGCAGGATGCTTGCGTTTCGGCCCGCACATTTCATCGCGCAGATTGGGAGGCGCGGCTGCGATCGGCGCCAGCTTGTCGACCGTGCCGAGCGCCGGACGCAGCCACGACAGCGTGTTGTTGGCGAAGCCGCGCTCCAGCATCTGCGCGACGCGCACCGCGCGCATCGTGCCGGACGATGCGCCGAGCACCACCGCGATCAGGCGCTTGCCGTTCTGCGTGGCCGAGCCGACGAGATTGTAGCCGGACGCGCAGATGAAGCCGGTCTTGAAGCCGTCGGCACCGGGAAAGCGCCCGATCAGCTTGTTGAAGTTGCGTGTCACCCTGCGTCCGTAGCGGATCGAGGGGATGCGCATGAAATATTCGTACTCGGGAAGATCGTGAATGATCGCGCGGGCGAGAATGCCGAGATCGCGCGCCGAGGTGATCTGGCCGTCGGCCGGCAACCCGTTCGGGTTGACGTAGCTCGTCTGCGTCATGCCGAGCCGCTGCGCGGTCGCGTTCATTTCGGCCGAGAAACCGTCGATCGAACCGCCGACGCCTTCCGCCAGCACCACCGCCATGTCGTTCGCCGACTTCACCAGCATCATCTTCAGCGCGTTGTCGACGGTCACCTGCGTGCCCGGCCGGAAGCCCATCTTCGAAGGCGACTGCGCGGCTGCGGTCGGCGATACCGTGAACAGCGTGTCGAGCGTGATGCGTCCCTGCTTGACCGCCGTCAGCGTGACGTAAGCGGTCATCATCTTGGTGAGCGAGGCCGGATACCAGGGATAGGTGGCGTTCTCGGCCTCCAGCACCTTGCCGGTGTCGGCCTCGATCAGAAGATGCGCTTCGGTGGCGTGAGCCGCGCGCAACGGTGCGATCGCAACGATCAATCCGGCCGCGAGGACGATCCAGACCGGCAACGATTTGCGAAACAGGGCGATGGGTTTGCGAAGCGGGACGATGAAAGAATGCACGGTCGTTCCGGTCCTTTGAGACCCGCCTTTGGCAAGGAGGCCTGCTTTTCGGGTTTCAAGCGTGTCCGGCGCCGTCGGTCGCGGCGGCTGCAGCCTATACCGGCTCGGCCAGCCAGAACAGTGGTCCGCAGTTTAATTCCCCGATGAAAGGGGCCGAATTTCGACGCTCGGAGCGGTTTGCTATGACGGCTGGCCGATGCGGGAACCGTCCTGGGTCATGAATTGCGCTTTCGCAAGCCGGGCGAAGTGGCCGCCGCGTGCCAGCAGTTCGTCAAAGGTTCCGTTTTCGATCACGCGCCCGTTCTCGAAAACCAGAATGCGGGTGGCGTTGCGAATGGTGGACAGCCGGTGCGCGATGACGAATGTCGTGCGTCCCTTCATCACCTCGTCGAGCGCGGCATTGACCTTGGCCTCGGTCACGGCGTCCAGCGCGGAGGTCGCCTCGTCGAGGATCAGGATCGGGGGATCCTTCAACAGCGCGCGGGCGATCGACAGCCGCTGCCGCTCGCCGCCGGACAGCATGCGTCCGCGCTCGCCGGCATGGGTGTCGAACTTTCTGTCGGCGCGTTCGATGAAGCCCAGCGCCTGGGCGCGGGAGGCCGCAAGCCGCATCTCCTCCTCGGATGCATCGGGCTTGCCAACGCGCAGGTTCTCCGCGATCGAGCGGTCGAACAGCAGCGCCTCCTGAAACACCACGCCGATGTTTCGTCGCAACGAAGCCAGCGTCAGGCCGCGGATGTCCATGCCGTCGATCTTGATGATGCCGGACTGCGGATCGAACGCGCGGTGCAGCAGCGCGACGGCGGTGGACTTGCCTGCGCCGGTCGGACCGACCAGCGCAATGGTTTGGCCGGGCAACGCGACGAACGACAGATCCTCGACCGCGGGCCGCTTGCCGTCATAGGAAAACGACACGTCATGGAATTCGACGAGCCCCTGCAATCGCCCGGCATCAATGGCGTCGGGACGGTCGCGCACCGCCGGAACGGCGTCGAGGACGTTGAAGAACTCCTTGAGCCGCGGCGCTTCCATGAAAACGCTGTTGATGAAGGAAACGACCTGCTCGAGCCTCTGGATCAGCATGGTGGCGAAGCTCACGAACATGACGATCTCGCCGACCGACGTCATCCCGCGCTGGTTCAGCACGATACCGACCGCGAAGATCGCCAGAATGGTGATGGTGGTCGAGGCGCGCGTCATCACGGTGACGACGGCCCACCACGACAGCACCGGCATCTGCGCCGCCAGCAGCTTGTCGACGACGAACCGCAGGCCCTGAACCTCGGCATCGACGCGCACGAAGCTCTGCACCAGCGCGACGTTGCCGAGCGCGTCGGAGGCGCGCGCGGAGAGATCGCTGAAATGCGCCTCCACCTCGTTCTGCATGTCGAAGGTCCTGCGAACCACCAGCGTCGTTAGCATCGTGAATACGATGCAGAGCGCGAACAAAAGGATCGCCAGCCGCCAGTTGATGGTGAGCGACAGCGGCAGCAGCACCACGAGCGACATCATCGCCGCGAAATGCTCGCGGAAGAATCCGAGCCACAGCCGCCACAGCGCGTCGGTGCCTTGCAGCATCACCTTCATCAGCCGGCCCGAATGGGTGCCGGCATGGTAGGTGAGCGGCAATTGCATGATGTGCTCGAAATAGCCCGTCAGCACCGCCTGGCGCTGGCGATGCGAAAGACGGTCGGCCTGCAAGGCCACGATCACGCCGCACAGAATCGTGAACAGGCCGAACACCACCCAAACCGCCAGCAGCGGCCACGGCGAAGTCGACGTCATCCCGAAAGGACCCGCGGCGGGACTGCCGGAGAGCACGTCGACGATGCGTCCGAACAGCACCGGTTCGGCGAACTGCGCGCCGGCCAGCAGCAGATTGGCGCCCGCCAGGATCCAGCCGAGCCGCGCTTCTTTGCCGAGCAGTTCAAGAACGCGGGTATAAAGGCGGAGCATCGACATCGAAAAAACGCTCTTGCGGATCGCAACGGCAGCATTCCGGCAGCGCGAACAGATCGGCGGCACTTGTGCCGCTTTTATTCGGCCTGCGTGACCTTGCGGTCGCCGGCCGGCGGCAGAAAGCTGTCGTCGAAAATATCCGCGACCGCCGGGCGTTTGCGGAATTTGAAATCGTCGGCGATCTGGTCGAGCGACGTCTCGAACCGGGCCGGGTCGATATCCCCGATGCCGCTGTGCCTGACCTCGCTGGTCAGAATGTTGTCGCTCAGGACCGCGTGCAGGCGCTCCAGCTCGACAGCGCGCGATCCGTTATCCATCTGAGCCAGCACATCGTCGACAGCCTGCTCGGGCGCCTTGATGGTGAGGCGCAGACCGGCAATCACCGCGCGCACAAACGCCTTGACCGCTTCCGGCTTGTCGGCGGCGAATTCCGGGTTGACGATCAGAACCTTGCCGTAGGCGGCGCAGCCGTAGTCGGCAAATCGCAGCACGGTGAGATCGTCGGCCGGGATACCGCGATCGCGCAGGTCGATCGCCGACAGGTACGACAGGCCGGATATGGCATCGAGCTGGCCCGCCGACAGCATCGGTTCGCGAACGGCGGGGCCGATCTGCTGCAGCTTCACGGTCTTGAGTTGCAGTCCGTTTTTCCGGGCGAGCGCAGGCCACAGCCTGATGGACAGGTCGCCGTCGGTGACGCCGACCGTCTTGCCCTCGATGTCGGCAAGCGCGTTGATACCCCGGCTCTTGCGCGCAATGAAGGCATAGGCCGCCTTGTCGAACAGCACGAATACCGCCTTGACCGGCCGCACGCCCGGCTGGTCGCGAAACCGGATCAGGGCGTTGAGGTCGGCGAGCGCCAGTTCGCTCGTACCGACCGCGACGCGCGCAATGGCGTCCGTCGTGTCAGACGCGACCGTCGTCGTGACGTTCAAGCCCTCCGCGCGGAACAGGCCGCGGGTCGATGCCAGCACCAGCGGGGCCGCGGCGGCATCGATCGGGCGATCGAGCGAAAACTCGATCTGGATCGGCGCGCCGGCATCGGCCCGGCTGTCCGCGAGGCCAAGGCCTGCAACGCCGACAGCGCCCAGGAGCACAAACAAGGCAAACCAGAAACGACGCATCGAACGTGCTTGCATGGGATCTTGCGGCAATGGAGCGGGTTGCGGGAGTTCGCGCGAACGCGCGCGGGTTCCATAAGATGGTTCACTCTAGCAGAGGTAACCTGAATGCGCGATGACCGCCACGACTTGCCACGGATTGTTCAGATTACATTGGAACCCGGAACCCGACGTGAAACCGGCGGTTGTCTCAAGAATGGCCTGAAACGGCCCGGAAACATCATAGAGGTATTTCAGATGTTGACGCGCAGGAATTTCAAATCTTCGACAGGCCGGAGCGTCGTTTTGGCGACGGTTGCGGCGATGGCCCTGGCGGCGGCCGGCCCCTCTTTCGCCGGATCGTCTGCGCCCGTCTCCAAGGAGATCTCGGCGACGGGACCATCCGGCGCCACGGATTTCAGCGCGGCGCGCCGGCACTATGATCATCGCCGTCATTATCGCGGCGGTGGCGATGCTGCGGCAGCCGCCGCGTTCGCTGGGATCATCGGCACCGTCGGCGCGATCGCAGCATCCCAGGCTCGTCGCGACGCCTATTATGACTACGGCCCAGGTTACTATGCCCCGCCGCCCGGCTACTACTACGGCGGACCCCGCTATCCGTCACCTTATGGCGGCGCTTATTACGCCCCTTACTGAGGATATTCCCGCTCGGGCCAAAGAGCGGATGACGGACGCCGGCTGCGATGGCGGTCGGCGTCGCCGTTTTGGACGCCGACCGTTAACATGTCGGCCGCGGGCCGAGTTGGACCGCCGGGAGCGCATGTTCGGCATCGCCGAGAAGTTGCCGAATGCCGCGGCGAAGCGGTCAAGTCCTCGCAAGGGCGACCCGGCGGCCGATCGTCGCACTCGACGCCATCGGTTGTGCAAGCGCCCGCTGAAATCCTCACCTCAGCCATGGACAAATCCACCGCGCAATGGTTGATCGCGCCATGCTGAGACGAACCTACGACTGGTGCATCGCCGCCGCCGACAAGCCCTACGCGCTATGGATTCTGGCAGCGATCGCTTTCGCGGAAAGCTCGTTCTTTCCGGTGCCGCCCGACATCATGCTGCTGCCGATGGCGCTGGCGCGGCCGAAACGCGCCTGGCTGTTCGCGGCGCTCTGCACGGTCGCCTCGGTCGCCGGCGGCGTGCTCGGCTATGCGATCGGGGCGCTGCTTTACGACTCGCTGGGCCAGTGGCTCATTCATCTCTACGGACTCGGCGGCAAGGTCGAGGCGTTTCGCGAGTCGTATGCGCAATGGGGAGCCTGGATCATCATCGGCAAGGGTCTGACGCCGATCCCCTACAAACTCGTCACCATCACTTCCGGCTTCGCCGGATATGATATCTGGCTGTTTATCCTGTGCTCGATCATCGCCCGGGGCGGCCGCTTCTTTATCGTCGCCATTGTGCTCAATCGCTACGGCGACGTCATCCGGCAGGAGATCGAGAAGCGACTCGGCCTGTGGGTGGCGTTCGGCGCCGCCGTCGTCGTCCTCGGATTCGTGATCGCGTTCCGCCTGATCTAGAGGCTTTCCGTTCTGATGGAATCAAAGCCGGGCTCTAGCTTTTTGTTTTGACGCGTTTTCTTGACGCGAACCGGTACCCACTTCGCTCAAAAACGCTCTATTGGTCCGATTTCTCCGGAAAGACCAATGCCACCGGGCGGCGGCGGGCGTTGACGAGGCGACCCAGCCCGACCCTCATTTGACGCGGTCCGCGCATTGTGCGGAAACCATTGCGTTGATGAACAAGCCGGAGTTGGAATAGATGGATGAGAGGCCGCAATTCCAATGAAGGCAAGACGACGCTATTAGCTTCGGCGGAGCAGGGAGGACCGTATGATGACGATCAGTGACGACCTGGAAAAATTCAGACAAGCGAGGGCGATAGCGTTCAAGCGTGGCCTTGTTGTTCGAAGGGCCGACGATCCGGACGACCCCAAACCCTACACGCTGGTTCGCCAAGCCGTGGAAACGCATCTTGCGACCATCGACGAGGTGCTGGCGGAACTCAAACGGACCAAGTAATTGTTCCGGACGCGGTCCGAAGTGCGTCGGCCAGGAGGGGCTCGTGCCGGTTCGACGAGCTGGTTCCGGGGTTAACGACTCATTAACTGTGACTGAGGCACCTTCGGCCCTCGAGGGCCGGTCTGGATTTGTCGCGAAAGGCGCCAGATACCGGTCGGAACGGGCATAAGGCGATGGATCGCGACATCGCGTCGGAAAAGATACCGGCGACCATCAAGGAATTGCAGGCTCGGGTCGCCGCCGCGTTCGGCAGGCATCCGCTGTGCCGCGACGTGCAGTTCGCCATCGTCAGCACACCGAAGTCCCGTAGCGGTGCCAACTGGACCGTCAGCATGAGCGCGGTTCCGCCCGACGCGATCTGGGAGGCGTCCGAACTCGTCGCCGACATCCAGGACGCCTATGTTCTGGCGGCATAGATTCTTTTCGCTTCTGATGGAATCAGAAGCAGGCTTTTGCTGATCGCGCTCTGACGGCCGACGGTACGGTCGAGGCCTGCACAATTTGCGTGAAAAACAGCCGCACAGCCCCCGCCTTGCGTGGGCCAGCCTTAATTCGTATCGATTTGTGAGGACAATCGGCGGCCGTTTGTGAGCCGAACCGGAGATCTTTTTTGACACGGACGATGACGATTTTGGCGCTTGCGTGCTGCATCGTCACCGGGGTGGCGCTGGCGGAGGTTTTCGGCCGCGGCAACGTTCTGGTCGTCCGGTTTTCTGCATCGCCGCCCCCGCCGCCTGCGGAAGCCGAACCGGCCGCCAACCGCGCGCGCAAGGCCGACAGGCTTGCGGTCGCCACGCAGGCCGCGGCCCCCGATGCCGGCGAGGATTCGACGTTGGCTGCACCGCTGCGGCAGGCGGTTACGACCGATGGTCCCGTCACCGATGGTCCCGTCGATGTCGAGGTTTTGCCGCCGACAGCGCCGATCGAGGAGCCGCCGCTGCCGCGTTCCCGACCGAAGCTCGCAAACCAGCTCGTTCAGAAGAATTATTCGCTGCTTAGCGACATGCAGATCGCGGCGCTGAAAGGGCGGCTGCAACTCACGTCCGCGCAGGAGCCCTACTGGCCGGCCGTCGAAAGCGCGTTGCGCGACGTCGCCCGCAAAATTCACGAGCGGCGTGCGGTAGCGGGACGGCAGGCCGCCCTCAGTCCAGGCGAGATCGAGCAGATCAAGACCTCCGTCCGACCGTTGCTGTCGAGACTGCGCGAGGACCAGAAGCGCGAGGCACGCGCGCTCGCCCGCATTATCGGGCTGGAGGCGGTAGCCTCGCTGATTTGAGACGAACACAGCACGGGGATATAAGGTCGCCGAACGATCCATGCCTGCCCCTGGGACAGCATCATCGAATCGATCATCCACCTCTTCACAGCAGACCAATGCGCAAACTACTTCGCCCGCGCCGGATACGCGTAATCTCAATCCAGAACTACTCCCAACGTTTTCGAGCGAAGCATGTCCTCGGGCTTGACCCGGGGATGGGTACCGGTTCGCGGGAAGAAAACGCGCCAAATCAAAATCATAAAGCCCGCTTCTGATTCCATCAGAAGCGAAAAGGCTCTAGCTAAATCAAGCCGACTATTTCAGTCTCGCCAGCGCCACGCCTTCGCGCGCGAGCTGATCGGCGCGCTCGTTCTCGTCATGACCGGCGTGACCCTTGATCCAGTGCCAGCGCACCTGATGCGGTTGCAGCGCCGTGTCGAGCCGCTGCCACAGGTCGGCGTTCTTCACCGGCTTTTTGTCGGCGGTGCGCCAGCCGTTGCGCTTCCAGTTGTGAATCCAGCTGGTGATGCCTTGCCGCACGTACTGGCTGTCGGTGGTGAGATCGACGGACGCCGCTTTCTTCAAGGCCTCCAGCGCGGAGATCGCCGCCAGCAGCTCCATCCGGTTGTTGGTGGTGTGCGGCTCGCCGCCCTTCAATTCCTTCTCGATCTCGCCGAACCGCAAGATCGCGCCCCAGCCTCCGGGCCCCGGATTGCCCGAGCAGGCGCCGTCGGTGAAAATCGTGACATGCGGAAGCGCCGACGAATTCACGCCACCAGCCCCGACGCGGCGACGCCATACTCGCGGATGTTGCCAACGCTTTGCTGGAAGCGCAGCTTGCGGACGTATTCGAGCGGGTCCTTCGGCTTCACCAGCGCGCCGGCGGGCACGTTGAGAAAATCGACCAGCCGCGTCAGCAGAAACCGCAGCGCGGCGCCGCGCGCCAGCAGCGGCAGCGCCGCCTGTTCGGCTTCGGACAGCGCGCGCTCGCGATTATAGGCACCGAGCAGCGCCCGCGCCTTGGTGACGTTGAAGGAATGATCCGGCTCGAAACACCAGGCGTTGAGGCAGATCGCGACGTCGTAGGCAAAAAAATCATTGCACGCGAAATAGAAATCGATCAGCCCCGACAGCCTGTCGCCGAGAAATAAAACGTTATCCGGAAACAGGTCGGCGTGGATGACGCCGGCCGGCAGATTTTGCGGCCAGTGCCGTTCGAGGTGATCGAGTTCGGCCTTGAGAAAATCGTGCAACCCATGCTGCACGGTATCGATGCAAGGCGTGGCCTGTTCGAACAGCGGCCGCCAACTGGACACCGACAGCGCGTTGGCGCGCCGCATGGGGAAATCGCGGCCGGCGAGATGCAGTTTCGCCAGCGCTGCGCCGACAGCGGCGCAATGGGTGACGTTCGGCTTGCGCGGCCACACGCCCTCGAGGAAATCGATGATGGCGGCGGGTCGCCCTGCGAGGCAGCCGAGGGCTTCGCCGTTGCGGGCCTTGACCGGCTGCGGGCACACGATGCCGTGCGTCGCGAGATGGCCCATGAGACCGAGAAAGAACGGCAGATCGTCAACCGCGACGCGCTTTTCATAAAGCGTCAGGAAGAACGACCCGGCGGTGGTGTGCAACAGATAGTTGGAATTCTCGACGCCTTCGGCGATGCCCTTGTAGGACAGCAGTTCGCCGATGTCATAGGCCTTCAGAAAATCCGCAAGCTCATCGGCGGCGACGTCGGTATAGACCGCCATCTCGTGTCCCCATTCGCGCATGATCCGCCAATGTGTGAGCGGTTTGGCGAAAAGATCATGCGCATTCTCGATATTTCAGAGCGCGATATATTTCAGAGCGCGATTCGACGCAAAACCGGAATCCACGTTTGCTGATCGCGCCACCGTGGTCCGATTCTAACATTTGCATCCCGTTGCGGCAGGCACTCTTGCAAATGTTAGAATCACAGGACCACTAGCAAATATAGGTTTCTAGTGGAGTTTTGAATTTGACATTCGCTTGCCGGATTTGCCGCAAAGTGGGTAGCAAATGTCAAATTCATTCCACTAGGCCGCGTCGGGCCGCAGCGAGCGCGGCAGCGGGAAAAACTCGTTCTCTTCCGCAGCCGAGACCGTCTCGACATCGAGGTCATAGCGCGCAGCGAACGCACCCATGATTTCCTCGACGATCACTTCCGGTGCCGAGGCGCCTGCGGTGATGCCGAGGCTCTTAATGCCCTCGAAGCTGTTCCAGTCGAGATCGCTGGCGCGCTGCGCCAGCACCGACACCCTGCAGCCCTCGCGCTCGGCGACCTCGCGCAGCCGCTGCGAGTTCGACGAGTTCGGCGCGCCGACCACGATCAGCGCATCCACCACCGGCGCCACTTTCTTGACCGCGAGTTGGCGGTTGGTGGTGGCGTAGCAGATGTCCTCCTTGTGCGGGCCGGAAATGTTCGGGAACCGCTGCTTCAGCATCGCAACGATCTCGGCGGTGTCGTCGATCGACAGCGTCGTCTGGGTCACGAACGCGAGGTTTTCGGGATTCTTCGGCATGAATGTGGCGGCATCTTCGGCGGTCTCGATCAGCGTCACCGCGCCCGCCGGCAATTGCCCGACCGTGCCGACGACTTCCGGGTGATGGGAATGGCCGATCAGCAGGATCTCCCGCCCGCGCTTGAAATGGATCGCCGCCTCGCGGTGAACCTTGGTCACCAGCGGGCAGGTCGCATCCAGCGAAAAGAAATTGCGCTTCTGCGCGTCGGCCGGCACCGATTTCGGTACGCCATGGGCGGAGAACACCACCGGCGCCTTGGTGTCATCGGGGATTTCCGCCAGTTCCTCGACGAAAATCGCCCCCTTCGCACGCAGGCTGTCGACCACATAGCGGTTATGGACGATCTCGTGGCGCACATAGACCGGCGCGCCGTACAGCGTCAGCGCACGTTCCACGGTATCGATCGCCCTGACCACTCCGGCGCAAAAGCCGCGGGGCGAACAAAGCACGATTTTAAGCTTCGGTTTGGCATTCATGGTGGCATTCATAAGGCGATCCGGGGACCGAATCACCCCACACCGGCAGGGCGGGAACGGCCAATAAGGGTAACGACTTTGGACGGCTTTCAGACGCTGTCAAGGCTGTTCCGGAAGCCAAAGGGAACAAGAGCAAACCATTGCGCGGCCGGCCCCCGCAGGCTTATATAAACCCGAATTCCCGTCATCGTCGATAACCAACAAGCTTTGTCCCTGAGGGATTGGCGAAGCGCAAAGGAGATTTGCCATGAGCAATGCACCGCTGATGCCAAAGGCCACTGCCGTGTGGCTCGTCGAAAATACCGCCCTGTCGTTCGATCAGGTCGCCGATTTCACCAAAATGCACCCACTGGAAGTCCGTGCCATCGCCGACGGCGACGCCGCCCAGGGCATCAAGGGTATGGACCCGATCTCGACCGGCCAGCTCACCCGTGACGAGATCGAGAAGGGCGAGAAGGACCAGGACTACCGCCTCAGGCTCAGCGAGAGCCGGGTGGTACTGCCGCCCGCCGCCAAGAAGAAGGGTCCGCGCTACACCCCGGTGTCGCGCCGTCACGAGCGGCCGAGCGCGATCCTCTGGCTGGTCCGCAACCACCCGGAATTGAAGGACGCGCAGATCATGCGTCTGGTCGGCACCACCAAGACCACGATCGCCGCGGTCCGCGACCGCACTCACTGGAACGCCTCGACCCTGACGCCGATGGACCCGGTGACGCTCGGCCTCTGCTCGCAGATCGAACTCGACTTCGAGGTGCAGCGCGCGGCCAAGGAAAAGCCAACCGATCAGCAGTATGGCGGCGCCACCCTGCTGCCGGCGTCCGAGACCACGCGCAAGGACGCCGAATTCGAGCCGACGGAAAAACAGCGCGACGATCTCAACGTCGACGCCGTGTTCGCCAAGCTGAAAACCATCGGCGGCAAGAAAGCCGAGGACGAAGGGGAAAACGAGTAAAGCCGGTCAGACTTTGTTGTCGTCCCGCGCATCCGGGGGACCCACTACCGGAAACGTCGGCGATACAATCCGAACACTGCGACGTACCGGATATCCGCTTTCGCGGGCATGACGGCCAAATATGCGCCAGAGCCTTTCCGCTTCTGATGGAATCAGAAGCGGGGCTCTATGATTTTGATCTGACGCGTTTTCTTCACACGAACCGGTATCCACTTCTCTCGAAAACGCTATAAGCGCATCGCTGAATGCCTACTGCCCGTTCAGCATCCGCTCGGCGAGATCGCGGTGGGTGCGCTCCATCCGGTCCGACCGGGTGGCGGCGACGTCGCGATCCTTGCGGCAGGCGGTATAGGCCGCGGAACCCTGCGGGCCACCGTGCGCCTGGCAATAGGCGTCGTCATCGGTCTGCGATACCGCGCTCGGATTGTGCCGCTCAAGATTGGCGCAGCCACTGAGCGACAGCGCGGTCAGGGCGAGAGCCGCGAGGTGCAAGAATGTCTTCGGTCGCATGATCGTCCCCGGACTGCCGCAGATTATAGCGTTTTCGAGCGAATCGGATACCGGTTCGCGTAAGGAAAACGCGTCAAATCAAAATCATAGAGCCCCACTTCTGGTTTCATCAGAAGTGGAAGGCTTTGACGACTGTTCGAACCCAATTGCGGGGATTGTAAGTCCCGATAAACCCGGCAGGTCATTAAAAAACGCTCGCTGTAAAAAACGCTCGCTGTCGTTCTCGAGGCCGCATCAGCGGCGCCCCGGCATGACGTTGCTACATCCTGCTCTTTAACGCGCTTTGAATCTCGTCGAGCACCTTCGGATCCTCGATGGTCGCGGGCATCGTCCATGCCTCGCCATCCGCGATCTTCTTGATGGTGCCGCGCAGGATTTTTCCGGAGCGCGTCTTCGGCAGCCTGTTCACCGTGATCGCGAGCTTGAATGCCGCGACCGGACCGAGCTTCTCGCGCACCAGCGCCACGACCTCCTTCTCGATCTCGGCGCCGTCGCGCGTCACGCCGGCCTTCAACACCAAGAGGCCGCACGGCACCTCGCCCTTGATGGTGTCACTGATGCCGAGCACCGCGCATTCCGCGACATCGGGATGCGAGGCGAGAATTTCCTCCATGCCGCCGGTGGACAGCCTATGACCGGCGACATTGATGATGTCGTCGGTGCGGCCCATGACGAAGATGTAGCCGTCCTCGTCCTTGTAGCCCGCGTCGGAGGTTTTGTAGTAGCCGGGAAACTCGTTGAAATAGGCTTCCTTGCAGCGTTCGTCCTGCTGCCACAAGGTCGGCAGGCAGCCCGGCGGCAGCGGCAGCTTGATAACGATCGAACCCATGGTGCCGGCCGGCAGCGGCTTCGCAGCCTCATCGACGATATCGACCTGATAGCCCGGCATCGCGACCGTGGGCGAGCCGTGTTTGACCGGCAGTTGCCCGAGCCCGACCGGGTTGCCGACGATGCCCCAGCCGGTTTCGGTCTGCCACCAGTGATCGATCACCGGCACCTTCAACTGCTTCTCCGCCCATTCCACCGTCGGCGGATCGGCGCGCTCACCAGCCAAAAACAGCGTGCGGAATTCGGACAGATCATATTTGCGGATGAAGGCCCCGTCCGGGTCCTCCTTTTTGATGGCGCGGAACGCGGTCGGCGCGGTGAAGAACGCCACCACCTTGTGCTGCGCGATAACGCGCCAGAACGCCCCGGCATCGGGCGTGCCGATCGGCTTGCCTTCGTACATGATCGTGGTCGTGCCGTGAATCAGCGGCCCGTAGACGATGTAGCTGTGGCCGACCACCCAGCCGATATCGGAGCCGCACCACCAGACCTCGCCGGGCTTGACGCCATAGAGGTTGAACATCGACCATTTCAGCGCGACCAGATGGCCGCCATTGTCGCGCACCACGCCTTTCGGCACCCCGGTGGTGCCGGAAGTGTAGAGAATATAGAGCGGATCGGTGGCGAGCACCGGCACGCAAGGCGCGGACTTCTTCGCCGCCATCGCGGCATCGCGCAGCGTCGTCCAGTCGTGATCGCGGCCCGCGATCAAGTCGCAGCGCTGCTGCGGCCGTTGCAGGATGATGCACGCGCCGGGCCCGGCGGTGGCAAGTTTCAGTGCCTCGTCGAGCAGCGGCTTGTACTGCACGATGCGGCCCGGCTCCAGGCCGCAACTCGCTGAAAAGATCAGCTTCGGCTTGGCATCGTCGATCCGGGTCGCAAGCTCCTTGGCCGCAAAGCCGCCAAACACCACGGAGTGCACCGCGCCTATCCGCGCGCAGGCCAGCATCGCCACCACCGCCTCGGGCACCATCGGCATGTAAAGTACGACGCGGTCGCCCTTGGCGACGCCGAAATCCTGCATGACCGCGGCGAGCGTCTGCACCTCCTTGAGCAGTTCGGCATAGGTGAAGGTGGTAATGACGCTCGGCCCGCCCGGATTGGCCAGCGGCGAATCATGGATCAGCGCGACCTGATCGGCCCGGCCGGCGGCGACATGGCGGTCCAGCGCGTTGTAGCAGGTATTGACCACGGCGCCGGCGAACCAGCGGCCATAAAGCCCCATCGCGGGGTCGAAGGTCTTTTTCGCCGGCTCGATCCAGTCGATGTCGCGCGCGGCGTCGGCCCAGAACCCGTCGGGATCGCTAAGCGCGCGGGCGTAGACCTCGCGGTAGCGGCTCTTCTCCTGAATGCTCATGGCATTTCTCCCGTTTATTCATTCTCACGGGATGCGGCCCCCATTTCAAGGGTGGCGGTCTTGTTCTTACGGAGCATCTCCTTCTAAAGGACTTCGATTGAATCGCCATGCCGGATTTATGCCGGGCATCAGTTGCGTTGCCGGCGCGGCCGCGATTTATCGTGCCGCAATGGGCCGATCGACGCCGGCGGCATCGATCTCTCGTCTCACTTCTCCGAGATGTGCGACATCTGCGGCAAGACGGGACGCGGCCGCAATGGCCGGTCCCGCAATTGGCTACCGCTTCCTCTTGTCCATCAGTTGCTCGACGACGGCAGGCTGCGACGTCTCAAACACGCGACTGGCAAGAACGTCGGACGCTGTGATCGACTTGACATCCTCGACAGAGAGAACGGCGTTCTGGTCCGCGACCAGGCGATTGGCCTGACGCAGGCGGATACGGTCCAACGCGTTGCGGATCGAACGCGCGTTGGAGAACAAGGGCTGGGCCTTGCGCAAGGCGATGTAGCGTACAAACGCCTCGCGGGCTTCGGGGTTGAATTTATAGTTCATCTTGCTCAGCATGACTTCCGCGATCGCGAGCAGTTCGTCGTTGCTGTAGTCGGGGAAGTCGATGTGATGCGCGATGCGCGAGCGGAAGCCGGGATTGCTGGAGAAGAATTTTTCCATACGGTCGGCGTAGCCCGCGAGAATCACCACCAGGTCCTCGCGCTGCGACTCCATGACCTGAAGCAGGATCTCGATGGCTTCCTGGCCGTAGTCGCGCTCGTTGTCGGGCCGGTGGAGGTAATAGGCCTCGTCGATGAACAGCACGCCGCCCATCGCCTTTTTCAATATCTCTTTGGTCTTCGGCGCGGTGTGACCGATATACTGTCCGACCAATTCGTCGCGCGTGACCGACACGACATGACCACGGCGCACATAACCGAGGCGATGGAGAATATCGGCCATCCGTAAGGCAACGGTGGTTTTGCCGGTGCCGGGATTCCCGGTGAACGACATATGCAACGTCGGAGTCTCCGACGTCAGTTCCATTTTCTTGCGTATCCGTTCGACAAGCAACAGAGAGGAAATTTCCTGGAGACGCGTCTTGACGGGTTTGAGACCGATAAGCTCTCGATCGAGTTGCGCGAGAATCTCTCCGATTCCGACGGCTTCGAGTTCCTCGCGAATGTTGACTTTTTCTTGCATCGACGGTGGTCCTGATAGCCTCGGTCGGTGGCTTCTTTTGAAACCGCTCGGGGGAGAAAAGCTCCGTCGCCATGCGAGACGACGGAGCAGTACATCCGGAACTGGACGATCGGGAGGATGGATCGCCCTAGTTTGAACCGGATGGAATCATGTCACGAGGAGTAACGCTGACCCTCGGGACGTGCGGTCACCGCATACGACGTCGTGGTGTACCGGATGTTGCGGTTGTCGGACTCCTGGCGCTCGAGCCGGAAGCCCGGCTCATCCTTGGGCCTGTTGACGATGAACGAAATCTTCACCGACTCCCAGCCATGGCTGGAATCGAATGCAGACATCCGGATGTAGCGGTCGCCATAGACCTTCCGGCACTCGTTCAGTTCCATCAGCACGCCTGCCGCGTCCTTCAGGTCGAACATCGGCAGATTCCACATGTCCCAATACGTGTTGCGGGGATGCGGATCGTCGGTGAACTCGATGTTCACCGCCCAGCCCTGGGTGAGGCAGTACTGGATCTGCTTGGAAATCTGCTCGTCGGTCAGATCGGGCAGGAACGAAAAACAACCTTGAGTAATACGCATATAATGTCCTCCTTTACGCTACGGCCGGGGTCGTTACATAATCGGGCGCGTCGGTGGATTGGTAGTTGAAGGTGACGTCCTTCCACACTTCGAGCGCCTGCTTCAACGGCGTGCAGCTTGCGGCTGCCTTGGCCAGGATATCCGGACCTTCGCTGACGTAATCGCGGCCCTCGTTGCGGGCGAGGATCATCGCCTCCAGCGCCACGCGATTGGCGATCGCGCCGGCCTGGATGCCCATCGGGTGACCGATGGTGCCGCCGCCGAACTGCAACACTACGTCCTCACCGAGATGCTGGATGAGCTGGTGCATCTGGCCGGCATGAATGCCGCCGGAAGCAACCGGCATCATCTTGTTGAGGCTCGCCCAGTTCTGGTCGAAGAAGATGCCATGCTCGAGCTGCATCGGATTGTGCTCTTCGCGGCAGATATCGTAGTAGCCGCGCGTGGTCAGCGGATCGCCTTCCAGCTTGCCGACCACGGTTCCGGCGTGGATGTGATCGACACCGGCGAGCCGCATCCATTTGGAGATGACGCGGAACGACACGCCGTGATTGCGCTGCCGCGTGTAGGTCGAATGACCGGCGCGATGCAGATGCAGGATCATGTCGTTTTTGCGCGCCCAGTTCGACATCGACTGGATCGCGGTGTAGCCGATCACCAGATCGATCATGACGACCACCGACCCTAGCTCCTTGGCGAACTCGGCACGCTCGTACATGTCCTCCATCGTCGCCGCGGTGACGTTGAGGTAGCTGCCCTTGACTTCGCCGGTCGCTGCCTGGGCGCGGTTGACCGCTTCCATGCAGTAGAGGAAACGTTCACGCCAGTGCATGAACGGCTGCGAGTTGATGTTCTCGTCGTCCTTGGTGAAGTCGAGACCGCCCTTCAGCGCCTCATAGACCACGCGGCCGTAATTGCGGCCGGACAGGCCGAGCTTCGGCTTGACGGTGGCGCCGAGCAGCGGCCGGCCGAACTTGTCGAGACGCTCGCGCTCGACGACGATGCCGGTGGGCGGTCCTTTGAACGTCTTGACGTAGGCGACCGGCAGCCTCATGTCCTCGAGGCGCAGGGCCTTAAGCGGCTTGAAGCCGAACACGTTACCGATGACCGACGCGGTGAGGTTGGAGATCGAGCCGGATTCGAACAGGTCGAGATCGTAGGCGATATAGGCGAAGTACTGGCCTTCCGCCCCCGGGACCGGATCGACGCGGTAGCACTTGGCGCGATACTTTTCCGCCGCCGTCAGACGATCCGTCCACACCACGGTCCAGGTCGCGGTCGAGGATTCGCCGGCCACCGCCGCAGCCGCTTCGATCGGGTCGACGCCGTCCTGCGGCGTAACCCGAAACAGACAAATGATGTCCGTGTCCTTCGGCGTATAGTCGGGCTCCCAATAGCCCATCTTCTTGTAGGACATGACACCGGATTTATAACGGTCCTTGCCGCGAACCGTCAGCGACTTCTCGTTAAGGACGTTCATGTTGTTCTCCTTCTCTTTTCTGTCTCTCTTTGTGTGATCCGCGACAGATTCGGATCGTATTTCACTCCGCGGCGACGGCTGTTTCGCCGATACGCGGATCAAGTTTGCCGGCGCGATAGAGCTTGGCCATTTCAGACAATGGGATCACCCTGATCTTCGCGGCATTTCCGGCAGTGCCGAACTGTTCGAAGCGCTCGCGGCAGAGGTCGCGCATCGCATCCATCGCCGGTTTTAGGAACTTGCGTGGATCGAATTCGCTTCTGTTGCTGGTCGCGATCTTCCGAAATACAGCCGTCATCGCCAGGCGGCAGTCGGTATCGATATTGACCTTGCGGACGCCATGCTTGATGCCGCGAACGATCTCCTCGACCGGCACGCCCCAAGTCTGCGGCATCTCGCCGCCGAACTTATTGAATTCATCCTGCAGATGTTGCGGCACCGAGGATGAGCCGTGCATCACCAGATGCGTATTCGGAAGGCGGCGGTGAATCTCCTCGACCACTTTCATGGCGAGAATGTCGCCGTCCGGCTTGCGCGAGAACTTGTAGGCGCCGTGCGAGGTGCCCATCGCGATCGCCAGGGCGTCGACCTTGGTCGCGCGAACAAAATCGACGGCCTGATCCGGATCGGTCAGCAATTGATCGTGGCTGACCGGGCCTTCGATACCATGCCCGTCCTCCTGCTCGCCGCCGCCGTGTTCGAGCGAGCCGAGCACACCCAGTTCGCCTTCCACCGAAGCGCCGACCCAGTGCGCCATGTCGACGACGCGGCGGGTGATATCGACGTTGTACTCGTAGTCGGCGGCGGACTTGGCGTCGGCCTTGAGCGAGCCGTCCATCATCACCGAGGTGAAGCCGTACTTGATCGCGGTGGCGCAAGTCGCTTCTTCGTTGCCGTGATCCTGATGCATGCACAGCGGAATCTGCGGATACATCTGCTCCAGCGCGTCGATCATTTTCGCCAGCATGATGTCGTTGGCGTAGGAGCGCGCGCCGCGCGAGGCCTGGAGGATGACCGGCGCGTCGACGGCGGCCGCGGCCTCCATGATGGCAAGCCCCTGCTCCATATTGTTGATATTGAACGCCGGTACGCCGTAGCCGTGCTCCGCGGCATGATCCAGCAACTGTCTCAGTGTTATGCGCGCCATGTCGGTTCCCTCCCCATTTGGCTGCCCTGATAAGACGTCGCGCTTCGCGCGATCATATTTTTGGTCACGCCCCGTTTCGACGCGGCCGAGGCTGCCGCTTGCGGAAATGCGATCAGTTCACTCATGCCCGCCTCTTCCGGTCGATAAGCTGAAGGATCAGCGGCGTCAGGATCAACTGCATCGCGAGATCCATCTTGGACCCGTGAATGACAATCGAGTTCGCGCGCGACATGAAGCTGTTCGGAATCATCGACAGCAGGTACGGGAAGTCGATGCCGCGCGGGTTCTTGAGACGGATCACGACCATCGATTCGTCGGGCGTGGGTATCCACCGGGCGATGAACGGATTTGAAGTATCCACCGTCGGCACGCGCTGGAAGTTGATGTCCGTCTCGGCGAACTGAGGACAGATATAGTTGACGTAATCCGGCATCCTCCGAAGGATGGTGTCGGTGACCGCCTCCGTGGAATAGCCCCGCGCACTGCGATCCCGATGCAGCTTCTGGATCCATTCGAGGTTGATCACGGGAACGACGCCGATCTTGAGATCCGCGTATTGGGCAACATTCACCTTGTCGGTCACGACCGCCCCGTGCAGACCTTCGTAAAATAACAGGTCCGAGTTCTCCGGCAGCGCCTGCCAGTCGGTGAACGTCCCGGGAGGGACACCGTGCTTCGCGGATTCCACATCGTCGTGGACATAGTAACGCGTATTGCCGGTTCCGCTTTCGCTATAGCTCCGGAACACAGCCTCCAGTTCGTCGAACAAATTGGTCTCGGGACTGAAGTGACTGAAATGCTTGTTGCCCCGATCCGACTCCTCGGCCATGCGCGTGCGCATGTCGGCACGGTTGTAACGGTGGAACGCGTCTCCTTCGATGTACGCAGCCACGACATTCTCGCGGCGGAAAATCTGCTCGAAAGTCCGCTTGACGGATGTCGTGCCGGCGCCCGACGAACCCGTGATTGATATGATAGGATACTTTCTGGACACGATTGCGACAGCCCCTCAATTCAAACGCGAAACAGGCCGCGATGCCCGAACAACGGTGCATTCGCTTCCAAAGCGACGTTAGGTCCCGTGTGCATATCTTCGAGCCGCCGGACGTTCTTGATCGAACCCATGATCAGCGGAACTCGCTGATGGAGGCTGCCGGGCACGATATCGAGAATTCGTTTTCGTCCGGTGGAGGCGCCACCGCCCGCTTGCTCGATGATGAACGCCATCGGGTGCGCCTCATAGACCAGGCGCAGGCGGCCATCTTCGTAGCCATCCCGGGCGTCTCCGGGATACAGGAATATGCCGCCGCGAACGAGAATGCGGAAAGCCTCCGCGACCAGCGAGCCGATCCAACGCATGTTGAAATTCTTGCCGCTCGGCCCATCGGCTCCCATGAGGCATTCATCGATATAGGCGCGAACCGGTAAATCCCAGTGCCGCCTGTTCGAGGTGTTGATAGCGAACTCGGTTGCATCCGCCGGGATCTGCATCATCGATCCCGTGAGCTTGAACACCCTCTCGACGCGATCGAGCGTAAAGATATCGACACCCTGCCCGAGGGTGAGGATGAGAGAGGTTTGCGGGCCGTAGACAACGAAACCAGCCGCAAGCTGCGCGCTGCCAGGTTGGGTAAAGGCGGCGCTGGCATCGGGTGGAGTGGGCATGATTGAGAAAATCGTACCCACCGATATGTTCGTGTTGATGTTCGACGAGCCGTCCAGCGGATCGAACGCAACGCTAATCGGCGCGCCCGGATTCAGAATGTCCAGTTCCGCCATTTCCTCCGAGGCAAGCACGGCGATCGGCAGAGCGCCGAGAGCGTCGCGGATGATTTGATCGGCGCGAACATCGAGATCCTTCTGAACATCCCCGTCGGTGTTGCGTCCTTGTGCCTCTCCGGTGATCCCGGCCAACGCGCCGCGGCACGTCAGATCGGAAATATCGATCGCAGCCTGCGCAAGCGCAGCTACGGCTTTCTTCACTGCTTGGCGAAGCGGATCCGGTCCCGCTTCTCCGTCCAACCTCTCCTGCAGTGTCAGCTCTCGGCTCATTCAGTTGCCTCCCCTCGGCCACGATCGGCAGAATGCCGATTTGCCGTTTTCTAGAGCGTTGATGATCATTGACTCGTTACACGTAATAAGTACAATTTCAATATGCTTCATCGAACCAAAATTTTTCTTATATGATCTCGAATCTTCGAGACGTTACTTTTCGTCAGCTTCGCGCACTGGCGTCGGTCGCCGCCGGCGGCAGCGTAACGGCTGCCGCCAACAAGCTTCATTTGACCCAACCCGCGGTCACGCTCCAGATCCGAAACCTTCAGCAACTTTGCGGTTTGCCTTTGCTTCAGCGGACCAGCGACGGGATGATCCTTACGCCGGCCGGACAAGAACTGTACGCTCTCTACGAACGCATTGAAGCTGCGATCGACAGTTGCGCGACATCGCTCGACATGATCGTAGGTCGAACCGGCGGGCGCATATCGATCGGCGCGGTCAGCACCGCAAAGTATTTCGTCCCGTCTGCGATCGCCGCCTTCTCGAAGCTCCATCCGGGAACCGACATCAGCCTGACGATCGTCAACCGCCAGGAGATACGTCAGGCATTGCGCGGCTATGCGCTCGATTTCGCGATCATGGGTCACCCGCCTCCCGACATCGAACTGGACATCCATCTGGTCGGCGACCATCCGCATGTCGTCATCGCGCCGGCAGGACATCGGCTTGCAAACGCTTCCGAACTTGCGGCGGTCGATCTGGCGCAGGAAACGTTCATGTCCCGCGAACCGGGTTCCGGCACCCGGTTCCTGATGGAACAGTTTTTTGAGAACAGCTATCTTGAACCCCAGATCGGCATGGAGATGGGCAGCAACGAGACCATCAAGCAAGCGGTCATCGCCGGTCTCGGGATCGCCTTCATCTCCGCGCACACGGTGGCCGTCGAACTGAAGGAGGGCCGGCTGATCACGCTCGATGTCGCCGGTCTTCCGATCGTGCGACAGTGGTTCGTTGTCCGGAGGAAAGACAAGGTCTTGCTTCCTCCGGCGCAGGAAATGCTCGACTTTCTGGTCGCCAACGGCAAGCAGTTCTTGCCGCAAACGCCGACTGGCGCCGCTTGGACCGACCCAAGGCCCGCGCCGGTTAAATGAATTGCTCCGGCGCCTTTTGAGCTCGTGCCGTTCGCTATCGGCCATTGATCGATGATCCCGCAAAACGCGCTCGCTCGGTCAACGCTTCCAATGCATGAACGTGATCGATTCCAATATTTTAGAGTGGGATGCGGGCGGAAAACCGCTACACACTCCTCATCCCGCTCTAGCATACGGCCCAGGCACGCGTGACGGGTCAATTCGTCGCGCGCTGCGTTGCGCGGCCGACGCATCGAAATTATAAGTCGTTGAAATAATGGTCGGAGTGGCAGGATTCGAACCTGCGACCCCTGCGTCCCGAACGCACCGGCCGGATCTCTACTCCCCGGATTTTCAACGACTTAAGACGACTTCAGACTACCTCGAATTTCCGAAATTCGGGCGCCAGAACTGCCCTGCGTGCAGATTGCGTGCAAAAGCCGATCATGGGCGCCGCTGCTCCCATTCGGCCGTGCATAAGCCGGCAGACCGTTTCGGCGAGGTCAGGTCATGACCGCGCTGGAGCTTCGGGCGTGCCTGGACGCGCTGCCCCCGGACATCCGGCGGGAGTTCGATGAGATCCGGGAGATCGGCCGCGGCCCATTCGGCCGCGCTCAAACCCAGCAGATCGTCGACGATCATTTGGCCCTGCTGCTCCGGCTCCGGCGCGAGTACCACGCCACCCACGCCGACATGGTCGAGGTGCTCGGCCTTTACGGCATCACAGGACCGGACGGCGCCGCGCTGACCGCAGCCACGCTGTCGTCGGCGATCAGCCGGGCCCGCGCCCGGGCCGATGTCCGCTCCCGCGGCTCCAAGCGCCGCGCCCAGATCGCGCTCCCTGCTCGTACCGCCGCCCCCTCCTCCGTATCGAGGCTCCATCGCCGGCATGCCGATGTCGGTGATCCAAAGCCCGACCTCGTCTTTGCGAGCCAATCCGCGCCCCCGCGGACCGTCGCGCCGAACGACATCGACCTGGTGTTCGGCACGCAGGTTTCCTCTTCGGGCCATGAGGCCCCCGAAGTCCGCCGCTCCGACCACAAGACGCGGCTGATCGATTTTCTCGCTCGCGCTTCCATGGAGGACTAGATGACCGACCCCATCACGATCGCCGCCCCCAAGACTTCGACCGCCGCCGTCGCCGAGTTCGTTCCCGCGTATCGCTTCCTCGAGTTCGTCTCAGTCGCCTCCCATGTCGGCAAGTCGACGCTCGCCGACTTCACGACGCAGCTGCTCGTCCAGTTCGGCATCCCGATCAAGGCGATCCGGATCGAGTCCAAAGCGGCTCGGTCGCGACAGTCGGGCGACGTCGTCCACATCGACACGGAGAATTTCGCGGCGGCGGCCCGCCTCCCCGGCGCGGAGGCGGCCGTGCTTCGGCCGGTCTTCGAGATCATCGAGGCGGCGGCTCTCGACGAGGCGCGTCCGGTGATCGTTCTCGATTGGGGCGGCGGCCTTTCTTCGCTGCGTGCCCAGATTTACGCGGCGACGCAGTTCGACTCCCAGCTCTCGGAGCTGGGCATGCGCGGTCTCAGCGTCGTGACTACGACCTGCCTGAGCGACCGGATGGCTCAGGCGCGCGAGCTGATCGAACTGACCCGAGACATCGTACCCGGTATCGACGTGGCGCTGCTGCTCAATCGCCGGACCGGCAACTTCGCCTTCGTGGACGGAACTGAAGAGAAGCGCGTTTTCAGGGATCTCATGAAAGCGGCGAAAGGCCTGCCTGTCATCAAAGTGCCGGCGGTCTCCGGAGAAAGCTGGCAGGCGTGCCAGGCCGCCGGTCTTACCATGCACGAGGTCATCGAGATGAAGCCGACCGTGCTCAGGCAGCGGTTCGGGAGTGAGAGCCGCTATCTGGTGACGGCCTTCCAGATGCACGTTGCGGCGTTCTGGAGGGCCGCCGAGAGCGAGATGCTGCGGGTTCTGGCGGGCGCGGATGCGGACCCGACGAGCTAGATTCCTGAAGCGTCTGGCCGCGATCGAGTCCCAGGCGCCGGCGCTGCGGCGCGGGGCCGAAGAGCGGATCCGCGGCCACTACCGCGTCCATCGCCGGCCGCCGCACGCCGCTGTGACCTGCCTGCTTCCGCGGCGCCGCGTCTACGCGCTGATCTTCCTCTGCGAGCTCGAGCATCGGCTCGGGCTCGCACCCCTGCTTCTGCGCCTCGTCGCGCTCCGTCGTCATGCCGCGGCCGTGCGCGACCGGCTGCACTGGTAGGTGAACATGTCCGAGCCGAAAGCCACTCCCTCGCCGCCGCAATCTCTCCGCACCAAAAAGGATTATGCGCGTCGCTGCCGGCAGCTTGCAGCGGCGGCGCAACGCGAACTCGCGAAAGCGACGGGACAGCGGGCGGATACCATCGACCTGACGCCGAGCATGCTCGTCTCCTTCGTCATCGGCAAGAAGGGCGACTATCTGGCAAACTCGTGGCGTGTCGTCCGCAGCGCCGTAATCAGCACGCTGGAGCAGACCGCTGCCTTGGTCGACGAACCCGTCGCCAAGGAGATCAAGACCGCGATCGAACGGCTCAAGCAGGAGAAACCGGCCCCCGAAGGGGAGAAGAAGCCGGTGACGTCGCGCACCAAGGACAAATCGCCGGCAGCGAATGACCTGGTGCGGATCGAGCACGCGGCGTTGGCTAGGCAGACGCAGAGCGCGATCGAGCTGGTGCGATACTTCAAAGCGAGCCTGCCGACGGGTTTGAGACCCTGCGAATGGCCTCGCGCGCGCTTCGGCGAGTCCACCCGCGACGGCTATCGCTGGATGCTCGTCGTCGAAAACGCCAAGGCCACGAACGGCCGTGCCCACGGACCGGTCCGGACCTTGCACTGGGAAGAGCTGGCGCTGGACGTCGTGGAGGATATCCTCACCTGGATCACGATCGCGCAGGACGGCGACTACGATCGCCGCCTCAACACGATCGGGCATCAACTCTGGGAAATCACGCGGGCGCTGTGGCCTCGCCGCAAGGAATGGCCGACCCTGTACTCGGCCCGCCACGTCGCTATCGCCGGTTGGAAGGCGTTCTATGTGCGCAAAGGTCAAGGCCCTGCCGAACGGCTGGAGGCCTTGGCGGTCGTCGCCGCGCTCTCCGGGCACGGAAGCGACGACACGGCGAGCAAGCATTACGCCCGCGCCAATGCGGCTTCCGGCAAGAGCCCGGTGCCGACGGCCGACCCCGCAGAGGTTCAGAACGTGCGACGGGTCATCAAGCTGGATTGGCTGGAAAGCCTGCGGGAGGCAAAGGCCAAGAAGGAAGCACGACCACCGGGCTAGTCGGCCGGCGCGTTTCAATTCTTCAGCGTCACGTCTTCGCCGTGCGCCTTGTTCGGATAGAGGAATATGATGCCGTGGCGATCCTTCAGAACGTCGCGCACCGCTTCGTAGGTCCAGACCCGAAGCGGATTGTCCGCGATTCCATCAATCCTAAGAACGCGCCCCGTCAACCGCCGGTACCTGACGGCTTCCGGATCACTTCTGACCCGAGGGCGCCTGGGCTTTCGCCTTGCCAGCCTTGTTCGCTTCGTGATGGCCGACGACGCAGCCTGCCGCGGCACCCAGCTTGCCATGTCCGGCCACATGGCCCGCGACGCCGCCGACGATGGCCCCTTTGATGCAGCCTTTGGCGTCCGCAGCGGGCGCAAGAGCGAACGAAAGCAGGGTGGCGCAAGCCGCTGTCAAAACCCATCTCATGTGCGATCCTGCCAACGTTTTTTCCTTTGAAGTGCATCTTCATCGGTTTTGTCCTGGCATCCGTGGCTGGCGCCGCGCTCGGTGCCGAAATCAACCCCGCGGCGATCAATTCCGCCAAACCCTCGAAGAAGACCCTGTCGAACGCAAAGCCGACCCCGGTAGGGATCAGGCTGCAGGTCCTGCTGGACCGCGCGCACTTCTCGCCGGGGGAGATCGACGGCAGGTTCGGAGAGAATGCGAAAAAGGCGCTGCGGGCATACGAAGAGGCAGAGCAGTTGCCGAGTTCGGACGAGGTCAGCACCGACGTCTGGGCGAAGCTTGCGAAGGACGACCGCCCAGTGATCACGAGCTACACCATCTCGGACAACGACGTCGCAGGGCCGTTCCTTCGCAAGCTCCCGGCCAAGCTGGAAGATATGAAGGACATCCCCAGGCTGGCCTACACCAGCGCGCGCGAGGGTCTAGCCGAAAAGTTTCACATGAGCGAGGATCTGCTGTCGGCCTTGAACCCGGGAAGGCACTTCGATCGCGCCGGGGAAACCATCGCAGTGGTGGACACCGGTGCCGATCAAAAGTCCGAGAAGGCGGCCAAGGTGGAAGTCGACAAGAACCGGCAGACCGTGCAGCTCTTCGACGAATCAAACGCGCTTATCGGATTCTACCCCGCGACGGTCGGCAGCGAGGAGAAGCCGTCTCCACCGGCACAGTGAAAGTGACGGAAATCAACCGCAATCCGACCTACCGCTATAATCCGGCCTACCACTTCAAGGGCGTCCATTCCCGCAAGCCGTTCACCATCAGACCGGGGCCGAACAATCCCGTTGGTACGATATGGATCAACCTTTCCATCGAGGGATACGGCATCCATGGTACCCCATTCCCCGGAAAGGTGTCCAAGTCGGAGTCGCACGGCTGCGTCCGTCTTACGAACTGGGACGCCGAACGCGTGGCCCAACGGGTATCCAAGGGGACGCCCGTGACGTTCGTCGTCGAGTAGCCGCCGCCCCAACGTTGCTACGGCCCGGAGTGCATCGCCCAACGTGATCGGCGCCCTCAAACGCGGCTATGACCATAGTCCACATCCGATCGACAAGTCACTGGCGCAAGCGAAACGGCCGACTGAAGGCTACCCGCCATGACGAAGAGCCACGCGTCTTCATCGGGATAGCCCGGCCCTTCACTTGAACGAGCGGATGTAGTCGGTTGGATCCGCGATACCCGGGACTACGAGGGAAAGTCGGCCGGGTCGATCTTAAGGCGATCCGCATGCAGAGACCAATCATGAATCCCATGGATATCGCAGAACCTCAGCTTGGCCTTCCGTTCCGCGTCGCTCTCGTCCTGGGCCTCTAGTTCGACGGTGGTCTGGCAGACCTCGGATATCCGGCCGTTTTCGCCGAGTATTTCCTTCAGGAATCGGACGATGAAGCGGGGCATGAGGCACCTCCCATTTCGTGCTTGTGGTGGCCGTCATTCAGGCAGAGGTCTCGGTCCTCGAAGACAAGTCAGGAGGTCAGTCCTTTAAGTCCGAAGACGCCCGGCGCCGGACGATAGGCCCGCCATTCGCGCCAGCGTCGTCAGCGCCCGGACTTCGGCCTGCCAGACCGGCAACCATGGCGACGACATAGGCTGCAGCCAGCTCACCGGCCGCGATCCGCTCGCCAGCAGCGGCAGGTTGGGACGGCACGAAGTGATCCGGCCGGGTGCCGAGAACCAGCGCGGCGAACTCGGTGCGCCTCCAGCTTGAGAAGTGATCGTCGCCGAGAAAGCAACGTTGCACTAAGCGTCGTTATAGCAACACGTTGCCCTTTAGTTTGCTTCTATGTGCGAGCCCGTTCATCAGCTTGGGTTGGAGTTACTTAGTTGCGGCGTGCCTCTGCCCCGTGGTTGCCTGATTGGCCGTACGATACTGAGATCAGCCTCAACCTCTAAGATTCATGAGGTGTACCAGACAAGCAGCAAACGGATCGGTCACCTCCTGCTCCAAGAACCTACAACGCGCGATCCTAGATTCTCAGAACTGGCGCTCTCTGTCATCGCGTCTGCCCTCTGGCAAACCGACGCTCAAATGCCCGGGTCGTTCCGCTAAAATCTTCGAATAATTTTCTATGGTTTCTATCTTGTGAATCCGGGCAAGCTTGCCTGGCATGGGCCGACTGATCCAAACCTTCAGCTCCGCGAACTGGGTCGTGCCGGTGAGATGCCTCGCCTTCTCGCTTCAACAGGCGGCACCGCGTAATAAGATTGCGGGCCTAAGGTTCCAGCTCGAAGGGGACTCGACCGTAAATTCTTGTTGGACCGCTTGCGCCAGTTCAACCCGGCCGATTATGTCCAAGAACGCGACGTTTGAAAATGGCTTACTCCACGTGCGCTCATCCCTAACCGCGAGGATTGGAACAGACCCGCGTACTTTCGCGCACGCCTTCTTCAGGTCTCGTTTTCGAGCAAAGCACTTGGGCTTGACCCGAGGACGGGCACCGGTTCCCGTCAAGAAAACGCGTCAAAACAAACAGCTGGGGCCCGGCCACGCCGGCAGGTCCGCAACGAATTCGGGCACTTCAAGACCGGAGTCGGCAAAGAAGGACATAATTGCGGCCTTTGACCAATATTGCTCGATCAGCAATCTGGCGAAGCGCTCCTTTTCCAAGTGCCCCGGCGAATTTTGCTGCCATCTTGCGATCGGCCCACTCCTGATGCCATCGACCGTTAGCACGTGGAGGAACGGATTGGCTTTGACCAGCTTTTCGCGTGTGGTCCGAGCCGTCGCGTCAGCGGCTGCCATAAGGGAAGCAGCTTCGGCATTTTCTGCGCTGGACAATAACGCCACGGCGCCCGCGGGTCCCGCGAAATGGGCAAGGTAGAGAGAACCGGGCGTAATCGGCAGATCGCGCTTGTTTAGCATCGCGGCATATTCCTTGAGCAGCCTCACGGCGATCTCTCGCGCAAGCTCGGGATCTCGCCGCAAGTCCAACACTTCCTTGTCGCTGCGCCCTTGGATCAGATCGCGTCGGTGCTTTCGAACGGCTTCGAGCCACGCGTCGTCGAGAAACTGAGCGGCGCCGGTCGCGCTCGACCGCTTGTTCCTTGAATTCGGGTCACCATTGGACTCGGCGATGATAATGCGCTCGACCAATGCCTTAGCGACCGTTTTGCCGATTGATTTCCCGTTCGAATGAGCGTCGCGAAACAGGACGAAACTTGCGACGAAAGCCAGGCCGATCGCCACTCCAAGAACGAGTGTGATGGACTCCGCGACAGCCAATCCCGCGCCGCGACAACGTACCTTTGAATGCGCAATAGCCGTCTTGAGAGATACTTTGCGCAATTCGCATGCCGCCCTTCATGTCAACGGGCCGCATAGACTCTCGACCATTCAAGGCCGAGGGCGTCTCACCGCTACCGGAAATCCCGCGACTTCACCTTGATGCTGTCGGTGCGCAGGTCCGGCACGTAGATGTCCCGGGAGCTCGGCCCCTTCGGCACGCTGCGCGGGTCAATACCGGAACTGCCGTGATGGAATTCGTCGCCGCGCTCGAGGGATAGCGGGAATGCGTCATCGCGGTCTCCAACGCCGGCGAGGTCCGCCGACAGGTCGGTCAGATGATTGGCGACGAGGTGCACGACCTCGCCCTCGCGCTGAATGCGTCCCTGAACGGCAATCATCCTTGCGGCGAGGATGATGCGGCGCTGGCGTTCATAGAGCGACGGCCAGATCACCAGGTTGGCCACGCCGGTCTCGTCCTCAATCGTGATGAACATGACGCCCTTGGCTGACCCTGGCTTCTGACGCACCAGCACTAGGCCGGCGGTCGTCAGCCACTTGCCGTCGCAGGCATTCATCGCGTCGGCGCAGGTAACGATGCGACGGCTTGAGAGGTCCGCCCGCAGGAAGCTCGCCGGGTGTTGCCGCAGCGTGAGGCCCACGTGCCGGTAATCCTCGACGACCTCGCCTCCGGACGTCATCAGCCGCAACGACACGGCCGGCTCGCGAACTTCCTCGATGGTCCGGGCCTCCCGCTGCGTGGCGGCGGCGAACAATTCCAGCGGTTCATCCCGCAGCGCTTTGAGCGCCCACAGCGCCTCCCGCCGTGCCAGCCCTAGCGATTCATTCATCGCATCGGCTTTCGCCAACTGCACCAGCGATGCAACCGGGATATCCGCACGGCGCCAGAGATCGTCGACGGATTCGAATGGCTGGTCGGCCCGGGCGGCGACAATTTCCGCGCCGTTCTTGTTGGATAGCCCACGGATCAGCCGGAAACCCAGACGGACCGCGAATCCGTCGTCGTTGATCGGCTCCAGCGTGCAATCCCATCGCGAGGCGTTGATGCAGACCGGCCGGACTTCGACGCCATGGTCGCGCGCATCACGAACAATTTGCGCCGGCGCGTAGAATCCCATCGGCTGGGCGTTCAAGAGCGCGGCGCAGAACACGTCCGGATGCCAACACTTCATCCATGATGATGCGTAGGCGATGAGCGCGAAAGACGCAGCATGGCTCTCGGGAAATCCGTAGCTCCCGAAACCTTCGAGCTGGCTGAAAGTCTTTTCGGCAAATTCCCTGTCGTAGCCGCGATCCACCATCCCGTTGATGAGCTTGTCCTTGAATTTGGACACGCCACCGGTGAACTTAAAGGTCGCCATGGCGCGGCGAAGCTGGTCGGCTTCGCCCGGCGTGAAGCCGGCGCATTCGATGGCGACCCGCATCGCCTGCTCCTGGAAGAGAGGCACACCCAGCGTCTTGCCGAGCACTTTCTCGAGCTCGGGCTTCGGAAACACGACCGGTTCCTTGCCCTCGCGTCGGCGCAGATAGGGATGGACCATGTCGCCCTGGATCGGCCCGGGTCGCACGATCGCGACCTCGATGACAAGATCGTAGAACGTCCGGGGCTTCATCCGTGGCAGCATCGCCATCTGGGCGCGGCTCTCGATCTGGAAGGTGCCAAGCGTGTCGGCCTTCCGGATCATGGCGTAAGTCCGAGGATCCTCGGAAGGGATGGTCGCAAGATCGAGTTCGGTACCCTTGGCTTCGGCCAGGAAGTTGAAGGCGCGCTTCATGCAGGTGAGCATGCCAAGTGCCAGGCAGTCGACCTTCATGAACTTCAGCGCATCGATGTCATCCTTGTCCCATTCGATCACTTGGCGGTTGGGCATCGCGGCCGGTTCGATAGGCACCAGTTCGTCCAGGCGGTCATGGGTCAAAACGAAGCCGCCCGGATGCTGCGAGAGATGCCGTGGCGTCCCGATCAGTTCACGGGCGAGAACGATTGCCAGCTTGAGCCGTCGGTCGTCGAGATTCAGATTGAGTTCTTCAGCGTGCTTCGGCTCTACCCCCTCCTCCGACCAACCCCAGATCTGCGACGATAGCAGCTTGATCAGGTCCTCGGTCAGTCCGAGCGCCTTGCCGACGTCGCGCAGCGCACCTTTTGCGCGATACCGGATGACGGTCGAGCAGAGCGCCGCATGGTTGCGGCCGTAGGTCTCGAACACCCACTGCATCACGATCTCGCGGCGTTCGTGCTCGAAGTCGACGTCGATGTCGGGCGGCTCGCGGCGCTCCTCGGAAACGAAGCGCTCGAACAGGAGGTCGTTGCGTTCCGGATCGATCGAAGTGATGCCGAGCACGTAGCAGACGGCAGAGTTCGCGGCAGACCCCCTGCCCTGACACAAAATGTCCCTGCTGCGGGCGAAACGGACGATGGAATTCACCGTCAGGAAGTAAGGGGCATATTGCAGCCGCTCGATCAATCTCAGTTCGTGCTCGAGCGTGGGCCTGACCTCGTCGGGCAGGCCCTCCGGGTAACGCTCCGCCGCGCCCTCCCATGTCAGCTTCTCCAGCGCCTGCTGCGGTGTCAGGCCCGGCATGGTCCGTTCTTCCGGATACTGATAGGCGAGTTCGTCCATGCTGAAGGTGCACCGGCCGGCGATCGCGACCGTGCGGGCGAGGGCTTCCGGGTAACGCGCAAACAGTCGCGTCATCTCGTCCGGAGGCTTGAGATAACGATCTGCGTGGCGCTCACGGCGAAAGCCGGCTTCGTCGATCGTGACGTTGTGCCGGATGCAAGTGACGACGTCCTGCAGGATCCGTCGCGCCGGCTCATGGAAAAGCACGTCGTTGGTGACGACCGTCGCTACCCGAAAACGCTGTGCCATATTGTTCAGTTCGTGGATCCGCATCTGATCGTTCGGGCGGCGGCGCAGCGTCAGTGCCATGTGGGCGCGATCGCCGAACGTGTCGCGCAGGCGGCGGATCCGCTGCGCGCAGGCATCGTCAGCCACGTCCGGAACAAGCGCGGCGATCAAACCTTCGGACCAGTCGACGACATCTTCCCAGTTCAAGATGCATTTCGCTTTACCGCCGCGCGTCTTGCCGATTGAAAGCAACCGGCAAAGCCGTGAGTACGCCGGCCGGTCAGTCGGGTAGACCAGGACGGACATGCCGTCGGCGAGATCGAGGCGGCAGCCGACGATCAGGCGCACGCCGGTCACCTTGGCGGCCTCATGGGCGCGCACGATGCCGGCGAGGCTGTTGTGGTCCACGATCGCCAGCGCTTCGATGCCGAGCGACGCGGCATGCGCGAACAATTCCTCGCAGGACGACGCTCCCCGCAGGAACGAGAAGTGCGACGTGACCTGGAGCTCGGCATAACGGGACGTCATCCGAAAATCCCGTGCAGAAACCACTTGTGGGACCCGGTCGCCGCGTCCTCGCCGTCGCCAGCGCGAAAAATCCAGAAACGTTCACCGGCATCGTCCTCGACCTGGAAGTAGTCCCGGACCGCGATCAGCTCGGTGTCGCGCTTCCACCACTCGCCGAATACTCGCTCGGGACCGTCGGCTTTCCTGACGCGCCGCCGCGAGCCCCGCCAGGTGAAATTGACCGGCGGATGGTCAGGAAGCAGCGCGACAGTCTCGATGAGCTCGGGCGGGGCTAATAACCGGGCAGGACGGGGCCAATGCGCGGGCCAACCCTCTTTGGAAGCCGGGGCGGCTGCGGCGACTCGCCGGAATGATCGTTCCGGAACATCACTCGCCACAGGTTCGAACCGATAAAGCCGGGTCTCACCGACCCGGTTTGAGAGGATGTCGATCAGCCCGGATATATCCGCTTCCGGCTCGTCGACCAGCGACGAGATCGTCTGCTTGGTATTGAACGGATCGGCTGCGGTTGCCGCGAGCCGCATGATCTCGATGCCGAAGCCGGGGTCGACCTTCTCGATCTTGTCACAGAGCAATCGCGTCAGCCGCTTCGCATCACGCACCGGCTGGGCAGTCCCGATCCTGATCGCCTGCACCCGGTTGTCGACCAGCCCAAATAGAAGGTCGAGGCGCCGGGCTCCGAGACCCCGCAACTCCATTTCCTGGCAGAGTTTTATGGTCAGTTTGGCGACATAGCGCGCGATGGTCTCTGGTGCGCCGATCGGTTCGGCGAAAAGCTGCTGCGTCTCGATGATGTCTGGAGGCCGCACGGGTTCGATGGGATCGCCGGTCCGGCCCGTGGCTTGGTCCATCCTGCGGCCGAGCTCGGGACCGAACCTTAACGTGAGTGGTGCACGCGGCGTCGCCAGCAGATCGGATACCCGTTCGAAACCAAGCCGGCCAAGATCGTCGACGATGTCGGCAGTCAGCCGGAGCGCCGCGATCGGCAGCGGCTTGATCCTCTCGGCGCTTTCACATTCGGGAATAACCAAACTCGACTGGGCCGCAAACCGAGCCAGTGCGTGTGCAGCACCTCGTGTGTCCGCCATCGCCGCGCGCGCTGTTATGCCGACACCTTCCAGGCGCGAAATCATGTCGGCCAGTATGGCGTCCTCGCCACCGTGGAGGTGGCTGGCACCTGTCGCATCGATGACGAGGCCGTCCGGACCGTCGATGGCGACGACCGGTGAGTAGCGCAGCGCCCAGACAGCGAGACGTTCGAGCGCCTCGCCATCTGCAGCGGGATCCGCGTGATGGATGACCAGCTCCTTCACCAGGGCCTGCGCCTTTGTCGCGGGCATTCCGACGCGCAGGCCGATCCGTATCGCGACGGCATTCGCCGCAACAACCTCGCGCCGTCGTCCGGCCTGGCCTACCAGCACAAGCGGCATCGCTGGATCAGGCGCTGCGGCGCCCATGTTGCGTCGTAGCCGATCGGTCGGCCACGTCGGCAGGTAAAGCGAGACGACCCTGGACATCACACGCATCCATTACAAAGTCCGCGCTTTCGCCGGCGCGGCATCGGATCAACTCAAGCAGCCATCGGGCGCGGCCAACGCCCGGCACCGGCAATGGACTCGATGGCAGCGTCGACACCCGCCATCTCGTCGCCGACGCCGTCGGCTGTCCGAAATCCGCCGCTTCGGTCTGCCGTCGCCACCGTCTCACCGCGATCGCGATCGAACCCGATGCTTCGGCTGCGAGCGACAACCGCCGCGACGACGTCATCGAAAGCCGCGCGACCTCCGCGACCACGGCACCCAGCCCGCCATGACGGACGCCTTCCTCAAAACACGCGAGCACGGTTTTCTCGTCACAGGCGTCGACGTAGATGACACGGTCCGCATGAAGACCCACCTGAGCCAGGGCCGGCGCGAACAGATCCTGCCGGGTGATGCACCACAGGATCTTGCCCTTGGTGCGCGCGGCGATTCGGGCGGCGAACAAGGCGGCCGCGGCGCCGTTGATGGCGGCATTGCCACCTCCCGCCACTTCGTGCAGCGCCCCGAGCGCAAGGCCGCCACCCGGTAGCCGGCTGTCGATTGCCTCCACGCCGAACGGAAGCACTGTCCTGGCGCGCAACGGCACACCCTCAAGACGTTGAATCTGCTCGCGAAGCCGCAGAACGGCGGGTTGGACCAAAGCACTCATGCCCTCTTCAAACGTTCTCGAGACGGTATTGTTCTTGATTTGTTCGTATTGCTCGATAAGAGTCAACCGGCCGTTCCGGTTCCGAAGCGACGAGTTCGCGCAAAAAAAAGCGGAAGTCGTTGTGACGACGAAAAGAATCGCGGAGTCTGTTTTTTCATTAAAGGACGATCGAACTCGTGCAGCCGGCGGCCCCCTATCTCGACAGTCTCAATCCGGAACAGCGCAGGGCCGTGGAGCATGGCACCGCGGGACCGGGTCCCTTCGCGCCCTTGCTGGTGATAGCCGGTGCTGGATCCGGCAAGACCAACACGCTGGCGCATCGGGTCGCGCACCTGATCGTCAATGGCGCCGACCCGCGGCGCATCTTGCTGATGACGTTCTCGCGCCGCGCCGCCTCCGAAATGACCAGGCGAGTCGAACGGATCGCCCGCAAAGTGATGGGCGACAATGCCGGCGTTTTGACCGACGCGTTGACCTGGTCTGGCACCTTCCACGGTATCGGGGCCCGGCTGCTGCGTGATTATTCAGACCAGATCGGACTCGATCCCCAGTTCACGATTCACGACCGCGAGGATTCCGCCGACCTGATGAATCTCATCAGGCATGAGAAAGGATTCTCGAAAACGGAGAGCCGGTTTCCGACCAAGGGCACGTGTCTCTCGATCTATTCGCGTTGCGTCAATGCCGAGACTGCGATCGAGCAGGTGCTTGGTGCATCCTATCCGTGGTGCTCCGGATGGGCGACTGAACTGAAGGAATTGTTCGCGGCCTACGTCGAGGCCAAGCAAAAGCAGAACGTGCTCGATTACGACGACCTGCTGCTATACTGGGCGCAAACCATGAGCGATCCGGCGCTGGCTGATGATATTGGTGGCCGCTTCGACCATGTTCTCGTTGATGAGTACCAGGACACCAACCGACTGCAGTCGTCGATCCTGCTGGCGCTAAAGCCTGGCGGCCATGGCCTCACGGTGGTCGGTGACGACGCACAATCGATCTATTCGTTCCGCGCGGCCACGGTGCGCAACATCCTGGATTTCCCGACGCAATTCTCGCCGCCTGCCAGCGTCATCACACTCGATCGCAATTACCGTTCGACGCAGACCATCCTCGCCGCTGCAAACGGCGTGATCGATCTGGCGAAGGAGCGCTTTACCAAAAACCTCTGGACCGAACGGGCATCGGGCTCGAGACCTCAACTTGTCACGGTACGTGACGAAGCCGACCAGGCGCGCTTCATCGTCGAGCGCATTTTGGAAAACCGCGAGTCCGGCACTCTGCTTAAGGAGCAAGCGGTGCTGTTTCGGACCTCGAGCCACAGCGGTCCGCTCGAAGTCGAGCTGACCCGGCGAAACATCCCTTTCGTCAAGTTTGGGGGACTGAAGTTCCTCGACGCTGCTCACATCAAGGACATGCTGGCGTTGCTGCGGTTCATCGAGAATCCGCGGGATCGCGTCGCCGGATTCCGCCTGCTGCATCTGCTACCCGGTGTCGGACCGGCATCGGCGCAACGCGTGCTCGACCACATGGCGGAAGCGGCGGATCCGATCGCCGCGCTCTCTAGTATCCTCGCTCCGCCCCGCGCCGGCGACGACTGGAAGGCTTTTATACAGGCCGTTGGCGAACTGCGCTATTCGGAATGGCCCTCCGACCTTGAGCGTGCGCGGCTCTGGTACGAACCGCATCTTGACCGCATCCACGAAGATGCGGAGACCCGGCGTGCCGATTTGATCCAGCTCGAGCAAATTGCCAGCGGCTACTCGTCCCGTGAAAAATTTCTCACCGAACTAACGCTTGATCCTCCGGATGCCACCAGCGACCAGGCCGGCGTGCCGCTCCTTGATGAGGACTACCTGATCCTGTCAACGATTCACTCAGCAAAGGGACAGGAATGGAAATCGGTATTCGTGCTTAATGTCGTCGACGGTTGCATACCGTCGGACCTCGGTGCCGGAACTTCGGCAGAGATCGAGGAAGAGCGCCGGCTTCTTTATGTCTCCATGACGCGCGCGAAGGACGACCTGCATCTTGTCGTGCCGCAACGCTTCTTCACGCACGGGCAGCATGCGCAGGGCGACCGGCATGTTTATGCCTCGAGGACGCGGTTTATACCGGACCGCCTGCTCGGATTGTTCGAGAAGACCACGTGGCCGCTTGCGATTGCCGGAACCGCAGCCGCAGCGCGGGCCACAGGCCAGGGTGCGCGCATCGACGTCGGCGCCCGCATGCGCGGGATGTGGCGGTAGGAGTTTTTCGGGTGTGCTGGTGTGGACGGCCTCTCATCCCCACGGTTTTATGGCGCTCTCGGCGTCAGAGATAGATGAGAGGAAAGTCTAGTGAATATTCCCATTCGTATCGGCATGGATACTTCGAAGTCGGTGTTCCAGCTTCACGGTGTTGATGAGAATGAGGTAGTGGTCGTCCGGCGCCAGTTTCGGCGAGCCGAGATGATCCGCTACTTCGAGCGGCTTCCGCCAGTTCTCGTCGCCATAGAGTCTTGCGGCAGCTCGCACCATTGGGGCCGCCTGCTGCAGTCGTTTGGACACGAGGTAAAGCTAATCCCGCCTCAATATGTGAAAGCCTACGTGAAGCGTGGCAAGAACGACGCGGCCGACGCCGAGGCGCTGTGCGAGGCGGTCACCCGACCTAGCATGCGGTTCGTACCGGTAAAATCGAAGGAACGGCAAGCGGCCTGCATGTTGATGACCGTGCGGGAACGCCTGGTCAGCGTGAAGTCGCAGCTCTCCAATGCTTTCAGGAGCTATGCCGCTGAGTTTGGTATCGTCGGCCCCGCCGGCCGGCAGAACGTCGCGGCACTCATCAAACGTGTGCTCGAAGACGATAGCCTTCCGGAAATGGCGCGGGATCTCTTCCGCCTTCAGGCGGACGAGTATGCCGCGGTCCAAGCTCGCCTAGCGAAGATCGAAGCCAAGCTAATGAAGTGGCATCGCGAGGATGACATCAGCAGGCGTATTGCGACAATTCCCGGCATCGGTCCGATTGGGTCGTCGATGCTCAGCATGAAGGCTCCGCCGCCTGAGACGTTCAGATCGGGTCGCGACTTTGCGGCATGGCTCGGACTGACGCCCAAGGATCATTCAACGGGCGGTCGGCAAAGACTCGGCGGCATCACAAAGGCCGGAGATTCTGCACTGCGATCGACGTTGATCGTCGGTGCGACCGCGCTGCTGAGGCATGTCCGAAAGGGTCGCCATAAGCCCACACCGTGGCTCGCTTCGCTGCTGGAGCGAAAGCCGCCGAAGTTGGTCGCGGTGGCCTTGGCCAACAAGTTTGCCCGCATCGCTTGGCGCTTGATGATATCGGGCGGCGTGTACAACCGGCCGGTAGTCGCCATACCGACTTGATCTGAAATCGGCCCGCGAGCAAGGTTGCTCGGCGGATTGCCCACGAACTTGCAGGACGCAGTAGATGGAAGGACCGATCGGTCGATACGCGCGAGCTTCCGAAGATTACACTGGCACCACGAGTGTCGCCCATGTGCTTGGAGCGTGCGTAGCGAACACCATCTCGGCCAGCGGACTTTGTCCGCGCAAACAGGCCGGACATCTGATAGCAAGCGATCTGGCCAGAAGTCTGCTACAATACTGACAAGTGGGGGGCCGTCCACATCTGCAATCTCTACTCAATGACCACGAATATCGAAGCCATCCGGCGACTGTTTCAGGTCGACGCTTCGAACGACACGTCCGGCAATCTGCCGGCGATGCCCGGCATCTACCCTGACTATTCCGCGCCGATCGTTCGCAACGGCGCCTCTGGACGCGAGATTGCGATGGCGCGCTGGGGCATGCCATCGTCGCAAAAGGCGCTGATGGATGCCACCAAAAAGCGCGCAGAGAAACTGCAGGCCAAGGGCAAGACTGTCGACTTCAAGGAACTGCTACGTATGGAGCCGGACAGCGGGACCACGAACATCAGAAACATCTCAAGCGCCCATTGGAAGCGGTGGCTCGGCGCAGACAACCGCTGCCTGGTGCCGTTCGCCTTCCCATTCATGCCGCTCTCCCGGGAACGAGGACGGCGTAATCGGCCGCCGATGTCGTCTTCACGTGGGTCTTCGGCAGATGCGGATAGGCACTGAGATCGAGCGGCGCCGGACGGCGCTCAATCCGGGCTCGCGGCCTCGGGCCCGCGCGATCCGGACATAGTCCTTCACCACCGTGTAGCCGCCGCCGAACCCATGCTCGTCGCGCAGCCGTTCGAAGATCCGCTTCGCCGTGTGCCGCTGCTTCACCGGACCAGCCCGGTCCGCCTCCAGGATCGCATCAATCACCGGCAACAGCGCACCCAGTTCGGCTTCGCGACCGGCTTCATGCGCGTGTAGCCAGGCGGCAGCGAGAACCGGCACATCTTCAAGACCGTCTCGCGGCTCAGCCCGAATACCCGTGCCGCCTCACGACGGCTGTGGCCTTCGATGAAGACGAAGTGCCGGACGGCGGCGTAGACTTCCACAGCAAACATCCCGGCCGACCCCCAAAAGGAACCAGCCTGGCCACTGGACGGTTTTTACTCCGCTCGCGCCCGCATCAAACCGACGCTACATGACCTAATTTGTCAACGCCGCGCACATCGCCGACGGCTCGGATAATTTCACCACGCGCTGTCTGGTGGATGTGTGCTTTCTGGCGACGAAGCCGCTGGTGACTGCCGCGCTTGGAGTGTTCGACGGATTTTCTGACGACGATCCGCGCCCACGAAAAAATGCTGATGGCGAGTTCAATCCGACCTACCGTTGTTTGTTTGCCGAACCGCCGCCGGCGGGCACGGCAGCCGAGCTGCCAGCAAGCGGGCATTCTCGGCGCGCTGGCCGGCGTACTCGGCTTGATGACGGCGCTGGAGTCATTCGCGCGATCGTCGGATTCGGCGAAGGGCTGGTCGGACGCCTGCTGAGGATCGGCGGCCGTTTGAGGCTAAGGCTGAGCTGCCCAAGATCAGTGGAACTCCGAAATCGAGCCCTAAAATGCTTCGACGTTTAGCATCGTCCGCAGCGGCTTCCTAAAGATCAGGAACACAATCCCCGTGATGCTGGCGAGCGCAGCGATCATCAGAAAGAAGCTCATCTTGTCCATGGTGCTCCAAAAGCTCCCGAGCCAACCGGCGAGGAGGTTGCCAACGAAGTTTGTGGTGAGCCACAAGCCCATCATCGCCGAGACCATGCGGGCAGGGGATAGTTTAGAGACTAGCGAGAGCCCAATCGGCGAGAGGTAAAGCTCGCCCATGGTGATGATCACGAAATAGGCAAGGAGCCACAGCCAGTTCGCCTTGTCTCCACCCGACTGCCAGGCCGCCACCGCCATGATCAGATAGGAGACGGCGCAGGCAAAGCAGCCGAAGGCCATTTTGCTTAGGGTCGAAGGCTCCTGGCTCCGTCGCGCCTGCCAACTCCAAAGCCCCAATACGAGCGGCGTGAATGCCAAAATCATGAAGGGATTGAATGCCTGAAACCAGGTAACCGGGATTTCTCCGCGCCAGAAAATGAGGTTGATCGAGCGGTCGGTGAAATCGCTGGCCCACAGTGCGATGGTGTTGCCCTGCTGTTCATAGGTCGCCCAGAACAGGCTCGTCGGCAGAAGTAGAAAGAGAAGCGCAACAACCACGCTCCGTTCGCTTGCGTCGAGCCGGATTTTGTCGCGGGGAGCGCAACGCAATGCATCCGGAGGCAGTAGCGGGGAAGCGTAGATATAGACGGCAAGCCCGATCATCATGCCGATGCCTGCGGCTCCGAAGCCATAAGGCCAGCCAATCTCCTCGCCTAGTGTGCCCGCCACCAGCGGCGCCAGCATCGCTCCGAGGTTGATCCCGACGTAAAAGATTGAGTAGGCGCGGTCACGGCGGGAATCGCCTTGGACGTAAAGACTACCCACCTGCGACGATATATTGGGCTTGAAGCAGCCGCTCCCCAGAATGATAGTCAAGATCGCGAAGAGAAACAGCGGCTCGAATGCCATCATGAAGTGGCCGAGCGCCATCAGCGAGGCGCCCAGCATCACGGTACGCCGCTGACCCAGAAGACGGTCGGCGATAAGTCCTCCGAAGATCGGTGTGAGATAGACGAAACCAGTGTAGAAGCCATAGAGGTGCGAGGCGAAGGGCTGCACGCCAAGCGGACCAAAGATTGATTCGAACAGGCTGCGGAGTGGCGCGAGCCCGATCACCAAGTCCGCCCGCTCGGGCAGCAGCAGATATCGTACCATGTAGATGACGAGCAGCGCGCGCATTCCGTAATAAGAGAAGCGTTCCCACATTTCTGTCGCGAAGAGGAACGTCAACCCGCGCGGATGACCAAAAAGTTGTCGCTGGCGGCCGCACCAGTTTCTGTGTTGCTTGTCCGACATGGCTATTGTGCTGCACTCGCCGTCTATCACGTGCATTAGGCTAATTGCTGTGGCATGTCCGTCGTCAGATGATTTGAGAATGATCGGGCATTTTGCGAAGAGAGGTTCTGGCCCATCAGTGGTTAGAGTTTAAGCGGCCTGCGATCGATGCTGCAAGCGACGGTTTGCCATAGTGTCGCGTTTGATGCGTTGACGCTCGGCCAGGATTGTCGCGGCTGTGCCGAAGTAAATGTCAGCCGGGGTCAGGTTGTCGACGCTCTCGTGATAGTGGACATGGATTGTAGTGCTCGACGAAGGCGCCGACCTGCCGTTCGAGATCGTCAAGCAAGTAGTGGTTGTCCGTGGCGCCGAAGTGCAAGCCATCCACCATCAGCGTAACGGAACATCGTCAATACCTGGCTAGTCGGTGCTAACCGGTCGATAGCAAACTGGCTCAGTCTTTTGATGACTTCCTGAATCTGACGCCTTCGCCTGAATCTTCACTCGCTGCAAAAAATTCGACGCCATATTCATCCTCAAGAGTGCGCTGCATGGCCTCGAGCACCTTGCGCCGGCGCGGATCCATTTTCTCTCCGCTATCTGTTTCGACAACACTTACGGCTTGGCGCGTAATACCGGCCAGACTCGCCAAGGTAGCTTGATCTACTCCTGCTAAGACACGGCCTGCTTTTATGAGTCTCGGCGATGGCCAGACTTCCGAAGATGTTTGTGATTTTTTAACCATACGATTAGTATCGCTGGAATTATTCCATTGATCTATTGTTTTTGTGCCCCATATCGCTGACATTATTCCAGCGAATGGAGCTGCTCGATATGAACTACCACGATTACATCATGAGTCGGCGCTGGCGCGAGAATCCAGCGCGGCTGGCGGAGCTAGAGGCCTCGGGCTTCCGCTGCCGACTTTGCAATAATGATGGCACGGCGGGCCGGCTCGAGGTCCACCATCGCACCTATAAGAATCTCGGCAACGAGCAGGTGGGCGATCTGACGACGCTGTGTCGGGGTTGCCATCGTCTGGTGACCGATCATCAGCGTCGACTCCGCTACGCGGGTGCGCTTCCGAAGGTCTTCGATGTGCGCCTCGCGCTTGAGCATCCGGCACCGCTGTTTGATCCCACATTCAGGAGATGACGTGATGTCTGTCGAACGTCTTCGCGTGCGCCTCACCGGCGAGCGGCCACTGTTGATGCACAGTTCGCGCCTCGCCGATCCGCTCGATCCGGTCAAGATCGATCTCGATCGGCTGACGAAAAAGCGTGACAAGACAATTGCCGATCACGAGCAGATTGCAAAAGTCGAATGGCATGGCGGGCTTTGGCTATTGGATGGCAGGCCGTGTATTCCGAGTGAAGCGATCGAGTCAGCCTTCGTTGCCGCGGCAAGGACGCGGCGCAAGGGCAAACAGGCTAAGGCGGGTTTTGCCTGCGTGGGATCGCCGCCGCTCCAGTACGATGGACCGCGCGATCTGGCGTCATTATGGGACGACAAGGCCTACCGGCTGCGGTTCGCGGTCAACGTCAACGACGCCAAGGTGATGCGCACGCGACCTCGGTTTCCCGAATGGCATGTGGTTGCCGACGTCGAGTTTCTGCCGAGCCTCCTCAACCCAAACGAGGTCGTCGAAACCTTCGAGATCGCCGGCATGCGCGAGGGGCTCGGCGATTGGCGGCCAAAATTCGGCAAGTTCTCGGTCAAACTGGAATAGAATCCGGCGCGCCGCAGGCGTGGCGGGGCGTGGCCCGATGAGGCAGTGCACGGCCCCGCGTGGCAAGGCGAGAGCTCCCTGACCGGAGCTGCTCCTCTCTCTCTCTCTCTCTCTCTCAATCAACCAATCCCTTGAGGGGATTAACGCGCAAGTCTGCCTGCGCGAACAGGAGAGCTTTGTCGTGCGTTCCTCCGACGTCACCTTGGTTACAGGCGCTCCAGCCGTACTGTCCCCGATCACATCGCCGCGTGAGTATGCAGCCCGGCCGGCTGCTCGCCCGCGTCAGATTATCTCATGGCCGTTCAATCAGGACGACGTCACGCCACTACAATGGTGGCGCACGATGCCGGCGGATCGGCTCAACGACGCTCAGCATCTGCTGTTGCGGGCAACCCTGGAGAAGGTCAGCCTGATCAAGGGGCGAGAGTGGCTCAGCGGCATGCGCGGCGACGCCGCGGCCAGCATCGCGATTGCGCTTCATTGCCTGCCGATCACGACTGTAACGCTCGAGGTCGATCTCGCGATGAACGCTGTTGCGCTGCATGCGCTTGGCGGTGATGCGGCATCCGCTCTGGTGCTGTCGCACATCCTGCGCCGCGTTCCCCTTGATCACCCTTTTGCCCGGGACTTGGCGCTGTCGTGGCTTGCACTCAACCTGCGCCGTGTCATGCAGATGAGGACGAAGGAGAAGGCTCAGGCATCTCAGGCGGCGGAAGGTGATCGCTCGCTCCATCATGGCGATGCCCTCTTTATGGGAGACCGCGCATGAAGCTTCAGATCTTCTCCGACCTGCACCTCGACGTGGCCTCGATCAAGCCGATCACCATTGCCGACGGTGTCGACGCGGTCATCGTCGCCGGCGACACCTGCGAGAGCGCGGTGCGCACGTTCGAGCACCTGCGGCAGATCGTGCCGCTGGCCATCCCCATCGTGATGGTGATGGGCAACCACGAGTACTACCGCCGATTCATACCGGATGAGCTGGCGCTGGCCCGGGAACGGGCAGCCTCCTTCAACATCCACCTGCTGGAGGATGACAACACCGTAATTTGCGGCGTGCGCTTTGCGGGTGCAACGCTGTGGACCGACTACGCGATCTTCGGCGCGGCGAATGTTCCGCAGGTGATGAACGCCTGCGCCCACGGCATGAACGATCATCGCTTGATCGGCTGGCAGAAGCAACCCTGGCTGCGGTTCCGGCCGCAGGAGGCGGCGCGGCTGCATCACGAATCAAGGGCGTTTCTCACCGAAATACTGGCCACGTCATTCCCGACCGTGGTGGTGACCCATCATGCGCCGCATTGGGACTCAGTCCTGCCCCGTTACCAGAGCGACCCGTTGACCGGGGCCTTCGTCTCCGACCTCTCCATGCTGATCGAAGCTTACCAGCCCGCTCTCTGGGTGCACGGTCACGTCCATAACTCCAGCGATTACCGGATCGGACGAACCCGAATTGTCGCGAACCCGCATGGCTACGGGAACGAGAACCCGCGGTTCAACGGTCAATTGGTCGTCGAGGTCGATCCCTGACGTCGTCCTACCCCGAACATTCGATCCCGCTCATTCCGCTGTTTGTCGACGTCATCAGTCTGCAGGTGTGTTCATGCTGACGCAACTCTATCCGTTTCTTGATCCCTCTCACATCACCGCCGGCTTGATCGACCGGCTGCGAGTACTGGCCGATGACGCCGCGCACCTTCAATCGGTCTCGCCCTCTCTGCTGCAGACCGCTCCCCTTCTCGAATACTGGGTACCAGTCCAAAGGCCGGAAGGTGTGCGGCTCATCGGCCAGGTCGAGGATCGCATGATCATCACCTCGCCGCTGTGGTTTGCCGATCCAAGCGGCACCTGGATCCGCACCCTGTCGCGCTTCTACCGACTCGGCTCGCCTGCGAACCCTGGCGAAGCCAGCCTGATCTCGTCCTTAAGGATTGAGCCGCACGACACCCGCGACGACCACGAGCCGGAGGACGACGTATGAGCACCGACCCCACCGCCGACAAGCTCAGCGATCCGGATCTGCCGACGATCGACCACGATGCGATCACAACTGGTGCCGCCGCCGACTCTTCGGAGGCCGACGACCGGCTCAAGAATCTGCCCCGCGTCCTGCGCTATGCGATGCTGGTGTCAACCGCCGCGAAGCACATCGACCAGCGGCTCGCGGCGGAGATCACCGAGCTTTGCCCGGATCTCGCACTCACCACCGGCTGGCTTGCCGGCCGCGAGACCGAATCCGGCCAGGACCTCGTGACTGATCTTGGCCTGCTGCTTGCCAGCGAGCTCGACCGTCTGGCGGTTAACGAAGACCGGACGGATCTGCGGTCCCTGGCCGACTGCGTGCGGCTGCTATCGCTGCCGGTGCCGACCGACATCTGTCATTTTGGCGAACACAGGCGCGTGGCCAAGAGCCTGTTGATCGCATTCGTCGGTTTTGCGCGCAGCAGCGATGACGAGGAGCTGTGCTCGGACCTCGAGCGGTTCTGCTTTGGCTGGGTGGCACTTCCCACCTGCGGCCTTCTGTTGAGCCGTTATGACCGGTCTGCGGCCTACACCGCGGATATTGTCGGTGCGCGAATGGCGGAGCACCGGGTCGAGGCTGCAAAGGCTTCGGTCTGGAAGCTGGTCGAGGACAAGGCGAAGCAAAAGGAAGAAAAACAGGCAGAGCAGAGGAAGAAAGCCAACGACGTCGAGAGCCAGACCGCGGCCCCTCGTGTGGCTGTTCCGGAAGATCGTCTTGTCGTCGCCCGCCTCACCGACGAGGAGATGAAGAATATCAAGCTAAAGGACATTATCGGTCCGCTCAAATCGGTGATCAACGTCACGCTCCCGCTCGTGCAGTCGCCGCCGCTGCATGAGGTACGTGAGCTCCTGATGTTCGAGTTCCCCTATGCCGCCGATGTCATCGACTTTGTGCTTGCTGACCTGGTCGGCCGGGTGACGGTGCGGCTGCGGCCGCTGCTGCTGGTCGGCGATCCCGGCGGCGGCAAGTCCCGGTTCTCGCGGCGTCTCGGCGAGGTGCTGGGCCTCAATGTCTGGCGCACCGATGCCTCACGCTCCGATGGCGCCGTCTTCGCTGGCACGGACCGGCGCTGGTACTCGGCCGAACCGTGTCATCCGTTCCTGGCGATCGGCCGGGCGAAACACGCCAATCCGCTGGTCCTGCTAGATGAGATCGAAAAGGCCGGCACTCGTACCGACTACGGCCGGCTGTGGGACTGCCTGCTCGGATTCCTCGAACCCGAAACCAATGCCCGTTATCCGGATCCTGCGCTACAGATCACGCTCGATCTCAGCCAGGTCAGCTATATCGCGACCGCCAACAGCCTCGATCCGTTGCCATCGCCAATCCGCGACAGGTTCAGAGTCATCACCTTCCCAAAACCGACCGCGAACGATCTCGACGCGCTGCTGCCGGCGGTGACCGCCGACCTCGTCGGCGAACGCGGTCTCGACAGCAGATGGGTCGCTCCGCTCGATGGCACCGAGCGAATGGCCGTCGCCACCCATTGGCGCGGCGGCTCGGTCCGCCGATTGCGCAGGCTGGTCGAGGCCATCCTACGCGAACGCGATCTTCGCGCGGCCAGGAATTGAGCGAGACAAAAATAATCTCATGCACGATCGGCCTCATCACGCATGGTTGCCGTCCCGGCTACCACGACGTCCGGCTGCCGCTCCGGCGGGCATCTCCGTCTTAGGCAATCTCGCGAATCTCGCTACATTTGGCGCCAACATGCACAGGATCACCACCGTGACCGAACCCCAGATCGTCTGCCCGAACTGCCATACCGAAATCAAACTGACCGAATCCCTCGCAGCCCCACTTGTCGCCGAGACGAGACGGCAGTTCGAGCACCAGCTTGCGGCGAAGGAAGCTGACTTCGGCAGGCGCGAAGCGGCACTCAAAAAGACGCAGGACGATCTCGCCAAAGCCAAGGAAGCCATTGATGAGCAGGTCGCAGCTAGACTGAAAGCCGAGCGTGCGTCCATCGCCGAAACCGAGGCAAAGAAAGCCCGCACCGCACTGGCCAATGATCTCGAACAACGCGACCGGCAACTCGCCGAGTTGCGACAGAACCTGACCGCAAATAACACCAAATTGGCCGAGGCCCAGGCGGCCCAGGCCGAGATCATGCGTAAGTCCCGCGAGCTTGATGATGCCAAGCGGGAAATCGAGCTCACGATCGAGAAAAAGGTGCAGGAAAACCTGTTAGCTATCCGGGATAAGGCAAAGCTTGAGGCCGAAGAAGCTCTTAAAGCGAAAGTGTCTGAGAAAGAAGCTCAGATCGCGGGGATGCAGCGTCAGATTGAAGACCTGCAACGCAAGGCGAGTCAGGGCTCCCAGCAACTGCAGGGCGAAGCACTCGAACTGGAACTGGAATCTCTGCTGCGCGGCCGCTTCCCGCGTGACCTGATAGAGCCGGTGCCGAAGGGCGAATTCGGCGGTGACGTCCTTCACCGCGTGCTCGGCGCCGCGGGACAGAGCTGTGGCGCCATCCTTTGGGAATCCAAGCGAACCAAAAATTGGAGCGACGGCTGGCTCGCCAAACTGCGCGACGATCAGCGTTCGGCCAAGGCCGAGATCGCGCTGATCGTCTCGGCTGCCCTGCCCAAGGGCGTCGAGACATTCGACCTCGTTGATAACGTCTGGGTCTCCGAGCCACGCTTCGCCATTCCGCTCGCCATTGCACTGCGAGAATCGCTGATCAATCTCGCCGGCAGCCGCCAGGCTGCGGCCGGCCAGCACACCAAGATGGAACTGGTCTATCAATATTTGACCGGCCCCCGCTTCCGTCACCGCATCGACGCCATCGTCGAGAAGTTCACCGATATGCAGGCCGACCTCGACCGCGAGCGCAAGACCATGATGAGGATGTGGGCCAAGCGCGAGGAACAACTCAAGGGCGTTCTCGACTCCACCGCCGGCCTTTATGGCGACCTCCAAGGCATCGCCGGCCGTGCCATGCAGGAGATCGAAAGCCTTGACGTCCTGATGATCGAAGATGGTGCAGCCAGTAAAAACGGCTCAAGCTAAAATGACGGACCGCTTTGCGCGGATACCCGTGTTAATCGGCGCGGGATCTGGACGCCGATCGGCACGCTAAGCTATTGGTCTGCTTGGCGCGGGAGGAGTCACTCTCCGATGCCTTCATACAAACTATCGGTGGTGACCACGACCGTCGGCTGGCCGCTCTCGGCAATCGCCACGCAAACCGTCGCCTTGTGCACATCCAATCCGCCCGCCCTCCATGCTTGACGCTCTGTTGTGAATATTGATTGAACTTTGACCCCCTCAATCGTCGCACGCGCAATCTAAAGTTTTGATTTTATTGATGTGAGAATAGTGACCCCGGCGCCGATCGGCGTCCAAACCCCGCGCCGAAACACAAGCTATTGAAAAGACTGGCGCTCCCTAGGGGAAACACCAAAAGCCCTATAAAGCCGTTGAAATCGCTGATCTTTTAGGCGAGCCTGCTGGCCGTTGTGTAGCAGCTTTTACGCTAGGCGTCGAGTATCTGGCCATATGTGGTGCACAGAAAAGGATTGCGAAGAGCACACCTGTTGCAGCTGATTTTGCTAGACTTTTTCTATCGCCGATCAATCGTGTTTACCAATCTCGTGACATATTCTACGTCCTTCGGAGCCGCATTAGGTATCAACATCGCCGCAGGGGCGATCCGGGACGCGCTCTTAGTCAGTTAGCTCCTTAAGTCATTTAGAAATCTAGTATGGCAATCAGCTAACAGGTAGAGATGCTGTTCTGGATGCTCGGATTTTTCTGCAATGATGGCGCGACCGCAATCAAATTTCCGAGGCAAGCAGCTCGATTTCGAAGAGTTTCGCGATCTGACCTTCATCGGAATGGCTGGTTTGACCGACTATTTGATGAAGCCTGCCGCGCCACCCAATCCAAACGGGATGGTTAATTACAGGCTAGTCGCAGACAGCCTTGGTCTCACCTACGAGCCGGACTGGCTCGATAGGTTAGGGCATGAGCTGGATAACGGATATGAATCGATAGCATCGCATGACAGCCCATCGAAAGATCATGCCGAGGATGAGCACTGGGTCTACTTGAACAGTGGATTTGAGCGTATTGCATCGTTGCTTTACGAAAAATACTACGTGCCTCCTCCGATTCGAGACCTTAGCTACGAGGAGTTTCGCGACGTATTTCTCTTCGAACTCGCTGGCATGGTTCAAGATTCAATCGGAGAAGACGGACGCTCGCACGACCGCCAAAAGCCCTTAAGCTATGATTTGCGTGTCACTGCGGATTTCCTGAATCTGCCACATGAGCCAGACTGGCTTGCTCGTGTAACATCCGAGTTTCTCGAACGGGGTTTTATCGCAAGGTCAGACGATTCTTCAGGTAGCCCTAGATATGCTCTAACGCGACAAGGTTACGAACATACAGATCATCTCTCAGAAAAGCTGAGCGCGGGCAACGGCTTCTTGCTCTTGCACGGTGAGGGGACGCTTTTCTTCTCGGTAGACGCCAGCCACATCTCTAGGCTTGGACTCGAACTGGTCGCCAAGCAAGAAACGGCCGTGGCTGAACTCGTCAAAAACGGTTATGACGCAGATGCGACTCAGGTGGATTTGATCTTCAACACTGCGAGCGCCCCCCAGACATCGTTAGAGATTTACGACAACGGTTCGGGAATGAATATCGAGCAGCTTGAAGCGGGCTTCATGCGGTTGTCGACACCCAACAAGGTGGAACATTCGCGAAGCGAGCTGTTCGCCAGACAAAAGGCCGGGCGTAAAGGTATTGGCCGATTTGCGGCTCAACGACTCGGGCGTCGTCTCGTACTCGAAACTACGACTCATTCTGCTCGCAACGGATTGCGCCTCGATATCGATTGGGATGAGTTTGTCGCCAATCGAAATCTATCTGCCGTTCCAAGCAAAATAACCCGAATAAAAAAGCCATTCGAGCATGGCACACGCCTAACGATTCTAGACCTACGAGACAGCTGGTCAGATGCTCAGATTGAACGATCCCATCGGCATATCGCTGAACTGATCCAGCCATTTCCTCTCGCTGCGGCCACCGCAAGTGGAGCAGACCCCGGCTTTAAGGCGTCGTTCGCTCGAGAAAGGAGTGGAGATCTTGAAATCGTTGCGGACGATTGGTCCGCCTTTTTTAGACACGCACTCGCTGAAATTGAAGGCTTCGTTGATCATGCGGGAAATGCGAGTTGGACGCTGAAGTCTACTCAATTTGGAATTGATAGCGGTCCATCAACTATCGGACCAAACAAGGACACTCCTGCAGAGCCCTACCCCCATCTAAAGAATGTAAGGTTCAAAGCCTACTACTACATCGACAAAGAAACCCAACGGGCTTTCAGATCAAAAGTTGCTGATAAACTGCAGAGTAGCGGTGGAATACGCCTCTATCGTAATGGCTTCCGGGTGCTCCCTTATGGAGAGAGATTCGATGATTGGTTGAAGCTGAATGCATCAAACCTGCTGCGTAAGGTCTTGCCACCGCACAGTAACCGAAATTTTCTGGGCTTCGTTGAGATCAGCGATGTAGACGGCACGAACTTCGAAGAGACTTCTAGCCGCGAAGGGTTGCTGGAAAACGAATCATTTGTGGAGCTAAAAGATTTCGTTTCTGCTGTCTTAAAAACAGCCATCCTGCCCATAGCCGCTGCTCGCGACAGAAAGCTGACAACCACCGATACTCGACAGAAGCAACGTAGTCCGAAGGGACAGGCCGAAGAACTCTTGGGGCGCCTCAGCGCTCTTCAGAAAAACGCGAACGGGGACCCGGCCTATACTTTAGCACTGGCGCAGGTTGTTGATGCGATACGATCCTCGGTAATCGAAATCGGAGATACCGGTCAGGCTCTACTTGAAGAACTCGGCATGATGAGAGTACTCGCAACCTTGGGGTTAACAATCGGAGAGTTCACCCACGAAATTCGGATAACGCTCGAGTCGGTTAAAGCGTCGGCATCATTGCTTGCCGCGAGCGTCCAGACAGAAGCATCTCAACCGAAACAAGCGGATGCGCTGCTGGATAAAATTGCTGACTTCGAGGGTTACCTCACTTACTTCGACGCGACGGTCCGGGACAACGTTAGCCGTGAAGTCGTCGCCTTAGAAATACGAGACGTCGTAAATTCATTTGTGAAAGTTGTATCGCCTAAGCTCAACCGGAAAGAGCTAACCCTGGAAACCGCCTTCCAAGGCGTGTCATTGTTTACCCGCCCAATGCACAAGTCCGAGTGGGCCTCCATCTTGATCAATCTTTTCACAAACTCCCTCAAGGCAATTCGTCGGGCGGGCGTAAACGGTCGCATCCAAATAGAATGCGGACGCAACGAGGGAAACATCTTCTTGGACTTCATGGATAATGGCGACGGGATTCCGGCCACCGACGCTACTCGAATTTTCGACGCGTTCTTTACGACTACTTGGGCCACGGGAGCTTCCGCGGAAGACGGCACTTTCGAGGGTATGGGGATGGGGCTCAAGATTGTGAAGGATATCGTTGAAACCGCCCGCGGCCAGATTGCACTGCGTCCCGCGGCCGAAGGTTTTTCAACCTGCTTCCGCGTCAGCGTACCAGAAGCCTCCGATGAGGAGATCCCTGACAATGCCTATTAGGTATCTCTGCTTAGACGATGATGCACGTGCTGTAAGACCTATTGTCGAATTATTGCAGCAAAGCGGCCCAGATTTCGAACTTGAAGTCCGCACCCCGGCAAACTTTGATGACGAGATTCGCATGCTTTTGAAGGCCGAGTTCGACGGATTGCTTCTGGATCTACGACTAGACCGGACCGCTGATGAATCCGGCGCGAGAGTCAATTACCGGGCGCTTTCGCTGGCTCAAGAATTAAGAACACGGATGACCGAAGGCGAAATGACATCGCGTCCTTTGGTTCTGTGGTCGGTAGATGACAACTTTCAATTATCATACGACAAGGATGAGACTGGCCACGATCTGTTTGACCGCAAGTACTACAAAGGATCCGTAACGGCAGACGCGCCACGAATGGCCGCTGAGTTGATTGATCTTGCGCTTGGATACAAAAACATCAATGCGCTCAAGTCGCGCACGATCAAGAACATCTATAGTCGTTTAATCGATCTTCCCGATGCATTTAGTATCATAGACCCGCGCATAGCTAATGATATCGCTGAAAATCGTAGCTATCCTGCGCACGCCTTTGCTCGATCCATCCTTCAGAATCTAATCTTTGGTGCCGGCCCGTTAATCGACGAACGCCTGTTAGCGGCTCGCCTCGGCGTTGATATCGAGGCGTCGGACGATTGGGAGAGGCTAAAATCGAAGTTAAGCGCAACAAAGTACACTGGAACGTTTGGCAATGCCTGGCCCCGATGGTGGATGTTCAAATTGCTGGCAGCGTTCAAAGAGGTGCACCCTTCTTCGCCTATACAGCGTCTCGAAGCCAGCGAAAGGGTGAGTGCATTGAAATCTGCGTTCAAGTTATCGAAGTTGACAGCTGCTCATCCACTCGTTGATGGCTACGACGCTCGTTTCTGGTTTGTGTGTAAGCTTTTGTCTAAACCAATTGCACCAACGGACGCGGTCCAACTCTCCGTTGAGCGACGCGAGTGGCAAGACGGGATCTATGCATCAGTCAAGTCCATTCTCGACAGGACTCACAAGTCGGAAGGATATGAAATTCATCCGTTCGAGCAACCAAGAATTGCTGAAATGATGGCGGCTTTGCGAGATGACGAAAAAAAATAACTACGACGACCGTCGCAGGACGGCCGCCACAGCACTTAGGTCGTTAGGCCTAATACTGAATCAGAAAGGTATTTGCGCTGATATCTCACCTCTAAGCAGTGCAGCCGATCAATGCGCGAAACAGGCATCTCACGAAAGAGACTCGTGGGGGTACAACATTGCAAATCTTGTGTTTCGACTTGACACACCAAGGGGCACACTGCCTCAGAAAACGAGTAACTTTCGGATCGAACTCAATCTCTCATTGATCGGCCGATTTGACGCAGACATAGACGACCAGTTTGCCGAGCTTGAGATTAACGTCGAGAAATATGCCAATACGGCCAATGGGGTTGAGCTAAAGGCGGCTTGGCACTTCGATCGTCACATCATCGACAAGGCAAAGTCGACACCGCATGTAACGGACGACATCCATCCGCTTTACCATTTCCAGTACGGCGGGTCGCGAATGTCTCAGCTTGGAAGCCAATTGGGGGCTACCTTACTGTTAGATCCACCTCGGTTGATGCACCCGCCGATGGATGGATTACTCGCGATAGATTTCGTTTTGGCTAACTATGCAGGGATGTCATGGAAATTGCTGAGGCAAGATCCGCGGTACGAGCGTCTCATCACTCCTCAGTTCGAAAGCATCTGGAAGCCTTATTTCGATTCTATTGCCGGAAGCTGGTCGACTCCCCGAAAGAATAGCTCGGCCTTCCTCTGCCCTTTTGTTTAGAAGCTGTAAGCAAGAAGATTGGAAAGCGCGATGGCGTTCGGTGAGCCACCCTCGCGTTATTCGATTCTTCCTTATTTTTCTTTCTCTGAGAAATATCGAAATCGCTCTTCTAGAGCCGCCCCGCTAGGTCGCTGATGTTTCCTCGACGGCAGGCGCAGCGTCTGTTCATGCCATTTGGCGTAAGGGCTTTGTAGACGATCTGGTGAAAGCAATATTTTGAATGACCCCGCTTCAATCTGAATGAGGCCCAAATCGAAAAGGTTATGGATATCGGCTCTCAGAAGAATACCATTCCGCACAGAATTAGTTTCGACGCCTCTGTAGGGAAAGATATGCGCGGCTTGAAGTGTGGCTACAACTCTCGTCCCGGTGATAGCACACTCTGCATTGTAGACTTCCAGCAGCCTCTCCCGGATCCTGGCTTGCCCCTGCCTAAGGGCGACTGAACGAAGCGCTTTTTGCCGACCATCGTCCGCGTCCGACGAGGGCCGCCTTGTTTGAACGGGATATCTCGCGAAGCATGTGACCTTAAGTCTAGCTTTAAGTGTGAATGCTGATCAAAAAATGACCCCCATCGGCATCATGGAGTCCCCTTCAGCCCATTGATTTCGTTGAGTTGGAATGATGGGACCCCCTTGCCGATCGTGGTCGAGACCCCGCGCCGAAACACAGCGGCTTGTGGACGCGCGGCCTGCTGATCCGACGCCATATCGTCGATGGCGAACTCGCCTACTTCACCACCTGGTGTCCCGCCGGAACGTCCATCAAGCAGCTGGTCGCCGTCGAAGGACATCGCTGGGCGATCGAAGACAGCTTTGAGACCGCCAAGAACGAGTTCGGCCTCGATCACAATGAAACGCGATCCTGGCATGGCTGGCATCGTCACGTGTCGCTTGTCATGTTGACCTTCGCCATGATGGCCGCCATTCGCCGAAAAGCCAACGCGCCGTCCCAAAAAAACACATCGCGCGCAATCCGAACGCGCGAGACCTCATCCGTTGGTCGGTCCAGGAAATCCGCAGAATAGCGCAGCGGCTCGCCCGAAAACGAATACGACCTGGCTATGTCATAGCATGGTCGCTGTGGCGACGCGCTCACCAGGCCGTCGCTCAAAAAGCCCACATCAAACAAAAATTACGACTGTAATGTTAGAGCCTGTTTGAAAATTGGGATGATTTGGGATTCCGGTCTGTCTGCGAATATGATTCACACTTGGAATGTGGACACGCAAGCAGCGGGGCCGGATGGCCAGGATCGCCCGGAAGACCAAGCGCTATCCGTCTGACCTGACGGACGAGGAATGGGAGCGGATCGCGCCGCTGATGCCGAAACCCGGACGCAGGGGCCGGCCCCGCGAAGTCGAATTTCGCGAAGTTATCAACGCGGTGCGCTATCTCGTGCGCTCGGGCTGCGGCTGGCGGATGCTGCCTGTGCATTTCGGTCACTGGCGGACGGTCTACGGCTGGTTCCGCGAGTTGGCGCGGCGCTTCCTGTTCCAGACGATCCATGACGTCGAACTGATGCTCGATCGGGAACGGCAAGGGCGTGAAGCAAGCCCGTCTGCTGCGGTGATCGACAGTCAGTCGGTCAAAGCGCCGCATGGCGAGACACGCGGCTATGATGCCGGCAAGAAAATCGTCGGCCGAAAGCGTCATATCGCGGTCGATACAGACGGGCGATTGCTGATGATCAATCTGACAACTGCCGACATCTCCGACAGCGCCGGCGCGCAAGCAATCCTCGATGCGATCCGCAAACGCTGGCCGTGGGTAAAACATCTGTTCGCCGACGCCGCCTACGACCGGCTGAAACTGATGGACAAGGCCGCCTATCTACAGTTCGCACTTGAAATCATCCGACGCCGCGACGGGCAGAAGGGCTTCGAAGTCCTGCCGCGCCGCTGGGTGGTCGAACGAACTTTCGGCTGGATGATCCGCGGGCGCAGACTCGTGCGTGATTACGAACGTCGCATCGATGTATCAACCGCAATGATCCACGTCGCCATGGGCGGTGTTCTCATCCGCAGAAACGCTCATCCCTGATTTTACAAACAGGCTCTTATCAACGAAGTAAGGACCGTTCGACTACTACACGGCTAATAGTTTCCAGCCGCTTGTCCGGGAATTTGATCGCCTTGATGCCAGATATTTCGACGACCGCCCCTGAGTCCTTGGCACGGGACTGCATGAGCTTCTCATTGACAATAATATCTTTCTCCAGGCCCATCTTGAATGAACGGTCCTGGAAGCTGCTGCCATCTTCAAACGTGCTGGATACCTTCACACGATCAAAGTACTTCAGGCATGTGAAACGTCCGATCAATGAACTGTATGCCAGTATTCCGGCTGCTCCACCCATGCTCCTGATATCCTTCCGAGCCATCCTGTCAGGAAAAGCTGCCCTTGCTATCCGGCAATATGCCGACTATACTTACGGCACGTTGCCATTGACCGCAAGGACGCCTTCATGTCGATCGCCATCGTCGAGGAAGTCGCCCGAAAGCTCGGAGGCCAAGGCGTGCTCGGCACGGTCGTGCGCTCTCAGGCCGATCTGGCCCTCGCCGTCCGCAACAGGCTTCCCTTGTCTGTGCTACGTGGATTGAGCCAGGCTGGAATGAGCGATCAGGAGATCGAGAGGTTCGTGATCCCACAGCGCACCCGCCGTCATCGCGCCGACAAGCAGCAGCCGCTGACGGTCGATGAGTCGGATCGGGCCGTGCGCCTTCTGCGCGTCCAGTCGCTGGCCGAGCAGACCTTCGGCTATCAGGACAAAGCGAGCCGCTGGCTTCGCCGCCCGCTCACCGAGCTAGGTGGCGAGACACCGCTCGTTGTCGCGCAGACCGAAGCCGGCGCACGGGTCATCGAGACCATCCTCGGCAAGATCGCCTGGGGCGCCGCCGCCTGATGCTGCTCTGGCGCCTGTCGGGCAAACAGCATGCAAAGGCGCTGGACGGCGGCTATGGCCTGCATTTCGACGGCCGCTGGAATACCGTGGGACATGCCGTCACCTATTGCGCGACCTCTCCAGCGCTCTGCGTCCTCGAAAAGCTCGTCCATGTCGAGGATCCGGCACTCTTGCCGGAGCTCGTCATGGTCGCCTACGAGATTTCCAAGTCCACGGAAATCGAGGATGTGTTGCTGAAAGATGTCCCGGCCGATTGGCGGCGACACGAGGCCTGGAGCCAGGAGAGGGGAGATGCCTGGCATGAGGGGCGCGCGACGCTCTTGCTGCGCGTCCCCTCGGCGATCGTGCCGATCGTGGACTCTCCCGATCTGAACGTGCTGATCAACAACAGCCATCCGGCTGCTGCCGATGTCAGCATCGTCGCCGAGGAGTCTTTCTCGCTCGATCCTCGATTGTTCTGAGGCCCGACCGGATGGACAGGGTGTTTCAAGTTCACGTCGACCAATCGACCTGGCCGACGCCTCCCGATCTCCCGGCCTTTCCCGCGACGTTTGCCGGCGGACTTCCTCCTGACGATCGGCTATCTGACCACGCCCTCGCACGCTTCCGGCGTCTCTCTCAGCGAGTTTGCTTGGGCCCGCTATCTCCACGCAATTGCGCCCGACCTGGACCTGCGATTGACGCCGGCCTTCGCCCACCTCGACGCCCATCAGAAGACGATCCTCAGCGATGATTTCGGTATGGGAGTGCCGGTTTTCTGGCTGCTCGATCGCCTGCAGATCGCCGCGATCGTCGATGGCCGGTACTTCATCGACCGTGTCGCGGCGTCGATCGGTGCGACGGCGGCAAAGCGCGCAAAGCGAGGTCCAGGGAAATCGCCCGACTTCGTTGCGCGCGACATTCACGGAGGGACACCGCAGAAATGTCGGGCTGAGAGCCTTGAACCTTATCGGGTGAATCTCGTTCGCCAGATCTTGCGTGGCGGGCGAACCGACATGTTCCAAACGCGGCAGCGCTCACTCGACGCGTATTATCTGCTCCTTGAGGACGAGTGGCGCGGTGGCTGTCGCAACGGCGCCGAACTCTGGCGTCGCTTGCAGGCGCGGGGGTTCCGGGGATCCCTGCGTTCGGTTGGCGAGTGGACAACACGTCGACGTCGGTCCGAAGCGATCAGGCGATCGAGAATCCACGGGCATGGAGATCCGTCAGCGCATGCCCGACGAGTCCATGATCGCTCTCGGTCAGCTCATCGAAATCCGAGGTCACCAGCGCAACGATGAGGCTCATTCCGACTTGCGCGGTCGTCGCCGCTCCGCGCCGGTCGAGTCTGTTGCGCCAGTCGGCCGTCCGGAGCCGCGTCTTCGCGGGTGATCGCTGGATCCTGACGCACGCCGTCGACGTTTGACGAAGCGGCTGTCTGGGCGATCCGGATTACGCCATTGCTCCGCGGTCCGCGTCGCGTCGATCGCGGCGACGATCCGGTCGATGTCATCGTTTCGATTGCGTCATCACGCTCTCCCGCAGCGGGAATCTGAGTCCCCGCCCTGCAAGCGTCAACCCCGGCAAGCAGAACGAGACCACCGCACGGTGCCCGCGTCATCCCGTCCGAGACCGCTTCGATGGAGCCGGTCGACCGGCACCCACGGTTACGGTGAACCGGGCCACGCCCCTCCGCCAACGGCGGGCTTGCTCGCGGATTCCGACCGCGGATCGGTGGACCGTCACGCCGGGCCGGCAGAATTCGAGCATATTGCGGCCGGTCGACGGGGGACCGGAGGCCGGATTCCATGGCCGGAGACGGCGCCGGACGACGGGCGGCAGGACTGAATCGAGTGTCAACCGTTCGCCGGAGGCCGGGCGACAGGAGGGTTGGCAGGCTGCTCTTGAGGGCTGTCTGTTACAGTTACCTCCCTCACACCGTAGCAACAGGCTTCGCGGTCTTCTTGGCGGCTGGCGCGTTCAAGGACGGCCAAGAAAGCGACGCAAGCAGATACAGACGCTCTCATCGACGAGTGGGTGCGGTCGCCCGGTCTGCAGCCTCAAAAATAAACAGGACGTTTCGAGCCAGCCACGAACGTGCGGTCGCAACTATGGTTCGCGGCGGCGTTGCCGAGCATGTCTCGTTACTTCCTCATTGCCATCGCGACCGGCTTGATCATCGTGACGGCGCTCTCGGGTTGGCTTTCATACAACCGCAGCCAAACGCCGCGGCGGTTTTGGCCATGAAATCGGAAACGCGGCGCCGGGGAACATTTGCCACGCCAATCGCGTTTTTTTCCTCCTAGCAAAGGAGAAGCCAATGTCCACCGAAGCCAGAGCCAGTAACCTGATCGACAGCGATAAAGAGTCGGGGAAAGCCGTCTACGGCGCCGACCACAAGAAGATAGGTTCGATCGAGCGCGTCATGGTCGACACGGCCAGCGGGGAAATTGCCTACGCCGTGCTGAGTTTCGGTGGCTTTCTCGGGATCGGCAACGACCATTACCCGGTTCCCTGGAAGGTGCTGCGATACGACGCCGAGCTTGGCGGGTACCGTAGCGACATCAGCGAGAGTCGGCTGAAAGGCGCGCCCAAGCACGGCACCGAGACGATCTTTGACTGGAACGCCCGATACGCCGAGCTCGACGACTACTACAACGATGAAGTGATAAAACCCGGTTGATCCCAGTTGATCCCCCTCCCCATATGTCGAAACTTTCTCAGGGAGAGAACGATGCCACACAAAGAAAACGGACGGATAGTTGAGACGCCAACCGAAGCGCGCGGCGCAGAGCGCGGGCCTACGGTACGTAATGTTCTCGTCGCGGGGACTGGACTGGTCGTGGTTGCCTTCGTGGTTGTCTACATCCTGTACTTCGCAACCTGAGCTCTGACTTGGCGGCTCGCGCATCGTTCCCGCGGCCTTCGCGCGGCTCTGCGAGTTGCATCTTCCTCGCAGGGCCGCGCAATTCTGTGAACCTGCGAAGCGGAACTGAACTTGCGGCGTCAAAATTATACCTGCGGGCCGCGTTCGTGGCTCTGCACGGTCTCGCAATCGCGCACCCCACATGGTGCACCAAAGGAGCGCGCGTGAGGCCCGAACCTACCGAAGAAGAGATCATCGGCGGGGCTTATGAGTTGTGGGAGCAAGATGGCCGCCTTAAAAAACTGCCGGCCGATACTGACGTCCAGTTCAGCGAGAGCTTCCCGGTCGACGGCCGCGACATGTTCGTACAGGCCTGCAATTTTTCACCGGCGATTGGGGACAACTTTGCGACTATGACTCGCGTGATTATGAACTCATACGCATCGGTTTCAAACGGTTCAGATATTTGCGCGTCAGTTCCGGCAAATGGTCTTCCAGATCAGAAGCCATGGAAAGCTCTTCCTGCAAGATGCGTTCGCACACCGCTTGTGTTTGCGTGTCACCGACCGCTTCGGCCGCAGCGATCAATACCCGGTATGCCGCCGCCTCCATGTGCTCGAACGTGTAGCTTGCCATCGCGCCCTTGACGATTTCATCGTCGACAAACATGCCGCTCAAGCCTTGGCCGAAAGCGAGCATCTTCGCGGTCAGATCCTTCAAGGTTGAGGTCTCGCCGCCGCGGCGCTTGATGCATTCCTCGAGCGCTTCAGCCTGCCTCTTCGTCTCGGCCAGATGGCTTTCTATCCGCGCCTTGACATTGGGGTAGTCGCCAGTCCGGCTTGCCAGGCTGGTTAGCATGGTCACAGCTTGTTCCTCCATTGCGTGGGCATTGCGAAGCCACGCCATGAGGTTTTCTTCGATCCTGCTCATATTCAAATACCTCGCGGCGGCTCCGCCGTTGGTGGAATCGGAGGGTGAAGGAGGGCCGTCCAGGACTCCAAATGCTCGTGGCATCCAAACGTTCCTCTGATCTCTGAGTTCGAACGACCGGCGCTTTTGCGGCGTGCTATATTTCCGACGTCAACTGATTCGAGGCCGCCTATGAATGTCGTCAGTCAGCGGAAGACCGCTCGAAACCTCTCGCGTCAGACCCGTCCCGCCTTTCTCGCGCTAGATGGCTGGGCTCTCGGAACGTTGGTTGACCAGGGGGCGGTGGTCGAATGCACGGAGCACGGGCACCGGCTCGACCGCGCCGACCCGGACGCTTGGAACCGGGCGCGGGAAAGAGGCCTGGCGGAACCCATTCCCCGGCGCCACACCGGAAGCCTGCCTCGCGGCGATGGATGCCATCAGGCTCGGGCTCGGCGACACTTGCCCTGACTGTTTAAATCTTTGAACCGACTCCCCTTCTCACTGTCAGGCTTTATATTGAGCCTCAGTGCAGATGGAGTTTTGGGTTCATGGCACCCCGCGCCAATTGGAAGGGCTTCCTGCGGCTGTCTCACATGCACGCCTGGCTGCTCCGCGAGCGCGAGACCCTCTCGCGCTCCTCCGCGGTCCTGAAGCCTATGAATTACATGCTCAGGCGCTGGGACGACTTCGCCCGCTTCCTCGACGATGGCAGGATCTGCTTGACCAACAATTGTGCTGAGCGCGCATTGAGAGGTATCGCATTGGGAAGGCGCAACTGGACCTTCGCCGGCAGCCAGCGTGGCGCCGACCGTGCCGCCATCATGCTGACGATGATCACGACCTGTCGCCTCAACGACGTCGATCCCAAGGCCTGGCTCGCCGACGTCCTCGCCCGTATCGCCGATCTTCCCGCATCGCGTCTGCACGAACTGCTGCCCTGGGAGTGGAAACGCCTGCGCCAAGCCGACGAGCCCGCCGATCAGCAGGCCGCCTGACCTTCACACAATTGCCCCGCCATCATAGAACCCGCCGTGCCCGCGCGCATGCGTCAATCAGGCGGTCTTCGTCGTATGCATACACTTAAACTCGTTCTTGGCGGTTTCCAGACTATCGGCCGAGCCGTTGCCCCATGACGGGACCGGAAGCGGCGGGTTCGAAGCGAGGCCGCGCTTCATTACTCGCACTGCTCGTAGCAGGGACACTGGTGTGGTTGAGGGTGATGGTTGACATTCCACATCCACGCCCTGGGATGATTTCTCCTCGGCCAGCCTGATCCTGCCGAGGCTAGGGCCCTCATGGATCAAGCAATAGTCGTTTGGCATGGATTCGCCGGCAATGACGGTGAGAAGCTTCATCGCCAGAATCTAGGAGCAGAGGCGCGGAATAAGAGGGCCGGAAACTTTGCGGTTGAGCGCGCCGAAAGCGCTTATTTTGGCCGAACAGTAGGATCGCCGCCGGGGCTGCCGGGCGGCGGGATAAACCGGCGTATTGCCGCCTTCCGGGGTCGGCGCGCGGATCTCCGGATCGACACCCAAAGGCGGGCACAGCACGCCGTCGGATTTCGCCAGCTTATCACCCAGCGGTTCCTTGCGCTCGCCCGTCGTCGTTCCGTTCGACGTGGCCGTGTCGCAACTGGCCGAATTCGGGGCAGGAGCCGGCGACACGCTGGCTCAGACGAACTTGACGAGACTGGACGCTGGGCGCTGTTGAAACTCGTCACGGGCGGCTTGCGCATTGGCGTCTCCGCGCGGCTCGCTAAAACTGCCGCCGCTACGCTCGGAAATAAGGAAGCGCATGAGATCGAACTGCTCTGGTCGGGATTGTCTCCGCCTTACCGATCTGTTCGCCTGGCTGGAAGGGCAAGGCGACAAACCAGTCAATCGCGATCCGGTACTGTTTCGGCCGGTGATGCTGGCACATGCGATCGAGGAAACCGATTTCCATAATCTTGCGCCGGGAGATTTTATCGCCGAGTGGAAATGGGACGGCATCCGCGTACAGGCCGGCCGTGTGCGGATGCAATGAGAATGGCAACATCATTGTGCGGCTTTATTCTCGCACCGGCGAAGATATTACCAAAACCTTTCCGGACCTCTTGCCGGCGCTGCATCTGCCGGGCGCGATCGACGGCGAATTACTCGTGCTGCGCGAGGGGCGAGTGCAGAGCTTCAATGTGCTGCAGCGGCGTCTCAATTCGCAAATCCGTCACGCCGAAACTGATGAAGGATTATCCAATCCATCTTCGCGCCTACGACCTGCTCGCCGACGAGGATGCCGATTTGCGCGAATTGCCGTATTCCGAACGCCGCAAACGACTCGAGACTTTAATCGCGCAGCTTAACGATCCACGCATCGATCTGTCACCACATGTTTCTTTTGTGAGTTGGGATGATCTCGGTGAAACCGAAATAGGCCTTGCCGACTGGCACGAGCTGATCGCTCCCATCGTCTTTGGTCCAGACGCCGAAGGTACGAGGAACTGATTCAGATCGACCGTTTCGTCCGCCGCAACACCACGGAAAAGTTTGGTCCTGTACGTCATGTCGTTCATGAGCCAGACAAGGGGCTTGTGCTGGAAGTGGCGTTCGAGGGACTGGCGCGGTCGCCGCGTCACAAGTCCGGCGTCGCGATGCGTTTTCCGCGCATCAACCGGCTGCGCTGGGACAAGCCGCCGGGAGAAGCCGACCGGTTGGAGACGTTGGAGCGGTTATTGAAGATTGAAACCGCAGAGGGGCCACCGAAGGGCTGGCTGGAAGACGCGCCGGAGAAGCGTGCATGATCTTCCGAAGACCGTTTGCGAGACCTCCGTCATGCGTGGATAGCCCAGCTGTCGCCCATCCAGACGGCTTTTATCCACCCGCATCGACGGCATGCCGCTCTTTTGTGGCCCTACTTTGTCATTGTCATGCACATTCTGCGCTAAACGAATATGTCGACTGCTTATGCGGCGCTACAATCAGGATGAGAATGCACCGCCGTGAATGCGCAACGAATTGTGACAATTCAATCGGGCACACGCGAGTCTAAGGCCTTGATCTTATTGGTGTGATACGGGACCGCCAATCGGCGTCCAAACCACGCCGAAGCATAGCATTCGACCGCTTCTCCGTCAGGGCGTGTATAATGGTTTGATCCGTCACCTAAAGGTGAAAGGAAACGACACGCCGCGGTGTTCCTGTGGCTGGTAAATCTGGATGAACCCTGATTACCGTTGAACGCACCCGGATTTGCAGTTCCTTTCCGGACGAGGACGGCGGCGCAACTAAATCTATGCTATTAAGTTAATTGCTCCGAGCCGCAAATATCGCGCTCAATGAAGGGTCTCCCATGAACACGCTTCCAGAGCGTTTTGAACAGGGCAAACGAGTTTCAACCAAAGGCATCCCGGCGGACGCAAATTCTCGCACGGCTGGTTCAGGCGAACACGCGCCATGGAAGAATGGGTGCGAACTAATCGCGGGCGAAAACGAAGTAGGCGAAAGGGAGGGATAGCCTTGACTGAGCCCCTCGTTGTCCGAATCCCTCACCGCCTTGGCAGACAAGAAGCTGTGCGCCGGCTAAAGATGGGGCTCGAACGCGCGCGCGGTCAGTACAGCAGATTGATTCAGGTGAATGAAGAAATCTGGAGCGGAGACCGCCTAGTATTTGCTGTGCTCGCTATGAAGCAGCCCGTGGCCGGGCTCATCGATGTTTTCGACGATCACGTCCGTATCGAGGTCACACTTCCTTGGCTGCTCAATCGTATCGCCCGCGGACTCCAAGCCACCATCCGGAAACAAGGCACATTGATGCTGACAAAGAAATGAGCCGTCTCCCAGCCAAGCTCTTTGAACTTGCGGCAGGGTACGAAGCAAGCTTAATATCGCAGCGCCTTCTCATGAGTGTGAATGAGGGGATACCTGAGCGCACAAATATCAAATGTCCATTGTCCCCGGAGAGCCACGCCACCACCCGCTCGGTGCCGCTGCAGAGCTTGGGAGCAACGCTTTCGGCTAGGGGCGCCATTTGGGCAATTCGCATCGGCTTTCCACAATACGCATGGAAGACTTCCGAATCCAAACTGGTCAGGCCACCGGTCTTTCGTATACGGCCGCGCCTTTCCACATTGCCGCCTTCCCGTCGGTAAGCACGACGGCTTCGCGGATCAATTCGGATTGCGCCGCTCCGTATCCATCGCATGCGGATATCGTCGGGGACCTCGTCGATTTTTCTGGCGGGAGTGGGGAGTGGTAAGGCTGTGTACGACCCGCGTCGGGTTGCGCCGATCCGGGAACACCCGGGCCAACTTGTCGGCCAAACCGAGATGCTGCTCGGTGATCGCCAGAAGCATCACGCCGCCGTTCGAAGTCAGGCCCCCTGCCATCCAAGATAGCTATAACTTTCTGAGCCAGATCAAATAGGCAAGGAGGCGGCCGGATAGGGTGCACCATGGCAATGACCGTAAAAGGGCAAATCATGACCGCGACCACAGAAACCAAAATCTGGACCGGGGAACCCGCGATGGGCGGCAAGCGCAACGCCTGGGCCGCGGTGAGGCGCGGCTTTTTCAGCCGCTGCCCGAGATGCGGCGAAGGGAAGCTCTTTCGCGCCTTTCTCAAAACCGCCGACAATTGTTCCGAATGCGGGCTAGACTTCAAGCCGCACCGCGCTGACGACCTGCCCGCCTATCTCGTCATCGTCGTCGTCGGCCACGTCGTGGGCTGGCGCTGATGATCGAGAAAGGGTTTTCGCCGCCGCTGGTCCTTCAGTGGGCGATCTATCTGCCGATGACGCTGTTCATGGCCTTATTTCTGATTCAGCCGATCAAGGGCGGAGTGGTTGGCCTCCAATGGGCCCTCCGTATGCACGGTTTTGACGAGAGTTTTGTCGACCATGTTTGACGCGAATGCGTGGTGGCTGAAATGAACTGGTCGCGCTGCGCAGAAAGATTTTATGGGGTCTGGCGCTGGGCGCGCTAACTCTTTCCCTGATGAGCCAGACCCTCCCTTCTCTCTGACGACGTCACCTTATCGAACGAAGAAATGGTCCTCGCTTAAGGCCTGGGGAATCAAACTCGCAAATCAGATCGGCAGCATCGTAAAGCCATATCAAGCCATGATGATCAACTGGTTCAAAGCTCCGACCAACCCGCGCCGCGCTTGGCTTTATTTTCTGATGTTCGGTGGGGCTTACTCGGTACTCTGCATTTTCGGTGCCCTCACGGCCAACGATAAGATCTTGTCGCTGATCTGGCCCGCCAACCCGTTTATGCTTGGTATGCTCGTGCGCTTTCCTGTATTGGCGCTTCCCCTGGGCTGGGTCGCTTGTCTTGCCGGATTCGCGATTGCGGTCCCGATTATCGGTTGCGGGCTTATGACAGGCGCGGGTCTGGCCGCATATAATTTCGGTGTCGTGGTCATTGGCTATGTCTTGCTATCCAGGCTCGATCGGATTGACCAGCGTCTCCAGCGCCTGACTTCGGTTTTCTACCTGCTCTTTGCGGTGGGCGCCGCGTCCATATTCGCCGGCATCGTTGGCTCGCTCCTGATCGGTCCTTTATTCCACGATCCGGTAGCCGTAAGCTCATTTCGGTACTGGTTTTCCGTCGAGCTTTTGAACCAGTTGGCTTTTTTGCCGATAATCCTATCCTACCCGGAAGGTCGCAAATGGGGGCGGCAGCAACTGCCGCAGCCGACCTTTCACGACCAAGCGCCGATTATTGTGTTGGTGCTCTCGGCCGTCACGGGAATCTTCTTCGGAGGAGTGGGGGCTCTCGCTTTCCCTGTACCGGCCCTTCTCTGGTGCGCAATTTCCTATCGCGTCTTTCTGACGGCCTTACTGACCTTCGTATTCTGCATATGGGGGATCATGGCGACAACGTTGGGCTACGTTGACGCATCGCATGTCGATCAATCGCTCGTGCTGTCGATCAGCATGGGGGCTGCACTGATCTCTCTGGGCCCGCTCATCATCTCCACGACCACTGCGACCAGAAATGAAATCCTTGACCAGCTAAGGCACCTCGCGGCCGAGCGTGAGCTTGTGGCCAATGAACTCGATCATCGGATCAAGAACCTGTTCGCGCTCGTCAACGGGCTGATCAGCCTATCGGTCCGTGGCAAACCCGAGATGAAACCGCTGGCAGACACACTGAGAAGCCGGCTCGTGGCATTACACCATGCGCATGGTCTTGTTCGCATTCGCACCGGGAGCGCGTCGTCGGGCCCTCCCGGGGGATTCGCTTCACTGAAGGAGCTCATCGGCACCCTGCTTCGGCCTTATGAGGGTGCTGAAGACAAACACGTCGTCGTCGATGGCGATGACGTGTTCATCGATGGTGGGATCGTTACGTCGCTGGCTCTCGTTTTCCACGAACTGGCGACAAATTCGACCAAGCATGGCGCGTTGAGTGATCTGGACGGCGCCTTGGGCGTCCGTATCAGCCGCGACATTGACGACCTGCATGTCATGTGGACTGAGAGGGCCCCCGTGACGACAGACTATTCTGATGCTGCGGACAGTGGCTTTGGTTCGAAGCTTCTGGATCTTACAATCAACGAACAATTGCAAGGAAGCTATGTCCGCACCTGGACAGTAGGCGGCATGGACATCGAGATCATTCTGCCGCGCAAACTGTTTAGCGACATCCCATCCAATCCCTCCATCTTGTCGTCGTAGATCAGCGCTAACCGCACATGACTGCCGCAACCTTGGGTCGGAGCTATGCGGGATTTTGGGTGACGAGATTGATCAGGCGGCGTAGTGAACCGGCATTTCAGTGACCTCGATTCCGTTTTTGAATTTGACGCCTTGAACGACCTTTCGCAACTGGTTCTCGCCGTTCAATCGGCGCCATGTTTTCGCGGCGGCATTGCGCGGATACGCTCTCGATCGGGTCCGACGTGCGCAGATGGTCCCAGTGCTCGGCAGGGAAGTCGAAGAAGGCAAGCAGAGTTTCCCGGTCCTTCGTCAGGCAGACAACCGCCTTGTCGTACTTGGCGCCATATTTTTCGGCGAATACGTCGATCGCGACCTCGGCTGCCGCGCGGGTCGGCGCGCCGTAAATCTCACGAAGGTCTTCCTTCATGTTGACCTGGACTGAGAGCGCAACCTTGTTCAGCACGGTGGCCGTCTTGTGAACCCAACAGCGCTGGTGCCTGGTGCTCGGAAAGGCCTCCTCGATCGCCCTCCAGAAGCCGAGCGCACCGTCGCCGACCGCGAGGACCGGCGCGATCTCGATCCCACGCTGCTTGATGTCGATGAGCAGCTCACGCCAGCTCTGCGCGCTTTCAATGCCACGCGCGAACAGGTAATGCAGGAATTTCCGGAGCCGCCATTGCGTGCCATCGCGATCGACAACAGCGCCGCGACCATAGAAAAACTTGTCGAGATCGATTCCCGAGCCATAGGCGTCTCGCGGGAAGCATTACCGCTATTTGCTCAACGACCCGGCGACCACGGGGGTTTTGTTATGCGCTGGCAACGACTGCGTCGGCTACAGCTATATCGGCTCCAACGGACACATCGGTCTCCTCGCGATCACGCGACCTGACATCCTTCGTGATGCTTTTACGACAGAACTGAAGCTGGCGGCAGATGGTTCTGCTGAGAAGATATTGGCGTTCCTGCCCGGCACATGCGACAGCGCCTTAAGCCTTGCGGTCAATCAAGGCATGCAGATCACTTTTCCAATGCTACTGATGGCATTGCCGGGCTATGGCGGTTGGACGCAGTATCTGCCGCGAAATCCAGGCTTTATGTGATCAGTCATCTGCTGGTGGCGAGAGGTGTTGCGGCCACCGTGCATGCGTCGGGTCGACTCCCATCATCTGCAAAGCCAGCACTACCAAAGTTATCCGTGGCCACCTTGAGACAACCGTGCGACGCTACGTATGCACACGCTGTCGTTGAAGGACCTGCCAAATGACGGTTTCATTGAGTTCGCGTATCAAACGGTTCAAGGAGGGAAAAGCACTCCGACGCAAGACGCCGCGTGAAGCACATGCAGAATTGGCGGGATCACCGTCGCGCAACGTCGTTGCAATCCTCGCCGAGAGCGATCCCGATCGGGTCCCGGAGCTTGTCCCTGAGCGCTATGCGCGAATGTCGCTTAATCCGCTTGCATTTCTGCGCGGGGCAGCCGCCGTCATGGCGACAGACCTTGCCACTCAACCGACGGCTGGAATTTCAGTCCAGGCCGGCGGCGACAGCCATTTGATGAACTTTGGCGCCTTCGTACCCGCTCCACCTCGCGGAGCGCCGCTGCAATTGCGGTGGCGCCAGCATTGTCGCTGCCGCCGCCGCGACGGCCAGTTTGGGTGCTTATCAAAGAAGAGATAAACGGCGGCAATCTTGCCGTCCCGGACGGCACCGCCACGGGCGCGCGCAACGGTACTGAAGCTTCCTCCCGTTGCCCCGGTCACTGCCTGGCCAGACGGCACGATTGCGCCGGTCGCACTGCTCACCGCGTTGGACGGAGAGTTGACCTGTGCGCCGGTTTGAGCACTGACCTGGGGTGACAGCTGCGTGTTTACCGGCGAATTCACCTGCGCGCGAGCGGTGGCAGACACGCCAAGCCACAGGGTGACCGCAAAGATGAGCATTCGTTTCATCGCGCCCTCCTGTCTTGCCGAAGCGACGATGAGGTCGTGACACGGCTTTCTTCAAACGCCTCCGACCAGAGGGGTTCCTGGGACCGCGCCTCAGTGTGCTCCTTCGGCCAATCAGAGGCCATTGCGACTGCCTCTGCTGATCGGCTGATCGTGTGCGCAGCCTTCGATCGAACATTGCAAGGCCTTACCGAGATCGTGAGCCTCTTGGATATCGGCGCAGCGTGAGCCGACTGAGCCCGCTCCGTTTCCGCCCGCCGCACTGTCGTTCCACGAAAGCGTGAAGCCGACAGAACCACCGGCGACAACGCGGTACCGAGAATAGAAGGCGTGGGTTCGACCGTCGAATAGAGTGTGCAGTCATCGAGCGAGCTGGTGCGCATGCTGGGCCGCCGACAACGCGACCGTGTCGGCATGTGTCACGTCGCACCATATCGGAGGCTTCACAAATGAACTTGCCACGCCGGCCCACGACGGCGGCAAACGGATATTCCGACCGGCCAGATCTGGCAAGCGCGATACAGCGGCGCATCAACTGCAGATCGGACGCCTGGGGATCCGGATGGTTCACGTGGCAAGCACCATCAATCAATCTATGCCGTTCGCATTCAAAGCGCGCAAGAAGCCCGCCCGACCCGATTACCAAGCCTACCTCCGATTGCGCTCTGGCATTTTTCGCTCCTTCAACTGTGTTTCCGCTTTCGACTCTTTCCAGGCCTCTCGACCAAGCGCCGCACCGCGGCACGTCAGTCCGACACTGGTATCGGTCCATCGGTTTGCAGGCGGCCCGGCCCGAAGAACTTTCATCGATGACTTCAATAAGATGTCCGGCCAGCCACCGATTTGAATGACACGCAGTTGAGCCTCCGGCTTTCGTTGGACTCAACCGGCTTCAGCGAACGCGACGCTTCGCCGGGTGATTTGAGCGCGCTGGGGGGCAAGACCGTGGCCCGTCCCCCATGCAACGTCTTTCTAGAGGAACCCATGGCAAAGCTCGAAGACGGACTCATTGTTGAGACTGCAAGAGAAGCGCGAGAAGCGTAAGCGCGAATTTCTCGGCACCTTTTGCTGTTGAGTGCTGTGATGCATGAGGTGTCCACCAAAATAGGTGGACACCTTGTGATGGAAGACGATGATCAGAAACTGCGGGTAAGGCTTGTTGGTCGGAACGGGCGACGCCGTTACGACCCCGCATCGAAGGACCGTCTTGTCGCGGCCTGCCTTGAGCCTGGCGTGTCGGTATCGAGGCTTGCGCTCGAACATGGGGTCAATGCGAACCTTCTTCGGAAGTGGATAAAGAAACGCACGGAGACCCAGTCCCTCCCGCCGTCCTCATCACCGGCGTTTATCCCGGTTCAGATTGAAAGCACGTCCGATCGGGCCTTGCTGCGACAGAGCAGCATGGCTGCGATGGATTTGCCGGGAGCTTGCGATGGAGTGCGTGGGTCGGCATCGAAAAGGGCTGCGCCGTTTTCCTCTCCAGCGAAGGTGAGCGCGTCACTGCCGAACGGCGTGAAGTTGACGCTGGAGTGCGGTGATGTGGATGCATTGACGGCGATCATCGGAGCGCTGGGTCATGTTCAGACTGGGCGCTGACCTGAAAGTCTACCTGCACCGCGAGCCGATCGACTTCCGGGCCGGCATCAACAGCCTTGCGGTTCTGGTCCAAGAGACGATGGCGCTCGATCCGTTTGCTCCGGCGGTTTTTGCGTTCTGCAATCGCCGTCGCGACCGGATGAAGCTCCTGTTCTTCGATCGGTCGGGCTTTGTGCTGGTGCTGAAGCGGCTGACCGAGGACAAGTTCCGGTGGCCGCGCCGCGAGGCAGCGGTGGTCAGGCTTACGACCGAGCAATTGCACTGGATTCTGGACGGCATCGATATCGATGCGATGGTCCGCCATCCACTGCGGCAATATCAGGTTGCCGGTTGAGGGCTCTCGAATTGAGCGGTTGACGCGGCGGCATGCTTTCGATTCAAGAATCTGATGAATCGACCCGGCGAACCGACTGTTGAAGAGTTGATGGCGCGTATTGCCGCGCTGCAGGCGCAGAACCGTCAGCTCACAGAACGCGTCGTCAAACTCGAGGAAGAGCTGGCGCTTGCACGACTGCATCGTTTTGCGCCGAAGAGCGAAAAGCACATTGACCGCCTCTTCAATGAAGCTGAACAGGCCGCGGATGAAGACGCCGCCGACAACGAAGATGGCGATGTCGTTACCCTGCCGGACACGGGCTTGCCGGCGACAGAAGGGGCGACGGGAAAGAAGCGCGGCCGCAAGGCCTTGCCGGAAAACCTGCCGCGCGAGCGCGTCGAGTATGACCTTGCCGACGACGAGAAGGCTTGTCCTTGCTGCCGTCACCAGATGCATCGCATGGGCGAGACCGTTACCGAGCAACTTCATATCGAGGTGAAAGCGAAGGTCCTGCAGAATGTGCGGTTCAAATATGCTTGCCGTCATTGCGACCGCACCGGGATCAACACGCCGATCGTGATCGCGCCTATGCCCGCGCAACCTTTGCCGGGCAGCATCACCACGGCCTCGACGCTGGCCTTCGCGCTCGTTCACAAATACGTCGACGGCACGCCGCTCTACCGCCTGGCACAGGCATTCGAGCGCGCCGGCGCTCCCGTCAGCCGTGGTGCTCTGGGCCACTGGGTGATCGGCTCGAGCGAACAACATCTCTCCCGCATCTATGACACCCTGAAGCTGCGGCTCAGATCGCAGCCTCTCATCCATGGTGACGAGACGACGGTTCAGGTGCTGAAGGAAAAGGATCGAGAGGCCACCAGCACGTCATATATGTGGGCTTACCGGAGCGGCGAGGACAGTGACGAGCCGATCGTGCTGCTCGATTATCAGCCAGGCCGCGGCCAGATACACCCGCAGACCTTCCTCGGCGATTACCGCGGCATAGTGATGAGTGATGGCTATTCCGCCTGGCGCACGCTGGAAGGGGCAACCCATATTGGATGCATGGCCCACTCCAGACGGCGCTTTGTCGATGCCCTCAAGGCCAGGAAGAAAGGCGGCGGTCCGCCGGAGCAGGCGCTTCGGTTCTTCGAACACCTCTACCGGGTTGAAAGGCAGGCGCGGGACGAAAAACCGGACAGAGGCGAAACGCCAGGTCAATGCATTCGCCGCCTCCGTCAGCAACATAGCATCCCCGTCCTGAACGCCCTCAAGGAATGGCTTGATAAAATCGCCCCGAAGGTCTTGCCGGACAGCAAGCTTGGCGATGCCGTATCCTACACTCTGAACCAATGGGAATATCTGACGCGCTACGCCGAAGACGGCAGGATGCCGATCGACAACAACCTTCTCGAACGCGATATCAGAATCTTTGCCACTGGCAGAAAGAGCTGGCTGTTCAGCGACACCGTGAATGGAGCCAAGGCCAGTGCCGTCGTCTACAGTCTGATGCTGACCTGCCGCGCCTCACGCGTCGAGCCGTTAGCCTGGTTGCGCCACGTCCTCACCGAATTGCCTCAGCGCGCCGACGACGCCGATATCACCGACCTGCTGCCCTTCAACTTCCCCAAAACTGCTACTGCCGCCTGATCCAGCGCGACGCTTCCGAAATCAAACGCCGAAAGGCGGCGTCAACGTGCGGGGAAAATCGCGCTTACCGAGAAGCAGAGCGCGGATCCTTCGTGGGGTTGTCTACATCGTATATTTTGGAGCGTCGGCGACTGGCTGTGAGCGATCGGTGGAATTCTGCCGGAGCTCAGCCTGCGGTCGAGGGCCGACCAGCTTAACCGAGGATGTCGGCGGGCTCAGATTTCCAGCTAACCCTTTGCTTGCATCGAAGATGGCGCCCATCGGGGATTGATTGCACCGTGCGCAACATATGCCACTGGGGCCTCCATCGAGGTCGCAAGATCGACCGGCATTCCCAAGAGATCGATGCTTAAGATACCGACCCCGCCAAAACTGTCGTCAGGTTACGTCGTATGGCGCTAAGAAAAACGGATTGGCGTCACCCGTTGGTGCAAACGGTCTGTCCTCCGGCCGGCCTGAAGCGCAAATCAAGCTTCGGAACGATACCGCTGTGCATCCGTTGGACCGTGGAGGTGTTCCATGCAGACAGCCCCAGGTAATCCAGTTCCAGAAGACCCGAAACCTATGCCACCCCCTCCTCCCGGCCTGGTTCCGGATATAAAAGAACCGCCACCACGGGAATTACCGGATGAGAAACCTCGTCCCAACCCGGATGAAAAACGCACCCCGCCGGAGCGAACCTGTTCCTGAAGCGAAATGCCAGGCCGCGACTCTCTCCCGGAACTGAACAGCCTCTTGCTATTTTAGATTCGAATGGATCAATTCGAAAAGCGCCAGGAAACCGCCGTTGCCATGACGAAAATAGGCACCGCGACACTGTTGCGAGCTTTGCTGCCTGCATGGGCCGTCTACTGCGAGGCAAATCGCGACCCCGCTTCTGGCTGGTGAGGTAGCAGTTCACTAGATAGGGCTGGAACAGCAGCCGAAGCCTTGACGCGAAGGATGTCGCCTCCAAACCCACTCCGACTCCCCAACCAAGGCATTCATGGCTGAGCAGATTCTGAGGGCGGCAGCGAACGGTGTTCATCGCCGCGAGGAACTGAGCGATCTCACCGTCAATGCAGTCCGGGGCACAGATCGCATCCGAGAAATAGAGCCTTCCGCCGGCGCGCCTGGGTGAAACACGGCGCATCATCGGGGAATACGCGGCCGATTTCGCGAGGCTGGACGCGCGCGTGGCACAGTTGAGCGGCGAACTCCATGCGAGTGATAACCACCGAGAAGCCCCTGTCAAAACGGCCACCGACGAGGCGCTTCGCAAGCGCGCTGAGGCATCGCGCAGGTCAGGACCATTAACAGTTGCTGAGCCGCGAATCGTTGCTGGCATTGCGGTTTCAGTGTGAGGCCACGTCAGAAATCGTTTCCATGGATCAGCCAAGAGCAGATCGCCCACATCGAACGGATGCATTTTGAGTCAGGCGCTGACTCCTTATTCGTCGCCTGTGATCTATTTGTATCTGGATAGGTCCCGATTTTGGAGCCAACGTCGCAGGGGTGATGCACCCGCGCCTTCCCGCGGCGGGATAGGCCTGCGATCTGCACTCTATTTTGCGCTGGCGGCGCTCAGTCCTGCGCTGTCCGACTGCATCCTGGCATGGGGAGGTGGCGGACCCCGCCGGGAACGCGGGTGTCGCTGCAATAATGAGGTCGCAATTGTGCAATGATTAGTTTTTCGATAGCTTGGACGTGGGCGGCGCGCGGAGCGTTGGGTGAGAAATCTGGGCTTCAACACAATCGCATTGCTGGCGCTTGCTGGCGGCGCGTTTACGCCTGCCGTCGGACAGCAGACACTGCCGAACAGCAGCATCCCGCTTAGCTTCGGCATGGATGCCGGACAAGTCTCGCAAGCTTTGGGCGTACCGCTGAATTACGTCCGCGGCCGTCCCGGCGACGAGCTGTATCTGGCAATTCCCAATGTCAAAGGCAGCGCCTTGGCGAGCCGCAGTGACGGACTTTACCTGCAGTTCCGCCGCGGGCAGCTCAAGGGCTGGAAAGGCGATTGGGGAACGATCCGGCCTTCCGTTGATGGAACCCGCCCATGATCAGGTGTTGGGTGGCAACAGCGGCGGCAATCGTTCTGACATGTCTGGCTGGCCAGCCGGCTTTCACGCAGGACCGTCTTCTGCGCTACGGCAACACGAGCGGCGGGTATTTCGATGGCCGCGACGACAACCGTGACTTCCCCACCAACGGTTTTTTTCCCGGGAATTTCGCGACCGATCCGTCCGCCGCGTGGATCGGAGCCGCCGGATTATTCGGCAGCACGCCCTCGCATTCTGCAACGCCTTATCCTTCACAGGTTATCTTCAGATCGACGCGTAACCAGGCCGCTTGTGGCCGCCGCTATCGTTCCTATGACCCGTCGTCCGGCACCTTCCTTGGTAACGACGGCGCGCGCCATCCATGCGGATGATGGCCGTGGACCCGCCTTGCTGTAGCGCTTGGTATCGATTTGGCCCGACCAATTCCGAAATAGCGGCAATTATCCGCGTCTGGCTGACTGGAATGCCGGCGCGCGGCGGATCGCGTCGCTGATGATGTCGATCGACGGGGATCGCGCCGAGCGTGGGGACGGCATCGGCCGCATCCAGCGCGGCGAGACCGAGGGCGACGCGATCCTCAGCCTTAACGACTTGTCGATGACACTCGACGACGGCACCGCCGTGGTGGGAGAAGCGGAAGTGATCATCGACGCCGGCGAGCGGGTGCTGGTGGCGGGCGAGTCCGGGACCGGCAAAAGCACGCTGGTGCGGGCAATCGCTGGCCTGTGGCCGTGGGGTGGCGGCAGCGTCAGCTTCCATCCGGACCGTCGGTTGTTCATGCTACCGCAAAAGCCGTGCCGTTTGGAACGTTACGTCGCGCGCCGCCTACCCCGCGAGCGCGGAAACTGGACGCTCGAAGAAATTGGCACTGCTCTGGACAAAGTGGGACTCGGTCATCTCAAGGAGCAACTTGAGGAAGAAGCGCCCTGGGACCAGACACTTTCGGGCGGCGAAAAGCAGCGGCTCGCTTTCGCCCGGCTGTTTTTGCACAACCCCGATATTAACGTGCTGGACGAAGCAACATCCGCGCTCGACGCAAAGAGCCAGGATAAGATGATGGAGCTCCTCAATAAGAAGTCACCGTTGTCAGCGTGGCACATCGCGTCGAACTCGAAGCCTTCCATACTAGAAAGGTCCGGCGTTGCGTTTTAGTTGATCAGCCGCGGCCGTCCAAACCCACGCTCCACGGTCGATCGCGACCACCAACTCCTGCCGATCGAGAGTTTCGACCAAACGATCAATCGTAATTTCTGGACACGGGGTGCCGACTTCAAAATATCGGTCAATAATTTCCTTTATCTCAACAATGGCGTGAAGCAATAGGTCATGATCTCTAATGTCCGCCTCCTGCCCTCGTGCGGCCGACGTATTCAATGCCAGCGTGAGCGCTGAAAGGGATTCGTCGGTCAGCAGTTCCGGCGGCGCGTTCCATAGCCCGGTCGCTTTTAGCGCGTCGACACGCTCTGCGTCGTTGTAAGGCATGGTGGCGTTTTGGGCTGTCCTGGCTTCTTCGGGGGAGCCGGCCGACAGCATATAGAAGATCGCGTTCCAACATCTCGCGTACATCGACCGAACGGCGGCGTCCGCCTTCGTCGCGCCGGCGGGATCATCGGAGCAACAAGCACTCACTCCGCATCACTCAAATCACTGGATACCGAAGATTGCGCCGCTCGGCCGTCAAACGGTGTTCAGGTTTCCACATCGGGGCTCCTTGTCTCGAATCGCTCCGAGACAGGGAATCACAACCGACTCATCTGACTCAAGTTCTTCCTGGATCGGCTATTACAGGGCGTAGTAATCGTCAACCGCCCTGGTTCGGGTCGGATCTGACCAGTTCCAGTCGGTGTCAGTGGCATACTTCGGCGCACGTTCGAGCTGGTCTGCGGTGACGCCGATCCGGTATCCCCCAAGCGCGGTGTCGTATTTCAGGGAGCTCCAAGGGAGCGGATAATGATCGTCGCCGATGCCGAGAATTCCGCCGAACCCCAGCACGGCGTAGGAAACCTTCCCACTGATCTTTTCAATCATAACGAACGCAATTGAGCCGATCTTCTCATCATTGGCTCCGTAGACCGCCGTGCCATCCACTTTATTGCTGGCGATCAAGTTGCCGGTATCTCCTTCGATAGACATAGGCTTCTCCTTCGTTAGGGAGGAAAAAAGCGGCCGGTGCGGCAAATGTTCCCCGGCGCCGCTCGTTTCCGATTCCATGGCCAAAACCGCCGCGGCGTTCGGCTGCGGTCGTATGAAAACGAGCCAACCCGAGAGCGCCGTCACGACGATCAAGCCGGTCGTTATGGCAATGAGGAAGTAACGAGACATGCTCGCTAACGCCGCCGCGAACCATTAGTTTCGAAGCGCACGTTCGGCTGTCTAGAGTCTGTACTTATCTCGGCGGCTGCAATGCGGGCGAATTTGCCCATCCCTCTATTTCCGAAGCGGTCTCAGCTTGCTGGACTTTCTTGAGCAATTGCTCGCGCTCCGGGCCGTCAGGCAAACCGGCAGCCTCTTGGCGCGCATTTGCCGCGAACTCGGCAATGCGGTCCTGAAGTGATTTTGTCTGTTTCAATCGATACCTCTAATGCAAAAAAAAACGCGCCTCTCCTCGCCGTAGAGAAGCGCTCTTGTTTTCCTATAAGCCCAGTACAAACGCCCGGCGAGCCTTAGAGTTCCCCAAGGTTCCAATGAGCAAAGCCCCAGCTTTGGGGCTTTCGTTCGGGCTAGGGTATTTTAGAGCGTTTGGCGGCCCGTTTAAGCTGCTATGCCGCTTAAGAAACGTCAGAGGGGCTTTTGGCTTTCGGCTTGTACGACCCCTTCTTCAGTGGGTCCCTCTGCCTTTCTCCGAGGGGTGCATCCGCTCGCCGGCGAACTCCGCGCGGAATATCTCGGCGTGCTCCTCTACGGCGAAAAGGAACACTTGATAGAACTTGTTCTCCCGCATCACCGAGTGCCCGTGCTTCGAGAGCGATAGCCCCGCGCGTCTCGCAAAAATTCCTCAGCGCATGGAAGTTCTCGCCCGTGCACTTCTCCTCCTCGAGCGCGACCAGTATCGGCTGGACAAGTCGTTCTTCAGGGTCTGATGCCAGCGCTCGATCTTTCCCTGGGTCTGGGGATGATACGGGCCGCGCACATGCTGCATGCCCTTGTCTTCGAGCCACGCGGCCAGATCGCTCGCCACGTATGACGAACCGTTATCCGAGAGGAGCCGCGGCCGGTGCATGACGGTGGCGCGATCGAGGCCGGAAGCCGCGAGCGCCTGGTCGAGCGTGGCTGTGACGTCAGAGGTACACATCGTGGGACCAAGCCTCCAGGTCACGATGTAGCGCGAGAAGTCGTCGAGTACGGTCGAGAGGTAGTACCAGCCCCAGCCAGTGATCTTGAGGTAGGTGAAGTCGGTCTGCCAGACAGGCCGAGAACTTCCTTCGCGCCATCGGCGCGGACGCCCCAGCGCGATGTGGATGGCCTGTGGTTCGCGCGGCCGGCGATGATGCGTGCGCTGCACGGCGAGACACCGCCGCAGCAATCCAGAGGGGAAGAAGGGAACGAGGTGGCGTTCCTCCCGCAAGCTGGCGAGAGACCGGTAGGGATGGTAAGCAAAGCACAAGCCCGAATAGCCCCTATGAGCGGAGCTCGTGCATGAAAGACGTAAGGGCCTGGCTAGATCGGCTCCGCACCGAAGCGGAGGAGTGTCGGCTGATTAGTAGACTGGCGACAAATGCCGCAAAGCGAGAAACATTCGCGAGCCTGGCCGAGACATACGATAAGGCCGCTGATGACCTGCAAGTCCTGATAGATTCCGGCAATCTTCCGGGCGAGCTAGGGATATAGAAAACCCCGCCGGAGCGAGGCTGGAAGGGATCCGCTGCGGCTCAGGAGTTTTTGATGAGCGACACCAAGCCGCCTGCCGACCCGCCGCTAGGTCCAGGGAAGCCCTGGTTCACATCCGAATACTGATCGACGTGGCGTCGCAGAGCGATGATTTAGAAACCGTGCAGAAGCTCCTAAAAGAGATGCGGGCCTTGGTGAATAAAGCGATCCCGCCGCGTCGCCGCCTCAAATAGAAAACCCCGCCGGAGCGGGGCGAATTAGGCAGCCGCGATGCCAGGACTGGCTCCCTTTGCCAGGAACTCTTCCCACTCCCGCGCATTATTTCGACCGGAACGGGACCCCCGCACCCCACTCCCGAACCCGATCAGGCCCGCATGTGGCGTCTCCCCCGGCGGGCCTTTTTGGTGGCCCCGATCTGAGCGCTCCCGCCCCCCGCCTTATCTCCGCGCGGTCAATAGCACAGACCTAATACCGGAAAACTCCCGCAAAGCGCCCGACCCGGGCCGCAGCGATTTCGATAAAGTCGGCACCTGGGAGCCTCGCTCATGTTGCCTAGGATCACATAGCGCACAAAAGATAATCCCTGCCGATGATCGGAACATTGCACTGAACCCGGCATTGTTGCCTCATGTCAACGGACACAGAGGATGCAATCATGAGAAGAGGCATTTTGATCGGAAGCGCTGCGGCGGCCGTCACAGCATTTACGATGGCCTGGGCTTTGGCGCAGACACCGACAACGACACCTCAAACGGGAAGCAGCCAGCCAAGTATAAAGGACTCAAGTAAGAACCCCGCTCAAGCACCGGCCGGCGCCTCGGAGACCAGGGGCAACACCCCGGAGACGACGGGGATGTCCCCGAACGGGACGTCGGAAGGCACGATGTCCAGGCATGGCAAGTCAAAGGACCACGTGAAGAGCAATGGAATGAGCAAATAAAGACGCTCACGTTGACCCCTGCGAAACACATTACCGCAGCGGAGGTAGTCTCCCCCGGCTCCTCCATGAAGCTCCTCGACCCGTCGGTGAACCCCTCGTCGGCGGGTTTTTGGTTAGTTGCTTAATCCGTCGCCCGTGAAAAATGCAGAAACCGTCCTGGCGGAATGATTTCGCGGGTTTTGCAAGTATTCGATATCGCCGGTTTTGGGGATGTCGATATCGATTTCCTTGCAATTTGATTTGGCGGGAATCGGCGTGATTCCATGTCTCCGCTGGGTTTGAGTCGGAGATATCGCGATGCTTCCGAAGGAGCGGCGAGACAGCGGACAGAATGATTTGTTCAAGTCGCGCCTCGACCAGATCGTCGACATCAACCACGCGTTGGCGAAGCTGGCGCGCAAGATCGACTGGGGATTTCTCGAGGGCAAATTCGGGGCGGTCTACGCCGATGTTCCCGGCCGGCCGCCCCTGCCGCGCGGCTGATGGCGGGGTTGGCGATCCTCAAGCACACGTTCAATCTGTCGGACGAGGCGCTGTGCGAACGCTGGGTCGAAAACCCCTATTATCAATTGTTTTGTGGCGAGGCGTTCTTTCGTCACGACGTTCCCTTCGACCGCTCCTCGATGACGCGCTGGCGTCAGCGCATGGGCGAAGACAAGATCGTCGCGCTCATTCAGGAGAGCCTGAATGTCGCCACGCGCGTTGGCGCGGCCAAGCCGTCGGACTTCACCAGCATCATCGTCGATACGACGGTGCAGCCGAAGGCGGTGGCGTTCCCGACCGATGCCAAACTCATGCATCGCGCCCGCGAGAAGCTGGCGCGGTTGGCCAAAAAGCACGGCGTCGTCCTGCGGCAATCCTACGAGCGTGTTGGCAAGCACGCGTTGATCGCGCATCAGCGCTACGCTCACGCGAAACAGTTCAGGCGCGCCAACCGGACGCTGAAGACATTGCGCACGTATCTCGGCCCGTGATGCGCGACATCAGGCGCAAGATCGCCGGCGATCCGGACAGGCAGGCGGCTTTCGCGCAACTGTTGTCGCTGGCCCACGCGGTGCGTCATCAACAACAAAGGCAGCGCGGCAAGAAAATCTATTCCCTGCACGCGCCGGAGATCGAATGCATCGCCAAGGGCAAATCGCACAAGCCCTATGAGTTCGGCGTGAAAGTCTCCATCGCCACGACGCTCAACCATTCCAGGGGCGAGGCGATGGCGCGTGAAGGCCGAACCTGGCTGCGAGCGCGAGATCGCGTGGATGTGGTTTGCGCGACTCGCGATGATGCGCGCGCGGTTCGGGCCAGATAAGCCGCCGATCGGCAATCCAGAGGGCAAGAAGGGCCATGGGTGGCGCAATAACCGCAAGCTGGCGCGGGACCGCTGAAACGATAAAAACCCGACGCCGAAGCGCCGGGCCAAGTCAGGAAGGAACGGGCCCCTTTAGGGCCTTAGTGCCGCCGGCCATGGAGAACCGGCGGCTCGGCCGGTCTAACCAGCCCCGCCCCTCATGCAACTAAATTCGGACTCCAAAGGTTAAAAGTCGTCGGTAGGGTACGTTTCTACACCCACGGCCACGCTCAACTGATTTGGTTAAAAAATCCAATTCCCCTTTGGCTTTTGGCCTGCCATGCCACGCGTCCGCAGATGCTGGAACTGGCACTGCCACTTTTAATGCGAAGGATATCTGATGGCCGGTGATGTACCGAGAACACGCGGTTTAGACCTCGAACATCTTCAACGTGCCATTGCGGCAGCAGGGGTGGCGCTTTGGACCTGGAACGTCGATTCCGATAAACTGACGATGGATGATCGGGCTTTCGACCTATGGGGCGTTCCGAGAAGCACCGAGGTAACTTTCGAGGATTTGTCCGCCCGCATTCATCCTGCTGATCGCGACAGAGTCAGGGCCGCGTTCTCGGCTACGCGAGCCATTGTTGGCCCATACGAAATCGATTTTCGGATCATCGTCGAAAGTGAAATCCGCTGGGTTTCTGCGCGGCGACAAGGCGACGATGCCGATATCCGCGATCGAGTGATATGTGGAATATTCATCGATGTGACCGGACGAAAGCAGGCGGAAGAAGGTCATGAACTCCTCGCCGGCGAAATGAGTCACAGGGTCAAAAACCTCTTGGCGATTGCATCGGGTCTGACGTCAATCACTTCCCGTTCGACAACTTCGACGGTTGAGATGGCGAAAGAACTCACGCTACGGCTTACAGCGCTGGGACGCGCGCATGATCTTATTCGACCACTTCCTGGACATGAAGGAAAAGCGGCGCTACTTGGCGACCTGCTCACCGTCTTGCTTGCTCCTTATGATGACCTGGGTGCGTTTAGCGGGCGGATCCGCGTTTCCGTCCCTCGCATGGGAGTTGGCGAAGCATCCGCGACCACACTCGCGATGGTAGTCCATGAGTTGGCGACCAACTCCTTAAAATACGGCGCCTTGTCGTCGCCGAAAGGTACCCTCGATGTGTCGTGTGCGCTTCCTGATCCTGAGATTGTCATAACTTGGACGGAACGTGGCGGTCCGCCTGTTTCGGCACCGGAAGGCGACGGAGGTTTTGGAAGCAGAATGGTCACGCGCAGCATGTCGGCGCAACTCGGCGGTTCGATAGATCGTCAGTGGCTTAAAGACGGCATCGTCGTAACGATTAAAATCGATAAAGATCGAATTGCGAAATGAACCGGCCGCAAAAGTTCGTTGAGCATCGTGTGAGCGGGTGAAAAGCCGGGACGGGTGGCATAAGTGACAGAGCGCGACGTAACCAACGAGGGGCTGTCTCCTTCGTCAAGGAGCATGGTAAGAGGAAGTTGCGGCGCGCACGCTTAGGGTGTATTGGAGGCGGCTCCGCTCCTAGATTCGGGCAAAGCTGGAGTTCCCAATGAGCATTGTTAAACGACACCTAGCCGAAAGCGAAGTGCGCATGGTTCTCGTTGAGGAAATTTGCATCGATACAGGAGCGCTTGTTTTAGATACCAAAACCGAGGAAGTTTATTTTTCGGCTGACGACGACGCCTATAAAAATGCCTTCGTGGCGGTGTTTCAGGCGTGGGCGAAAGGCACAATCAAGGGCACGGCGGAACAAGTGTTCGAGGCCACGAAATCTGTCCTTGAGGGCTAGCTGACGCCCAGAAGCCCTAAAGGCGAGAAACGCCCAGACGAAGCCATCCGCAACGCCGTCACGATCGCCAAGATCGCTCGCACTACAAGATCACGAACAACCGTAAAGCCCAGTGGGGCGGCCCTTTAGTTAAAAGAAAACCCGCCGGAGCGGGTTGACGAGCCTAGCGGTCTCACAGAACAACCCCGAGCGGGAGATCGAGTTCGATCGGGGCGAAGGGCACCGGCTTTGACGGGGCTGACGCTGCGGGATTTGTTGGGGTGATCCACGGAACGCCGATGAAAAGCACCGGACAGCCGTTTCGCACCCGCCACGCGGCTAGAAGACTCGCCGGTAGGCCAGAGGGATTCGAATTGGATCATATTTGCGGTCCCCAGAAAGTCCTGCTTCTCATCATCGCCGCTGGGGTTATTGTCCTGATCGGAGCGTTTCTCTATTTGCCGACCGTCATGACGGTCGCCCCAGTGAGCGGCCTTTCCCAATAAAAATCCCACTCCACTCCGGCGGGTTTTCAATTGCTCGGAACCACTGCCTTAGGCCCGCTTTTACGGCGGGCTTTTTTGGCTGGAAGCACTAAAACTTCAAATGGGATTCTCCGCGTCCTCGCTCCAAGCTGCTTCCGAACTGGCCCCCATGCCCTCGGCGGGCCTTTTGGCCTGTTAGCTCTCAGATGCCCGCCCCTATAGCTGATACAATCGGGGCCCGGATTTTTTCACTTGTCGCAGAAGTTAAACGGAACGGTGCAAATGGGATGGCCTGAAGAGCACCGAGAGACCATCGCGATGTGGCGCTGCTCCGGTGCCGTCTGACTCATGAAGAACTGACGGGCTTGGCTGTAGTGATCGGCGAAGCTTTCGGCCCGTAACCGCACCTTCCGGCCTTCTTCGACCTCCGCGAAGGAGCGAAAGCCACCTTTCGGACTTTCCCGCGGTCCTTCGCCGAGCGAGTTCGGCTGGTAGTTAACCCGACCGACCGGGTTGCGCATGGCCATATGGCCGTCCTGCTGAAAATGGTGGAACGGACATTTCGGCGCATTGATCGGAATGTGAGTGAAATTCGCGCTGCCGAGACGCTTCAACTGAGTGTCGAGATAGGAGAAATTGCGGCCCTGCAAGAGCGGATCATTCGAGAAGTCGATGCCCGGCGGAACGTTCTGCGTCATGAACGCAACCTGCTCGGTCTCGGCAAAGAAATTCTTGGGCAATGCGGTCGAGAACGAGCCGGCCGACCAGAATCGGCTTGAGGAGCGCTAAGCGAATTGATGATTGAGAACCGGTGGCGCCCAAGCTTTTCGTCGAGTGCGATTTTATCACGTCACCGCTCATCGCTTCAGGCGTAGAACGAAGTTTGTTCGATGGCGACCGGACAGGGCTCCGTTGCAATGTACTTTCGATCAAATCGAGGCGCAGGCCGGGCCAAAGAAGATTGAGCCTTCACGCAGCAGCAATCCGCGAGGTTGGCGCATTGGACGAAGTCGCTGTTCCATCAGGGTAGGGGCGCTCGTGATGCGGGGTAGATCCGCGGCTTTGATGCGACCACGTCGGTCATCTGCTCAAGAAGCGGCCCCTTCCGGAACCGGAGATCGCTGGCGGGCTCCAAGGGATCCTTTGACCTGGCGCGTGACGTGCGTGGCTTCGCGGTTAAGCTGTACACCCAGGAGGGCAACTGGGACATTGTCGGCAATAATATGCCTGTCTTCTTCATCCAGGACGCCATTAAATTCCCGGATATGGTCCATGCCGTGAAGGAAGAGCCGGATCGGGCATTCCCGCAGGCACAGTCGGCGCATGATAACTTCTGGGACTTCATCAGCCTGACGCCAGAATCGATGCACATGATCATGTGGATTATGTCGGACCGGGCGATCCCGCGCTCCTTCCGCTTCATGGAGGGATTTGGCGTCCATACCTTCCGTTTTCTCAATGCCAAGGACGAGTCGACCTTCGTCAAGTTTCATTGGAAGCCAAAACTCGGATTGCAGTCGGTCGTGTGGAACGAGGCGGTGAAGATTAACGGGGCCGATCCGGATTTCCACCGGCGCGATCTGTGGCACGCAATCCAGTCCGGCAATTTCCCCGAATGGGAACTGCGGGTGCAATTGTTTGATCAGGCGTTTGCCGACAACTTTGATTTCGATGTGCTCGACCCGACCAAGATCATCCCGGAAGAATTGCTAACGAGTTGTTCGGCCGCCGGGCTGGAATCCAATGTGTTTCGGCGCGAGGTTTGGACGCCGATCGGCGCCAGGGTCACTATTGTCACATCAATAAAATCGAAACTTTAGATTACGGGTGCGACGATTGAGGGGGTCAAAGTTCAATCAGTATTCACAGTCTGGCTGCGTGCACTTCTCGCCCGCGCCCATCCCAACGTCGCCGTCGTCGCATTGGCCGCGAAGATGGCGCGCACCGTCTGGGCGCTGGACTTATCAGGCCGTGTCGATAACGGCATGAGGAACAAGCCCCCGGCGGATACTGGTCGGACGCGACGAACTGCGAGCGGTGAAAGGAAGATGGCCTGACAGTCGATCGGTGTCTCGAAAACCTCCGGCGTAAAATGGCCTTCGAGGCCGGCCCCTTTATGAGGATCGGGATGCGCGGATCTCCATCTTGGCAGCGGCATAAGCGCCGACATGCCGGATACGTTTGTGCAGACTGTTCAAACCATCTCTAATTACGCTTGCAGCGGCGCAGGCCATACGTTTTACTCTTTGACAGTGACGCACTCAGGATACTTTGGTTCAGTTCTCCGTCCGATTGACAAGCAGTTCCGGAACGAACCAGCCGACGGAACATTGACTGAATGAATGGCTCTTCAGTTCCACCGTGTCTTCGAGAAGATGGAAATATGGAGCGCAAATAGCGACGGCTATTCGTTCACAATCAGCTTCTTCGAAAAGTTTTCCGGTCCCGGATTTCAAGGTAGGCGGGGCTATGTGGCCTCATGGCGTCCACTTTACCGAGGCCGTGGCGCCATCAAGATCATCGGCTCCCCGTTTAAGTCTTTCGAGGAGGCCGAAGCCGCCTGCGATGCGATGCTAAAACACCTGATGAACGACCGTGCACGATAAAAAAACCCGCCGGGCATGGCGGGAATTTTTGTTAGACCGCTTGAAACTTTTTGGGCTTTTCCTAATTTTTGGATCCGCGCTATGCGGTCCGAGTGCGCTGCGCACATCGCTATATCTAACCTCGCGGGGACAGCGCAAAAAGGTGAGATAAGCTTGGCCCACCTCAGGCATCCTCAAGCTCGACCGACAGCGACTGCGCGGCCCATGGGGCGCACATGACGTGCTCACCCCGTTGCTCAGAACCAAGGAACTGGCAAGCTGATCTCCGCCCCCGCACCGATCATGGCCGCCTGATTGGTTACGACCCCTTCAGCGCCACGGCTCGCTCGACCTAACGTCACCCCAGTCCAAAAGGCGACTTCTTCAACACAATCGGCCAATGCGGAGGCTACCGTTTGCCGCAGCAGATGGTTCGCGGTCATCCTCCCGCCAAAGCTGTGAGCTCCCGGGAAGCGTCGATCGCCCGGAACGGATATGCAGCAGTCATTTCGTTTGAATACTTCTGGAACGTGTCCATCCGTCTGTTTGTAAATTCGGCAATGACGGCGAAAAATTCGATTGGCAACCTGATCGTCCCAAGCCTCTGGCCGAATTCAAAAGTCAATTGCAGGTTGGCTTGTGCCATTTCCAGAAGCGTCGCTTGGAAAGCCTGCATGTTTGCCGTCGCTAAAGAAAAGTCAAACCCTTTCCTTGGATACTTATCTCGCATCATCTGACTGAAGCCATCTTGTAAGGCAGCCACCGGATTCTCCACGATGGGCGCCTTTTGTTTTGAATCGTCAGGAAGTTTGAGAGGCGATTCAATCGAGCCTGTGGCAACAGAAGGCCGGGGGTTGTTTTTCGGGCTCCTAACAATAGCCTGCTTGTTCCGTTGGGCCCGCGCGGCTTTTTTAGGGTTTCGGTGTCTGCCGTCAGCGCCCATGAGACAAATTGAGGGACTTTCCGGAGGGAGGATTTCTGGTTCATCGTAGCCGCAAGGAGCGCAGATGAAACAGAAATCCGGGCCGGGCAAAGTGCCGGCAGAACGAGTGCTGAAGGACATCCGACGTCAGACCCGCCGGCAGTACTCGGCGGAAGAGAAGATCCGCATTGTGCTGGAGGGGCTGCGCGGCGAGGAGAACATCTCCGAGCTCTGTCGCCGCGAGGGCATCGCCGCCTCGATGTATGCCGCCTCGATGTATTACGGCTGGTCCAAGGAGTTTCTGGAGGCCGGCAAACGCCGGCTGGCGGGCGATACCGCGCGTGCTGCAACGTCCGGCGAGGTGAAGGATCTTCGTCGCGAGGCTACCGCCCTCAAGGAGGTCGTGGCCGACCTCACCCTGGAGAACCGTTTGCTCAAAAAAAGTTTGAACGGGGATGGGGAGGACGAGGCATGAGGTATCCAGCGTCCGAGAAGGCCGAAATTATCGAGCTGGTCGAACAATCGCATCTACCGGCCAAGCGCACGCTGGACAAGCTCGGTGTCCCGCGGGCCACGTTTTATAGATGGTACGATCGCTACCGCGCGGGCGGCCTTGAGGCGTTGGCCGATCATCGGTCGAGGCCGGACCGGGTCTGGAATCGCATCCCCGACGATGTGCGGGGCCAGATCATTGGACTGGCGCTGGAGCTCCCCGAGCTGTCCCCGCGAGAACTGGCGGTGCGCTTTACCGATGAGCGAAAGTACTTTGTCTCCGAGGCTTCGGTCTATCGGCTGCTGAAGGCGCACGATCTCATCACCAGCCCGGCTTATGTGGTGATCAAGGCGGCGAACGAGTTCAAGGACAAGACCACCGCCATCAATCAGCTCTGGCAGACCGACTTCACCTATCTCAAGATCACCGGCTGGGGCTGGTACTATTTGTCGACCGTGCTGGACGACTTCTCGCGCTACATCGTGGCCTGGCGGCTCGGCCCCACCATGTGCGCTTCCGACGTCACGGCGACGCTGGACCAGGCGCTCGCGGCCTCGGGGCTGGACCACATCAATGGAAAGCAGCGGCCGCGGCTTCTCAGCGACAACGGATCGAGTTACGTGGCGGACGACCTGGCCAAGTGGCTCGAGAGCAAAGGCATGCAGCACGTGCGCGGCGCGCCGTATCATCCCCAGACCCAAGGCAAGATCGAGCGCTGGCATCAGACCTTGAAGAACCGCATCCTGCTCGAGAACTATTACCTGCCTGGCGATCTCGAGCGGCAGGTCGGCGCCTTCGTCGAGCACTACAATCACGACCGCTATCATGAAAGCATCGACAATCTGACCCCGGCTGACGTCTACTTCGGCAGGTCCGAGACCATCCTCGCAGAACGTCAGCGCATCAAACGCGATACCATCGCAAACCGTCGCTTGCAGCATCGACTGCAGGCCGCTTAAACTCTAACCCTGATGAGCCAGAGCCGCCCTTCTCAAAATCCCTGATCAGTCTCAAATCATCTGACGACGGACAATGGGAAAGAATCGAGGGTGCCGCAAGCTTCTGATAAGTCTTGCGAAGTCGCTTTCAGCCGGATTCGCTGCTCGCCGCTCAACTTCATTCATTCGCCCTCCCGCGCAGCGTCTCGATCTACGCCGTAACGGGCAGTGATCAGCGGCAGCCCATAATGCCGATGTTGCCACATGAATGAGCGTCTGAAGTTAGACGGAGCGGGAACGGTTCGGGATGAGCGATTATGGGTCTTTGCAGCCCCGGGGCAATGATAAACGAGCGTCCGCTTATCGTGCTTGGCAGCCCGTTAGCTGCCAGTCGTGCATTGTGTATGCGCCATCGACGTTGGGGAGATTGTTCATCGCGAGCACGGGCGTGCGGAGGTCGTTGATATCGGTCATCGCGTTCTTCGTTTTCGTAGCTTGTGTGCTTTATTCCTGTGGTGCGGGCCGTGTGATCCGGGGTCGCCGCGCGCCTGGTTCGGGCGGCGCTTGCGTCGCAGTCAGCAGCGCATCTTCGGCCGTTTTCTGCGGGTCCATGAATGTCATCCGATCGGCGATAAAACCGCCGAAGGCGTCCGCATCGGTCGCCGAGGGTATCGGCGCGTCATATACGAGCGGGAGGAAGGCGGTGAGCGCGATCCGGTAGAGAGGCGCCGCATATTCGAAGATCGTGCGCTGAGGCGTGGCGAGCAATAACGTGCTTCTCTCGACGGGATTGCCGTGGAGGAAGTCGTTTCGGCAGTCATAGAGCGACTGGACCAGCCATGACGCCAATGTTCGCTTCACCTTCGTCTTGTTGCCGGTGTCGTGTGCGAGCTGGCCGCTCGCCGGGATCGCCCACCGCGTCCGCTCGATCAGCTCGAATACCTTTTCGCGGTTGGCCTTGCCGCTTCCGCCCGGGTGAACCAGAATTTCGAAAGCGCTGACCCAGAGCGAGACGATCCGGCCAACGTCGTAGAATGTCGTATCGGTCCCGGCAGGCAGGAGCGAGGCGTGATACGCCATGTTGAGTGAGCGCATCAGCGCCACGTCGTCCCACGCCGGCTCCTCGGCCTCATATCGTCGGCGCCATCGCGCCAGCAGCGCGGCGAGGAGCGGCTCATCGATGTCGCTCGCGGCGAGCGACGTGCGGAAGAGAGCGGGAGACGATTGGCCACGAAAGCTGGAGACCAGGTGAGTGCCCAGGATCGCCGGCGTGCTGCCGATGACGTCCTTGTAGTGCCGGTCGAGCATCCATGGATAAATGGCGAAGGCCTCTCCGAAGAGAACGCGATGTCCGCGCGGATAACGAAGCTCCAGCGAGCGCCCGTGGGTGATGGTCGACAGCGCGATGACGTCGCGGAAGCTTCCCAAGGCGGCGACATCGCGGAAGCTTGGCGGCGCGGCTGCGTCGAGGAGCAGCACTGCCGGTTCGAATTTTGCTCCAAAATTGTCCGTGAAGCGATTGAGGAACTGCTTGAAGGTCGGATGAGCGCGTTTCAGGGCTCTGACACGAGAGTCGTGAGCCGGCGCTATCGCCGCGATCTCGCATTCGACCGCATGGTCCAACGGTATGTTCGGCAGGACGAATACCGGCGTCCAGTCGACGGTCATATGCGATCCCTCATCTTAGGTGTGAATAGGCATGGAATAAGGACCCCGTTTTTGGGGTGATCGGCATACTTCTTGGGTGCCGATCCCGGGTCCCGATTGCGTGCTGATTGACATCTTAGGAACATGCGCATGCTCAAAGAGCGGATATCGCACGTCTAACCTGTCACACCGCGAGGAAATATTTTATATGCATTTGTGGGGGGGACAACCGTGCAAATCGCAAAGCTAGAGATCGAGAATTTTCGGGGTATCCGCGAAGGCGTCGTTCGCTTTTCACCTCATACCGTCCTCGTCGGCTCAAATAACTGCGGGAAGACTACAGTTGTCGAAGCGCTGGCGCTTTTGTTCGGCCGGGATCGGATGGTCCGCCAACTGACCGAGCATGATTTCTACGGCAGCAACCCTCAGCCCGTGGACCGAATTCGCCTTGTCGCCACGGTCATCGATTTTGATGGTGACGACCCGGCTCAGCATATGGACTGGTTTCGGGACGATCGCGGAATCGTAAAGTGGTGGAATCCGGTCGATGGCGCCGTGATGCCCGCCCGCACCGACCCGTCATGGAAGCTCGCATGCCAAGTCACTTTCGCCGCGCGATTTCACAGGCCGTCGCTCGAAGTAGAGACGCTTCGGTACTTCCACGACGACGATGCGGTAGGCGATGTGTTTGCCGACGAGAGCGCCACTGCTTTCTCCGCGCGCTTGATCCGCGACATCGGGTTCTTCTTCGTGCCGGCCGCCCGGACATGGGATCGGACGGTGTCGTTCGGATCGGAGTTATTTCGCAGGGTCGTAGCCGCCGGCGAAGGGCAGCCGTCCGAGTCAGTTCTTAGCGAGCGGGACAGATTGCGCATGCCGGAGGCGCGGCTTGAGCAGGATGAGCGCTTGGCTCCGATCGTCAATCGCCTGAATCAGGAGCTACGCGGTTTCTTCCGGACAGCTCCCACGCTCCATTTGAGAGTGACGGCTACTGATAGCGATGGCCTGCTTGAATCCGTCGTCTCGCACTATGCCCATGAGGGGGCTGATCTCCCTTTGCCAGCAAGGCGGCATGGCAGCGGCCTTCTCTCGCTCCAGCATCTGCTTCTGCTGTTGCAGTTTGGCCGTATGCGCGCCGAAGCCAACGAAGGATTTTGGATGGCGCTTGAGGAGCCGGAGCTGCATGTGCCGCCGGCCCTACAGCGTCGACTGGTTCATCGAATTCAGGCCCTTTCCCGACAGACGTTCGTCTCGACCCATTCGCCGATGGTGGCGGCACTCGCAGACCCGAAGGGCGTGGCGGTTCTCCGCAATGACGGAGGAGTGCTGACTGCCATTCCTTTGCTGACATCCACACTGCCTGCTGACACGCCGAACAGCGTGCGGAAGCTGTTCCAGGTCAACCGCGTCGAAACGGTCGCGGCCGTGATGCACGAGTTTGTCTTGGTTCCCGAAGGACGTACCGACTATGAATGGCTCGGGCTGCTGGTTCGCGCGGTCGATCTGCATCAAAGCTGGGCGGCGGCGGACGAGTGCCGTTTCGATGCTTTTGTCGGCGTGATCCCGACGCATGATGGCGCTGTCGTCAGGACGGTCGAGGCCATGGCGCCGTTGCATCCCCGCGTTGTGGCGATGGTCGACGGGGACGTGGAGGGCGTCGGATACGCCGCAACTCTTGTGGCGGCCGGATCTCCAAACTCGGGCGTGATCCTTCGGTGGGCGGATGGCCAGATGCTTGAGGATACCATTGGCTGGATCATCAATGCCAATGCGAATGCCTGTCTTCCGGCGATTCAGATCGATCAACCGGCAGCCACCGTGGCAGAGCTGGTCGCGCGCCTAAAAAGCGACAATCGCGCTGCCGGGGGACTGAAGAAGGACACGTCAAGCTACGAGATCATCGCGGGCGCGATCGGCGCCACGGAAGCCTGTTGTGCGCGAGCGCGGTCGTTGCTCAACGCGATCACCGATGTGGTGAAGGGAGAGAACAACCCGCTGTTTGCCGCGGATGCTGCTAATCCGGCGGTCAGGGCGTTCCAACCGTGACGGTTCGGGCGGTCGAGGGAGCTGCCGGATGCGGAAAGACGTATCGTCTCATGGAGATGCTCTCGGAGACGCTCGCTGCCCATCCTTTGATCGAGGGGCAGCGCGTGCTTGCGCTGACTTTCATGCACGGTGCGAGGCGCCGCTTGTCCGACCGGCTTCGGACCGTTGCCGGTCTCATGGGCCGGGTGGAATGCTGCACCGTCGACGCCTTCGCATGGCGCATCTACCGGCGCTGGCGCGGCCTTGCCGTGGCGCTGGGAAGCGCACCTGCCACGGAAGGCGAGTTCGATGCGGTCTGCGATGCAGCCGGACTGCTTCTTGAGCAGCAGCAGGTCCGGGCCTGGACGGCGGCGAGCTTCCCGATCGTGCTGGTGGATGAGGGACAGGATCTGAGGCCGCAGCGACTACGGATGTTGGTCGCGCTGTCTGGCGCTACCCACGCATTGATTGCGGCAGATGAGTTTCAATGTCTCGACCAGGCGCTGCGGCCAAATCCGCTGGTGACCTGGTTGCAAGGCACGGCAGAACCAGAAACGCTGGTCCAAGTGCGCCGCACGAATATTGGGGGCCTTCTGACGGCGGCGGCGGCGATCCGGAACGGCCAGGCGCCGGTGAATGGACAGGGCTTCCGCATCTTGCAGCCGGGCGCAAGCGTTCCTCTGGCTGCGACCTTACTTGCCAACGCTATCGCGTGGCGACAAGGGGGCAACGTCGCTGTGATCACACCGGCGCTACAAGGCGGATTCGTCCAGTCTGTGGTAACGCGCGTGGGGCAAGGCCCCTGCGGACAGCAGCAGAACGGACCGTACGCGATCCAGTGGGAAGGCACTGATCGAGACGAGACGCAGGTCATCCTCGGGGGGCTCGAGCTTGTTGCGAACGCGACCGCTGTGGCGACATGCGCCGCGCTGCGTTCGCTGCCACCATCGGGGCCGGTGCGCGCTGCAATCCTATGGGTGGAAAATCAAATCCATGCTGTCGGGCGTACGGAGTTTCCCCGCGTGGAGATCGAAGCCGTGATCGCTCGAAATGTTGCGTTGCGCAGGCAGTATGGCGGTGGTGCAGCGCATCTCTTCACCGCGATGACGGTGCAACAAGCCAAGAACCGCGAGTTCGACGGCGTCGTGGTCATATGGCCGTATCAGGTCGGCGGCGATGTCGAGCACAAGCGCCGGCTGCTCTACAACGCCGTGACGCGGGCCAGGCGTTGGTGCAACATCATCGTCCAGGGCCAGAACATCCTCGCCGCGGCGCCGTTCGTATAGATTTGCTAAAGCAGCGGCGCTGCAGTAGCCGCGACACCCCGTCATTTGGAATCCCGCACCTTCACCTTGACCGTGTCGAGGTGCAAACCGGTTTCTACCGGTTTTTCAGACTAGTGTGCCGTATCGCCACGCGATCTTGCTGACCTGGCTGAACAACCACTATGCTAACCAGTAGATCAAAACTTGGAGCTGGTGTGTGCCGTCGTTCTGTAGCTTCCTCGTATTTGAACCAAGTCAAACTAAGTTGGTGATATCCCTTTGTCGGGGCGCCGGTTGGAACGTTCGCTTCATTCCTGATCCTTCAAAACGCTATAAGTTTCATAAAAGTGGGCATTCTGAAGTTGCACAACCTAGGGCTTTGGCGGCTTTTGGCTCTCTCGGAGACGGCGAAAATCACGGGCAGTTGTTGGTCGTGGAGGCTGAAAGGACCGAGGCTAACAACATCATCCAACTCATCCGCGCCGCCAATGTTGTCGTTGAAGGGTTCCCGGATCAGAAATACGGAAACCCTTCGGGCTTCGAGATATCGGACGATGCGTCCGAGCAGGCAAGCATCTTCAAAGACATCTTCCAGACTAACGGGTTCTTTGAGCTTTTTTCGTTCAAGATGGAGAGGCCGGTGGCCGTTGCCATGGCGGTCAACGCCTGGTCAGATAGGCGGATTGTCTATGCGATCCACAAACTCTCAAAAAGCTACGAAACAGACGCCATTACGCCCTGGTCGGCGCACCCACGGTATGGGCAGATCTTTGAGAAACATTCCGGCGAGTTCTCGGATCATGTACGCAGTTCCATTGCCATAAACCTTGCCTTCTCCGCTATCGAGGAGATGAAACTGCAAGTGAATTCCAGCCGGGAAAAGCCGCGATGGTTGGACGACAAATACACGTGGAACCCGACAGTCTTGAAGGACATCAAGTCTCGGCTCGAAAAGGTTGGGATCAATCCGGAGAGAACCGTCGATTGGGTAGTGAGGGGAGATGAGACCGAACTTACAATCCAGCCGGCACGCGACCGATTTTCAGACTATGGCGATGGGCAAATAGTCCGAGACATCGAATTCCCTCTTCCCGACGCAATTCACGCCTGCAGTTACTTGCGGAATTTCATGACGGCACATGCCTTTGGAAAAGAGACACAGCGTCTGGGGCCTTACGAGGTGTACAATGTCCAGCAGGTGGCACGCTTTCTAATCCTCTCAATATGTGGCCTTTTTAACGTGTGGACACGTGATCTGTCAGAACAGATGGCGCTCCAACTTAGACGTGACGAATGTTGATTTCACGCGGTTGATTTTTGAAGTGCCTGCGATTTCACCCGCAGTCTTTTCCGAACGTCCGCTTTCACGAAGCTGAGGCCCCACAGGGACAGAGGAAACGACCGCTCTCCACCAAGTCGAGCCTTTCCATGATGAATCGTTGACGTGGCAGGAGCGACCCCATTCTCTCCGTTTAAATCGTTGCAATGCCTCGTCTTGTTTACCGCTTTTACCAAGGCCTCTCGCACCTCTTGGGCATGTGTCTCCAGTTCTTTAGCGTGGTCTTCATTCCCATAGGCCTGTTCGACGATGACAGCCCCTTCAAGGGCGCGGACGACCACCTCGAAATCTGCCGTTTCCAATGCTGAGAAAAGATTGCGCAGCGGCGTGCCTTCCTTGAGCCCGGACTCGGTCAGCAAACTGGCATAAGTAAAATACTGTGCGGCAAACCCATTGCCGATGAGTAACGCACGATCTTCACCGTCTGTCTTCTTTATAGCTCCTTCGAAGCTGATGATGTCTGGCACTGCTTCACTACCGATAGATCATGATAACTGGATGATGGAGGTTCGCTGTGGAGAAGGCAACGACCAAGAAGCATCTGACAGGAACCATGCGGAATCCTCTTGGCAGAGGTTCTTTTTGGACACCCCCTTAATTCTCCGCTGAGCCTTCAGTTTATCACTTGCCGCTTGCGTCGAATTGAGGGACGGGCGAGCGTTTGCTCGCTCACCCCTGATCCGCTCCAACAAGACGCTGGCGGATTCGTCGTTGGGGTCCTGCGGCACGAGTTCGCCCCGGAAGCCTTTAGCGAGCACGGCCTGATCGAGGCTGTCGATCAGTCGGCGGGCGCTGGTCGCTTCGGCGGCGAAACGATTGATCCAGTTGAATGCCGTCTGTAGTCGTCTGACAGTCTCCAATTGGTCGGGCAAAGGCGGAAGAGGAACGGGTGTCTGATTGAGACCTTGCTGATTTATCTTCGGCAGAACCGTGCGTCCCTCATGTTCGACGGTAAAACCAGCAAAGGACTCGCTGATCAACCAGTAGAGCAGAGCGTCTTCCCTCTCGGACAGGGTGAGAGGGCGGCGGCCGATCCCCTAAAGTCTAGGGGGTACTGGTTGCGGGGACGCGCAACAGACACACCGATAGACTTCCGGCACTGGTCATTTCCCTCCCGGTGTAGGGATGCCGCCGAACGTGACCGTCGTCGACGGTTATACATCAGAATGCAAGGCCCTGTTATCGCGAAAGAAATCGCCCGGAAAACGGCGACGGCCTACTAATTTGGAGGAACTTTCTGTTGCGTTTCGGGAATAGGGTCCGCGATAAAATCGGTTCATAGGCGGAGGACGACCATGGATCGCGCACGAGCAATATTCAGAATTGCCTACTTTTTGGATCTCCTTGAAGTTTTCGAGGCACGGGCCAATGACGTGGATCTGCGGGAGCATGTGTTCTCTCGTATCAAGTGGTTTATCGAGAAGCGGGCTGAATATCTAAATCCTCGTTTGAACGGAAAGCCGCTTCGCAAGCTGAGTGAGGTTAGATATTCGGAATTGGAAGATGCCCTGTCCCGCCGACCGGTGTCTTCGAATTCCAATGACCTATACTTTTCCGAAGCTGAGATGGACCAGCTGCTCCTGGCCTATGAACAATATTTGGAAGCGTGGCTCCTACTGAGCGGTCTAGGACAGGGTACAAGTCTGACCGGTACGTTCAATAAAGGTCAGACGGTCGGCGCTGCCAAAAGGGCTTTGTCGGCGAACAATTTAAAAAGTTCGGACCTGGCAGACGCGACTGCCCTCCGCACTTTTCTCGACCCGCTCGTTTTCTCGGAACGACAGCGTGGAAACGGCGTTCGAGCATTCGGCAAGGGCCGACAGATTTATATGGCCTTCACAAAATGGCCAGGATCTTTCTCGTTGAGCGAAAAAGCGCTCGTCAACCTCAGACTGAACATATTGATCAGGATCGGCTACGCAGCTTACCAGCACGAGCTTGGCGATCAGCTCGTTTGGTTTCGTCGGGAGGTCGAAGCGCTTCAAAAAGATCATACTGACTTTGCCGATCTATGCGACCTCGTTCTGTTGCAACACGAGGGATACCAATCGGCGACTTCTGACGCCCCTTTCGAAGCGCTGATGCTGGGCTACAACATCAAGAAGTCGAACCACCCGTTTTTTGGTTACGGCATGTGCGAGGGAGGCCTGCTGCACAACGCGGGCACCTGCGCAACCGGGATCGGATACGATTTTGATGCCAAAGTCGACAAGGCTGGCGGACTATCAGTTCGAGAGATGCTGGTGCGAGCACGCGAATTAGATATCGACGATGGTGACTTTGAAGGGGCTGCTTTTTCGGCCGGTGGTCTGGCGCGAGCCCTCGACAGGGCAAAGCACCATGAAAGGGCCATGGACGTTGTCAATGAGGGCTTGGCGGGATTCGCTCAAAGTGGTGTAACCGCGCCATATGCGTTCGTCTCATTGCTGAAAACACGAGCCTCTATCTATTTCTCGCTTTCAAAGAAGAGCAACGACCTCAATCTAGCCAGGCTAGCCGGCGCCGATTCTGCGGCAGCGCTTGACCTTGCCAAAAAACATGGATTGGTCCACTTGACCAAAGATGTTGTCCCGCCAGAAAAATAGGAGAGGGAGCGGCTATGCTCTCTCTCCTGGTGTGATCGCTAAATGTCTTGACCTCGTCGCGCATCTCGCTTCAAGGCGAGCGAAATATTTCTCAATCGCCGCCGCTTCAGCAACGGGTCGGAACCCAAAGGGTCGCGCGCAATTCGCACAGCCCTATCGATAGCCGGATCTGTCGAACGGACCGACTGCCCGACAGCTCCGAGTAGCAGATTATAGTTGATGGCTGTGGGCGCTGCGTCGCAGAACGGTTCAACCACTTCAGCGACCTTGTCGAACATGCTCATGCAAAGCCGACTGGCCCGATAAGCATCTTTAAAGCGCACGCGTGCATTCACCGACGAGATATTCGTCATGATGGCCCTTTCGCAAACGTTTGAAGATTGATCTTGCCGGTCATAATACCTCAGCTTTTGAGCAGCGGCAATGCAAGTCGATTCTTCCGTCAACTAAGCACGAATGATGCCTTCCAAAGATTTTCTCCAAATATCTGATCGACCTATTTGTGCGTCACGAGTGATGCAGCCTCCAGAGAGAGAGGACTACGATGCGTACTCTCTACTCTCGAATGGAGACGGAAATGATCACCAAGCAGACCGTACAAATCGGCATCATCTCGTCGATCAATAGCTGGGAAGACGAAGATAAGAATCGTTATTTCCCCATCGGAAACTGCCGTGCATGGATCCGTGACGGCGGTGACGGGACTTGGCGTGGGATCCTCGAAATCGATCGCCCCGACGTGGTTCGCATACAGTCCGGTACCGACGAATAGATGGGCTTCTCGATGTACGACGATGAAGCCGATCTAGCCGAGGTTGCTAAGAGCCCCGACCATTTGGTCGATGGCAGCCACGATCTCACCAAGCACAATTCCAAACACCGGCTCACGGATCAGATCGCCGACCGCTATGCTCAACATGCGGAGCACAAGAAGCGCGCCGCGCGAATGTACGATTGCGGCAAAGTGCTGGCATTTGACCGCTACCGCATCGGCGATTGCGAGGAGCCCTTTCGTGTTCTTGCAAATGGCTCGTTCTGTCGCGAACGCCTCTGCCCATTCTGCATGAAGCGCAATAGCGCTTGGCTGCACGTTAGGCTCACGCAAGCCGTCGAACGATTCCTAAAGCAGAATCCGCAACACCAAGCGGCCCTGCTGACACTGACCATGAAGAACATGACAGAGGAGAAGCTGCGCTATTGGCTCGATCGGTTGCTTAAGGCGTTTCGCAAGCTCATGCGCTACAAGCGGGTGAGCGCAGCGGTTTCCGCTTGGTATCGCACCACTGAGATCACCCGCAACCCTGAAACCGGCGAATTCCACCCGCATATCCACCTACTCGTCTTTTTCCCGCCGGAGTACTTTAAGCGCGCCAAGGGCCTATACATCACGCAAGCCGAATGGGCGGGGATGTTCAAGAAGGCCCTGCAGGTTGATTACACGCCGGTGTGCGATATCCGGGCGATGCCAGGCGTCGGCGGCGGCGCGCCCCTGGATGATCTCGGCCGCAAATCCCTCTTCGAGGTCTGCAAGTACGTTTGCGAGCCCGGGATGTTTTTCGAGGGCGAGGACCTTGAGGGCTTTCCCCTCCTCGAACTCCATGAAGCCCTGCATGGCCGCCGCCTCATTGGCATGTCCGCCAACCTGCAACGGATCATGGATGAGCAGAGCCTGCCCCAGGAGGCTCCCGATGACTTCATTCCAGTTAACGGCCGGCTGCCCGAGGGCGCCGTGCTGGAAGGCCGCGAAATCTATCATTGGCGACAGGGAGCGACGCCGGCGCAGAGCCGCTACGTGCTCGTCGAGTTTCGGCCCTGGAGCCAACCATCGGCAACCATGGAGGCGGTCATGACCAGCACGTTACCCGACTAATGGCCGCGCAAACGCGGGGATTTTGCTTCACTTTTTCCCAACCTCATCCCAACAGCCTTTATGGAGATCGATATGTACGATGCTGAACTCTATTTGGACGGCACCATCGCCGGGGTTCGCTCTGGTGTTTTCAAGGCCGCTGATACTGGCAAGGAGGAGCCGTATGGCTTCATCCAACTCACCGGCCGCGATGGCACCTCGGCAAAGATGTACGAAGTCAGCCTCGCGACCGGCTTTGACATCAAGCGCTATGCCATCGGGACGAAAGTGAAGATGCCGGTCCGGGTCGGGGCCTCCAAGGACGGCAAGCGGATTTACTACCGCGAGGCCGTTCCGGTGGCAGCAACCGGCCCTACCGCCGCCCAGCAGCGTTCCCAGGCTGACGAGGCGCTGCGGTCCGCCAGCAAGGCTTGAGCCGTTCTCGCGCCCCAGCTGTTACGGCCGGGCAATGAAGCCCGGCCCGCCCTTCCACCGAATGGAGAACCCCATGGGTGACTTCAGCGAATACATGAAAAAAGTCAGCAGCGGCGAGATCTCGCGGAAAGAGTACATGCGTGACGTTCACCGCGCCAATGCCCACACCGAGCACCCGATCGGCTATAGGCTAAAGGACCAAGGGCTGTTCGACCATGAGTGCGTTGTTGACTACTACCGCGCGCTTGGCGAGCCAGCACCGATCCCGAAAATGAAAGTCGGCCGCCTCGTCCGCAAGACTATTTTTCAATTGGAGGAGGTCGGCGAGATCCACGAGCCCAAGGCGACCAACTTCGCCAATCGTGAACCCTGGCTTTACAAGCACCTCCATCGCGGCATGCTGGAGACTACCGAGCAGTACGTCGAGTACGAGCCCGGCGTCAAAGTGCGCCTGTCTGACGCCGAGATCAGCAAGCTGAAGCCGCAGCCGCTCGGCACAGCCCCCCACTACGACAGCGATCTCAAACTGACGCCCCGCTTGCTTGAGATATTCAACAACATCCGGCGCTGAGGGCCGACATGCTGAAGGCTTTCCGCGATTGGATTGCCGGCACCATTTGCAAAGAGGCAGGGTATCACCCTCTCCTGCCTCATGCCTATTGGGATCAAGGTGGCAATGCGCCCAACGAATGGGAAAATCACGAGTTCAAGGACTACTTTTCAATAGGGTCCGGTTACAGCAAGATCGATTTCCTTTACTGCCTGCCCTTCTTGAAACATCGTCCATCGGTTGTCCGCGTCGGTGGCGGCGGCCAATTCACAGGTACGGTGGCTATCCAGGCCCTCGCACGGGAAGCGCAACGCTTCGCGCGGGCGCGATATGAAAAGCAGACGGTCGCGGCGATCCTGTCCTGGCAGCAAAAGGTGCATGACGCCGGCCAGACCCTGGACGCAATCGACGGACCCGTGCCGGCGCCGCCTCTGCCGGGGAGCGCTCTTTCCATGGACCAGTACTGGTCTCCCGACTTTGCGCCAGAGCCGGCGGCCGTGTCCTTTCAAGCCTATTTTGACTGGCCGGAGGACGGATCGCGCAAGCCGCTCCAGTTCCGGTGCTACCTGCCACTGGGCTCGGCCACTGTCATTCTGACCGTCAACCATGGTGCCACGGGCCACGAGAGCGAGGCTGAACGCCACGCGATCTTCGCCGCGGCAAGCAAGATCCCGGCCCAAAGGTTCGCTCACCAGATCGCGGCAGCCATCACGCGGTATTGGGCCGCCCGCGAGTTGGAGAAGTTTTCCGCCGCATTCCGGGCCGCGGTGGAGGCCGATACCAACAAGGTCATCGCCGAATTCAAGGCCGGGCGGCATGCGCAGCTGCGTGATTGGCTGAACGAGATGAAGCCTGCTCCGCGGATCCTTGCGGCGCTAGGCGCGACGGGATGGCCCAACCAGCTCCCGCCCCAACTAGCCGAGCGCGTCGCCCAACACGCCCAGATCGGCTTGCGGGCTGCCGGGGAGAAAGTTCTCCAGGCCGAGACCCAAGCGCGGAAGGTCGCTGAAAGAGCGGCGCAACGCGCGGCGCAAGAAGCTGAACACGCACGAAAGAAAACGCTCGAGGCCGAAGAAGATGCGAGGCGCGCGCTCGAGCGTGCGAAACAGAAAGCGGAGTGGGCGAAACAGGAGGCGCAGGAAAAAGCGCGAATGAGCAGGCTGGAAGGGCGAATTCCTCTAGCACCTCCCGCCGGGGAGAACATGCTGGTGATGGGTACACGCGTGCGGGACGGCTTCGATTTCGTCATTCCGCTGCGGAACCTGCAGCACACGCTTGTGGCCGGCGTCAACGGAAGCGGCAAGAGCGTCATGCTTCATTCCCTGCTCTGGCAATTGGAGCGGCTGCCAGGTGTTGAAAAGCTGTTCCTGGTCGACCTGAAAGGTGGCGTCGAGTTCATCGACTACATCGATTGCCCGAAGGCGGAGATCATCAGCGAGTACAGCGCGGTCGTGGCACTTATTGACCGCGTCATGGTCGTCCTTGAAGAGCGTCAGCGCGTGATGCTGGAAAAACGCTGGAAGAACTGGCGGCTCGGCAGGATTTTCGTGGTCATCGATGAATATGCCGAGTTGCAGAGCAAGATCGACACTGCCAGGAGCAAAGAGGACAAACCCGTCGCCGAGCGGCTCTCGGCCAATTTGGAAGCCATTGCACGACGCGCCAGGGCATTGGGCGTGGTTTTGGTGTGCTCCCTCCAAAAACCGACTCTGGACGCCATGTCGTCAGCTGTACGCGCCAACCTCAATTTGCGGCTGTGCTTCCGCATGACGAATGCCATGGCATCGTCGGTGCTGGACAGCATTGAGACCGGAGTGCGCCCTTCCGACATGCCGCCTGGCCGCTTCTACTACTACGACTCCAGCCGGGGTGAGATCGAGCACCTCCAGGGGCAGATCAAGCCGGGGCTCGAACTGGCCGAGGATGATGATCATGAGTAATCGGCGAAGCCGTGAGCACGGCCGCGCAGCGGCCGCGCGCAGCGGCGAGCCATTCTCCTTGATGTATAGAAGCAGCGGGTCACTTCGCGACTCCTGCAAGCGCCGCCTGAGGCGATGCCGTGACATCGTGGCTGGCAGTGTAGCCCGAAAGCGACAGCGGGTGGTGGCGGTTGTGCACAGAGCGGGCAACAACGGCGGAAGCCCCGACAATGAGCAACATTACGAGCGCGAAGCAATCTGCCGCGAATTGTCGGCGGCGTGCAGCGGCACGGTCTTCGCGGACAGCCGCGGGCGTTGGAGGCGCGTCCCCTTCGTAGCCCTGCTGCCAGGGCAAGCGCAAAGGATGGGGACGGTCCAGCCTGATGCCGACCCCGACCTTGTCCCATTCGCTGTTGCTGATGAGAACAAGCCGCAGATACTTCGCCAGTGCATCATCGTTGCGGCGTGGCGGAATATTCCCGGTATCGTGTTCTTTAAGCCAGTCCCGGACGTCCGCGAAGGTTTGTTCATCGGCGGTCAGGGTCAGGCGGGTCGTCCATGTGTTGTGAGTCATGGCGCGTCTGCTTTCGTTGGTTTTATCTTTGCGAGGTCAAGCCGGCGGGTGGGCGGGCGCGTAAGCGCACGCACGCTCGCGGCATTTCACTCGATGTCGGCGCGGGCAGCGGTCTTGCCAGCTCGGCAAAACGGCCTATGCTGTGATCTGGTTTTGAGTTGTGACAGAACCAGCAGCCCCGCCTACAAGCGGGGTTTTTCTTTTCCGCCGAGGCTCGCGTGGGGCTGCAACGAGATTGCTAGAGGCGAAAGCACTGACGTCAGCCTCCACATTGATGTAGGGCCTCTTTGTTTTGCGCAGGAGATTGAAATCCCCTCCTCCTGCTCCACAATGCTTCCATCACGCATACCGTTTCATTCGTTCCGCATGCCTTCCGGCGTGACGGAAGGCTATGGAGTCAAAACAATGTATGTCCTTAGAAAGGGATATGGACAGCGAAATGTTCGCGCTGCTGCTCGTGGAGAAAATTACCCTGGTGGGACCGATCAAGTTTCTCGATCAGAAGGGGATATTGAGCCAAGGCCTGATCATCGAGTTTCTCGAAAACGTGGCGGCCACCAGCGAGGCCGCAAAGGATGAGCTATCGCCGCTCATCGCCGATGGCATTGAGACCATGATCGCCTCGATCAGAGCCGCCAAGACCAAGACCAAGCGCCTTATGCGCCATACCCACACCGTTGCGAGACGTGTAAGCGCAATTTCAGCAAAAGCGCGTGGCGGTCCAACTAGCCAAGGATGTCGGCGGCCATAGGACCCTGTTCATAGAGCTGCCCTTCTTTTTCAAGTGCCTTCCGTCGGACGTTTGCGGCTGTAACGAAGGAGTTTAGCTTCCCAAGATCGGCCTCGATCTCCGTGAATTTAGGAAGATCGGCCGGCACGCCCGCTGATTGGTCGTGGCCAGAGAACTTGGAGCATCGCGTCATTCCGGCGTACACTGCCTCGTAGTCCGCTTTGTCGACGTGGGCGGCCCTCAGTTTCAGGGTGGCGACATTTGGCCGGAAACGACAAACAACCCCAGCGAAGAGAATCTCTTCGACCGCATGCTCCCAGGTTTCGCGCATTTTGGTGTACGCATCCGTCACAAACGAGCGCTCGGCTTCGTTGACTTCCGAATACGTTATTTTCTTCTTTTGAAGCAGCTCGCCAATAATGGCCAGCCGTTTGGTGACCCCCATGGAAATCCACGGTTGCTGGTTGTTGTCGATGATGCCGAATCGCCCATCACCGTGCTTGGCAATCCATTCCTGCCGCAGAGGGACCTTCAAATCTTGGGCGGCCTCAAGTACGGCGTAGTGAAAGAATAGATTGTGCGTGAAGATAATGACTTGCCGCCCGGCGGCAGCCTCCTTCACCAGGCGCTTCGCAACCGCCTCCATCCGGGCATGATCCAGCGATGAGACCGGATCGTCGACCACAATGCCGTGCCTGGCGCCCACCTCCTTCAGTTCGGCGAGGAAGCCTGCCAAGGCGAGCGCCCGCTTCTCTCCTTCGCTCAGGATGTCGCTGTTTTTGCCGACCTTTTGTTGGGCCTCCAGGCCGATATGGACCTTGCTTTTACCGACCTCCCCTCGATCGGCAAGCTTCAGCGGGAGATGCTGAAGGTCGAGGGCGGTAATCTCGTCTTCCAGGCTGGTTTGGAGGGAAGCCGTCAGAACCTTCCTTCTTATCCGCGTGATATGGGACGTGATGCCGGCGACGGAACAGGCCGTGATGCATCCCTTAGTCTTTAAAAGCAGATCAAGCGAATGCCGCCGCGCCACGAACGTCTCGATATCGGCCGAGAATTTCTTCCGCGCCTCCAGTTCGTCGAACTCTTGCTGGCGCTTCAGCCGCTTGGCGGTCTGGTCCACCGTTGGTTTCAGCCCCTTGATCTCCGTCGCAAGGACCGTCACTTCGGCCAGCAGCTCGTCGACCATTGACCGGTCGAGATCGACGAGATTGTCGAGACTTGCGTAATCGAGCGCCTTGATGGCTGCGATAATCAGAGCGTGACGTTCCTGGCTTGCCGCGTAAAACTGCTCAATCCTGTCTGCCAGTGCCTGGCGCGAGGCCGACCCCTCCACGAAATTGACCAGCTTGGCCTTGATTTCCTGGCTGGTGGAGACCTTCAGGTCGAGAATCGCTCGCGCGACTTCTGTAAAATGGTTCTTCGCGGTCTCAGCATCCGCATTGGCACGGCCTTCGATGTACTCGTCAAAAGCAGTCAACCGCGTGCGCGCCTGGGCGTCGAGCGGCTGATGACAGAGCACACATGTGTCGGCCGTCGCCAGCTGCGGCGGTTCAAGAGCCGGGTATGCTTCGGCCGCAAAGTCCCGCGCGTACATCAACATCTGGCGCCAGGTCTCACTGCCGAGTTGCGGAACCGCGGCATCCGCAGCCAAAGCGGAAGCGGCTGCCTTGGCCGCTTCGCGAGTTGCCGCGGCCTTCTCTTGGGCCTCCTTTAGCTTCGCGAGACCGGCATTGCCGATCAGGCCGAAAATCGCGTTTGCATCGGCAACCAATGCCTCGACTGTCGATTTGGTCGCCTCCTTCACCTTCATTAGAAGGACCGGGTCTCTGCTCAGCTCCAACTTGAGCGCCTGCAAATCGGCCTCGTCCGATTCGGTCCAGGTTGCTAATGCCCGCATGGCTTGTTCGGTCGGGAGATGCTGGTCCGCTTTTAAATTGGCGAGCAGCGCCGAAATTTTGCTGCGCTTCTCGTACCCGAGCGGCAGAGGCGCTTGGTGTGCTTTGTTCAGCCGTGCTTCTTCGGCCTTGAAGCGGCCATCCAGGATGCGCAAGACCTCCGCGAGATTGGTCAGCAGGGCAAGCTCGAACGGGAGAAACTCAATATTACGCTCGGCGTCTACATAGAGCCCGGCCGCGTCGCTATCGAAGACGGAGATTCTGCCCAATTCAGGTGGCGGAGCGCTTCGATCATCCCAAACGACGGTGCGCTTTTCGTCGCCATCGACGCGGAAGGTCAGGATGACTTCCCGCGGATCCGATGACGCTGCCTCGAACACATTGCCCCGTAGGGTTATGTCATGCAGACAATGACAAACTTTCTTGGCGATGCGGCAGTAACCGCTCTTGCCGGAACCGTTCGGGCCATAGATGAGCGTCACGCCGTTGATTGCAAACCTGAGGGGCGGCTGTTCCGCAGCCAACCGATCGATATTCTGCAGCGGGCCGATGGCCCCGAGAACGGTGACCGGCGCAAATCGGTTGCCGGTCTTCAAATGGGTTTTGGTAAGCGGTGGCCAGTCCGGTGGCTTCGCGGCGATTATCCCTGCTTCGGCCTTAACGACTTCTTCGAGTTGGTCGAGTTCTTCAGGCTCTAAGCTCGGCTTGGCGATCAGGAGTCGTATGGCTTCCCGTTGCCAGGGTGGGCGCCCAGCGCACCAATCAAACAAATCACTGTCGTTCGCCATAGGCGTTCCAAGGCCAATTGCACGTCGAGCAATGTAAAATCATTGATTGCAGCAATGGAAGGCGCACCGCTTCGGTTGTCAAGCCGCGGTTCGTAGGGAGCCGTTGACAACGCCTCTATAGGTATATTACTATAACGCTGTGAATGATCTACTGCGCGCGATCAAAGCCACAGTTTTCGTGGGCTCAAGCAAGAAGGACCTACGGGCTTTTCCTGCGGCCGTCCGAAGCGAGATCGGCCAGTCCCTTTTTGAAGCGCAGCTCGGCGAGCATCCGCGTAACGCGAAGCCTCTGAAGGGCTTTGGTGGGGTTCTGGAGATTCGCGACAACTTTGATGGCGACACCTACCGCGCGGTCTATACAACGCGTTTTGAAGGCGTCCTATACGTCCTGCACGCTTTTCAAAAGAAATCGACGAGCGGGATCGCTACGCCGCAGCGACACATTGACTTGGTCCGGCAGCGCTTAAGCGACGCCGAGACCATCCACAAGGCAACGAAGGGAGACCGATAATGAGCACGAAGAAGAAGCTGCCCGCCCATACCAAGGGCTCGGGCAATATTTTCGCTGATCTCGGCCTGCCAAACGCCGAGGAGCATCATCTGAAAGCCGCCTTGGTGCTTCAGCTCAAACGGCTGATGGCCGAACGGGAGATCACCCAAACCGAAGCCGCCAAACTGGTCGACATGAAGCAACCCGACCTATCCAAACTGCTCCGGGGGCATTTCAAGCTGGTTTCGGTGGAAAAGCTGCTCCGCATGCTTACGGCGTTCGACCAAGATGTTGAAATAACGGTAAAGCCACATCGGAAGCGGGGCGAGGCTGGCCGAATCACGCTTATCCCGGCCTAGCCGTAGCTCGAAAGGAGGGTTCATGACATTCAATGCGACCGCAGTTAGTAGCGCTCATGAACCAACCCTTCACTGCCCCAATTGCAATCATCAGATTCGGCTGACGGAATCTCTCGCGGCGCCCATCCTTGCCGAGACACGCCAACGCTTCCAGGAGCAACTGGCCAATAAAGACGCCGAGGTCGCACGCAAGACCGAAGCGCTGCAACAGGAGCGCGAACAGCTTCAAAAGGATCGCGAGCTGATCGAAGACCAGGTTGCGAGACGCTTGGCGGCCGAGCGCAGCCAGCTTGTCGCGGTGGAGGCTAAGAAAGCGCGCGACGCTGCCGCAACTGAATTGCAGGCGCGGACAGCAGAAGCCGCGGAGCTTCGGCAGCTTCTTGAAGCCAACAATGCCAAGCTGGCCGAGGCGCAACAGGTTCAGGCCGAACTTATCCGCAAGCAACGGGCACTCGACGAAGAGAAGCGCGAGCTTGATCTGACTGTCGAAAAACGCGTCCAGGCTTCGGTTGAACAGATTCAAACCAAGGCGAAGCAGGAAGCTGACGAAGCCGCGCGATTGCGCGTCGCGGAAAAAGATCAGACGATCGAATCGATGGCCCGCACTATCGAGGAACTGAAGCGTAAGGCCGAACAAGGCTCTCAGCAATCGCAGGGCGAGGTCCTCGAAGTGGAGCTTGAGGAGTTGCTGCGGGGACGTTTTCCAACCGATTCGATAGAGCCCGTCGGCAAGGGCGAGCTTGGCGCCGATGTAATGCAGCAGGTCAATGGCTCCATCGGCCAGCCGGCAGGAATTATCCTTTGGGAATCCAAGCGCACGAAGGCCTGGAGCGAGGGTTGGCTTGGCAAGCTCCGGGACGATCAGCGCCGCTGTGGAGCCGACGTTGCCCTCATCGTATCGCAGACGCTTCCGAAATACGTCGAGCATTTCGACTTGATTGACGGCGTGTGGGTCACACACCCCCGGTGCGCCCTGCCCGTCGCGGTGGCTCTTCGTCAGGCGCTTATCGATGTCACCGGGTCGCGCCTAGTGCAGCAAGGCCAGCGAACCAAGATGGAGCAGGTCTACGACTACCTGACGGGAACGAAATTCAGGCAGCGCGTGGAAGCCGTCGTCGAGAAATTCAACGACATGCGTGACGATCTCGACAAAGAGCGTAAGTTTATGGGCCGGCAGTGGGCCAAGCGAGAAACACAGATATTGGCCGTTATCGACTCGACGGTTGGTATGGTTGGAGACCTTCAGGCCATCGCCGGCAAGGCTATGCCGGAGATTGCAAGTTTGGACGTGCCGTTGCTGGAGAACGGCGTTGAACCTGAGCGAAAGGCCGGATGAGCACCGCGACCACGCCGAGCCGGCGTCCAACGGACACCATTTGCGAACCCCTCCCGGCGCCGCCTGACGGCCATGAGTACGCCGGCGTAAGCATCCCCGCGCGCCATTGGCTGAATGTTAAGCAGGGAGCTGTGACTCAACCTTGAGTCTATCAGCGACTCTCCGGTATCTTACCCCGTAAACGGGCGGGGCAAACTTTCGTGAGCGAACGGGTCGAGCAGATCGAGGCATTTGTTGCCTATGCGAAAACGTTAAAGGGTGACGAGAAGGGCGAAGCACAGGTGTTCTGTGATCGCCTTTTCCAAGCTTTTGGCCACGAAGGTTATAAGGAAGCCGGCGCGGAACTGGAGAGTCGGGTGAAGAAGGCGTCCGGAAAGGGCGTCAACTTCGCAGACTTGATCTGGAAACCCCGGGTTCTGATCGAAATGAAGAAAAGCAGCGAAAAGCTGCATCTTCATTACCAGCAAGCCTTCGATTACTGGCTGAACGCGGTCCCTAACCGCCCGCGATATGTGGTGCTCTGCAATTTCAAAGAGTTCTGGATTTACGACTTTGATAAGCAATTAAACGAGCCAGTAGACGTCGTCCGGCTTCAAGACCTGCCCGCCCGGTACACGGCGCTAAACTTTCTTTTTCCAGACAATCCAGACCCGCTGTTTGGCAACGATCGCGAAGAGGTCTCGCGTGTAGCGGCCTCAAAGGTCGCGCAGTTATTTCGGTCGATGGTCGCTCGCGGCATTCCGCGAGAGCAGGCACAACGATTTGTACTGCAGGCCGTGGTGGCGATGTTTGCTGAAGATATCGACATGATGCCGGCCGGGACGACCCTGCGGCTAGTGCAGGACTGCCTGGAGCACGGCCAAAATTCGTACGACGTGTTCGGTGGCCTGTTTCTCCAAATGAACAATAAGGCGGCGGCGCAGGGCGGCCGCTACAAGGGAGTTCCTTATTTTAACGGCGGGCTATTTGCGACGGTCCAGCCGATCGAATTGACTACGGACGAGCTAGAGTTGCTCGGCAAGAAGGATGAAGGTGCTGCTTGGCAAAACTGGGCCAAGATCAACCCTGCCATCTTCGGCACCATTTTCCAACAGAGCATGGACAAGGGGGAGCGGCATGCGTTCGGCGCGCACTTCACCCATGAGGCCGACATTCAGCGGATTGTCGGGCCCACGATTGTGCGTCCCTGGCGCGAACGCATCGATGCAGCGAAGACCATGGCGGAGCTGCTGGAGATTCGCAAAGCGCTTCTCAATTTCCGCGTCCTCGATCCCGCCTGCGGAAGCGGCAATTTTCTGTACGTGGCCTACAGAGAGATGGTGCGTCTCGAAATCAAGCTCATGGCCAGACTGGACAAGGAGTTTAGCTGGAAGACCGTACAAAAGCAGGCTCAGGCCACATCGCTCATCAGCCCTCGCCAGTTTTTTGGTGTCGAGCGGGATTCGTTCGGCGTCGAGTTGACCAAGGTCACCCTAATGCTGGCAAAAAAGCTGGCCCTAGACGAGGCCGCCGATGTTTTGGAGCGCGACCAGATTGAGTTGCCATTGGCGGAGGATGAGGCGCTCCCACTGGACAACCTCGATGGCAACATTCTTTGCCGCGATGCGCTCCTATCGGACTGGCCCGAAGTAGACACCATTATCGGAAATCCCCCGTACCAAAGCAAAAACAAGGCACAGCAAGAGTTCGGGCGTGCCTATCTGAACAAGATTCGATCGGTTTTCCCGGAGATTGACGGAAGGGCCGATTATTGCGTCTACTGGTTTAGAAAAGCGCACGACCAGCTGAAGCAAGGCCAAAGAGCTGGTCTCGTCGGCACCAATACGATCCGGCAAAACTATTCCCGAATCAGCGGGCTGGATTACATAGCCAAGCACAACGGTACGATTACGGAAGCGGTCTCTACCATGCCGTGGTCGGGCGACGCGGTCGTGCACGTTTCCATCGTCAACTGGGTGAAAGGCGAGGATGACGGCAAGAAACGCCTGTACATTCAGTCAGGCAATGATCCGGCCGGCGGCTGGGATTACAAGGACCTCGACGAAATCAACACCTCGCTTTCGTTTTCAACGGATGTGAGCCAGGCGCAACGCATCAATGCGAACGCTGAAAAGGGCGGTTGCTATCAGGGCCAGACACACGGGCATAAGGGTTTTCTCCCGGAACCGGCCGAAGCGAAGGCGATGATCAAGGCCAGCAAGGCAAACGCTAAGGTCCTCTTCCCATTTTTGATCGCCGACGATTTCTTGGGTGCGGTAGACAAACTCGAATGCAGATACGTCATCGATTTCCAAACCCGCGACCTCCTCCAGGCCAAGGCGTTCAAAAGACCGTTTGAGCATCTTGAAAAGACGGTCCTTCCTACCCGAAAGGAAGCTGCAAAGAAGGAAAAGGATCGAAACAAGGAAGCTTTGGACGCCGACCCGGAAGCCAAGGTCAACAAGCACCACGAAAACTTTCTAAAGCGCTGGTGGCTGATGTCTTACGCGCGCGAGGACCTGATGCAGACGTTGGCTCCTTTGAGCCGCTACATCGTTTGCGCACGCGTTACGCACAGGCCAATCTTTGAATTCGTCTCGACAGCCATTCATCCGAATGACGCACTGAGCGTTTTCGCCTTGGAGGATGATTACTCCTTTGGAATCCTTCAATCGGGCATCCATTGGGAGTGGTTTATCAATCGATGCTCGACCCTCAAGGCTGACTTTCGCTACACTTCGGATACTGTCTTTGATAGTTTTCCGTGGCCCCAGGAACCCAGTGCCGATGCGGTGCGCCTGGTCGCGAAGCGAGCTGTCGAGGTTAGGCAACTTCGGTCTAAGCTGAAGGTCAAACATCACCTGTCGCTAAGGGAGTTGTATCGAGCAATCGAAGGTCCTGGAGAACACGCTCTCAAGAAAGCCCACAAGCTTCTGGACGAGGCCGTGCGCGGAGCTTACGGCATGTCTAAGAAGGCGGATGTATTAGAAACATTACTGGAACTGAACGAGACCGTAGTAGCTGCGGAGGCCGACGGAAAACAAGTCGTCGGCCCTGGAATCCCGCCTTCGGCCTCGAAGCTAAAGAACCTCGTCACTACTGATAAGCTGACGATCTCGCCGACGAGTTGGGCCAATAATGCTCCTGTAAAAACGTGAAATCGTAAACACGATTTTCCGGCCCTATCTGTTCGTGCTACCGGTAGCCTCGCTTCAGCTTCCGAGCCCAATTCGATGCCATCGCCACATCGGCCAAGCCGCGCGTGCGGTGAATTTCAATCCGGACGGTTCCTGCGCGCCCAATGCGGCCCCATTCCCGCACAAATGACCATTCGCCAAACAGCGTCGGCTGAACGTCCAGCTTATAGAACCGCGCCATATTGCGGTGGTCATTGACGCGGGTGAGCATGATTGCGGTCATGCGATTTCCTCCTCTTCTGGCTTATGGCGCTGCAGGGTGCGCGACACAGTCGACGCGTGGCACCCCAGCAGCGTTGCGATTTCGCGCAGACCTCTACCTTCGCGCTGCAAATCTATCGCGTGCGTGATTTGCTCCTGGTTGAGCTTGTATTTGGGCCCAAATTTGCGGCCCAACGTCTTGGCGCGGTCTCTGCCATCCTTGGTCCGCGCCAGGATGAAGGCGCGTTCAAGCTGGGCAACGGCTGCAAGGATGGTGAGCATCGCCGAAGCCTGTGGCGTGTCGGTGTTGGCCCAGGGCTCGGCGAGGGACCGAAAGGTTGCCTTCTTCTTCTCGATCTGGTGCACGATGTTGAGGAGGTCACGCGACGATCGCGCCAGGCGGTCGATGCGGGTGACGATCAGCACGTCTCCCGGGTCGAGCGCGGCGATCGCACGGGCGAGCTGTGGTCGGACTGCCAGCACCCCACTTATTTTTTCACTGAAGACCTTGACGGCACCCGCGGACTTTAGGGCGTCGACTTGCCCGGCATGATCCTGCTCGGAGGTCGACACGCGGGCATAGCCGTATTTCACTGCCTGGAACTTGCAACAGACTCACGCAACGGTCAAAGGCCCAAGCCCGTTCTCATGTCTACCCCTGTTGCATATATTTTGACTTATGCAACGGCGCCGAGATTTGCTCCTGATTTACGAGCAGGCCAAGTTATTGTTGGGTAATGGCCCGGCCAACTGCTCAGAATTCTTGAATTATGCACGCCTGTCATTCGGTCGACGACCCGCGCACGCGCTTAACCTGGCTCCGCCGGGGCCCAGCGCTTTGCAGGCCAGTGGTGGCGGCAACCATCCTGGGCGCAAGGTGACGACGGTATCAGGGGACGCTACCAATGCCGAATGACGAGCACCGTTTAACCGTGAGAATCTTTCGCCTTATCGAAGGCGAAGCCGAAGGACCGCTGGCAATCGCGGTTTTTCCTCGTCATTATACTCGCCGCTATTGGCGCCGGTGTATGGGGATTTCGGCCGTGAACCTAAGACCTGTTCAGTGGCAGCGGCGGGTTTAGTGACGCACGGCTCGCAGAGAAGCCAGACCGGAAGTCGAATAAGGACTAGCTTTGGGTCGGGTTTTTCGCCTCCGCCTTCGCCTTTTCTTCGGCAAGCAAAGTCCGTAGCATGGAGTGCCGATCCTCATCACGTGACGGATTACCTTCGCTCTCCGCAATGAGTTTGCCGTACAGCTTGATGTTTTCGTCGTGCACGTAAGATTGCATCTTGACCTCCTATAAAGGTCTGCGCGTTGGTGCAGCACTAGTAGCCGCCTTTACCGGACGCTACGCAAGCGGTTCCACCAAAAAAGATGGGGCAGCGTTGCTGTCGGATCAGCCTCTTGATCATCCCCCCAACGTGCGGCCTCACGTTGCGGCTCGCAACGCGCTCCGAGCCATCGTTATGCTTTTCAATCCGCTTGGCTCACCTTTCGCTCACGTTCCACCAAGGCAGAGCAAGCGGGTCAGCCGCCGCCGCACATCATCGACTTCGCGACCGGCCACAAGCGTCCCGGTGAGACTCTGGGCCGATGTTCGCAAGGGCCATCCGTTCATGAGAGCGTGTGTGTAGAGGCCGTGGTCATAAATAAATAAATGATTCGCTATTCCCCGACATAGGGCGCAGACTTTCCAAATCACCGAGTGGCTCTTGGCTTTCATCGGTGATGAGACCGCCTTTTGCGCTCTCGCCCTACTCAAACAGCGGGGCATTGCCATGCAGCAGCGTCATTCCATTTATGGGAAAACCTTTCAAGATCGGCTGATCGAGGAGGCGCGCCGCCTTAGAGAGGAGGCCACGAAAATCCCTGATGGCATGGCTCGCAATCTCCTTTTGCAGCAAGCCTTCCAGGCAGAAACCGCTGTGAATGTGGACCTGTGGCTATCGTCCTCCGGATTGCAGCCGCCGAAATGACCGATCACAAATCCAAGGCCCCGATAATACTGCATGCGGCCGATGCGCTTCGGCGGGCACGTGCGCTTCCCGTTGGCGCAGCGAGGAACGACCTTCGCCAGTTAGCGAGAGGATTGCGAGACCTTCATAGTGCAGACGAGCACGACAGACAGTAAGCATCGTGATGGCGACGCGAATGTGCGCGCGGTGTAGCTGTTCTCCCGGGCGCGCGGATACGGAGCTGGAAGTCCGGCCGCCCCTAAATAACAGCCTCCGAAACGTAAAAGTACCCGTTGCCGCAGCCATAGGGAGAGGACGTTACGCTGTAGTATGACCCCGGCGGCACAAAAAACGTGAGTTGCGACCCCTTTCCCATCTCAATGTTATTGTCATTCGAATACGTCACCCAGTTTCCATTCACATATCCATTCAGATTGGAAGGGTTGGCGTAGTTGCCGCCGCAGGATGAGTTGAGTCCCCCCGACGCCATCACCATCATGCCACGGCCGCTGGAGTTGGTTCTGCTCATAGAGCCTCTGTAACCCGAAGATATAAGCGTATAGTAACCGGCCGAAGGCAAACTGGTGGTGCAACTCCCGTTCAGGCACAGCCGGGCATCGCCCTTGTCGTTGCCGATATAAACGCTACCCGCGCCACTGCCGTAGCCATAAGATTCGACACCCCAAGTACCGGCGCCGTTACTGATACCGACCACGCCATAAGTGCCAGTAAAATAACCAGCCCAGCCATTTGTTGCGTTGCCGAGTACCCCGTAAGCGGCCCCGTAAGCGCGCACGCCGCTGTTGCCGCCGTAAAATGAACCACCGATGCCGCCGCTGTCGGCGGTGGCGTTACCTATCACGCCATAACCGTTGCCGGTGGCATTGCCGTATACCCCGTAAATCCCGGCTTGGCCGTAAACCCCACCGTAGTTGGAAGGCCCGTAGAACAGCCCGCCCCAGTTGTTGGAAGCTGAGTTGGTGCTGTACACCCGGCCGTTGGCCAGGTTGACGTTGCTGGTGCTCGCCATGTTCAAATCGTAATCGCCCACGCCCACGCAGCCGTTAGAATCCTTCTTGGGGTCAGCCGGGGCGTAGAACTTACGCTGCGCCTCGCATGCCTCCATCTTGTCGAGCCTGGATTGTAACGCAGCGATGCTGGTATCAACCTTGCTGTTGATGACGCCCACGGTTGCCTGCGTGGCCTGGCTGCCGGTGGTGGCGGCTTCCAGAGCCAAGGCCGAGCCGCTGGCCAATGCCAGCGCCAGTGTCATCGAAAATATCTTGCGCATGACTGATTATAGGCACGGGCACCGGTTGCTGCTGACACCATCCGCCAAATTGCCTAACCGCCGATGCATCGGCACCACGCCGCACGCTGTTAGCGCCATCCCGCTTGTGCATGTCCTGCCAGCGTTTATCATCACGGACACCTCGCGGTGTAGATATCGCTATTACCGAAGGGGCCGCCAGTTACCGCTCCGAGTCTCGCGTGCGAGAACCCTGCACGGCTCCGGGCGCAGCCTAAAGCCCGGTCGAAGGCCACGCCAACGTCGTCCTACGTGGAAGCCGCCTAGCGTTTCGCGGCCCTCAACTCGTTGAGCTGACGCTGGAGAGATTCAATCGCGGCGTGGTCGGTGTCCCTCACCGTGCGCAGCTCTGCTCGCAAATTGTCGTTGTCGGCTTTGAGCTCCTGCACGGCCTTGATGAGCACCGGCACCAGCGTGCTGTAGGCAATACTCATGGTATGCGAGGGGTCGTTAGCGACACTCACCGCCTCGGGCACCAGGGGCTGCACCTCTTGCGCAATCAGGCCCAACTGACGGTTATGCAATTGCGGGCTGGTCGGGCTTATCCAGTCAAACGTGACCGGGCGCAGCTTCTCAATCGCTGCCAACCCGTAATCGGCGGGATGGATATTCTTCTTAAATCGGCGGTCGGAAAGCGCATTGTAGGCGCCTACCCCGGCAACCGAACCATTGACGTGCAGCATATACGAGGGGGCTGTTGTCCCAATCCCCACGTTGCCGTTTGTATCAATGCGCATGGCCTCACCCGGCCCTTGGTAAAAACTCAATGGAAACGCCGCATTCCCAGTTGTGATGGATTGAATGAAATTGACGCTGCCGTTAGTGCCAAGCTGAACCCGGGAACCTGCAGTAGTGCCAATGCTAGCCCCGCCGTTAACATCCAAAGTTTTTGCTGGTGCCGTCGTCCCAATCCCCACGTTGCCAGAAGGGTCAATAACCATCGAGGGCAGAAATGAAGCGCGCCGGAAGACAACACTTCCGTCAAAGTTGTCGATAAAAAGACTGTTATCAGTCCACTTATATATGGCCGCACCAAGCGAGCCGCTGTTGTAGCCCGTTGTACTGTTAAAACCCAGCGCCTTTGCGTTTCCTAACGTTAGCGGAGTGCTCGGCGCAGTTGTCCCAATCCCCACGTTGCCGCTCGACACAATAGTCATGGCCAGCTTGCCACCGGCGGCGATTTTCACGCTGCCCGCGCTGCTGGCCGACACGCTCGACGTGCTACTGACGATGTAGTTGCCGCCGGCGCCCGCAAACGACGTAATCGCACGTGGCGTATAGTGGCTAAGCGTAACACTGATGTTGGTGCTGCTGATCGTGTTCGCGCCTAGCACCGGAATGAAGCTCGCAAGGCTGCTCAGGTAACCCCAGTTGGTCGCGCCCGTGGTCAGGCTGATGTAGCCGGTACTGGAAATCGCCAGCATGCTGAGCGTGCCGCTCACGATGCGGTCGCCGCTGGCCCCGCCGGTAAAGAGAACGCCGTTGATGGTGCTGAGCGAAATGTTGGTGGTGGAAATGTTCGGCGCCGACAGAAGCCCGCCAGCGTAGGTGAACTTGCCCGTATCGGCCGCCAAGGCGCCACCGCTGGCATATTGGACATCATCGGTGCTGCCCGCCGGTGTGGCCGTGCCGCCGCTGCCGCCACCTTGGGGCGCGAGTAGAACTCCGTCAAAATACGTGTAGTGATTACCAGTCGCTCCGCCAGCTAGAGTGGTTCCGCCCCCGTTATAGACATACCCTTCCAGGTAATCGGTCGTTCCATTCATATCAATGATGGCCGTGGCCTGGGGAGCTGTGGTGCCAGTGTAGGCAAACGATGCATATGCTGAACTGCTATTTTTATAAATCAAGGCATTACATTGCGTCGTCGCATCGGCGCAGTAGGTGGAGAGAGTGATGAGGTATTTTCCGGGCACGGTCGGTGTGAAACGGTTGGTAGATGTATTGAAGTTGTTATTTGTATCGAACACTTCCTGGTCGAACTGAATCTTTGTCTCCACGTAGGAAGCAACCGTTTGATTGGCGCTCCGCTTCACCATGAAACTTACTGGTGAGGTGGCACTCGGCCCCATGCTGGTCCAGGCGCTGCCGTTGCAGTATTCCATGGTGGAAGAGATGGCGCTGTAGCGCATGGTGCCGGAAATGGTGGTGCCGCAGGTGAGGCTGTTGCTCCCCACCTGGATAGCCGTGGTGGCGGAGAGCGTCGTCGTCTTAAGATTCGGCAGGTAGTTCACGCCGCTGCTCAAATAGCCCCAGTTGGTCGCGCCCGTGGTCAGGCTGATGTAGCCGGTATTGGAAATCGCCAGCATGCTCAGCGTGCCGCTCACAATCCGGTCGCCGCTGGCCGACAGGTTCAGCAGCCCGCTGCCGTCGCCGATAAACTTGTTGGCCGTCACCGTGCCGCTGACGCCCAGGTCGCCCGCCGTGGTCACGCTCGGCGCGTAGGCCGGGCAACCGATGTCGCCGCGGGACGCCTCGCCCAGGCACAACCGGCTGCCGCTCACACCCATGGTGGCCGATACCGTCGCCACCTTGCCCCAGTCCTGCGCATGAGCTGCGCTGGCAATAACACTGAAGGCTAATACGAATACAAGGGCCAGAGGGCGCATTACGGCCTGCACATCTGCACCATCTTGGTGGTCGGATTGATGCGCAGGCTATAGGCGTGGGCCGCGTCGCAGGTTTCGCTGCCGGTGTTGTTGAGCGCCAGCGTGCCGCTGACACTCACCATGCCCGTCGATTGCTGTGCAATCGCGCTGACGCTGCCGCTTACAATCCGGTCGCCAGCGCCGACGCCGGTCAGGTGGCTGCCGTCGCCGTAGAATGCTCCAGCGGTCACATTGCCGCCGGCACTCATGTTGGTGGCCGAAACGTTGGTGACGGTCAGCAAGCCGCTTGAATAGGTCAGGCCGCTGTCGCCTGCAAAGCCGCCGCTGCCGTTGTTGTACTGTACCTGGCCCCCCGAACCGCCGGGCACGTTGGTGGTGCCGCCGATCGTCACGCTGACGCCACCGGCCATCGAAATCCAGTTGCTGCCGTCGCAGTACACCATCACGCTCTGTGTGCTGTCGAAGGATTGATCCCCGGCATTCGCGGCGGGGCTGCTGCACGCCGCCCAGGCATCCACGGCAATGCTGGCCATAAGGCCAAGCATTCCTGCGAGCACAAGCGAGCGCATGGGCAAACCCTAGCGCCAGGTAATTGGAATGTCTTGGTGGGCGCCTAATGCAGCGTCAGGTGTGTGACCGTCTTGTGTCTCGGCTTAAGCCGCATTTCGGCTTAAAGCGATGCAGGCCCCTCGCCACGCCGGCACGGCCGGGTCAAGGCCGCGTAGCGCCCGAAGGGCTCGGCCTTGAGGCGGTTGGGACGGTGTGGCGTTGCTGTTAAAGGCTCAAAACTCGATCGGCCGACAACGCGCCGCATATCTGAGCCAACCACCCGTGGTGTCGTAAAGAAACGGTCCGGTCGGATTCCGCGCCTGATCCTAACCGCTTCAGCTCTTGCTCTGCCTCGTCAGCCCCTTGAACGAGCTGGCGCGCAGCAGGCCCTCGGAGGTGATGTCACGGTACTCAACCTCTGCCGTGAAAACAGGTTCAACCCACGTCGCCTTGGGTTTCCTGAGCGGTTTGCTCAGCTTGCTTTTCGGGCTCACGACCTGGTCGAGGGCCTTCCTGATGCTGCTTGATGTCGTGCGGCTCCAGCCCGTGCCGACCTTGCCCATGTAAACGAGTTGTTTGCCCTCGCGCCTGCCGAGATACAACGCGGCAATGCCGCTGGGGTCTTTGATGAATCCCACCACGGGAAATTTGCCGCGCTGAACGGTTTTGACCTTGAGCCAGTTGTCGTTGCGGCCGGAGCGATATGGCGCGGCGGCCTTCTTCGAGACTATGCCCTCGTAGTTGAGCTTTGCGGCGTGCTCGAATAATGCCTGGCCGTCCCCTTCCAGATGCTCGCTGTAGAGCGCGGGGGCCTTGAGCGCGTAAGTGTCGAACAGCTCCTTGAGCAGCGCCTTGCGCTCAACCTGCGGCGTGTTGCGTAGGTCTCGGCCATCCAGCCACAGCAGGTCAAAGGCGTAATACAGCAAACGGCTCTGGTCGCCTCTGGCGAGGTCTGCCTGCAGCTCGGAGAAATTCGTGCGGCCTTCATGGACAACCACGACCTCCCCATCCACGATGGCCTGACCGGGGATGTCGAACGCGGCGACAATCTCTGAAAAGCGCTTCGTCCAGTCGAGCCCATTGCGAGTGTAGGCCTTGCCCCTGCCCTGGTCGAGGTGCAGCTGCACGCGGTAGCCGTCGTATTTGATTTCATGGAGATAGCCACTTTGTCGCGGCGCATTTGTGCGCAACGTCGCCAGCTGCGGCTTGATGAATCCCGGCATCGCCGTGGGCCTGGTGCCACCGGTGCGCTGCTTCGCCCGCGATTTTGTACGCTCTACCATCACGCCACGATGAACTGATGCACAGCAACGCGGTAGGCGGACTTTGGTGCCAATTTGTAAGACTCGGCCCGGCCGGATTCCGGCTTAGGGCCATGGCCAGCCTCTTGCCCGCGCAAGGCGCGCGCTCAAGCCCCCGCCGAGGCGAACACTTGAAGCCGTAGGCAGAGCTTGAACGCCAGTAGCCTGCGCGGCTGCCGCGCGATGATGCGGCATATCGATGTTGAGCGCCCTGATGTCCACCGTTCGACATACGAGGATACCGCGATATTATAGAAGGTCAGAATGACAGTGGGTCAGCAAAAACCCGCCGGGATCTCCCGGCGGGTACCAATAATCAGTGCTTAGCCTGGATGTACCACGAACTCGTTATTGCGGGGGTGGAGCGTGGCATATCGAGCGTTCAAGTCAAAGATGGTCTCCATGCCGTGCTTCGGGCGGCCTTTCAACCGGCTCTCACTGATGTCGGAGCTGTACGCGCCAAGATCGGCATCGTATCTCAGCACGTTCCAAGGCACCATGTAGTGAGCGTCGCTGCCAAAGAATCCGCCGATACCCAGTACGGCGTGGGCAATCTCTCCCTTCTTCTCGTCAACCAACACGTGCTTGATTGAACCAATCTTCTTCCCCTTGGCCCCATAGACAGCCTTTCCAGACAGTTTCCTACTAGGGCGCAGGTGCGAAGTTTTTCTCTTCACAGCCATTAGCTTCTCCTTTCCTGGTTAAACGACCCGCGCACGGAACGCGTCCCGCCGAATTGCGGTTCGCGACGCGAGTCAGGGCTTCGGGACAGATTTGAGCGACGCTGGCATGACCCCGCCGCCGATGAGCCCCGCTATCTCTAGCGGGGCTGGGCGACAGTCAGTACATCCGTGATCTGCCGCATCGGTTGGTGAAAGGCGATATACGCATTATGGAACTCGGTCATCCGCGACCAATCCACCTTCGCACTCGAAGCGCGCGATTTCTGCGGCCTCCAGGTTATTGAATTTCAAGCGCACTCCATAACCCGACCCGTTTTCTGGGATGAAAACCGCTCCGAGTTCTTCCAAGGTGTCTTGTATTGCCTGGATTTCGGTGCGCTTCAGCGATCCGGAGACATTCTCGAACCGCTCGATGGCGTCCACGCTGACTTCCGAGCGTCGCGCCAGCATCGGCCTCGAAATCTCAACGAGTGCGCGAGCAGCACGGCACTGTGAACCCGTAATCACGATCAATCTCCTGCTAATATCTCATTGCGGCATACGCGCAGCGTCGGACGTAAAGGTTCTCGAAGGCCATCTGGATCGTAGAGCCAAATGAAGGCCGCCCAAGCCAGAAGCACACCACCAATACTTATCAGCATCATCTGCACACCTCGCGCAATCTTGCGCCGCGCTGGCACTGACCGGTGCTAGCGTAGCGGGTTACGTTTCTGGAAACGGGAGGGTCTGCTCTATGCCTTCGCAAGCGAAGGAGCGGTCACGTCAAACTTGAAAATCTTATTGCTAGAGCATGTCTTCTATCTAAGGACAGGACCGCCGAATTCAACTGAATGCGACAAAGTGTGCAGGTGGTAAAGACGCTTCTGGACTGGCAGGGTTCGCACCGCGCTGACGACAGCTCGAACCTCGCGGTAAACTTAGGACTTCACAATAGGGTCGAACCTTTCCCGCTTACCAAGCCGCGTTGCGTGCGATCTACGCCTACAAACGGCCGAGTGCTGCCCCCTTCTAGGATGCTGGCAGCCTACAGCCAGCTGATCTGTTCTCATTTAGCGGTCATGATTCCAACGGGTAGGTCACCGTTCCGTTTTTCTGAACACGCGCGCCTGCGGTCATTTTTGCCGTCTCCACTTTATCTTTGCCCATCAGATGAAAGACGTTCTCGCCGCGTGCTATGAGGTTGTCCGTAACGAGCCGACGGTGGCACCGCCACCACACCGTCTCGGAGCACATCATCGCGCATCGCTGTTCGCGCCCCAGCGCGATGAGACGATCAAGGCCGTTACTGAATGCGCTGGTAAGAGCATAGTCGGCATAATTGTGAAAACTGCGGTTCTCCCAGAAACCATTGATGTCTGGCTCGATCGCCTTCGCTTTACCGCGCAAGCCGCCCAATTCAGCGATATGTTCGTAGCCGATCTGGAACTCAGCCAAAGCCCTGGGTAACGTGTCGGTATTGAACTGCGGATTTGTCCGCGACCTCGGCACTGAGCGAATGTCAGCGACAATGGTCACCCGGCCTGCCCGCAGCAAATCAACGAACGCCTCTATTGTCCGGGTGGAATGACCGATCGTGTAGAAAGGCAGCGCCATCTCTCATTTGTGCGCCGTCTTTGTCCGCGTGTCACCCTTGAACACCAAGCGGCATACGCGGGCTTTTCGATCGTAAATTTTTGATCCGTTCTGCGGCAAAGGCGGTTTAGCGATGTGTCTGACGCTGCAACGACTCGACGGCAGCGCGGAGGTCGTTCACCTGACGCTGTAGTGAACCATTCGCGCTGCGCAGGTTATCGTTGTCGGCTTTGAGTTCCTTGACGGCCTCTAATGCCAGCGCACCAAGCTTGTCGTATTGAACGCTCCACACACCCTTATCGTTCATTTTTTCAACGGTGCCGCTATCGCTGCCCTTGTTCACCACTTCGGGGAATATTTTGTAAAGCTCCTGGGCAATGACCCCCAGGTCATGCTTGCCACTCTGCTTCCAGTTAAATTGTACGGCCCGGTAGCCATCTAGCCGGTCAAGTACGCGCAGGGTTTCAATATTCTTTTTCAGACGGATATCCGATGAAGCACTCCAACTGGTGGCCCCCTGGCTCAGGTAGACGCCAGACGAACCGTCGCTGCCCAGTATGTAAAAATTATCGTTGTTGCCTTGGTTATACAGCACCCATTTGCGGGCACCGGTTTTGTATATATCAATCCCAGAGTTATAAGCAGCACCCGAGTCGGGATACAAAAAGGCATTGGTCGTGCTACCCAGGTGCAATCCGGTGCCGGCAATATCAAGCTTTGTAGTTGGGCTCGTCGTCCCAATCCCCACGTTGCCGCTGGCATAAAGCGAAGTGACGCTGGTGAGGTTGGACGTGGCGCTGATACCCGGCACGGTCAGCACGCCGTTGCTGTTGAAATAGCCCGCCGTTACCCCTGCATTGGTAATGCTGATGATGCTGGTGGCGCTGTTGGCCACCATGCTGGTGGTGCCACTGGTGATGCGGTCGCCGCTGCCGCTGCCAGAGTTGCCGATGAAGTTGAAAGCCCGGCCGCTGGCGTAAAGTTGCGAGACGCTTTGGCCATTGCAATCCGAGGCATTGGTGTCGCTGGTGCTGGAGGCGCTGTTATACGTCCCATCAGAATTGAATTCCGCATACGTATCGCCTCCGGCGTTACGGATGGGGCGATAGAGGTAGAGACTACTGCCATTGGCAGGCAGCGCTGTAGCCAAGTAAATATAATACGTTCCCGTGGAAAGGAGGCAGCCAATCGCGTCAGGCCAGTTGGTGAGGATGGTGGTGGTGCTCATGACGTTCTGGATGGGCAGGGCCGTCCAGCTGGTGGTGGCGCCGGTGTAGACCAGCACGCTGCCGCTGACTTTGCCGCTGACATCGACATCGGTAAGACTGGCCAGCTTGCTTGCGCCGGTGCCAAGGCCGTAGGTGGCGGACACATATTTGAAATACCCGTAAGTGCCACTGACGATCCCGCCCATGCTGGTGCTGATGATGGACGTTTGATTGAATTGCGCGAAGGCGGCAGCGGGCGCGAGGGTCGCCAGAGCTGCAAGCCCAAGCAGGCGCCTCAAACGCATCAACGGTCGTTGCCTATGTCTTGCAGCACGCCGCGATAAATCAGGTCACCCGACACAATGACGCTCTGGCTGGTCACGCGCAGCACAGACCGACCGTCAATAACAACCCGGACTTCACCCTTTTGCTGGTCGGGGATAATCGCCACTCGCTGCGCGGGCTCTCCGGCCCATGCCGCCAGCGGCAGCAGCAGCGCAATTCCTAAAAAGATACGTCGCACACCCAGTTCTTCCATCGCCGTTGGCCACCCCTGTTGAGGTGGCCGGGTGTTCGTAACCGTCAGAAGAAACGGCGCAGTGCCTTTAGGCTTACGCCCTGGACAGGACACCGCCACCCGGCCCTATGCCGAGCGTCTGTGTGTCCATACACAAACAGCACCTTACTGGCGGTGCCTGCCATCTTCTGCGGGGTTACGAAACCCCACGCTCACTATCCGCCGGTGATTCCGCAGCGGCAACCGTGCTGCTTAAAACGCAGTCACCCCGTGATGTTGTAAAGAAACGGCCCGGCCGGATTCCGGCTTAGGGCCATGGCCAGCCACTTGCCCGCGCCAGGCGCAGCGGCGAAAGAAATATCGGCCAGCAAGCCGCTTGGCCTGACAGCTTTCGATGGATCTAGCCCTGTTTGTACGCGATTTTGGCGCAGAATTGCTCACCTGCCGGGCGTTTCTCGGAAGCGAATAACAGTTCGTTCGATCGCACTCGGAGAAACCATAGCGACTGATTTACAGGAGCGGCGCTCGCTGTCGCGTAGCTACGGATTGTCATTGATGGCTGCGTATCCCAGGTCAGTAACGCTTCGGAAGGGGTCGCCCTAGTTATTTTCCCACTTGTAAACGCGGGTGAGTTTAGGAACGCGGCAGACCACGGCGCATCATCCTCTAGAGGGATCGGAGCGATACATCCATCACTTACAGTTTTAAACGATCCATCTGAAGCAAGCTCGATCAAGCCCGGATACTTGCAATGTGGCGAAGGCGCTCCGCTGAGCTGCAGTAGTGATTGCAGATCGTGCCGAGTTGGCAGCGGTGCGGAGATCAGCGCAGTAGCGAGACTAGACAAGCCTGGCGAATAACCGATATCCGCACGCGTACAATTGCCTCCAATTTTCGAGCATTCTACGTCACAGCGTGCGATCTCATCCCCAGTTGGTTGCGCTACAGGTGAGCTGACACAGGCAGAATCACCCTCAAAGCACGCGCTGATCAAACTATAAGAATATTGATCGACGAGATTATTGACCTTTACGTACTGGCAGCCAAGGCCTTCCGGCGGTCCGTTGTAGTCGATGCCATCGGGGCCCCCTCGAATGGTGCCCTTCGGAAGAGGGATAACCCGGACAGGCTTTTGTGAGATCGAATCCGGGAGCCCTGTATTGAGATGTACAACGCGTACTTGAACGACAGCCAGAATATTGCGGACTTTGTGAAAGTTGTATGCGTTCCAGAATGCGGTCCGGTTTGGTAGATCGCCGGCACCGGCAAACGCACACGCTCCCAATGTGTCCCGCAATATCGAGAAACATTCTTCGGCCGTGCCGCAGTTCCGTGGTGGTGGTGGGGAGTCTTTCTTGCACCCGGACAGGATGACGAGGCCTAAAATCAACGATAGGCTAATGACGTACCTATGATGCAAATTCATGATCGCCACTTTATTTTTAGGAACCGGAAAAACAATCAGACGAGAAATTTAAGAATAGGTCACCTACCATTGTCCGCCAGTTCCAGACAAGGTCAAGTTGAAAATTCCGCGCCGAGGCCGGATTCCGACTTAGGGCCATGGCCGGCCGCTTGCCCGCGCCAGGCGCGCGCTCAAGCCCCCTGCCCTTGTGGTGCCGAGGCGAACACCTGGAGCCGCAGGCAGGGCTTGAACGCCAGCGCGTGAGCGGGCTGCGTGAGGGATTGTCACCCGCATGGGCGGAGATAGCGCAGCAGCTCCGAACGCAGTTTAAAGCCCGTCCTGTGAAGGCACGCCATCAATTCAAAGCGACAGCGCGAACGAAGGCCGAATAGAACGGCTCATCCATAGACACCGGCAACGCGCGCTCGATGGGCATGCACAACGTCAGCACCTTGCCGCGCCGCACGGCGGGCGCAATCGGCTGGCGTGGTCGTGACGGCATGCTGACAGATGCGGGGCGACGATAGCACGCGCTGACAGCGGGGTGCCGGGGCGTCCCCGGCCGCCGGGTGGCGTGGAGGCGTGCGCAACGGCCTCCGCTGGCTGCTGGAAGGCGTGAGCCCTAAGCAGCCATGGGAAGGGTGCGGAAGGCCCCCTGCCCGCTGCTGGCGCACGCCAGCAACAGCGCAGAAAGCGCCCTCACTACGAGCGGAGCGCAGGTAGTGAGGACGCGTGCCGCAGGGGCACCCCGAGAGATTGTCGGACAGATTTCCAGCAGAGATGCCTGCGCATTATGCACACCGTGCCGGATAGGCACGGTCTCTGCACGGAATGAGTGCCGGCGAGTGCCAGAAGCATTCTGCCAGGCCGTACGACCCACTGAAACATGCCCGGCCGTCAGGCCACGACCTTTTCAATGGAGATCAACATGTCGACCAAACGTAAGCGAGCTGGGCGCTATCCAGCGATCCCGCCGCCAGTGCAACCCCACGGGCAATGCCGGCAGCGAATCCGATATGAGGAGAGTAATGACAAGGAAACGCTATAGATTCGGCAATGCCGAGGCACAGCATGGAAGGAGCTGGCCACATTCCTGGTAGCGAACCAATTACAGACCAGAGCAAGACAATGCGGCGTCGCTCGCCGCGTTGAATGGACCACTCCGCCAATCTCGGCGGGCCGCGTTATGCCAAGGCTTTCGCGGCGGTCATAAACACTAACGAAGGCAACCACGATGGACGCGCTCGCATATGACCTGAAAAACATCGCCCTGAGCGATGGCGTAGGGTCGTTTCTCACGCGCCACCAACGGCACCGGGGCTTGCAGCAGATGGCACGCGATCTGCGCGCGCTTGGCTTCAAGCTCCCGGCCGCATCGTCGCTGAAACCGCGCCATGTCGAAGCGTTGATTGGCTATTGGCGAAGTTCTGGCCTCTCTGCTGGCACCATGAAAAACCGCATGGGCTGGCTGCGCTGGTGGGCCGGGAGAGTTCGCAAGCCGAACGTCGTCCCGCAAGATAATGACAGCGCCGGGATTGAGAAGCGCTCCGGCTTCAACGGCAACCGCGCCCACATCACCCACGTCAATAAGCTCGCCGCCCTGCCCTATCGCGTGCAGCTGGCGCTGCGCCTGCAGATGGCATTTGGCATGCGGCTGGAGGAAAGCCTTAAGTTCCGGGTCCGCCAGGCCGACAAGGGTGACCGACTAGCGATGCAATCCAGTTGGTGCAAAGGCGGGCGCGCCCGTGAGATTCCCGTAATCCATCCGCGCCAGCGTGCGCTGCTCGACGAACTTCGCGAGGCCTGCGGCGACGGCTCGCTCATTCCTGAGGGCCAACGTTACATCGGGTTTCGGAAAGAGGTCGAACATGTGACGTGGGGCGCCGGCATTCGCAACCTGCACGGCCACCGGCATTGGTACGCACAGTGGCGATACCAGACCTTGACCGGCCACCCCTGCCCCGCCGCCGGTGGCCCCACCTATGAACGCATGAACCGCGTTGAGAAGGCCACTGATTTTCGGGCACGCATGCAGATTTCAAACGAGCTGGGACATGGACGTCTTGCGGTGACGGACACCTATCTTGGCAGTCGCTTCGCAAAGGCGCAGAATCATTTGCATGAAGTCCCCTCTCTCGAAGCTGCTGCCTGAACTTCATAGATCCTATCGACATGCCCTGGAGGATTTGGCTGCGAAGCATCTACATAGTGATAAAATCAAGATGGCACTGCACGGTGCGGCGAAGAATGGCCACCAGGCATTGCGCATATCCTTGCCGAACGGAATTGACTTGAGGAGCACCGACGGCGCTGAGATTTTCATGCAATGGGCCAAGGAGAATGGACTCGTTGTCGAATGGTATAGCCGCGTGGCCACCGTTGAGGACGGACGGCAAGCCTCCGGCTTTGACGTTGAGATTTCCTGGAAAAGCCCTGATCCTTCGCGAGCGTCGTGAAATCGTATCGTCGTAACGTCGTGAATACGGTTCACGACAGATTGGGGCATCGTAGCGTCAGCCAGCCCGTAAATACGATTTTACGACGACTAGCCACAGTCGCTGCCTACTTCTTCGGCATACTGAGTGCAAAATCGTGTCATCGTGTCATCGTGCAATCGTAAAAACGATTGCGAGACATGATTATTGGCGTGCTGAATCAAAAGGGCGGCGTGGGCAAAACCACAATCGCCGTCAACCTGGCTGCGGTGTACGCCAAGGCTGGCCAGCGCGTGCTGCTGGTGGATGCCGACCCCCAGGGCAGTTCGCTCTCCTGGTCGTCAGCGCGGGAGGGCAAGCCGCTGTTTACAGTCGTCGGCATGCCCAAGCCGACGCTTCATAAGGATATGCCAAGCATCGCCAGTGATTATGACGTGGTGATCATCGACGGATCGCCGCGGGTGAGCGAGCTGGGCCGTGCCGCGATCATGGCAAGCGACATGGTGGTGATCCCGGTGCAGCCGTCGCCTTATGATGTGTGGGCCTCGGCAGATACCGTGAAGCTGATCAAGGAAGCCCAGCAATTCAAAGCGAATTTGCAGGCCGTATTTGTGATTAATCGCAAAATCGTAAATACGGCAATTGGCCGCGACGTCACCAAGGCGCTCGCGAATTTCGATCTGCCTGTTTGCGATCGTGCGCTGAGCCAGCGCGTGATCTATGCCGAAAGCGCGGCGCGCGGTCTCGCCGTGATCGAGGCCGAACCCAACAGTGCAGCGACAAGGGAGATCACTGGCCTAGCACGCAGCCTGTCGAATATGACCACGGAGAAAGCAGCAGCATGAGCAAAACCGTACCCTTCAGAATGCCCGCAGCGAAATCGCAAGCGGCCGACGCTTGGGTTGGTGAGGGCGTCGAGCCGCATTTGAAACTGACTGAGATTGAACAGGCAGTGGCTGCACCCGCGCCGATAGCCATGAAGCGGTTCACAATCGACGTGCCGGTCGAGTTGCACGCGCGCGCCAAGATGATCTGCGCCCAACGGGGTAAGTTCATGGCCGATGAAATCCGGCGCTTGTTGGAAGCCGAGTTTCCGGCCACGTCGTAGAATCGTAAATACGATAACTTGCAATTGCGATGACAGAGCGTGGCCAACTGATTGCTGAACGCCTCAAGGCTCAGCTTGGTGCCGACGCTTTTTCAGCTTGGTTCCAAACCGCTAACATCGAACTCACCGATGCTAGGGTAACCGTGACGGTCAGCACCCAGCTCGCCGCCAACATCATCACCAGAAACTATGCGGATGATGTGAAGGCGGCCGCGTCGCATATCGCTGGCGCACCGGTATCGGTCGCTGTTGTCGCACATGGGCAGAAAGCTCCCATCGATGTCGCGCCGATTGAGAAAATCCTGCGCGCGGTCGCGCCCGATGACGCGCAGCGCGATTTTTTCATTCCGGAATTATCGGAATTGGCGCTCAAGGACGATGTGCACCTTATGGAGATGACGCCGTTCACACTCGACCGGCGTAAGGAAGTGAGGACTGAGCTGGTCTATACCACGCGGCAGGGCGTGACCATTCGCGTCAAGGCGATCGGCGATCACTCCCTGCCGACAATCGATGACTACGACCTGGTGCTGATGATGCAGACCTGGCTGGCCGATTTGGCCAACCAATACCGCAGCCAGCTTGAACGTTACGAGGCGGAGAAGAAGGCCGGGCGTTCTCCAGCAACGCCAACCGCGCCGCCGCGCATGTTCGACATCAGTATCAGCGAGGTGGTGAAGTTCAAACGACGCAAGTGGGGCGGCGCGATCAGCGAGGATATCTTGGGAAGCCTCGACCGGCTTTGGAATGCAGAGGTGGTGGTCGACCCGATGAAGGGAACGAAGTATCGCGGTGGCAAATTCCGGCTGGTAGGCAGTGCCTACGAGAAATTGGCGGAAACCAACACCGGCGCAGCCACGCGAATCCGCGTTGCGGTGCCAGACTGGATTTACGCGGGCATTGTCGAGCGCGCCGTGCCCATGCTGAAAACCTTCAACCGCGATTACATGATCCTCTCGCAGCCGCTGCATCGTGCGCTGTATCGCTTTTTGTCGTTGAAGGTGCCGAAGGACGGCACACCCTACAGCCTGTCGCTGGTCGAATTGGCAGAGCGGTTTCAAGCCAAGCAGCAGCAAAAGTATTTCAATCGCGACTTAAAGAAAGCCGTGGCGGGCTGCCCAGATGGCCGGCTGCTAGAGTTTCGGCTTGAGTTGATAGGCAAAGGCGACGACCGAGCACTGCGCGCGTGGCGCCCCTTGCAAGTCGAGTGATTCATTCACGGTCCAAGCGTCCCTGCCTATCGTATACACTGCGCCAGACATCACCGCGCACGCGGCTAACTGGATGAAATCAAAACGGCGACCACTGCGCCAGACATCACCCTGAACTGCGCCAGACATCACCCAACGCTGCGCCAGACATCACCCTGTACTGCGCCAGACATCACCCAGCGCTGCGCCAGACATCACCAGAAAGTCGGCTAACCAATTGAAGTACAAAAATTCATGCAGTTCTATCCTTATATCCTTAGATATCCTTTATCCGCGCCTTGCGCTGCGCGTGGTGCAAACCGGCCCTAAGGGAAGGGGCCGGTTGCCCCCGCGCTGAGACCCCCAGCCAACGGTGTGCAAGTGGATCGATCGAAGGAACGGAGGTTCACCACAGCCTGAGCCAGTGCTGAGACTCTGAATGCTCGCGTTTTTAGCCTGCGGGTCGGCTACGGACATCTGCTTTTTAATGGGTGATCTTGAAAGTAGAGGCCTCTTGCGATAGAGTTCGATTGCTTGGGCATCCAGAAGCGCATTAAAATCATTCTCGGCCACTCGGTGTAAATCACCTCATCCCAGGCCAGTAAAAGCTTCTAAAAGCCGACCCAGCCCGCCAGAGCAGCATTTTCCCAAGCCATAGCCGCTGAACATTCCGCGGCGTGTTTCCGAGCGGATGCGCCCGTGAAAGCAGGGTGCATGCCATGGCGCTGACAAGGGCCATGGTCGGGAACGCGTGCGACTGTGCTTTGATGGGAGTGATCAGCTTGGCTGGTCGCGGACGGGATAAGCTTTGCCGCATCGAGCTTCGGCCCTCACCAATCCAGTGTGGGGACGACGAAGCGATGACGCGTGTCGCGGCGGTGGCAGCCGAAAGCAGCCCCAGCGAGGCGATGCTAAGGCTGGTTCGCGTCCTTGCGCGCGCAGCGGCTATCGCGGATTATAATCAACACCACCGCCTATCAGACGCGATGAGCGACAATGAAAGCTGCGATCTACGCAAGGTTTAGCTCAGACAAACAAACCGACCGGTCCATTGAGGATCAGGTCGCACTCTGCCGCGCCATTTGCGAACGGGAAGGATTGATCGTCGTCGCCGTCTACGATGACCGCGCCATTTCCGGCGCAAGTACGTTGAACCGGCTGGGCTGGCAGCGCCTCATGCGTGACGCCAAAGCCGGCAAGTTTGACGTTCTTGTTGCTGAAGCACTGGATCGCATTTCCCGCGATCAGGAAGACTTGGCTGGCATTCATAAGCGGCTCCGCTTCGCCGGCATTGAAATCCGTACCGCCCAGGACGGCATCGCGGGTGACATTCATATCGGTGTGAAGGGCCTGCTCGGCTCGCTTTATCTCAAGGACCTCGCCCAGAAAACGCGACGAGGACAGGCCGGCGTTATTCGCGATGGGCGCCACAACGGAGGGCGCAGTTACGGTTATCGCCCGATACCGGGAAAGCGCGGAGAGCTTGAAATTGATGAAGCAGAGGCGGCGACCGTCCGCCAGATCTTCGCCGACTACCTGGACGCAAGATCACCACGAGACATCGCCGCCGCCCTGAACAAGAAAGGTGTACCGGGGCCGCGCGGTGGCGTGTGGAATGCTTCGACCATCGCTGGCAGCCGCAAGCGCTTGAATGGCATTCTGCAGAACGAACTGTACGTTGGCCGGATCGTTTGGAACCGACAGACATTCATCAAAGACCCGGAGACCGGCAAGCGCATCAGCCGCGAAAATCCGCGGGAGCAGTGGATGAGCGCCGACGCGGAACACCTGCGTATCATCGATGCCGATACCTGGGTCAGGGTCCGCAAACGGCGAGAGGATCGCGGAGGCCCGAAAGGGGCCTATGCTACCCGGCCGAAACATCTGCTTTCCGGACTGGTTAAGTGTGGGTGCTGCGGGTCAGGCTACATCGTCGGCGGTAACGACAAGCGCGGCTCCCTCCTAGTCTGTACGCGTATGAAGGAAACCGGCCTTTGTGAAAACCGGCGAACCGTGCCGCGCGAGAAGATCGAAGCGCTGGTGTTGAAAGGGATAGAGGAAAACCTGGCTGCGCCGGAACTGATCGCAGAATACGTCCGTGAATATCATCGAATGTCCCGCGAATTGCACAGCTCTACGGCACACCGCCACCGCGACCTCGAAAAGCGGCTTGGGAACGTCAACGGCGCGATTTCAAAGGCGGTGGATGTTCTGTTGGCTGAAGCGCCAAGTCGCGCCCTGCGCGACCGCTTGGCGGCCCTGGAGGCGGAGCGCGATGAGATCGAGGCAGAGATCGCCGCGCTGGCCCCGCCGGCCGTCGAATTCCATCCGAACGCGGCGAACGCCTACCGTGACAAGGTTCGGCACCTGAAAAGGGCTCTGGCCGAGTCCGACGAGGACAGCCGTGCGGCGGCCCATGAGGCGATTCGCGAAATTGTGGAGAAAGTCGTTATTCATCCACGCGGACCATACAAGCCCGTGGAGATCGAGATTTACGGCCAACTCGCCGCCCTGCTCAGGATTTCTGAGAGGGCGGCGGCCGATCCCCTAGAGTCTAGGGGGGTACTGGTTGCGGGGATAGGATTTGAACCTATGACCTTCAGGTTATGAGGCTCCAAGTATTCAGCAAATTAATTAACAATATCAATGGCACGGGAGTGATCGTGTGACCTTTATGTGCCGTGCAGTTCCGTTCACTGCGAGAGTGACGCAACATGCAACCAAGAACGTTCGCTGTCCTTCGCCTACACAGCCCCCGGCGTATCCCTCCGCCGAGTACCGCCTTCCTTTCTCGCTGCATTTCGCCGAGCCTGATGTGATTGGTGGGGTTGTGAGGTCCACAAGGTCGGTTATGGGCATAACTGCGACTGGGCGGCGGCGTATCCATTCGTGGCCGGAGGCGCTGAAGCGGGAGATCGTCGCGGCGACTTTTGCGCCGGGCGCGTCGGTGTCAGTAACCACTTCGTCGACATAGCCCCTGACCCAAACGTCCTGATGACCCCAGGCGACCGGGACCGAATAATCGTTGGTCTTGTAGCGCACCAACGACTGCGCCGTGACACGTGCGCAGGTCTGGTCACACGCGTCGAAAGGCGACGGCGGCAAGGAACGCATGACCGCCAGATCGCGCTGCAGCCGTTCTCCGATCGTCTCGTTCTCGCCCCGCAGCCTGTCGCGCTGACGATTGCGGCGTTGCTCCTCCAGCCAGGTGTTGAACGCATCCCATGTCGCAAACTGCGGGATAGGCACCATGAAGTTGCGACGGGCATAGCCAACAAGCCCCTCAACGTTCCCCTTGTCGTTGCCTTTCCCCGGACGGCCATAGCGGTCCCGGATCAGGTAGTGGGACAGAAACCCGCTGAACAGCGTCGCCCGCTTGCGCGTGCCGTCAGCCAGGATCTTTGCCACAAGGCACCGGTCGTTGTCGTAGACGATCGACTGCGGCACGGCCCCGAAGAAGGCGAACGCATGGATGTGGCCATCGACCCAGGCCTCCGACACTGCCGCCGGATAGGCCCGTACATAGCAGCCGTCGCTATGCGGCAGATCCAACACGAAGAAGTGCGCCTTCCGCAGTGATCGATCCTCGAAACAAACGCATCCAGCTTAGGCCGCCGGATCGGTGACTGACGCTGATAGCCCGGCGGCGTCGAATACGACATCATCTTGGCCACGCTATCGCGCGATATGTTGAAATGCTTTGCAGCCTGACGCCGGCTCATTCCTTCAGAACAGGCCAGACGAACCTTCAGATATAATTCCACGGTATAGATCCCCATCCCCCTGCATGCGTCGCAGAAGGAAAATAGGTGGCCGGCTTTTACGCCGCCCGAAGCGGGACCATCCCGCCGCTACCGTGGACTAATTTTGCACCGCCGCTCTCACACGCCTCAAGCACATTGCGATCTTTCCTCGAAAGGCGAACTTCTCTTGCTTCGGGGATCATTCCGATCTTGATGATGTGGACGCCCCCGCACCCGCGGCAGCCTCTATGGTGTTGACCGGACACCGAAGCAGGAAGAGGAGCGTTTACGATGACGATTACGACGATTGGGCTGGATTTGGCGAAGAGCGTGTTTCAAGCGCACGGCGTTGATGAGAACGGCGCGACGATTTTGGTAAAGCGTCTGCACCGCAAACAGATGCTGCTGTTCTTCTCGAAACTTCCGCCCTGTCTTATAGGAGTGGAGGCGTGCGGAACGGCGCATTACTGGGCGCGCACCCTCACCACCATGGGGCACGAGGTTCGGCTCATTCCACCGTCTTACGTGAAGGCCTACGTCAAGCGCGGCAAGAGCGATGCACTCGATGCCGAAGCGATCTGCGAAGCCGTACAGCGCCCGACGATGCGGTTTGTGCCGGTAAAAACGGTCGAGCAGCAGAGCGTTCTCATGACCCATCGCGCCAGAGCCTTGCTGGTGCGCCAACGCACCATGATCGCCAATGCCTTGCGCGCGCATCTGGCCGAACTCGGCCTTGTCGCAAATCCCGGCATCGCCAATCTGGCGAAGCTGGCTGAACAGGCACTGTCCGACGAAAACACTTTGCCAGCCTATGCTCGCACTTCTTTGGGGATTCTTGTCCGCCATATCATGGTGCTCAACGATGAGATCGCGGTGCTGGATCAGCAACTCAGGGCCTGGCACACCGAGAGCGAGACCAGTCGCCGACTCGCCGGGATCCCCGGCCTCGGCGTGATCACGGCCACGGCTCTTGCTGCCACCGTCACCGATCCCGATCAGTTTCGCTCGGGCAGACAGTTCGCCGCCTGGCTCGGTCTAACGCCGCAGCAGCATTCCACCGGCGGCAAGACCCGGCTCGGCGGTATCTCCAAGCAGGGAGACCGATACTTGCGCCGCTTGCTCGTCGTCGGCGCCACCGCCGTGATCCCACACAAAGGACAAGCCAACGCCCATGGCTAATTGGATCAGAAAGCTCATGGAGAAGAAGCCGTTCAGGCTCGTCTCCGTTGCGCTGGCCAATAAGCTCGCCCGGATCGCATGGGTCGTACTGACGCGAAAGGAAGCCTATCGGCCCTATGAACTGACAGCCTGAGCACAGGCCCCAGGCAACCCTAATTGGTAACGGCAGTCGATGATGTGTAACGATCGAGCCAATGGTGAGACCAACCCGTGTGATTCAATGCGCTTCATAAGCGCGGCATCTTGATAAGGGACCTCACCGGCGGATTTCCATCAAGGCCAGCGGCAATCACAGCGCCGCATAAACAGGCCGGACATATGAAAGCAACCGATCACACCCATCCCGACAAAAAGCCCTTGCCATAGGGGGCGTCCACATATGACGACGATAAAGAAGACAAGCGCGAAGGCCAACATTCCTAGCGCGCCCAGCGCAGCACCGGCCGCATCCAGCTCCGCCGCCTCCTGCCCGCGTCGATGGCCATTAAAGCCTAGACGGTAAGCGTTCACTGGCCGGCATCCCGATGACCTTGGGGCTGCGGAGGGCGCGGATTCTCGAGAAAGAAGCGGAGCATTTCCTTCGTTGCGTCCGGCCCCTGCGGATCCGTGTAGGAGCCCGCGGAGCTGCCTCCCGACCAGGCGTGGCCGGCTCCATGGATATTCCAATGCTCGAGGATGTCACGTTCGCCATCGGCGTGCGTCGTGCGCGTATAGCCGTGTCCGCCGGGTATTTGCCCGCGGTGTACCTTGGTCTGCGTCCTGGTCGCGCCAATAGCTTGTTCGAGGGCCTGAGTGCCGTTGTCGGGATGGACGGTGCTGTCGCGATCGCCGTGGAAGATGATGGATGGGACCGTCGGCCCGCGCGGGACACCGTGGCGACCGGCACCGCTCCCGTGACGCATGGCGGCGAACGCCGAGGGCATGTCGCTGGCGGCTCCGTAAGCGAGGCCGGAATGGATTCCGACCGCGGCGTACAGATCGCCGTAAGTGGTGCCCATGATGGCCGCAGCGGCGCCTCCGGCCGAAAGGCCGGCGACATAGACGCGCGTGGGATCCACAGAATAGTCCTGCATGACCTGGCGAGTGATGCCGGCGATCAGCGAGGGTTCGCCCGCATCGCGCTGCTGGTCGGCGCTACGGAACCAGTTCCAGCATTTCGACGGGTTGGCGTCGCTACGTTGCGCCGGATAGACCACGAGGCAGGTCTGTTCCTCCGCGATGAAGTTCATTCTGGTGCCGAGGGCGAAATCGTCAGGCGACTGGGTGCAGCCGTGAAGCATGACGATCAGCGGAAGCGGTTGCCCCCGATAGCCGGTGGGGACGAAGAGCTTGTAGCTTCGGCTTCCGGCCGGATTGCTGTAGGTGCCTTCGATGAACTTGGCTCCTTCCGGCACGATGTCGGTCATTATAGTAGGCGCGTGCTTGACGCCCCGCAGACCGAGCCATGTGCCGTCCTTGGCGCGGTCGAACAACGGCCGGTGCCGGCGTGGCGTGGCGGTCGGTGCCTCGGACGCGCGGCGGTCGATCTCGCCGACGTCGTTGGCCTCGAGATCGATGGTGGGCGGCGTGCGGTCCGGCAGACGGATGCGCCATGGAGCGGCCGATTGCGCCGCAGGCGCGCGCTCGCCACGGAACATCCTCTGCAGCAGCGCCGTTGCTTCGGTCAGTTGCCCGGCCCGGGTCAACCGCGTGGCTTCGCGGAGTGTGTCTTGGTTCAGCATCGTTCACCTCGTCCTGTCGGCAAGAGCGGCCTTGACCGCGGGAGTGGCATGCAGGGCTCCAAGCACGGAAACCGAGGCAATGGTGGCGCGGGCAAGATCGGTCGTGACATCCTGCGCGATGCTGGCAAGGCCGAGGACGTTGATGTGCAGCATCTCGCCGGCTTGTTGCGCCGCTTCGAGATCCGCGCGGGTGTAGTTCCGCAGACCGAGGTCAAGGCCTTTGCGGGCCGTGGACTGCTTGACCACGTCTGCGTGGCGTTCGAGCTGATTGCGGATGGCCGTTCGGATGAAATCCGTGCGGTTCGAATAAAATCCGTCCTGCACCATGAGATCGACGTGGCCCAAGTCGACATAGCCAAGATTGATGGTGATCTTCTCGGTTTCCGGAAGATTCGGCCTCAGTTCGTGGACATTTGTTGGCATATTTCCCATCCATAGACCATCTGTGTGGATGGTATATGGATGGTCTCAGGCGACTTGCAAGGTTGCCGAGTCAGACGGTCGGGGCGGCACGTGCTGGGGAATTGAAGCGCGGGCCGGCCGATGTCATGCCGCCGGATCGGGCGAGGCTGACGGCTGCAAATCTGCCGATCCATGCCTCTCTTTCAAGGCTCCTTGGCGATCAGGTCATATTCGGAACGGATTTTTTCCTTGCCATATAGTCGTTCGAGCCGACGGACCGTGAAGTGGCCGCGCGCGACATCCTGGAAATGATCGATGAAGGCGTAGTTCACCGCGCCACCACCGAGCGCGCCGACCACCGGGAGGGCCTGCGCTCGACCTTCTGTGTGACGACAAGTCCGAATCGCGCAGCGACCTGGGTGACGAATTTCAGAAGGATGGGCGCGCCCTCCTTGATGACGCCTCGCTCGGCGACAAAGCGTGCGGCTTCCGTGACCGCCTTGGCGAGCATGCCGCGGACGGCGAAGTACCCGCTCTCCGATGCGTCGGCCGATCCGACTCGACCGCCGAGCGCAAAGACCTCCACGCACGAGAGCGCTGTCTCCGGATCCGACAGGTTCTCACCTTCGCTCTGTGCGATGTCTGCGATCGACCGCAGCATGATGACGGTGGACACCGGCAATTCGACGGGAAGCGCCGCCAGCCCGAACGTCCCGCCCGCAGCACCCGACGCCGTGGCGAGCGCCCGATGCAGCAACTGCGAACCGGGCCGCGATGATCGCGGCAGCGTTCGCAGCGCCACGCTGAGCGCCCCCTCAAGTCCCTTGGAAGTCGCCGATGTGATCGCATTGGATGCAAAGGAAGGCAGCGCGTAGCCGATCAGCTCGACGGGCTTTGCCGACGATGTTGGTGAGCCTGGCGGCGAGACTTGGATGTTCGAGAGACCTGACGGCCTTCCGAAGGGCTTCGCGGTCCTCCGACGACATTTCGGTTCTTGCAGCGACATTTCTGGTTCGGATTCGGCGACAGCAGGCAGCATCGGTCAGTCCAGTGCGGCTTGCCGGACCTTGCCTTCGAGATTGCTACCGGCCTGGTCCTCGACAAGCTGGGTCAGGGACGTCTCGTGCAGCTTCGCCAATACGTCCTCAAGCTTTGCGGAATCCGGCTCGCCCGTGGCGAAATTCGGACCGTAGATCTTCCGCAACGTTCCGACGAGCGTGTTGCCGTGCTTCCGGCTGATCGCGCCGTTTTTCTTGTCACGGTGGCGGTCATCGATGCTCATGTGGACTTCTTCCTGTCGGTTTATCCGGCCTTGCGGGCGCGTGCCGGGCGCGATTTCTTCGGCTCTTTGGCGGCGGCCTTCTTGCCTTCGCCCTTGCCGGGGATGGCCATCAGCATCTCGCGCTGGCCGGAGGGAGGTTTCTTGGATTGCTTCTTCGTTGCCGAAGGCGTGGATGTCTTGCCTTCGGTCGTGAGGCTCTTGCGAAGCGCGTCCATCAGATTGATGACGTTGCCGGTATCGCGCGATTTGACCGCCGTGCGGACAGGCTCGCCCTTGCGCTTCTGGTTCAGCAGTTCGACGAGCGCGTTTTCGTAGCGGTCCTCGAACTTTTCGGGTTCGAAATCGGCGGACTTGGTCTCCACGATGTGCCTGGCCAGGTCGAGCATTTCCTTCGTGACCTTCACGTCCTGGATGTCGTCGAAGTATTCGTTCTCGTCGCGAATCTCGTAGGGGTATCGCAAAAGCATGCCGACGAGGCCCTTCCCCCGCGCCTCGAGCGCGATGATGTGCTCGCGGTTGGTCAGGACGACGCGTGCGATCGCGACCTTGTCCATCGTCCGAATGGTTTCGCGGATGACCGCGTAGGCGTCGTGGCCGACCTTGCCGTCCGGCACGATGTAATAAGGCCGCACCAGGTAAAGCTCATCGATTTCGGACCGCGGAACGAATTCGTCGATGTCGATGGTCCGGGTGCTTTCGAGTGCGAGGTTCTCGAGCTCGTCCTTGTCGACGGTGACGTAGGTGTCGATGTCGACCTTGTAGCCCTTGATGATGTCTTCGGAGGCCACCTCGTCACCGGTCTCGGCGTCGACCTTGGTGTACTTGATGCGATGGCCGGTCTGCTTGTTGATTTGGTTGAAAGTGACCTTTTCGGTCTCCGACGTCGCCGGAAAAAGCGCCACCGGACAGGTCACCAACGACAGCTTCAGAAAGCCCTTCCAATTTGCCCGCGGCGCCATCTCGCGAACTCCCCTACAATAGACGGTGACTCAATCGGCCAACCGGTCCGGGGTTCCCTTTTGGCGGCAGAATCAGCACCCCGGACAGGTATCTCCCACGGTTTCAAGCACCTCCTTAACCGCCCTGACGGCCTCATCCGGTGCGATGCATCTGGTGACGGCAGCAAGGAAAAGCCTTCTCGTCGTCGGCAAGGTCATACTCGACGCGCTCGCGACAGGTTTTCCGGCAAGGCCTTGCGGCCGCGCTTCTTTCCCGCCGCCTGAACATGACCCAGCGCTCCGATGATCGCCGTCAATGCATCCACATCACCGCACTCCAGCGTCAACTTCACGCCGTTCGGCAGTGACGCGCTCACCTTCGCTGGAGAGGAAAAAGGCGCAGCCCTTTTCGATGCCGACCCACGCACTCCATCGCAAGCTCCCGGCAAATCCATCGCATGCTGCTCTGCCGCAGCAAGGCCCGATCGGACGTGCTTTCAATCTGAACCGGGGTAAACGCCGGTGATGAGGACGGTGGAAGGGACTGGGTCTCCGTGCGTTTCTTTATTCACTTCCGAAGAAGGTTCGCATTGACCCCATGTTCGAGCGCAAGCCTCGATACCGACACGCCAGGCTCACAGATCGCCCGGCATAACCAATGCAACCGCCGACGTGCTCTCGCCAATGATGGCCCATGAAATCCAGGAATTCGTCGACAGAATCCAGAACGACGAGAGCAGCGTTCCAAACGCGACCATAAGGGCTGCAAAGAAGTGCACCCAGGTTGGGACCAATCGTCGATCGAACAACAGAACACTCAGAAAGGTGGATTCCAGGAAGAACGCCATGAGGCCTATTGGAATGAGAAAAATGCCGACGCATGTGGCAGCGATCATGCCAAAGAAGACTGGCGTACTCACGTTCACCGGCGAAGGCGCCATCCCAGAACTGCTGCAGCCCCGAATGTTCACCTGCGGCCCAACAATGGTTCGCACCGATGCGATGGACTGCAAAGGGACTACTGTGCCGTTTTTGTTACGGATAAAGATGTCATTGAGATCGGAAATATCGCGGCGGTCCTCCGCTATCGCCTGTAGATTAACCTGCCATGTTCGCCCGGAGAGATTGAAATTATTGATAAAATAACTACCGAACGTAGCCTGCAACGTGGTGAAGACATCGCTGATGCTCAGACCCAACGCCTGAGCCTTCTCCCGATCGATGTCGAGGTAAATCGAAGGCGCAGGCGATAAGTTGAGAATACACGAGTTAGCCGAAATGCGCCGTGATTGATGAGGCACCGCCGAGGCCACCCGTAGCCCGTCACGAATAGCCAATTGATTACTGGTGCTTGATTAATGGTGATCCAGGCGTGAGACTCAAGTAGAGGTGCACGGCAATGAACGCTATCGACTACGACGCCGCTGCGAAGCTGATGAAGTGGCCTTCGCTCAAAGGCGAACGCATAAGTGCGCAAGACGGCGCGGCTCCCTAAACGATTGTGCAAGCCTCGCTAGGTGATTGCGTGCGCCGGCTGTTGAGCAAGCCCGAGCCTACGCGCCAACTTTACGAAATTCAGACAAGCTACGGGAAACAATGTTGTCGGCGGCGGATGCGATTGCCATGCATAACGATCAAGCCGCGTCAGAAGACGGCAATATCGTTTCGCCGAGACAGGAAGCCTCGACTGATGACGACCAGCCGTTGGAGTGATCAGCCGCAATCCAACAAATTCACCGACGCTGTGGTGCTGAAGGCGTTCGGCGAAGTGCCCGATGATATCAGTGGGGTGTGAACTGATCGCCGCAGGGACGTCACGAACAATTTTAGGAGCGTAAGTTGGCCAAGAAGAAAACAGCTGTTCGCCGTGAATGGCCTCTCTCTGACGTGAGAGAACTAAAATCACTGGCTAAGCAAAAAGCCGGCGTCACGAAAATCGCAAAACAACTAAAGCGCACACCAGCAGCCACAGCCGCGAAGGCGCAGACGCTCGGGGTTTCTCTTAGTATGCAGTGAACGCTGCGTGTACATCCGGGCGCGCGCCGGTTCATGCGCGGTCGCGCGTGGTTGGTGGGTTGATAAATGAAGGCCGCAATCGCGGCTGGCTTTGAGGAACGAATGGCCGTTTCCTCGAATTGCTTGCCGAGCTCGGAACATCCGCCCTCCGTTCCGGTTATCGAATGAGGAGCAGAAAATGGTGGATTCAGATCGCATCGAGGAAGCCGCGGAGTGAACATGGGCGCCCAGATGGTGCGCGAGGTGGCATCCTTTGCAGCGTCGGCGTCATCATGGGACTGATCGTCGCCGTGCTGGCCGGCCTGAAACTATGGTTCATGAAGCAGCGCTCTGTATTCGCTTTTTGGTTCACTGTTTCCAAACAAATCAGAACAAGCCGTTCGATGCCGGCCGCTTAGACACTGGCTGGGCGGATCCTTTTTCGGGCGTTTGTTTAACACCATCAGGGGATGGAGCGGTGCGGTCGCAGACCGGAACCGACAGGGTGGCGGAGTGATGCGTTCCTGGCTGGCCGTCTTTCCAGGAACTTTTCGTCGGCAAGATCCTGCTGGCCGTTTTCGACCCCGTCGCGTGACCACATCTTCACGCTGCTGTTCACCGGGACTCGATACGCGATACCGCCGAGCTCCCCAAGGTCATCGCGGGCGAGCGCGTTCCCCAACCGCCAGGCCCGCGGAGGAACGATTCACCAGAGCGGGAGTTCGCTTTCAAACAAACGATAAAGGCGGTGACGGCCATGACACGATCCGTTGAGGAACTGAGACGCGAGTCCGAGCTTAACCGGGCCCAGCTCGCGGCGACGGTCGATCGGCTGAGAGAGCAGATCACCGACACGGCAGAAGACCTGCGCTACAAAGTCTCCCCGCAAGGGATCAAGTCGGAGGTCTCCGAGTTCGTCAGCCGCCAAACCCACAGTTGGCTTGATGCGCTCAAGCAGCAGATCATGGAAAATCCGATGCAGGCGATCGCGGCCGGGACCGCGGTTGCGGTGCCAGCCTTGCGGCTGGCACGGGGATTTCCGCTTCCTCTCCTGATGATGGGCGCAGGCCTTGCCCTGACTTCGAAGTCGATGCGCGCCCGCGTAGCGGACGCGGCCGCTCCGGCGGTGGAAAAGGTCAAGGAAATGGCAGGTGAGGCCGCCGAACGCGTTCAATCGTTCGGCGAGGATGCGGTTGACGCGGCCTCCCAGACAGGGCGCCGGGCCACTGACAGGATAAGCGAGGCTCAATCTTGGGCGGCCGGAATGGCCGACGACCTGACTGACCGGGCGGCGCGGACCACCGACAGAGTGAAGGCGGGCCTGGATGCCGCCTCGGAAACCGCGAAAGCCAAAATCGAGCAGGTTGGTTCGACCATACGCGACAAGGCTACTGCGGCCCCGGAAACCGCCCGGCAGATGATCGGTGACAATGCCGCCCTGATCGCCGGCCTGGGAGTTGCGATCGGCGCGATCATTGCGGCTTCCCTTCCCGCCACCCCGGCGGAGGCCGCCGCCATCGGCAAGGCGAGTGGGGGCGTGAAGCGCGCGGCTGGCAAGGCCGTCCAATCCGGATTCGAGGCGGCCAAGGATGCGGTGCTGTCGGCAGCCGATGCCGCCGCAAAGAGCGTGTCCCAGGCCGATCTCGGCAAATCCGCCAGCCACATGACGCGGGATGTGTCCGAAAGATTGAAGGAAGCAGCCGACGACATCGTGTCCGCGGCGTTCAATCCTTCTCAAACCGAAGAGAAACCCTCATGAGCGAATTTGATATCCGGCAAGCCGCTTCTCGGCCGCCCGACTCGCCGTCTTCCCAAAGCCTGCGGGACCAAATCGCTGATGCAGGCGCCGATGTCAGGCAACGCGCGGGCGATGCGCTGCGGGCGTCAACGGATGTCGCGCGCGACAAATTCAAGGAGGCCTCCGACGCTGCCACGGAGGTGGCGGAGGGAGCCGCGGATCGCTTACAGGACAAGGCCGAGGAGCGGCAGCGCTCCGGAGCGGACTTCATAGCCCGGCTTGCTGGCAACATTCGGCAAGCCGCCCATGCCTTCGACAACGACGCGCCGTTTGCCGCGCGCGGCATCAATTCCGGCGCTGACTACGTGGAAGACACTGCCGAGAAGATTCGCAACGGGACCTTCCGCGATCTCGTTGACGGGGCCTCCGACTTCGCGAAGCGGCAGCCGGCTGCTTTTCTGGGACTGTCGGTGCTCGCCGGCTTCGCCGCATTGCGTTTTTTTAAAGCTTCGGGGAAACACACCACATCCTCGCAAGAGGAGGACGCGCGATGAGCACCCAATCCGATCTTGGGACGATCTCAAATCTCCTCGGCGATGCGCTTTCGCAGTTCGCCAAGCTTTTCCAGAACGAGGTCGATCTCGCCAGGGCCGAGCTCGGCGAGAAGGTCCAGCAAGTCGCTTGGGCAGTTGGCTGGTTAGCAGCGGCCGCTGTCCTTGTTATCCCAGCGCTCGTCATGGCCCTGTTTGCGCTCTCGGCCGCCTTGATGGAATCCGGCTGGTCGCAGCCGATTTCATACCTTGTCTCCGCGGTCGTCGCCGCCGCGGTTGCCGGCGTGTTGTTTGCCGTTGGCTGGAACCGGCTGGACGCGCGCAACTTGGCGCCTCGTAAAACGATGCGTCAGCTCGAGAAGGACAAGGTCACCGTGAAGGACATGGTGCGATGAGTAATTTTCTGGACAATCTGAAGGAAGCGGTTCGCGAAAATCCGCTTTCTGCCGCGCTGATCGGCGGCGGCGCGTTATGGCTCTTGATTGGTGACGAGAGGTTGAAGAACGCGGCAGCTTCGACGAGCGCGGCACCCGCACCGCTCGCCGATATTGGTGCCAATCTGCGGTCGAGCGAGACCAAAATCACGAACAGTCCGCCGACCGCTCCGGAAATCGACCACGAATTGCAGCCTGGCGGCCATAGGTTGCGCGAGGCCACGAGCGCGGCTTCAGAGGCTACATCCGGCGCCGCAAACGCGATCAAAGATCGGTTGGGAGAAGGGATCACTTACGCGCGAGAGAGTTTCAGCAAAGCGACCGAGGCGCTTCCCCCGAAGGAGACCATGGCGAAAGTCCAATCCTCCCTTTCCGATCTGCTCGAGAGACAGCCGCTGGTGCTCGGCGTCATAGGTTTGGCGGTCGGGGTTGCCATCGCAAGTGCGTTCACGGCGTCGGATCTCGAAAATGAATGGGTCGGTGAAGTCAGTGACCGCGTCAAAGAGGACCTGAAGGCGCGTGCCGGAGCCGTCTCGCACAGCGCACGAGAGGCTTCCGACACGCTAAAGGCCGAACTTAGTGACATCGGATCTGAAGCCGTGGATCGGCTGCACGAGACCGGCCGCAACGCGGTGAATGCAGCCCGTGGAAAGGCGAGCGCGTAACTGCGAACCACCTCGACCGGAGAGCATGCCGAAGCGCGGCGTCCTCGCACCGTTGACCAGGGAACTGAAGTCAATCTTATAACGGAGGAAGCCATGAACCGAGGAATGCCATCGCTGACTGCTCTGCTCGGACTGCTTGCAATTGCGGGCTATCAGAACAGGGACAAGCTGGCGGAAATGCTCAGCGGAACCGGATCCGGCAACCCTACGGGTGGACAGCGGCAAGCCGGGTCCGGTGGCCTTCTCGGCAACCTATCGGGCATGATCGGCGGCGCCGGCGTGGGCGGTCTTCTCAACGACGGTCTCGGAGAGCTGCTCGAACGCTTCAAGCAGAATGGCCAAGGGGATGCCGCCCAATCCTGGGTCAATGACGGCCCCAATAAGGACATCTCGCCGCCGCAGCTCAAGCAATCGATTGGGCCGGATATCTTGGCTGCGTTGGAGCAGCAGACCGGCCTTTCGCAGGACGAACTGATTGCGCGGCTTTCGCGTGAGCTTCCGACGGCCGTGGACAAGTATACGCCGGGCGGCCGTCTGCCGGATCGGAATGCCTAACCTTCTAGGAACGGGAGAAGCCCAAGATGAGTGTGATATGGACGATCATCATTGGCTTTATAGCGGGGGTCATTGCCAAGTTCGTCATGCCTGGCGACAACGAGCCCTCGGGATTCATCCTCACCACGATCTTAGGCATTGTGGGGGCCTTCGTCGCAACCTATCTCGGGCAGTCGCTCGGATGGTACCGCATCGGCGAGGGTGCCGGTCTGGTCGGCGCGATCGTCGGTGCCGTCATTGTATTGCTCGTGTACGGGTTCGTCGCCGGCAGGCGTAGAACAATTTGAGTCGCTATGCCGCACGTTTTTCATCCGAACGATTTCGCGCAGAGAGCGGACGCGTTAATTGTAGGTGCGGGTCCGGAGCAATTTGATCCGCCGGCGGCTGGTTCGGCGGGAAGGATCGCTCGGAGGCGAGCATGGCGCAGTTCTACAACTGGCTCGGCCCGAAGAAGAGCCGCGGCATTCGCCTAGCGGTGATGGATATGTGGAAGCCGTTTCGCAACACGACGCGCGAACGGGCGCCGCAGGAAACGTGAGCTCCGCGTTTCGTGTGAGGCGGAACAAAATGCCTAACGCGCCGACAGGCCCCGGGCGTCTATCATCAGGCCGATCCCTTGGGGCTTCGGTCCCGCCTCGCGAATTGGACATCGTGAAAGTTGCGGCCGCCCTAGTGTCGGGCGGGGTCCTGCTTGGCGGCCTGTATTACGGCCGCCAAATACTCATACCGCTCGCGATCGCGTTCCTGATCACGTTCGCTCTGAACCCGCCGGTCACATGGCTCGCCCGGCTCGGCCTGCCGAGACTGCTCGCGACGAGCCTCGTCATGGTGACGGTCGTTTGCACTCTGGTTGGACTAGGGACCATCCTAGGCACACAAGTCCGTTCGATCGCGGTTGAATTGCCAGCGTATCAATCGACGGTACTGACAAAATTGGCGGATCTGCGCCAAAACCTCAAAGCGCCGGGCTTGTTCGACCGCGTCCTGAAAATCTTTGAACGCGTCCAGAAAGAGGTCGAGTTAAAAGACAACAGACCTGCGGAAGGCTCCCTCCCACAGCGAGTGGAAATCGTCCCCGAACCGCAAACGCCGTTCGAGCAGGCATTTGCCTGGCTTATGCGATCAGCGGAGCCTCTAGCCACCTCCGGCATCATCTTGATCTTCGTCTTTCTGGCGCTGCTTGATTTCGCCGACCTTCGCGATCGGTTTCTGCGCCTATTGGGAGGGAACTTCCATCGCTCGACCGATGCGATTCAGGAGGCTGGCGCGCGTATTAGCAGATACCTTCTGATGCAGTTGCTTGTAAACATCAGTTATGGCGTCCTGCTGGCTACCGGCCTCTGGATCATCGCTGTACCAGGCGCCCTGCTGTGGGGCGCTGTGGGCGCGATCATGCGCTTCGTCCCCTACATCGGCCCGCTGATTGCTGCGATTTTTCCAATCACACTCGCGTTTGCTGTCGACAGCGGATGGAGCATGCTGCTCTGGTCCGTTGCGCTGATCGTCATGCTCGAGTTGATAAGCAGCAATATTGTCGAGCCGTTGCTTTATGGTTCCAGTACAGGCCTGTCGGCCATATCGCTGATCGCCGCGGCGACACTATGGACAGTGCTCTGGGGGCCCCTGGGGCTCATCCTCTCCACCCCCCTTACGGTCTGTTTGCTGGTTCTCGGGCGCAATCTGCCGCAGCTGCGCTTCCTCGATACCATGCTCGGCTCGACACCTGCACTGGATATTCCGACCCGCATCTATCAGCGGCTGATTGCAAATGATGCCGACGAGGCTTTTGAGATCGCAAGCACCGAGATCGAAAAGTCTTCGATCATATCATTCTACGACGCAATCGGCATTGAAGTCCTTCGGCTGGCAAGCGACGACTATCTCCAGGACGCAAGCGCCGAGCACCGCCTGCATCTGGCAAGCGGGATGGATACACTGCTCGACGACCTGAACGATCAATACCCCTCCTCCCAGAGTCCGGAGGCAAGGCCCAGGGTCCTATGCATCGGAGGAAAATGGGAGATTGATGCCTTCGCCGGCGAGATGCTCGCCCATGCGCTCGCTTCCGAAGGGGTCGCCGCGGCTTCCCAATCGGCTGCTGGCGTCAATGCCGACTATCTGGCCAAGCTCGACCTGAAGGGCGCGAACATTGTCTGCCTTAGCTACCTTACGCCGCATCCAGCTGTCCCCGCTCGCCACGCCTGCCGGCGTCTGCGGAGACGATGGCCAAATCTGCGCATCGTCCTAGCGCTATGGAACGCGCCGCCGGAACTGCTGACCGACGAATCCCTTTCAGCGCTCAAAGCCGATACTGTCGTGACTTCGGTTGAGGAGGCGGTTCGTCGTATTCACCGCATCATCGCCCCCGAAGAAGCCAGGACAGCCCAAAACGCCACCGTGCCTGACAACGACGCAGAGCGTGTCGACGCGCTAAAAGCGACCGGGGTCTTGGAGGGTGACAAACGTGAAGTTCTGGATGCCCTCGCCAAGCGTGCGGCCGACGTATTCAATGCCAGCGTTGCCGTGATCACCACTATCGGTAAGGGTCGCGAATACTTTGTCGGACAAAGTGGCAAATTGCCAGACGCCATCACCGATAATGCAGGCACGCTGCTGCCGATGGACCGCGACCGCTCGATCTCCAACTACGTAATAGCCAACGACGGGACGCTAGTCGTTTCGGACATCGAGCGCGACCCGCGCTTTGCCGATAACCAGACGATCGCTCAATGGAACGTCCGCTTCTACGCCGGTTCGCCGCTACGCGCAACCGACGGTCTGATAATCGGAGCGTTGTGCATTCTCGACTCGAAACCCCGCACCCTGGAAGACAATGAGGTCGCATTGCTCGAAACGATGGCCGCCGACGTCGTAGCCATCATTACAACGAGTGATGGGACAAAGAAGCGTCGTTGAAGCCGGCTCGGACTACCTCAACGGACAGGCAGGAGGCGCCTCAGGTATCCCCTCATTCACACGCATGAGAATAGGCGCTGGCCTCCTCCAAATATCCCGAGCCCAGTTGCGGCTGCCGCCGATCTTTTCTGGCAACGAGGTCGTCGGTGCCGCTACGATCCCGCCGGTCGGTGAAAAGGTCAGCGCCATTAGCGTGATCAGCGAACGCAGCGCTGCTTGCGATCACTTGCCAGCTCCCTCAAGGTGGCACGCATCGCCTTGCGCGGTGAGAACTTTCGCTCGCTCATGGTTGTGGCAGCATAGTCCAAAAGCTCGCAGAATCTGTTCGTAATAATCGGCTCCGCCTTCTCAGGAAATTGATGGGGCCTCACAGACCTGGGCAGTTCAATCGGCCTTCTATCGGCATGTTATGGACAAGTGGCTGCGGGATCGGCATTTTCATGATCGAGTGTAAGCGGGGCCGCTTGCTTGTCTTGATGAAACGCTATGTCAATCCGGGATGGCTTCTTTCTATGCCAATGCCACCAAAGCACGGCGCTAACTCCAAGCGCCAGGGACACAACTAGAACCACAATCAATGCCGAATTCTCAATCCAGGCAATCGCCGGAATGCTCAGGGCCATGACGAGTCCGAGAAGGCAGACCTTCCAAGAGCGCGCGCGCGCCGACATGGATGCCAGCGGTAAACGTGCCAAGTGCCAGCAACGTGAAAATGGCAAGCCCAGTCACATTGGCATTCAGGATCCTCTGCACGCTTGGCAACAGTATCATGTTCATCACGAGCAAAAATGCGCACCAATGCAGTACCTGCGTCTTAACCAACCGCCATCGCGTGTCTTTGTCGTCTGTGCTCTGCCATCCGGTACGGATACAGATGGCTCCAATCACCACCGCCAGAATCTCCCAATAGAGGACAATCGGTTGTTTCAAGATGCTCGTATAGGCAACGCCGATTATCGTTAGTAGCAGAACGAGACTATAGGGTAGTTCTTTGATCCAAATTCTAGTCCGTCCTAACTCAACAGACATAATTCGTGGATTGGCTGGTGGCGCTTGATCACGGCTCGCTTCTGCGCGCATGGTGTCTCCGGATCGAAAGTCATCGCCCCAAACACCTTGTAAACGCCGGCGTTACCCTTGAGTTCCGACCGCGGACTGTTAGGCCAGGCCCGCAAAAGTTGCTTAAGCTTGAGCGCGGCAAGATCAACGCTCAGGGTTTTTGGACGCGGTGACAGCGAAGCCGGATATCACGGTCGCCGAGTTGCGAGACCTGTTGAAACGTCGTGGAATATCGGCCGGCATTGTCGTGAGCGTCACTCGAGCGGACCGCCATGGTCGGCGGCGGCGGGACGGGACGTAACGTGCTGCAGAAGCTGTAATCGCACATCAAAAGCCTCCATGTTGACCGAGCACCGATGCAGCCAACATCTTTGGTTGAATTAAGTTTCCGCCCGCGTGACTTTTTCAGCAAAGGGTCTACGGGCCCAGGTTCCAGCTCGTCGGCGTCCTGCCGCGTCCTCTCAGCCCATGCCGAAGACGATCCTGAAGGCAACTGCGGCTCTGTAGCAAAGGCACAGAAAAGCCGCCAGCTGTCCTCGGTTCGCTGAACCGCGGTCGGTTAATTGTCTTTCTCGGCCCCGTCCAAGTCTCCGGAACGATACCGCTGGACGTCGGTTGGACAATCTGAGGTGCGTAGCGTTCTCGTGCTGGAACGTTTGCGACGCTAGTCGCCGAGACGCAGGAACGCGAGCGCTTTCTGATTGAAATTCTCCCAATCCCTGGCGAGCCTACGGCATCGTCCCAGCCACGCGAATGTGCGCTCGACGATCCATCGCTTCGGCAACACGACGAACTTCTTCGCCGTATCGGAGCGCTTGACGATCTCTATGTTCACTCGCGACATGATCTTCTTCATGGCGCGCCGGAATATCGGGCCCTGATAACCGCCATCGGCATAGAGCTTCAACAGGAACGGATACAGACCGAACAGGGTCGCCATGACAAGGGCCCCGCCATCGCGATCCTGCAGATCGGCGGCATGCACGACGGCGTGCATCAGCAAGCCTTGCGTATCGACGAGGATGTGACGTTTCTTGCCTTTGATCTGTAGAGTCGAGGACGGGCGCGGTGGCATTGCCCCGTTTCCCGTCCCCGCTCATCAAACCGGACGTGCGGATTTCCCGCATCCGGCTTTCCGACTGGCTTCACCGCAAGGCCCACGGCGACGACCGACTGCGCTCGCGTCGAAGGCATCGGACGGCCAATTCCCCATAGACATGTTCTCGGGAGAACTGGTCCGCTCCACGCCCCTGCACTTTGTGTCGTTGACGGAGGAAGTGCCGCGTTCGGTCATAGACATGCTGATCGACGGCCTCGTATGCCGACGCGAGGGCGCCGTAGGAGAAGTAGGCCGACCAACCGCGCAGAACGCGGTTCAACCGTGCTCGCACTTCGTCCCAAGCGCCCTTGTTGCCGGGCACCAGCAGTTCGCCAATCTTCACCTTGACCCGCTGCATGCTCTTCTTGGACGGGCTCGCCCCCAAGTACCAGCGACCTCCATTGGGAAGGTGGCGCGGTCCCAGTGTGTAGCCAAGGAAGTCGAAGCCTTCACGCCGGGCATTCTTCACCGAGGTTTTCGCCTCGTTGAGTGTCAGCCCGAGTTTCGTCATCACCGCCCTCGTCCAGGTCAGAGCCTCTTCCGCGTGTCCGCGGCTGAGGATGACGAAGTCGTCGGCATAGGAGATGACATGTGCGTGGAACACCTCGCCGCGCCCTGTCAACCGCCAATGCTTCAGGAATCGGTTCATGTAGATGACGGAGAGCAACGGACTGACGACCCCACCCTGGGGGGTGCCGCGAGTGCTGCTCTTGCCGCCGCTCATGTGCCGTTTCCCGTCGCCATCCCGTTCCTCGACCGGCACTTGCAGCCACAGCTTGATCAGCCGCAGCACATTCCGGTCGAGGACGCGGCGGGCCACCGATCGGAGGAGGTCCGCATGCGGGATCGTGTCGAAATACTTCGACAAGTCGGCATCGACTACGTCGGTGTAGCCCCGGCATAGCAGCCGGTGCGTTTCCTTGACGGCATCGATCGCGCTCCGACGCGGCCGATAGCCGTAGGCACCGTCCTCGAAGCCCGCCTCGAAGATTGGCTCCAGCACGATCTTGGCTGCGGCCTGAACCACCCGGTCCCGGATCGTCGGGATGCCGAGCGGACGTTCGCCGCCGCCAGGCTTTGGGATCATCACCCGCCGCACTGGATCAGGCTGGTAGGTCTTCGAGACGAGGTCCTCGCGCAAGCCCGCCAGCCACGCGTCTACACCCGCCCCCTCGATCTGTCCGAAGGTCATCCCGTCCACGCCTGGCGCACCCGCATTGGCGCGGGCAAGCGTATAGGCACGCAGAAGGACGTCCTCACGACAGATTTTGTCGTAGAGAATGTAAAAGCGGAAAGCAGGCTCAGCCTTCGCCTTGCGGTACAGCTTTCTCTGAAGGCTCCTGATCTTATCGGGTGTTTCGAGGCTCATCGCCAATCACCCCCACTTCGCCAACTTCGAAAGCGCACCAGAAGTCAGGGTCCTTTCCTCTGCCGGCGTTACCCGGCTTCGACGGTCATACGACCCTGTCCGACACCCGTCCGGTCCACCGCTCCGAAGCGGTGTTGAAGCCGCGACCTCCGACCCGGATGGGTCTCCCTCGATTACCCGCATCACCATTCCAACGTGCTGTGTCCAATACCCCGGCAGACCAGACAGGTGCGTTTGTCGATTGCTTCCCTGTCTGCGCGGCCTTCCCCGAGCAAAAGGCGGGTCGGCGTCTGCATCGACTCTTTCGAGGCCTGCTCGAACTTCACTCACGTTACGGCCCGTTGGATCGCTCGGCCGCCCAAGGCGGCCTTTGTCACGAGGCTTCGACGAGGCCAGTTGCCCGGCCGCGCCGCTCGTCAGCTTCCGGATCAATCGACAACTCTCCGGATGGAACCTTCCTCCATAGATGATGCGCGCCTTCGAGGGCGCACTCTTGCCGGCATCATAGCCAGGCGGATCGTAGGACCCCCTTTTTCAGCGCTTTTAACGCTCTGGCTGTCGATGATCGCGGCGGTGGGGCTGGCCTCGCGCGAGGCCCGTTCCCGGCACTCCACGTAGAGAACCTCATGCACACGATTGAGCGTGCCATCCCAACTCCACAGGTCGAAATAATCGTACACCGTGCTTTTCGGCGGAAGGTCCTTCGGAATCGCGCTCCATTGGCAACCCGTGCTCAAAATATACATCAGCCCGTTGACGACCTCGCGCATGATAACCGTGCGCTTACCGCCGCCGCGCTTGCCCGGCGGGATCAAGGGCTCGACGAGCTTCCATTCCTCATCCGTCAGATCGCTGGGGTAGCGAAGCTTGCTTCGGTTGTAGCGCCCGCGATTTTCCGTCGTCCACATCGGCGATCCCTTCCAGAATCAGACCGCCTCTCTTGAATCACATGTGATTCATCCGATTCAAGAACTCTCCGGATGGGCTCTGAGGCCGAAAGTAATTGGAGCTGGTCGGATCCAGCCCGCAGCAAGGCTGTCGATGAATACTACCCTTTTGTGCGTCCGCATTAGAAGGGTCTATCCGATTTCATGTGAACAGCGAATTTGAATGCTGCACCGACATTGTGACGGGATGCGGTTCGCACTGTGGCTCGCACGGCCGCCGACACCGGAGCCGCGCTGAGAGAACCCACGCCAGAGCAGCCGCGGCCTACAAGCCATGGCCAGCTCTTCGATCACGGCGTAATAGCGCTCCTCGGCTCCGGCCGGCGGGATGTTGCTAATCGGGCTTCAGCAGGCGGCGATTGTTGAACCAATGAGCCCAGTCAACATCGCGACGTCAACGGCCTCGAAAGCTTGGCCACGGCTCGCGCCGATGAATGACCTTGTTGTAAGCATCCGACGATTACCCAAAAATTATTGAATCTGGAGGGTGGAGGGTTCTGTTGTCCAACATCCGCTCCAGTAGCCTTCCGCAGACTTCGTGGGGATGCCCGCCCGCTCGAGATTCTTGATGTCATTACGTTGCCGGTTGATCCGGCGGCGCATGCGATCGATTTCGCCTCGAATGTAAGGAAGGTCCGGTATGGTCAAGCCCTTGGAAAACTAAGGGCGCATAAGAACGGCCGCAACATGCAGCGCCATCGCCACCAGGAGTTCATTCGCTTCCTCAACACGATCGAGGAGCAGGTCCGGCAGGGAAAGTAATCCACGCCATCGTCGACAACTATGCGACCCACAAGCATCCGAGGGTCCACCAATGGCTGGCCCGGCACCCCCGCCGGACATTCCACTTCACCCCCGACCTCCGCATCCTGGCTCAATGCGGTTGAAGGCTTCTTCGCTAAGCTCACGCGCCGTCGCCTCAAGCGAGGCGTGTTCCGATCCGTCGTTGACCTGCAAGCAGGCGATCTGGTCGATTGGCTCGAAGACAAGGGCATGCAGCACGTGCGCGGCCCTGAAGAACCGCATTCTGCTCGAAAACTATTATCTACCCGGCGATCTCGAACGACAAATCGGCGCCTTCGTCGAGCACTACAATCACGTTCGCTATCATGAGAGCATCAAAAACCTCGCGCCGGCTGATGTTTACTTCGGCAGAGCCGAAACGATCCTCGCCGAACGACACCGCATCAAGCTTGCTACCATCGCAAACCGTCGCTTGCAGCACCGACTGCAGGCAGCTTAAACTCTAACCCCTGATGAGCCAGAGCCTCGCTTCTCGAAATGCCTGATCAGTCTCAAATTACCTGACGACGGACAGGATGGACCAGCTAAGTTTCGCGTCGCTCGATTCTGCGACCAAGAAGAAGCGCACGAAGGAGATGTGTTTTTGGCAGCTGAGATGGCAGCCGTGGTGCCTTGGTCGCGCTCGAAGCTTTGATCGAGCCGCATTATCCCAAGGCTGGTCCAAGTGGCGGTCGGCGACCATTCCATTGGCCGTGATGCTACGGATTTATTGCTTGCAGCAGTGGTACAACCTCTCTGATCCCGGCGCGGAAGAAGTCCTTTACGATATTTGCTCGATGCGCACGTTCGCGGGTCTGGAGCTCGGACGCGACACAATTCCCGATGAGACGACCATCTTGAGCTTCCGGCATCTGCTGGAGCGTCACGAGTTGACGAAGGAGATATTCGTCGCGATTGCAGAGTTTCTGGAGACTCGCGGTGCTCTGCTGCGTGGTGGCACCATCATCGACGCGACGCTGATCGCGGCATCGCCATCGACGAAGAACAAGGCACAGAAGCGCGCCCCCGAGATGCGCTCATCGAAGAAGGGCAACCAGTGGTACTTTGGCATGAAGGCCCACATCACGGGTGTCCGGTCGGACGATTGCCAGTGCATCATACATCTTGGGAGACAGTCGGGCAGACACCTCCTAAACTCAGTCGGTCAATCGAGATGAAGGGAGGTCTTTTGGGACGGGTTCGCCGCAACACATTGATTTGCTGCCGCAAGATCAGAATTTCTGCCTCAAGCGCAACTCGTGACCGCAGCAGGTCGATCACCATTCCAAAGATCAGTCTGCACAAATCCAACATCGAGCAGCAGCATCGCCCGATTCTCGATCAACCGCCAGCCGGATTGAGTTTGCGACAGGGACTGGCGACGAAAGTTGCAGGAGTGAGAGGTCGTTGAGAGTGCTCCCCTCACGTGACGAGGCGACTGACCTGTCGGCAATGCGTAGGGTATCGAGCCCCCGCCGCTCCCCGGTAGAACGGAATGATGAGCGGCCCAAATAAGGAATCTCTATCATTTGACGCCGCCGATGATGGCAGCGACGCGCCGGGAATGCTGATCCACGATGACGAGTTCGTCACCGGCAATAACATACTTATCTCCCGAAAATCCATTCAATGCTTTGAACACTTCAGGCGGTAGATCCGCCAGCGGAGTCTGTTCTGCCACTGAGGCGCCTATCATCAACTCGAAGTTTGGGCGCTCGACCGTTGGCGGATGGCCACTGGCAAAAATCGCGCGCAGCGTCGCACGTTGCGCGTCATCTATGTTGATCGGCTTAGAGGTTTTGATAGCGCTGGGGCCACCGGATGCATGTTCCTCAATTCCGGGATTTTGCTTCGCGGCCTCCCCGCCCGCAGGATTTTGCTTCGCCACTTCCTCGCCTCCCGCATTTTGCTTCACCACTTCCGGGGCAACGGGATTTTTCTTCGCGGCTTCCCCGCCCCCGAGATTTTGCTTGGCGGCGATGCTCGTGGATTGGCTCTGCGCCGGAACGGCATTGCCAGTTGCTGGGGCGTCTAAGCCGGTGGAAGGTGTTGCTAAATGCTCTTTGCTGCCCTGGAACCAAGAAAAGGCGAACCAAGCAGCAACCACCAGTATGACGGCCACAACGGCGGCGCGGTTCAGGACCTTGCGGGTGCCTTCTTCGCTCTGCGGGAAATCTATCATACTATTCCCTTCACGGATTCTGGAGACCAATTCTGAACTGTGATATTCGTTCCCAGCGCTCGTACTCTGGAGTGAAGCCGATGGGAGCTCGTTCCGCTGACCACCCGCTCCGACCCGGGACTGCAAACTTGGCTGCTCCGTGCGGCAGGTGTTCCCTTCCACCGAGATTTCACATTGTTGCTGTTCGCGGCCGCCTGCCACTGCGCAGCGATATTCGAACTGGTTCAAGTTGAGTACCGGCTCGCCACGCCCTGAAGTACAACTGGCAAGGAATTAGAAACAGCCGCAGCGTTATGTCAGTCGAAGATCAGGGTGCCTGCGATCGTCTCGTGACTACTCCGACCTCTAAACTCCCTGACGAGCGGCCATCATATTTACCACGTTGGCCTTCCTGGCTTGGCCGGCGGGTCCACCGCCGACAATGAGCACATCGGATTGCATTGAGAGAGTCCTTTTTGATCCAGACGGCCGGCAAAAGAGCTAAGCGCTTGGCAGAAGTGCAAGATCGCATGATAAATACTTGCGGTGCATGCAGTTCCTCAATTGCTGGACCAACTTGCCAAACGGTCATTTGCGAAGGGTATCTTCAACCCCGATACGCTTAATCAGTCGTGCTACCTCGAAACCGGCACTCAAAACTCCCTATTCGTCGACGGTCGGCACTTTCGGCAACCCGAAGCTGGTGAAAGCGTCGAGCCAAGCGCCCGCATAGCGTCCGCCCAGATACGGAGAAGGGGGACTAATATCCGCGAAGCTGTTATCCCTACAACCATGGAGATCCTTAATGGCGGACGCGCCGCCCCGGAATGGGACTGATGAGTTCATTCCCGCGACTGCATTGAACATAATGCCCTTCAGGGGGGCGACAGGTTTTGGAGACCGTTCTGCCCGAGGCGCGTGCTTGGCTTAGATGAATGGCTTGCCGCCGGTGACGGCAACGGTGGTGCCGGATGTGTAGCTCGATGCCGGATCGGCCAACATCACATAGGCCGTAGCCAATTCAGCCGGCTGACCGGCACGCTGCAAAGCACCTGCTTGCCGAAATTCCTGACCGCATCCTCGGGCATTGTCGAAGGAATTAATGGCGTCCAGATCGGGCCTGGCGCCAGAGCGTTTGGCGCGAGCCAGTCCGCCGGTGAAGTTCTGGATAGCGCCCTTTGTCGTCGCGTAAGCCAGCAGAATCGGATTTGGCATATCGGAATTGACCGACGCCGTGTTGATGACCACGCTGCTTGGCTTCATGTGAGGGACAGCGGCCTTGGTGAGGTAGAACATCGCGTGGATGTTTACCTCAAACGTCAACTGCCATTCCTCATCGCTGATGTCATCGATGTCCTTGAAGGTGGCCTGATGGGCTGCGTTGTTGACCAGGATATCGACGCCCCCAATGCCTCGACTGCCTGCTTGATGACGGAGCGGCAGTGCTCAGGGTTGCGCAAGTCGCCCGCGACCAGCACGGCCTTGCGGCCCTCCTGTTCGATCAGCGCCTTGACCTCGTGCGCATCGTCATGCTCGTCGAGATAGGCGATCAGGATATCCGCCCCCTCGCGCGCGTAGGCAATCGCCACTGCCCGGCCAATACCGCTGTCGCCGCCGGTGATCGCCGCTTTCTTTCCCTTGAGCTTCCCAGACCCCTTGTAGCTGGTTTCACCATGGTCAGGGCGCGGGTCCATCTTCGCGGTCGAACCGGGCATCGGCTGCCGCTGGGCCGGGTATGGCGGTTTCGGGTAGTCTGCCATGGGTTGTCTCCAATTGTTCGCACGTCAATCACGAGCCCACACAAGTGTTCCTTCGAAGCGATGGCCTTCCGTCCGGGCTACTTTCGCCCTATATGAAATCAGCCTCTTGATCTGATAGGACCGCCGGCTTGGCCGAGCAGCTTGTGCTATTTGCTAATCCGTCTCGGGCTCCGGAGGGGCTGCGTTAGGCCGACGAATTCATTTCGCCAGCGACCGAACGGTTTTTGATCGGACGTGTCGCAGCGCTACCGTCTGCAGGAAGCCGATCCAATCCCGCCATGGCTCACGCCGCTGATCGAACGCGTCGAAGGATTCGGCGGCCCGGGCACCAAGATCGCCCAGATCCTTTGTACCGAGTAGAGTACGACACCGGCGTCGGCATCGGCTGGCACCGCGATAAACCGCACTTCGACCGGATATTTGGGCTATCATTGGGGTCGCCGTGCAATTTCCGTTTTCGGCGGGCCGCGCGTGACCATCCTATCATTCATGCATTCGAGCGACAGGTTAGGTGAGCAGCTGCGCCGCGTGGGCTGGCGGATTCGGGCGATAGTGAAAATTCAAACTGAGACACCACACCTAGCCGGCAGTGTTTCGGCGGTAAGTTACCGCTCCATTTTTCTGGACGCGGCGCCTACGGTCAGTTTTGCCGCTCCACTCTATCCTTGCCCATCAGATGGAATTACCGTCTCACCATGGGCTATGAGATGATCCGAGACAAGCCGCCGATGGCAGCGCTCCCAGAAACCGTTGATGTCTGGCTCGATCGTTTTCGCGCCCAATTCGGCGATATGTACGTACCCGATCTGGAACTCAGCCAAAGCCTCGGGCAGCGTATCCGTGTTGAACTGTGAATTTGTCCGCCACCTCGGCACTGAACAAATGTCCGCAACAATGGTCACGCGGCCCTGCTCGCAGCAAATCAACAAACGCCTCTATTGTCCGCGTGGAATGGCCGATCGTGTAGAAAGGTCAGCGCCATTTCTCATTTGAGCGCCGTCTCTGTCAGCGCGTCACCTTTTAACGTCAACGCGTGAGCGGGCTCTTGCGTGAGGGATTGTCTCCCCGCCTGGGCGGAGACGAAGCAACGGCACGTCTGATTCGACCTCTTGGTTTATGGCAGGCGCCAAAGAAAGCGACCTCTCAAGCTGAGAAGTTCGAGCAAGCCGCGCGTGATCTCGGCTGCGACGACTGCGATGAGAAGTTCGAGGGCGTGCTGGGGAAGCTGGCTGAAGCACGAAACCTCAACGCGCACGCAAAGCCATCCTTGAAATAAGATTGTCGCGCCAAACGTAGTGATGGACCAGCGCGGCAGCCGCATGAAATCCCGCGACGATCAACACTGAATTGGCGGCAAGTTCGTGCCAGTGGGTGACGGGTTTCTTCCAATCCTTCACGCCGAGTTGGGGCAGCTTGAAAAGGTGAAACAGGTCGTAGCCTCGGATGAAAGCGTTCGCGATCCCGAGAGAAATCGTGATGACGAGCAGGCCGTACAAAAGATAGTGCGTTGCCTTCGCTAGAGCGTGCAGCGCGCCGCTATCTGCCGCAGGAAGGCCGACTCCTGACGTGGATCGCCAGAAAATGCGGAAGATCAGGATGGTGGCCAAGGTAAAGCCGGTGGTGACGTGGCTTGACCAAACGATATTCTGGATAAGCGAATCCTCCGGCAGGTAATCAGCGGTTTGACCGACGAACCACAAACCGGCGACCAGAACGGCCGTCAACCAGTGCAAAATGATGGTGGTGCGGTCGTAGCGCACGGCAAGCGCCAGGGTCATTTTTGCTCTCAGAAGGAGTTCGACGGGTCCTGGATCGCCCGCACTTTAGATGGCTTTAACCTACAATGGCCGTTGACGGGGTCAATCCCCTCACAGCTATGCTGCATCTGCCGGTTGCGCGTGTTTGCAAGGAATATAGTTGCCGATGTGCGGGAGATAACGCAGCAGCTTTGGGCGTTGCCTAAAGTCCGTCATGTGAAGGCACTATCAGTTCCAGCCAATAGCACGAGGGGCAACAGGTTGCCGCTAGTGGATGGAATCTAACGCTTGGTGCCCGCGTCTGACAGCTCGGATAATTTCGTTGGGATCAGCGGTCCATGTGAAGGGTTTTGATTCTGCGTTGTGTTCGACGACGAAGCGATTGATTGCAGCCTGCAGGTCGACGACCGATCGGAAGATGCCGCGTTTCAGCCGTCGCTTCGTCAGCTTGGCGAAGAAACCCTCGATGGCGTTGAGCCAGGATGCCGATGTGGGCGTGAAGTGGAAGGTCCAGCGGGGATGCCGTGTCAGCCATTGGCGCACCTTCGGATGCTTGTGGGTAGCGTAGTTGTCGACGATGGCGTGGATCGACTTTTGGACTGGTACCTGCGCTTCAATGGCATTGAGGAAGCGGATGAACTCCTGGTGCCGGTGGCGCTGCATGTTGCGGCCGATGACGGTACCGTCGAGGACGTTGAGAGCAGCGAACAGCGTGGTCGTACCGTGGCGTTTGTAGTCGTGGGTCATCGTTCCGGCACGGCCCGGCTTGATCGGCAGACCGGGCTGGGTGCGGTCGAGCGCCTGGATTTGGCTCTTCTCATCGACTGAGAGGACGATGGCATGGGCTGGTGGATCGACATAGAGACCGACAATATCGCGCAGCTTGTCGACAAATTGCGGGTCGGTGGAGAGCTTGAACTGTTTCACCCTGTGCGGTTGAAGGCCGTGCGCACGCCAGATGCGTTGGACGGAGCTCGCGCTGATATCGACGACCTTCGCCATCATGGCGGAGGTCCAGTGGGTCGCCTCTGCTGGCGGCTCGGTCTGGGTGAGCGCCACGACGCGTTCGGTGATCTTCGATCCCAGCGGACGGATACGCGAGGGGCGTGTCTTGTCGTGTAGGAGGCCGTCGTAACCCGCCTGCATGAAGCGTTCCTGCCAGCGCCACACACAGGTCTTCGATGTGCCGGTCCGGCGCATGATCTCATTGGTACCAAAACCGTCCGCGCTCAACAGGACGATCTCAGCTCGCCAGACATGCTTGTGTGGGGCGTTGCGATCCCGCGCGAGAGCCTTCAGACGGCGGCGATCAGCCGGCTTGAGAGTGATGGAAATCCCGGTTCGCATGCGCCAGACTCGCATGCATCCAGTCAGATGGGAATCCCCTCCGGGATTCAAATGTCAGACGCGATCCACTAGATGTTCTAATCAGAAATGCAAGGACTTGCCAGATCAATCGTCGTTCGTTGATGAACAGCTCAAGGCCAATAACGTCACCGTCTTGGAGGAGAAGCGCTGCTTTCGCCGCTCCGCCGCGTGGTGGCGGATCGTCATCATCAAGGCTGCGCAGCGCGCTGAGAATTTCGCTCAACCGGAGTGGCATCGTATGCCCCGGAATCATTCTCAGCATGGGCGAGGATTCGACCGCATACCGTCATTGAGCGATCCATATAGCCCGCAAGTGCTTTAGCGGCGCGCTTCTTTTCGATCTGCGGATCGATCGAGGAATTGGCCCAAGTGGAAGCCTGAGACTTGACCCGGCCTTGATGGAAGCTTGAGACTGCTCGCTCGTGGTTGTTACCGGCGGCATTGCCATCTTGCTCGGCGACTCCGCGTCCGGCGGACTGGCGCCCGTCATGTGCGCTATCTCCCGATCGATCGGGTATGAGTCATGCTGAAGCTGCTGCCTGGGCCGGAAGCGCCCGACATCCGCCGGCGAGATGAAGCTTCCCACCGGGACCTCGTAGGGCAAGGCCAACTCCCCGAGCGGCGCCTTGCCCTTCGGCACCGTCTTGCTACCTTTCTTCCGCTTGGCCATCGGGTAACCTCCGAGGTCAGGTCAGTCCGATCCGGCGTTCGAGCGCCAGGTCGGCCGCTTTGGTCAGCATGTTATCGGAGCTTGTCGTCGTGGGGAAGAAAGAGACCATCGCGCATCACGAGGCCGGACACGCCGTGATCGCGCGCGTGCTGGACATCCCGGTAAGCTACGCGACCCTCGATGCACTCGACGGCGCCGGCGCCGTAGTGACGACGTCCAGCGCGACGCATCTCGCCCCGGACGACCTTGAGGCGCCGGAGAAGTACGCCATTGTCGCGCTGGCCGGCCCGCAGGCCCAGCATCACTATCGTCCTATGTCCCTCGCGGCCCAGAATCGCGCGTGCGACGGTGGCTGGCGCGTGGATCGCGCCAACGCGACCAGCCTCCTGGCGATGCTGGTTTTGCGGCAGCACGGCAAGCCGGCGGTGCCGGGCAGCTACGTCGAGTTGGACGGTCCCGAGACAGAGGAGTTCGGCCGCCTATTCAGCCATACGACCCAAAAGACTGCCGATCTGGTCCAGGAAAACTGGTCTGCGATCCAGCGCGTCGCTGCGGCCCTGCTGAGCCGTCCCGCGCTTACCGAAGAGGATATCGACGCCCTAATCGCGGCGCACGACAACTAGCTGCTCTATTTTATCCCGATGCTTAATTTGCGTTCGAGCTTCCTTGGCTGATCGTAGCCTTCGGCTTGTTGGCGATTTTCGGAGATGGAGGGTGACTCCGATCCGCATCTCGTTTTCATCGCTGCGCCAAGGGCGCCCTTTCGAATATCTGGTCCGCTACGCACTCGTATCAAATCGCGGCAATCAATATTCGTTTCTCTCCCCCGTGTAGGCGGTAAGCGCAGTACGGGCCCGAGCCAGATCCTCTCGCGCTACCCCAAGGATCTGCTCAGCGGCATCGAGCGCGGCGAAAGCTTCCACCGAAGGGTCTGGCCGTTCAGCCGTGATTATAACCCAAGCGGCGTCAACTTCAGCGATTGCCGCGCGCAAATTGGCGATAGCGCGCCCGATTGCGTCATAAAGCGCGATCTCGTGTTCGGGTGCAGCCTTCTCCGACATCATCGCACGTTTCTATTTTTCCGGCGCGGAACCTATGCCGAACGCCCGGGACCATCATACGGCCTGCGCTTCCTCGCGCCAACCTAATCGTTTAGGCAGCGCCACAAGCACATCCCGGATCGCGGCGCCATAACGCCGGCGTTAGGTTTCGAGTTCCGGTCGCGGGCTGTCGAGCCGAGGCTCGCAACAACGAGCCCCGTTGTCTGATGCCGCTTGGTCGATCCGAGTGAGCATGACTTCGACGCGGTTGCAGAAGGCATCGAACCAAGTGGGTTACGTTACCATCCCGCGCGTTTCTCGCCTTCGGCGCTCCAGCGGTGCTGGCCGGCGCGGTTCTTCTTGACTTTGAGAGCCGAATGGTCACCGCCGTGCGAGGATCACGGGAAAAACATCGTGCTTGCCTCAAACAAGTTGGCGACATCGTTTAAACGTTGGGGCCGTGACCGCAAATCGCAGCACATCGAAGCACATTCACGATGGATTTTGGACGCGGTGAATCACGCTCGCCGAGTTGCGAGACCTGCGGCATCGCTTCGCTCTGGCGTTTCTTCCAGCGCGGAACAATCACGCTTAAAAAAGACAACGCACGCCGCACGCTGCCAAAATACCAAGTCGTATCGCCGTCACGGTACCGCGGGTCGCAGCGATTGTGCCAGGTCATCGATTGACGGTCTTAGCCGATTGCTGACCTCATCCGCTGTAGGTTTGATGAGATAGCTTCGGGCAATATCATCAACAGCGGGGACGCAACGGTCGCGCCGCGGGTAATCGCGCGCTGAGATCGACCTCGCGCGTGGCGTCGTCCTCTCCGCAGGTTGAGTATCAGATTCGCAAGGGACAAGAGCTTTCCGTCGGGAACATTTCGTGGTCTCGCTCGTTTGTAGCGGTTCGACGGCTTTGGAGAGCAACATGATTAAGTGGTTTGTTACATTTGCCGCGCTGGCTGCGGCGGCGACCGTATTCGCTCCGATCCCATTGATGGCGCAAGGCGTTGGGGTCGAGGTTCCCGGCGTCGGCGGGGTGGGGGTCGGCGAGACACGCCAACGTGACTATGATCGCGATTACGATCGGCCGTATCGTGATGATGATCGCGATTACGATCGGCGACATTATCGTGAGCACCCGGAGAGACGTTACCGCGGTGGATGCAAGACCATCACCATTGAGCGAGATGATGGATCAGTGAAGAGAATTAGGCGCTGCGACTAGACTGAGCAAAACATAATCACTGAGAGGCCGTTAACGCAGGAGACGACCATGCGTGTTCTTCCGCTTGCCACGATCTTGTTACTGGCCTCTACAGCAGGTCCTTCGCTTGCGAAGCAAGACCAGCCGAACGCTCCGGCTCAAAGCCAGTCTCAAACGGCTCCGGCTCAGGGGCAGCCTCAGAGCCAGCCGCAGACTGTCCCCGTCCAGCCGGAACGCACACCTCAGCAATCGGAGCAGGCCGGTAAGGAAGAGCGAGAGCGTGCCGAGGATGGCCGCATCCGCGAGAGTTGGAAAGCAGAGGAGCGCGATAACGATCACGGGGACCGTACCGGACAGAATAGGATGGACAGAATGATGGGTCGCATGGACCGGGATGATGACGCGATGGCGAGAATGATGGATATGTGCGACCGAATGATGGAACGTATGCATCACGGAATACGCGGCCACGATGTAGATCGCGACCGAAACGAGGGATATCGCAGTTCGGACAGCGCAGAGCGAGATGGGTATGCCAAGGGCTATGATGAAGAACATCGAGCTTCGCGGCGAGTAAGAATCTGTATTGAGGACGAAAACGGCGACGAGTATTGCCGCTATCGACCTTGAGGCAAGTGGCAACGGAGACTGTGTGCCGCTACTATCCGAAATCTTTGCACGCAGCTGTCCACTGCCTAAAACATCAGTGTAAATTGGGCGATCGCACGGCGTGAGCCGGCCATCGGGTCGCTGCCGTTGGATGCGAGCCAATGAGCGACCGCTTTGCTCAGTTGCTTGAGCGCTCACTTAACGGGGAAGAACTAAATCTTGACCCCGAGGCCGCGTTGGTTTTTGCATCACTGGAATCGCTGCATTTCAGCTTGGAATGGGATGCAACTGACCGACGATGACCGCGCGTTTCTTGTCGACGTCAAGATGATATTCGAGCCGCCGACTTGAAGCGATACACTAAAGCAGGCGTCCGCGCGTGATGTCATCGCAAAAGTGAGTTTCAACCAACCTAACATTTATCGAAAGATCGCGATTGAGGGTTTCCCGCGCCCGGTGAAGCTCGGCGTGCGTTGATCTTAACGTTAGTCGTCGAGGGTGTGTTATAGCGTTGAATAAACTGGTTAAGGCTGGCTGGCTGAAACGTGCACGCAGCGGCGGTTGCCACAACAGTAACAGGTATCGACTCCCGAAGCGGATTCCGCAGCTAAACGGTGAGCCCCAGTGCACGGTATCGACGTGAACTCGGGGATTAAAAACAGTGCACACCGGTACCAAAAACGGTGAACTACAGAGGACCAACAAATTTACGTTATGTTGCGCGTTAAACAACGTTAGTTCTTGATCGAGCAACATTATCATCGCCATCGATCCATGAGGCGACTATTGCCCGCCATTTCGTCAAGATGAAAATGACGCCATTTTGCAAACACTGCATGATGCCGTCAAAGCAACCCGCGAATTCACGGGTAAAGCTGCTGTGACGACAGCGGCCGTCCTCAAGAATGAAATGCGGACGATGGCTGCGCGGCATAAGGATGCGAGAGCGGCATCATTCGCGTTGGTCGGCCTGCGGGACGAAAGTTCCGCTATCTTCAAGCCTTCACGCAATCACACGAATCGGAGGGGGCGATGAAGCAATATGTTGGGCTTGATGTCTCGCAAAAGGAGACTTCAGTGTGCGTGGTCGACGAAGTAGCTCAGATCTTGTTTGAGGGAAAGGCCAAGTCCGATCCGGGGGCGCTCACCGCGCTGCTTCGCGAGCGGGCGCCGCATGCGGAGCGCATCGGTTTTGAGACGGGGGCGATGGCAAGCTGGCTATGGCATGAACTTCGTAGGGTCGATCTTCCAGTGGTATGCATCGACGCTCGGCATGCGCACGCGGCTTTGTCAGTGCGCATGAACAAGAGCGATCAGAATGACGCTCGAGGCCTGGCTGAACTGGTGCGGGTCGGTTGGTATCGAGAGGTAAAGGTCAAGAGCGAAGATAGCCAGAAAATCCGCGCGATACTCGTCGCGCGATCCCGGCTTGTGGCCATTCGCCGGGATATCGAGAACCAAGTCCGCAGCCTGGTCAAGGAATATGGGTTACTGTTCCCGCGCGCGATCGGCAAACAGTTCCGTAACCAGGTCAGCGAGCTGTTGGGCGAGGATCATCAACTTCTCGGCGTGATCGCGCCGCTCTTGTCGATCCATGAACATATCTGCGAGCAGCAGAGCAAGTTCGACGACGAAGTCCGCCGGTTGGCCAAGTCAGACGAGACGACACGTCGCCTGATGACGGTTCCTGGTGTCGGCGCGACAACTTCATAATGCTCACTATCAGTTGCGTGAAACGATTATCCGTTACCGATTTCATCCCCGTTACGGTCAAACGGTCATCGTGACCAGTCGCAATCGCCGTGGTAACGACGTTGCTGTGACCATCCGTCAGCCCGATGGCACACTGGCGCAGCTGCCGATCGGATGACGGAGGATTTAGCGGAAGCGATGGTGGTGACGGAGAGTCCACTTCTGCCGTTGGCGCATCTGCGTGAGCTCCGTCTCGAGCTCGATACCTGCCTAAGCTTGTTGCACGACGATTCCCGTCGTGAAGGAGACAAGCATGACGCGTCGGCAACAATATCCACGCCAATCCGACCTCTTCGTGCCCAAGACGCCACTGGTACCGATGACAGCGTCCGAGCGGGCGAAGCTATTGCCACTGGTGAGCGCGCTTTTGTCGGAAATACTCAGTGTCGTCGCAGTGACGGAGGCAGGCGATGAAGATCACGCCTGATCATCTGGCGCGGGGCGCCTTCATCTACATTCGACAATCCACGGTCGACCAGCTTGCCAACAATCATGAGAGCCGACGACGTCAATATGGCCTTGCCGACCGTGCCCGTGCTCTCGGTTGGACGGATGTGACAGTCATTGATGACGATCTTGGTCGGTCGGGTTCGGGCGTCAGCCGTCCGGGCTTCGAGAGGCTGCTTGCAGCGATCTGTGAAGGCCGCGTTGGTGCCGTGTTTGCTATCGAGGCGTCGCGCCTGGCGCGCAATGGACGCGACTGGCACACCCTGATCGAATTTTGCGGCTTGGTCGGCACGGTGATCGTCGATGAGGATGGAACGTATGAACCACGCCATCCAAACGACCGGCTGTTGCTGGGCATGAAAGGGACGATGAGCGAGCTCGAACTATCGCTGCTGCGGGCCCGTTCGATGGAAGCCCTGAAGCAGAAGGCACGACGGGGCGAGCTGTTCTTCTCGGTAGCCGTTGGCTATGTAAAAGTGGGCCGCGACAAAATCGAAATGGATCCCGACCTGCGCGTGCGTGAGGCGATTGGGCTGGTCTTCACCCGGTTTGCCGAGATGCAAAGCATCCGCCAAGTGTTTTTGTCGCTTCGTGGTGACCAGATCGCGCTGCCGTATATCGACCCCAAAGTCTCGGGACAACATCATGTGCTGTGGAAGCTACCGGTCTACACGACGGTGAGCAATCTTCTCACCAACCCTGTTTATGCCGGTGCTTACGCCTTTGGCCGAACCGGAAGCCGGATGACAATCGAAAATGGCCGCAAACGAATCGTTCGCGGCCGCCGCAAAGATCGCTCAGATTGGGCGGTCTTGCTCGTCGACCATCACGAGGGGTATTTGTCCTGGGCAGACTTTGAAAGGAATCAACGGCTGATCGCTGACAACGCCAATGGTAAGGGCATGATGGTGCGCGGACCAGTGCGCAAGGGGGAGGCTTTACTCACCGGCCTGCTACGCTGTGGTCATTGCGGCCGCCGGCTGCTTGTCAGCTACAATGGCACCAAGGGCGATGTCGGTCGCTATAATTGTGACGCGACCCGGAGCAATCCCGGTGCTGCTCCCTGTATCTCGTTCGGCGCTCTGCGGGTCGATGAGGCGGTGGGAGCCGAGATTGTGCGGTTGCTGCAACCGCTCGGTGTTGAAGCGGCCATCCAGGCGATCACGCAATGCGAGCACCAGTCTGGCGAAAAACAACGCCAGGTCGAGTTGGCGCTCGAACAGGTGCGATACGAGGCAACCAGGGCACGCCGACAGTATGACACGGTCGACCCTGATAATCGTCTGGTCGCTGGTGAACTCGAGCGACGGTGGAATGCCGCCCTTGCGGCCGTACGCGCACTCGAGGAGGAACTGGAGGCGCTGCTTCGACAGCGGCCGGCGACCTTGGGTGCAGAGGAGCGCAAGCGTCTGTTGCAAATGGGGGCTGATCTGGAGGCCGCTTGGCACCATCCGGCGGCCACTGCCGTCACGCGTAAGCGTATCATCCGGGTCGTGTTGCGTGAGGTGGTAGCCTGCGTCGAGGATGACCAGATTCATTTATTGTTGCATTGGCAGGGCGGCGATCATACCCGCTTGATGGTGAGAAAGAACCGGAGGGGGCAAACACGGTGGGCCGTCGAGCCCGAGACGGTGGAATTGATCCGCGCCTGCGCGCGATTGATGCCTGACAAAGCCATTGCCGGCATGCTCAACCGGACAGGTAAGCGAACAGGCCGATTGAATGGATGGACACAGTCGCGTGTGCGGGGCTTCCGCAACACGCACGGCATCACGGTCTACAGGGATAGCGAATGGGCCGAGCGCGGCGAAGTCACGTTGCCTGAAGCAGCCAGGATGCTCAATCTGAGCCCCCTGGCGGTGCTACGCCAGATTCGCGCCGGCGGCATTCCCGCCAAGCAATATTATGCAGGCGCACCTTGGGTAATCAAACGACGGGATATCAAAGATCCGCATGTGATCGAGCGCGTCAGGGCGTGCTGCAAAAGCCCGTCATCATCAAATCCAAATCAAAAGACCTTTGTCTTTCAATAACGTAGTGAGATGGGCATTATGACGTGGGATCAGGCGTGGTGACGGCCTTAACCTTCCGCCATACAATCGATGACCCGTCGCGCTTCCGATCAGCCTCAACAGTCGGCGCCTATCTGGGCCTTACCCCTCGGCGCAACCAATCTGGCGAAACTGACACCAGTGGCAAGATATCGCGATGGGGCGACCGACTTCTCCGAAGCTACCTGTTCGAAGCGGCGACCGTTCTGCTTTATCGGACAAAGAAATGGTCCTCTCTCAAGGCCTGGGGAATGAAGCTCGCGAAACGAATAGGCGTGAAGAAAGCGAAGGTCGCCATTGCACGGAAGATCGCCGTGATTCTCCACTACATCTGGGTCGACGGCACGTCGTTCGACTGGGGCCAGGCGAAGCCGGCCTGATCGCATATCATAAGCTCCTTGTCCGGTCCGCCGGGCTGGCGATGTCCCGCTGGGACGGAGGTCGTGGTGACCTCGGTGAATCGGCTGGTGACGGCTTGTCCGTACTCCGCCCCACACGTTGAGGCACCCGATCCGGACATCATCGTGAGGCGCTTTCGCGACCTCGGAAAGGACCATGACCCCAGCGATCATCACCCGACCAGGTCGATCAATGCCCAGCTAAAAATCATATGTCAGCCGCGCTCGCCCCGTCTCCGCAACCCCGACCAGCTCCAACGTTGGCGCTCGGAGCGCACCGAGTAGAAGGCTTGCAGCAGCATCGCTCCGCAGCAGCTTCTCTGGCGCGATCGACGGCCGCCCGATGCCCGCGTAGAGCGCTGCAAAATCGCGCTCCATAATGCCGAGCGTCTCGTTCACTAGCCGACGGATCGTGCGAAGCGGATGATCCTTGCGCACCCGGGCTTCCAGATCCACGTAGCTGAACAACGATCCCGTTCTCTCGTCAGACCCTCGCAAATCCGCCTCCCTGCAACGGGTCAATTGAATCACGATGGCATTCTGAAAACGAGAGACTTTTTCAACAGCCTGCTAGATCATCTTGCAACACCCCGCGCCCGCGGCCCAAGGCCCGGCGATGGCATTGGCCTGCATGTGGGTTAGCAGCTGTTCGTCGACGCGCTCGGCGGTGCGCCGCAATGCCAGTTCGCGCAGTGCCGTCAGACTGCCCGGCGAAAAATAATCTCAGGCCAGGTTCAAGCCAGGTGCAAGGCAGCGACGACGAGGTGATGGGTGATGGCCTTGATTCCGATAAAGGGAATGATGATACCGCCGACTCCATTTTCGCCACGTCATTGGCGATCGAGAACGTCATCAGGGCACCGCGCGTCATCATGAGCTGTTTGCCGATCTCGACCACCTCGATCAGTTTGGTCGGGTTGGAGTCCAGATCGACCATATTGCCGGCTTCGCGCGCGGCCTGGGTGCCGGTGTTCATGGCGACGCCGACGTCGGCCTGGGCCAGCGCCGGCGCGTCGTTGGTGCCATCGCCGCACATTGCGACCAGCTTGCCCTTCGCCTGCTCGTCGCGGATCAGCTTGAGCTTGTCCTCGGGGTTGCCTGCGTCATCAGATATGTTTGGTTGAGGTGATGGCAGCCATCAGCCGGCGGTCGATTTTTTGGTGCACCTGTTCGAAGGTGCACTGGCGCGGTTTCTTGTCCGGACGCCACCTCAGGATCGACGTGCCATGCCGGAAGCGTCCGCCGGTGAAGTGATCATAGGAAACTTCAACCACGTATTTCGGCTTCAACGGCTGCCATTCGGACGAACGTTTTGTCGACCATCGGCTCGGACCGCCTGGGGCGTTTCCCGTAAAGCTCCGATCGCTTGCTACGGCCTCGAGCTTGTCGGTAAGGGCGGGCTTATCCTTCGCTTTGATCCCGGACGAAAATCCCACGTGGTGAAGCAGGCCGTCGGCGTCGTACAATCCGAGGAGCACGGATCCGACGACCATCCGGCCGCCCTGGGGGTTTTCCCCGTACCGAAAGCCGCCGATCACGCAATCAGCGCTGCGATAGCACTTTATCTTCTGCATACCGTCGCGGTTGCCGGCTTGGTACGGAAGATCGAGCCGTTTCGCGATGACGCCGTCGCTGCCGCCTCCTGCCGAGGCAAGCCAGCGTTCGGCGTCCGTCAGCTTCAGGCTGGCCGGAGAAAGACGAAAGAGGTTCTCGCTCGAGAAATGACGGTCTGCGAAGTCTTCGAGTTGCGAGCGCCGCTTGGGTAGGAGTTCGTCCGCAAGCTCGGTCTTGCCTTTCCTCAGGAGATCGAACGCAAGAAACAACGCCGGCGTTTGCTCCGAAAGCTTCTTTACCCGGCTCGCAGCGGGATGGAGGCGCTGCAGAAGGTCGTCGAAGGAAAATCCACGCCCGACGGGAACGATAATTTCGCCATCGAGGACGAAGCTTTTTTCGCGCAAGGAGAGTGCCGCGGCGACCACTTCCGGAAAGTAGCGGCCCAGATTCTGCCCTGATTTCGAATGCATTGCCACGGTGTCGGCATCGCGCGCCAGCAGGCAACGAAATCCATCCCATTTCGGCTCGTACTGCCACTCTCGGCCTACGGGAATAGTAGCGACGGAACGCGCTTCCATCACCTCAACATGGGTGCGGCTTTTACTCACGCGGCTTTTCGCTTGCGGCCACGGCGACGCGCCGATGTCCGCTTCTTTCCTTTAATCGGAGGCGTCGCGGCTTTTTTGCGGCCCAAGCTCTGTTTCAACGCATCCATCAGGTTGATGACGTTGCTTTCCTCTTCCTTCTCGTCGGGCGCCTCGATCGTTTTACCCGCGGCCTTGCGTTTGACCAGCGCCTTCAGCGCAGCCTCGTATTTGTCCATGTGAGAAGCAAGATCGACCATGTCCTTGGATACCCGCGGACTGGGAATGTCGGCGAAATAATCCTCATCCCTCAACTCGTAGGGATAACGAAGGGTCGTCCCCAACAATCCCTTGCCCAGGGGCTTCAGCGCGATGACGTGCTCCCTATTGGCGAGCACGACGCGCGCCAGCGCGACCTTGTCCTTTCGCTTCATCGCGTCGCGCATGAGGACGAACGCATCGGCTCCCGCCTTGCCGTTTGGAACTATGTAGTAAGGCTTATCCAGATACCGCTCGTCGATATCTTCGGCGGGGACGAAATCGTCGATCTCGATGGTGTGGGTGCTTTCGAGCTTCAAAGCCTCCAGCTCTTCCTCCTCGATCGGGACGTACTTACCCTTCGAGAGTTCGTAGCCTCGGCCCTTGTGATCCTGGTCAACGACCCTGCCGGTCTGTTCGTCGACCATTTGCTGCCTCAGCCGGTGACCGGACTTAGTGTTGATCTGGTGGAAGTGAGTTCTTTCCGCCTGGGTCGAAGCCGGATAGAGCGCGATCGGACAGGTCACGAGCGAGAGCTTGAGCGAGCCCTTCCAATAGGCACGAGGCGCCATTTGATCCTCCGTGATAGGTGGAACTTTAACCGAACCGGAAACTTTCAGTTCCGCGGGGGATTCGAGCGAGGTGCCTCATGGTCAAAAAACTGCTGGTAAAATACCGCGCCAAACGCGATTTTTCGAAGACGGCTGAGCCCAGCGGAAACCTAAAGGTCAAGCCCTCGAAGAGCCTTCGCTTCGTCATTCAGAAGCACGCAGCATCGCATCTCCATTACGACCTGAGGCTCGAACTCGACGGCGTCTTCAAATCTTGGGCGGTCACCAAGGGGCCGTCGCTGGATCCTCACGACAAGCGGCTTGCGGTTGAAGTCGAGGATCATCCCCTGGACTACGGCGACTTCGAAGGCACCATTCCGAAGGGCCAGTACGGCGGCGGCACGGTCATGGTTTGGGATCGCGGCTATTGGGAATGCGACGACCCGGAGCGGGCATACCAGAAGGGCAAGCTGGACTTTACCCTGGAGGGTGAAAAACTTCACGGCGGCTGGATTCTAACTCGGATGCGAAAGCGAGAGGGCGAGAAGCGGACCAACTGGCTCCTGATCAAACATCGGGATGAATTCGCTCGGGAAGGGAAGAAGAATAGGATCTTGCAAGAGGACACGTCGGTAGCCTCGAGCCGGTCGATGGACCAGATCACGGCCGGCAAGGGCAAGGGTCCGAAGCCTTTTGTTGCGGCGAAGAGGTCAAGAGCACCTGCAAAGGCGGAATGGAAACCGCACCGCGCCTCAGCCCGAGCATCGACGCCCAGAAAGAGATCTGCTCCCGACAGGTCCCGGGCCGGGCGTTCACCCGAAAAGAAAGCCGGCGAGAAAGGCAACGCGATTGCCGATCGAAGCATGCCGCCCTTCATCGCGCCCCAGTTATGCTCTTTGGTCGAGCGCCCCCCCTCCGGCAGCGATTGGATCCACGAAATCAAGTTCGACGGCTACCGCATCCAGATGCGGGTCGAGAACAGCGACGTCTCCTTGAAGACTCGCAAGGGCCTGGATTGGACGCCGAAGTTCGGCGCGATTGCGAAGGCCGCGGACGCACTGCCCGATTGCATCGTGGACGGGGAAATCGTTGCCCTCGACCATCGAGGTTCGCCGGATTTCGCGGGCTTGCAGGCCGCCCTGTCGGATGGAAAGAGCGACGACCTCATCTTTTTCGCCTTCGATCTTTTGTTTCTGAAGGGCGATGACCTACGCCGGCAAAGTCTTGCCGACCGCAAGCAGGCCTTGAAGAAACTTATCGAGAAGACATACGGTAAGGACCAGGTCCAGGCCGAAATCCGGTACGTCGAGCATTTCGAGAGCGGTGGCGAAGCTGTGCTCAAATCGGCCTGCAGGATGTCGCTCGAGGGCATCGTCTCGAAGCAAACTGCCGCTCGTTACGTGTCCGGGCGAACAGAGTCCTGGTCCAAAGCCAAGTGTCGCGCCGGGCATGAAGTGGTCATCGGCGGCTGGAAAAGCAATGGTAACCAGTTCAAATCGTTGATGGCCGGCATATATCGGGGTGATCACCTCGTATACGTCGGTAACGTCGGGACCGGTTACAGTGCCGAGAAAGTCGCGCGCCTGATGCCGAGGCTTAAGGCCGCCGCTTCGGCGACAAACCCGTTCGTCGGCAATAATGCGCCTCGCAAGAAAGCCGGAATGCATTGGTTGAAGCCCGAATTGGTGGCCGAAATCGAGTTCGCCGGATTCACCGGTGCCGGCATGATCCGGCAAGCGGCCTTCAAGGGCCTTCGCCAGGACAAGCCCGCCTCGGAGGTCGAAGCCGAGACGCCGGCGCCAGCTGACAGCGCCGGCATCGCAAAGCCTGCACCGGCGCTGCGGACCAAGTCCTCCGCGAGCCTCCCTTCCGCTGCAAAGGGCGGTATTGTCATGGGGGTGCCCCTGAGCCGGCCGGATAAGATCCTATGGCCCGATGATGGGCAAGGACCGATCACCAAACTCGACCTCGCCCTGTATTACGAAAGCGTGGGCGCTCGGATGATGGAGCATCTCAAGGGCCGTCCATGCTCGATAATACGAGCCCCGGACGGTATCGAAGGACAGCGCTTCTTTCAGCGCCATTCGATGAAGGGCGGCTCCAGCCTGCTTGAGGAGGTCACCGTCTCCGGCGATCGAAAACCCTATGTGCAAATCGACCGGATCGAGGGTCTGGCCGCCGTGGCGCAGAGTGCCGGTGTGGAGTTGCATCCATGGAACAACCAGCCCGGCGACCCCGCCCTTCCCGGCCGGCTTGTTTTCGATCTCGACCCGGCGCCGGATGTGGACTTCGCGGTCGTGATCGACGCCGCCAAGGAAATGCGCGACCGCCTCTCCCAGCTTGGCCTCGTGTCGTTCTGCAAGACCACCGGCGGCAAAGGCTTGCATGTCGTTACGCCGCTCGCGCGCCCGAAAAAAGGACAACGACTGGACTGGGCCGCAGCGAAGCAGTTCGCCCGCGACGTGTGCAGCCAAATGGCACGCGAAAGTCCGGACCGATACCTCATCAACATGAGCAAGGCGAAGCGAACGGGAAAGATATTTCTCGACTATTTGCGGAACGATCAATTCTCGACCGCGGTGGCGCCACTCTCTCCCCGGGCGCGCGCCCATGCGCCGGTCTCAATGCCGATCACGTGGGCCAAGGTCAAACCTGGCCTCGATCCCATGCAATACACCATCCGCACCGTGCCCCAGCTTCTCAAGAAGTCGAAGGCGTGGTTCGAATACTGCGAAAGTGAACGCCCGCTTTTGGACCCGATCGCTAAACTGGCAAGACGGTCGACAAAGCTGGCAGCTTGACGCTTTTCTTTCGAACGCCGCGCGCGCCTGTCAAAGCGTCCTCCGTTTGAAAGGGCGCGGAACTTCCGCGTTAACGATCCGCCCGACCTCGCCCTCGCGCTGAATGCGTCCCTGAACGGCGACCATCCCCGCGGCAAGGATGATGCGGCGCTGGCGTTCATGCGCGAACAGTTCCTCACAGGACGACGCTCCCCGCAGGAACGAGAAGTGCGACGTGACCTGGAGCTCGGCATAACGGGACGTCATCCGAAAATCCCGTGCAGAAACCACTTGTGGTCGCCGCTCCTCGCCATCGCCAGCGCGAAAAATCCAGAAACGTTCACCGGCATCGTCCTCGACCTGCAAGTAGTCCCGGACCGCGATCAGCGCGGCGTCGCGCTTCCACCACTCGCCGAATACTCGCTCGAGACCGTATGGCCTGCGCGCCGGCGGGTTCTGTTTATCAGCGCCAGCGGGTTTTTATTGGGCTAAACCGCGGCAAGCGCCGATGGTACAGCGCCGAACTTGTAGCCATTACGAACGCGGCCGACACCTCTATGCCGTATGTCCTGGATCAACATTCTTGGGCGTTTTTTTCTCGCGCTGAGGCGTCATTTTGGCGGGGTCCGGTTTTCCTGGGACGCCGCGAGGCCCGAGCTGTTCTCGTTGGATATCGTCCTCTGACAAGCGCGGTTTGCCGTCGTCGAGTTGTCCTCAGGTCCGTATTTCAAATCTGAGGTCATGGACTGATCCATCGATTGCCGACGCCTTAAGGTTCAGATGACTTTCGTCCAAACTGACAGGGTCAATCGGCGCTCCTCAGTCTTCGCATCGTGAACTTGATCTCACCGCCAGGTAGTTCACGCCAAGTCTCAACCTTCAACATATATGCTGCAGCCATCGATCGAGAAACGTCCTCGCCGTCTGGCGGGCTTGATCGCGAGGCTGGGTGAAGGTCTCCCGGACGTAGCCGTCATCAGCCTGTCGGCGCCGAGCCGCCATCCGATCAGCCAAGTCTCTCGGGGTACGGGGCATCGCGGTACTCCACGTGCGATGCAGAAAAATGTAATGCTGGCGCGGGCCATTGGTAGTCTAGCATTTGAACGTGATCGACTGGCTTAGGCAGCGCCTTCATAGGCGGCGACATCCTTCCGTTGGGGACGCGTTCGGCTCGATGTGGCGAGCACGCGACAGAATTTTGGAGTTCAGGGAATTCGATACCCCGCGCGAGGCGCCTTATGTGCCCCTTTCCAACGGGAAAACAGAACGGATGAGGCGAAGGCGAACGCGTGCTGTGGCTGTGGTTTTTTCGCCGATGGCCAGAAACTTACTTCAGTCAAAAGTGTTGGCTGCATATCAGGGGCTCGCTCAAACGGAGGTATTTGATGTGCGATTACAGCTTGGAGCATGTTGCTTCCCGTCCCGCCGCGGCTGGCCAGCAGCTGGTGGTTACACGGTTTCCTCCATTTATGACGCGCGGTTTTGCCGAAATTCGCAATCCCGGCGCTGCGATTTGTCTCCTTCCGGGGACGGAAGTTGCGTTCGAAGCCGAGGTCAAGGCCGAGCCCAACTTTCCCTTGATGCCGAAGCGTAGGATCGGCGAGCGGCTTGCGCGCTTCCGCCAGGTCAATCTCGAAAAGCCGACGGCGCATCATGACGCGCTGGAATTCGCCAACGGCGAGATCGTGCTGGTTAACCGTCTAATCTTGGGCCAGATCGCCACCGTGCTGCAGCTTCCGAAGGAAGCGGTGCGCGCGAAGGCGGCCGAGACAAGCACCCTGCGGGCACAAGGCGCTCCGCACTCGGTTCTGCGGGCCTGACGCCAGAGGATATCGCGAGCTGGCATCGCACGGAGGACTTAGCTAGGGCCAATGCGTCGTGGCTAAAGTAAACTGGTCGCGCCGCTTCGACCCGCCGATCAAGTTGCCAAACTGCCGCAAGTTGCGCACTTTGAAAGATGCCGCCGAATATGTGCTGGCGATACCGCCGGAACTCCAAGTCGAAACAGAATGACAGCACGCCGCCAACAAGAACGCTGCGGTGCGCAACATCGCGTGGATGTGATTCTCGCGCCCGGCGTGATGCGCGCACTGCTGGGATCGTAAAAAGCCATCGAACATGACCGCGAACTCTATCCGTCAGCGGCACAAGATCGAGCGCGTGGCTCTAAACATGTCAGGTGGCGCACGCCCCACCGAGTCGGCCACCTTGGCGCCCGCGTCCACCGGCTTCGGTGTGTCCTTTGTGGTGTGGGCGATCTCCCACTCCATCTGCGCGTCGAGCTCCGCCCCGAGCAGGATCACGATGGCGGAGATCCACAGCCAAGTCATAAAGCCGATAGCCGCGCCGAGCGAGCCGTAGGTTTCGTTGAATTTGCCGAAATTGGCTGCGTACCAGGAGAACAGGGTTGATGCGGCGAGCCAAAGGATCGTCGCGACCGCGCTCCCCCACGTGATCCAGCGCCACCGTGGCGCCTCCCGGTCGGGGCCGAAGCGGTAGATCAGAGCCAGCGCCAGCGCGACGCCAACGAACATCGCGGGCCAGCGCGCCGTGCGAACCAGAAGATCGGCGAAGTTCGAGAGCCCGACATAGTTCAGGATGACGGGGACGACTACGACGGCGCCGAGGGCGGCGAGAACAAACACGATGCCGGTCATGGTGAACGCCAGCGACATCGCGTTCAGCTTCACGAAACCCCGGGTTTCCTTCTCGCCGTAAACGATGTTGAGCGTGTCGAACAGCGACTTCATCGCAGCGTTGGCGCTCCACAAGGAGACGGCCAAGCCGATTGCGAAGGTCAGTCCCAGCGTCTGGTTGCCCTTCGAAGCGACGCGCGTGAGCTGCTCGCGAGCCACATCGATAGCGCCGCTCGGAACAAATCCGGAGACCTGATCGAAATGTTTCGCGATCGTGGCGGGATCAGAGAACAGGCCGTAGACGGCGACCATTGCAGCCAGTGCCGGAAAGATCGCGAACAGGCTGTAGTAGGTCATGCCGGCGGCCAGCGCGAAGATACGGTGCTCGGACACGTTGGCGTAGACGCGCAGCAGGATATCCTTCCAGCGCCGGGACGGTATCTCGGAGGGCGTCGTCGCCGAGCGGCCATGGCCTTTATCTGCAGTCGTCAAACCGGCGGCCGAAGCATCACGACTCGCCTTCTTTCTCGGCGACGGAACCTCGTTTTCCGCAGGTGCGAGCCGACCGACGAAAAAAGCCACCGCCAACAGACCAAGTGCCGCAGCGAGACGCCATCCTCTTCCGTGGGGCTGCCCGCCAGGTACGTTCAAGCTCTCGCCCATGACCTCCTCCACCACGGAAGCTAATTGCAGCGAGCGTGAGGAGTTCCAGCGACCGTCCGGCACTATCACTATGCCCGATGGACGCAACGGGCGCGTTGATGCACGAGAGCACGTTCTACGTTCTATCTGGTGTTCATGTTCGCCGGAAGAGTCGCGGAAATGTTCCGCGCGGAGTTCGACGGCGAGCGCATGCATCGCTTCTTTAGAAGGGCAAGACCGTGCATTGGTCGCAGCGCAATAAGAGACCGCGCAACCCGAATAGCGCTTCCTAACGAAACCAATCTACCGCGCCGCCGAAATGGCCCCGATCATATTGCATGCGGCCGATGCGCTTCGGCGCGCGCGTGAGCTTCCTGTCGGCGGCGAGGAACGACCTTCGCCAGCTGGCGACTGCGCATCGAGAGCGCGCACCGGGCTCCGAGAGCATGCGGTGATCCGATGGGCGTGGCCGACTGATCGATATTCGTGGAAACTCTTTTCGGGTTGTAGCTTTCAAACAGGGTGGATGGTCATAAGACAGGCCAGCACCGGGCCTGCGAACTGCGTTGAACTTGTCGGGGACTGCGAGGTCTGCTCCGGTCACGAACGGACGTCAGGCGTCTTGATCGTTCGTCGGTTCACCCGGCTCGAATGTAATGGATACTGAGCGCGCTTGGATGAGGCCGTGGAGACCGTAGCAGGGCTCTAGCTCGGAAAAGACGGCGACGGGTAGTCTACTTCGAATATCCCACGATTTAACAGCCTAACGGCCGGCGGGGTCCTTCGTGTTCCGATGGCTGTCAATCGGCGCCGAAGTTTGACCCCGTATCGGCGTCCAAATTTGACCCCTTTGATCGACGGGATTTAGCGGTAGCGCTCGGTCCGTCGGAGCTGGCCGGGATTGCGGAGACGGACCGAGCGCGGGTTGTTTGATCATCGTCGCGGCTTTTGAAGCGCCAGCTGTCGTTGCCGGTTTCGACGATGTCGCAGTGGTGGGTCAGACGATCGAGCAGCGCGGTGGTCATCTTGGCGTCGCCGAACACGCTGGGCCATTCGCCGAAGGCGAGATTGGTGGTGACGACGATGGAAGTGCGCTCGTAGAGCCGGCTGACGAGATGGAACAGAAGTTGTCCGCCGGATTGGGCAAATGGCAGGTAGCCGAGTTCGTCGAGGACGATGAAGTCCATTCGGGTCAGATGCTCGGCGATACGACCCTGCCGTCCGTTGCGGGTCTCGATCTCGAGACGATTGACGAGGTCGACGACGTTGTAGAAGCGCCCGCGGGCACCGGATCGAATGCAGCTTCGGGCGATGGCGATAGCCAGATGGGTCTTGCCGGTGCCTGTACCGCCGACCAGAACGGCATTGCGTTGCTGGGCGATGAAGCCACCGCCGGCGAGATCATTGACCAGCGTCTGGTTGATAGGGGTGCCCTCGAACTGGAAGCCATCGAGATCCTTGGCGAGCGGCAGCTTGGCGATAGTGAGCTGGTATTTGATCGAACGCGCCTGCTTCTCGTTGATCTCGGCATTGAGCAGGTCGCCGACAATGCGTTGCGGTTCGTGCTGGCGCTTGACGGCGGTCGCCATGATCTCGTCGAAGGCGGCCTTCATGCCATAGAGCTTGAGTTCGCTCATGAGGTCGAAGAGTTGAGTGCGTTCCATCAGACCGGTCTCCTGAGGTTGTCGTAACGGGCACAGTCAGCGATCGGCGCATGGCGCAAGGTCAGCGCCGCCGGGGTGAGGATGTTGGCTGGTGGCGCCGGCTCACGCTGGCGGGCGAGGATGTTGAGAACGACATCGGCGGAATGGACACTGTGGGCGATCGCCTCGGCACAGGCGGCCTCGACTGCCGGCAGTCCGTCGGTCAGCACCGCGTTGAGGATGTCGACCATCTGCCGATTGCCATCGTCGGCACCGGCGAGCTTGCGCCGCACACGCTCGATCGCGGCCGGCAGCACCCAGTCCTTGAACGGGGCGCCGTTGCGCAACGCGCCGGGTTTGCGAGCCAGCACCGGCACATAATGCCAGGGATCGTAGGTCGTCTCGCCGCGGCCGAATGAACGCGGATGCTCGGCGACGATGCGTCCGTCCTGGCGGATCACGATGCGGTCGGCATAAGCTTGCACTTCGACGGGCCGCCCGACGGCGTTGGCCGTAACCGAGTATTTGTTGTTGTCGAAGCGCACCAGGCAGGTCTTCGAGACGGATGCCGGCACGGCATGGAATCCATCGAACCGGCCGGCATAGGGAACGAGCTTCGGCCGCTCGGCTTCGAACACTTCCCAGACCGTCTGTTCGGTCAGTTCCGGATGACGGTGCGCCTTGGCGTAGGCGATGCACTTATCCAGCAGCCAGGCGTTCAACTCGTCGAGGGTTTTGAACCGCAGCCGCGGCGTGAAGAAGCGCTCCCGGACCAGCCCAACCTGGTTCTCAACCTGGCCCTTCTCCCAGCCTGAGGCCGGCGTGCAGGCGACCGGATCGACCAGGTAATGGCTGCACATCTGCATGAAGCGGCGATTGTAGAGACGCCCTTTGCCGACGAAGATCGTCTCCACCGCGGTCTTCATATTGTCGTAGATGCCGCGGCCGCAGGTGCCCTTGAACAGAGCGAAGGCCCGGTCGTGGGCGTCGAACACCATCTCCTGCGTCTCGCGTGGATAGGCGCGAGCGAACAGCATCCGGCTGTGACAGAGCCGGACATGAGCGACCTTCACGATCACCGTCACGCCATGCAGCAGGACAACCTCATGGCTCCAGTCGAACTGGTAGGCTTCTCCCGGTGCAAAGCTCAGCGGGACATAGGCCGCCGCCGTCGATTGTCCGCGCTCCTGGCTCCACCGTCTGGCGTAACGTCGCACAGCATCGTAGCCGCCGTCATAGCCGCGCCCGCGAAGCTCTTCGAAGACCCGGATCAGCGTCAGCTGTTCGCGAGCGGACTTCGCCGCGTTCGACGCCAGCAATCCGTCGAGATCAGCGGCCCATCGCCCCAGCTTCGGCCGCGGCTGCACCGCACGTTCGTACTCGAATGAGGTCTCCCCAGACCGCAACACCTTGCGGACCGTGTTCCGCGACACCTTCAGGTCGCGTGCGATCTCCTTGATCGTCTTGCCCTTGATGAAGTGCTCGCGGCGTATCCGCGCAATCGTCTCCACGATCAGCATCCCCAACCACCTGCTTCGTTCCAAAGCAGGCAGCGCAACAGACCAACCTATCGGGGGTCAATTTTGGACGCCGATCCCCCGGCTCAGGGGGTCAATATTGCAGGCCGAATAACATTCATCGAAGGAGCGGCGATCGCCTGATCGAAGAAGCCTAGCGAAGTCTGGTAGGTTTTCAGTTTTCTCGCCATGACGCTCCCCACCCCGTCCGCTAACCGCTGCTGAAACGATTGACTGTGTTGTGTTATCTACCTCGCAAGCGGAGAGTCGGCGAAGCGAGCGAACAGTGTGGCCGGGCCGGGGTATATCTCGATGCATCCGCCTTGCCGTAGCGAGCTCTCGGTGAACCCGCCGCAAAGCACGCCGATGGTCGCGATCTTTGCCTTCACCGCTGCTTCGGCATCGTATGGCGTGTCACCGATCGCGACGGCGTCGGCGCCTTCGATCTTGAGCTTCCTGAGAACGATCTCGAAGATGTCCGGCGCCGGTTTCGATTCCTCGGCGTCGTCTGAAGAAGTCGTCACGTCCACCAGGTCGGTGATACGCGCGATGTCGAGGTACTTGTCGAGTTCGTCCTTCTTGGCCGAGGAGGCGACGGCGACCTGAAGTCCCGCGTCGCGCACGCGTCGCAGTAAATCTGGGACCGCCGAGAAGGGACGCACAAGCGGCAGGTATTCCGTTTTGAAGCGATTGCCGCGCCATTCTTCCATCTCTTTGCCGTGGTCCCGCTGTTCGTCGGCGGACAGAAAGACGGGAATGAGCTTGTCACCCCCCTTGCCGATCTGGCTTCGAACCTGTTCGAAGCTCACATCGTGGCCGAACTTCCGCAGAGCTTGCTGCCATGCGAGCGCGTGGAGATCCACCGAGTCCAGCAGCGTGCCGTCTAGGTCGAAGATGGCGGCTTTCGGCAATTCTAGGTCCTCCACCATAACCGGGCAAGCGTCAACCTGCACGCTGACCGGCATGCGAAGCTCGCCCGATCCCGCGTGCCAGCGTTCGATCTTCCGCGGATCTTCTCTTCCGCCGAGCACTACTGGAGGGTCTGACGTCGGATGTCCTTCAGCACTCGATCGGCACTTTGCCTGGCCCGGATTTCTGTTTCATCTTCGCTCCTTGCGGCTACGATGAACCAGAAATCCTTGTAACGCCTCAATTGGTCTTCAAGGGCGCTGACGGCGAACAGTCCGACAGTTGTTGACGGCAATTCTTAGGCGTACCGCTGAGCCAATGGCATATCGGACCGTCCCTGCCAAGGCGGCCCCGACGCTATTCGCCAAACTGCCAAAGTCTTCCGGAAACAGAGGATCCAAGGAGCAATGCCTGCATCAGTGCTTGTCTTCCATAAGGTCGAGGGATGCGACGGCGGGAGCGTTCAGCGCGGTCCCGTCCACCGCGAACTGCGAACCGTGACAGGGGCAATCCCAGCACGTCTCGAACGAATTCCAATTCAGATGGCAGCCGATATGCGTGCAGGCCGCTGACCTCACGAGCAGTTCACCGGACTTGTCGCGATAGGCGGCGCATTTCGAAACGCCTTGGCGGATGATTGCCCCAGTTCCAGGCTTTAGTTCATCAAATGATTTGAGCTCGCCCGGGGCCAGATATTCCGCGAAGTTCTTGACCGCGGTAAGGTTCTCCTTAAGGAAGTTGCCGGCCGCCATCGGCGTCTTACGCCCGGGCTCGTAAACGTCGGTCCATCTGGCTTTCTTTCCGAGAATGAGAGCCGAATTGAGAAGGCTGCCGACTACGCCATGCGTGATCCCCGGGCCTGAGTCGCCCGTGTGTACATAGATATTATCGTTGCCTGGATTGCGGCCGATGAAGGCGGCGTAGTCGATTGTTTCGAGCACCTGACCAGACCAACGGTGCGTCTCCTCACCCAATGCCGGAATAAGATTGCGGGCCCAGGCGTCCAGGGCGCCGAACCGCAAGCCAGCGTCATCGGCCTCACCGCTCTTGTGGTCGCCTCCCCCTACAATGACGTAATTTTTTTGCTGATCCCCGGGTTGGAGGCGGACATAGTGATAAGGGTCGAGCGTGTCGCAGTATAACGCATCGGGAAGGCCGCCGGCCCTTATCTCAAATGCCATCGCATAACTGCGATAAGGCGCCATTTTGGTATGAAGAGTGAACAGGTTGGAAATCGGCGAGTTCGTGGCGACAACCGCTGCCCTCGCCGTGACTAATCCGCCATCGCTCTTGACGGTGACCGTTCCATCTTCATTTTCGGCGATTTCGGAAACAGCTGTACCCGCGTAAAATTGACCCTGACGCCCGACGATTTCTTCGGCCAATCCACGCAGATATTTGAGGGGGTGAAACGTAGCTTGCTGAGGGTACTTCAACGCGTGCTGCGCGTCGCAATGTTCGAACGCAACCCCGACAATGCGATGCACGGGCGCTCCGATCTTGCAGACGGCGTCAAATTCCTCATCGATGATTTTGGGATCAGTATCAAGCGCCTGAAACAAAAAGCCGTCCAGCCGCCGGAAATCACACGCGATACCATGCTTTTTTTGAATTTCCTCGATACGGTCTATCGCGGCTGCGTGGCTTTCATAAAACGCCCTGGAAATATCATCGCCTCGCAGCTTGATCATTTCTGATGTCAGGTCGTCGCACAAAGGAGCAAGGTGTGCGGTCGTCCTGGCCGTTATGCCGCCTGCGATCCTCCCGCGATCGATAACAATAACCTTCTGTCCCTGCGTTGCCAGTTCATAGGCCGTAGAGATTCCCGCAATACCCGCGCCGATAATAACGGTGTCGCATGACCGATCGCCCGATAAGGGAGATGCCTCAGGCGCTACCGCGACGTCCATCCAGAGAGATTTCGAGCGGCGGTCAAAATCGAAAGTCATGTCAAATGCCGGTCGGAGAAAAGCCCCTGTTAACGCCGGCGTTGCCCTCGAGTTCCGGACGCGGACCCTCGGGCCAAGGCTCGCAAAACTTGTGATGAGCGTCGATCGGCGGCAGCGCTCTTCAGGTCGTTATGGGAACACAAACAAATCGCGCCCCTGCGATATCTATGACCTGACGCGGTGGGCCCAGCCTGCAAAAGCGCTCAGCGCGTAATGTCCTTTAGACCGCCCGCCCTGGGCCATGTCCTAGACGAAGATGTTCTTTCGGGGTCCAATGATAGAGACGAAGCCGCAGATGCGTGTCGAGGAACCTATATTTGCGAACCTTGCCTGCGTGCACCGGCTCGACCGCGCCGACCCGGACGCTTGGAACCGGGCGCAGCCTGGCGGACCCCATTCCCCGGCGCCACAGCGGAAGCCTGCCTCGCGGCGATGGATGCCATCAGGCTCGGGCTCGGCGACACTTGCCCTGACTGTTAAATCTTTGAACCGACTCCCCTTCTCACTGTCAGGCTTTATATTGAGCCTCAGTGCAGATGGAGTTTTGAGTTCATGGCACCCCGCGCCAATTGGAAGGGCTTCCTACGGCTGTCTCTGGTGACATGCCCGATCGCGTTGTTTCCCGCGACGTCCGAGTCTGAGAAGGTCAGCTTCAACCAGATCAACCAGAAGACCGGCCACCGGATCCGATACGTTAAAGTCGATGCCGATACCGGCGAGGAAATCGCGAACGAAGACATCGTCAAAGGCTACAAGGTCGATGCCGACAGCTATCTCGAAATCACCAAAGACGAACTCGAGAACATCGCCCTGGAGTCCACCCGCACGATCGACATCGATCAGTTCGTGCCGCGTGCCGAGATCGACGACCTCTACATCGTCAGGCCGTATTATCTCGTGCCTGACGGGAAAGTCGGACACGACGCCTATGCCGTGATCTGCGACACCATCAAGGCCACCGGCAAAGTGGCGCTGGCTCGGGTAGTGCTGACAAACCGCGAGCACGTTATCGCAGTCGAGGCGCGTGACAAAGGCTTGATGGGGACGCTGCTGCGTTATCCTTATGAGGTGAGCGATGCAGCGGACTATTTCGACGACATCAAGGACGTAAAGCTCACCAAGGACATGCTCGATCTAGCCAAGCATATTGTCGACCAGAAGAGCGGCCATTTCGATCCCGAACGGTTCGAGGATCACTATGAGAAGGCCTTGAATGAACTGCTGGCCAAAAAGCAGAAGGGCCTGCCGATCACGGCAACTAAAAGACCTCAGACCAGCAACGTGGTTGATCTAATGGATGCGCTTCGCAAGAGCCTGGAGTCTGGCTCAAAGGCCGCGAAGTCTCCGGCCAAGAAAGCTACTTCGGCCAAAAAGCGAAAGGCGGGGTGAAATAGAAAACCCTGAGCGGCACAGGCAGGATCAGTCGTCACCTCACCGAACAGGATTCGTCGTCCGTGTTCGTCTTTCATGGGAAGGACCATTATCTCACGACGCTTGAGCGGGGCCAGCTGCCGGACTTCGCCGAGTAACGCGAGGATAGTTGCCCGATACGTGGCCTGCCTTCTACTCTTTGAACAGGTCGGCGCTGATGAGAACCACGGGCTCTGTCGAGGTATTCTCGCGCTGTTCTGCGTCGTCAACCGCTATGTCGGCAACCTCGCACCGATTGCCGGGCGTGTTTCCCGACCACCGGTCGTCACTTGCAAGTGTGGCCATTTTCGATGTGGTTACGCGTAACCGTTGGAGCGATTATGTATCGCGTGACGAAAAAGCGCACCGCTCCGAAAAATAAAACCCCCACCAGTGGCGGATGGCCACGGGCGCCCGCCGAGCTGCGATCTTGAGACCCGAAAGCGTCAAAAGTGCTATACGCCAAGGACACCAATCGGCGAGCTCGACGTCTCCTTCGACGTCGCGATCGATATGATCTGGGAATGGAAGATCAGCAAGCCGCATTTTTCGAGTCGTGGGGGTGGGGTCCGAGGCTCGCGTCGAGCGCAGCATGGTTCGAGCGCGTGCGGGATGAGCATCATGAAAAAAGAGCGTTCCTTTTTTCTGTGAAGACTATTGCTTCCCCTGCCACCGGCCTCCCATCGGTCGCCGAGCATCCTAGCAGCCGCAGAACCATAAACGATTAGGTTGGCGCGAGGGAGCACCCTATAATAAGTCCCGGGCCGAAGGTTGGGAAACGGGCGACAATGTCGAAGAAGGCTGTACCCGAACAGGAGATCGCGCTTTATGACGCAATCGGGCGCGCTATCGCGAATTTGCACGCGGCGATCGCTGAGGTTGACGGCGCCTGGGTTTAGTCACGGCTGAACGTCCAGACCCTTCGGCGGCAGCTTTCGCCGCGCTCGATGGCAGATTCTCCGGGTCGCCCGAGAGGACTTGGCTCGGGCCCGTACCGCGCTCACCGCCTATACGGAGGAGCCGAACAATGATTGCCGCGATTTGATTACGCCCTGCTCGCTCGATATGGCTCAACAGCGGAGATGTCGCTCAACAGGGGAGCCCGATGTGCTTAATGCACTCAGGCCGGCGGAAAAAACTGCAAGGCAACGGTCAGCAATTGACGGCCACCGCCAGGTGGAGCGGCATGTAAGTCGCCTCGACTGCTCGCTTCGAACCATGTCTGGCATAACGGGGCCTTGCGCTAGGCACTGAGGCGGGGGCGGGAGGACACCGCTCCAGCCATTCCGTCGGGGACGGAGGCACTTAATTTGTGACGAGGTTCCTGCGCGACCGGCCGTAGCACCAACAGGAACATCGCCAGCGCCAATTTCTAGCGAGATGCGAAAATCTCACAACCATTTCGCGATCGACCATCGGCTTTGACCGCTTCCTGGAAATGGTTGATGCGGCCCAACGGGTTGGTAGGGACGACAACTATCCGCCTTACAACATCGAACCGCTCCGCGACGACCGCTACCAGATTTCGCTGGCGGTCGCGCTTCGGTCTCGATGACATCGCCGTCACGGCTGAACAGAATGTTCTGACGATCGAAGGCCAGAAGGCCGAGCAAGAGCAGCGCGATGGCGTTACGTTAGCCGAGTAACTGCGGGAGCTTATGGCGCTGGTTCTTGGCGTGCCATACACAGGTAAAAAAGTTGGCCGCCGTCTCAGGTAGGGACGTTGTCGCATTCAAGCTCGGGATCCGGCGAATAGCTTTTGAGCGCAGGCGGCTGCAGACCCGGACTCATGGCCCACTTCATGGCCACTTCTGAGGTCTTATCTTGGAGTCTAGGTGGTCGGGGAAGCCGTATTTTAAAAAACTTTATGGGCATGTTCGCCACTCCATTGGGGTGCAGCCTACCCCGACCAACGGCGTAAAACAATGAATAAGTATTTGATTTTGCTACATAAATTACTAAATGTAAGTCTTTAACACACTGTGGGGAACTGGCTTGCATTGTTCCCAGTTAGGTAAGTGCTCAATTTGAGTAAGGAAGAAGTCCGATGATTAAGGGTCGCGCCGAACGCCTGCAAATTATGCTTTCGCCCGAAGAGCTTGCGGCTCTCGACAACTACCGATTCACGTATCGCATGCCGACCCGGGCTGCCGCGGTGCGGGAACTTCTAAAGCTGGGAATGGCCTCTGCCGGAACTGAGGCGGCAGACGGCAGTAAGTCCAGCAATTATGGCGTTCTGAGACGAGGGCCTAACAGTCACACCGATGGTGATGGCGGAACGACTGCGTAGGTCGTCGTCAGGTTAACAGGCGCGCCACTAAGGACTACTTTCCCCCATTGATCGTTTGACCTCCTCTTCAACAGGAGGCAATCACATGGACTGGAACCGCGTCGAAGGAAACTGGAAACAGGTCAAGGGCAAGGTGAAGGAGCAGTGAGGCAAACTCACCGATGACGACCTCGATCAGATCGCTGGCAAGCGTGAACAGCTCGAAGGAAAACTGCAACAGCGCTACGGGTACCAGAAAGACCAGACCAAGAAGGAAGTTGATGATTGGTACGGCACTCAATCATGGCCCGACTAAATGATTTGCCCCGCTTCCGCGGGGCGTTTTTTAATCTGCACTTCTAAGGCGCCTCATTGTGAACTCGATCTCACCGCCCGGCAGTTCTCGCCAGGTCTCAACCTTCGACATATACGCTGCCGCCGGCCAGCGATCGAGAAATGCCCTCGCCGTCTGGCGGGCTTGATCGCGGGGCTGGACGAAGGTCTCCCGGACGTAGCCGTCATCGGCCTTGGCATGTCGGCGCCGGGCCGCCATTCGATCGGCCAGATCTTTCGGTGCACGGGGCATCGCGGTACTCCACATGCGATGTCCGATAGTTGATAATTGGCCCCCCCATCGGGAGTCCATCGAAATGCAAATCATCGACTGGCTCAAATACCGCTTCACGAAGTCCAGCTACCTGAGCGACAAGGCCGTGAATATCCACCCCAGCAAAGGCCTTAAACCGAGTCAGATCGCGACCGCTCAGCAATCGGTAATCGACTGGGTCACGCATCTTTTCGATTTCGTCTTGGACGTTTGGTGCGCTCCGTATTTGGTACCAATCACGGATGTTTTTCAGTCTTTGACGCTCTGTTCTCGTCCGGCGATAGCTTCCTTCTCGCACCGCGCTTAGTGGTGCCGTAGCTCTTCGTCCCCGCGAAGTGATAGAACTTCGACGGCAGGTTGACCCAAACGACGGTGTCGGTCGGGCAGCGGGCTTTTGCGGAAGCTTCATCTGCAAACTGCCCGGCTTCCAGCGTTGCCTGGTCTTTCGGCGCGGAGTTTTGCTGTGCGGTGACGCCACGGGCTTGCATGCCAGCCTTGTCAGCCCGCCATTCGGCGATGCAATCCTTGGCGGTCTTCTGGGAAGACGAGGTACTCGTCGAAGGTGACGGCGCCGCAGCGGGCGGAGGCGTTGCCGCGCTCGGCCTCGGCGGAGCGGCGGAAGCGGCCGGCGCCGCACCGAGTGCCAGAAGTGTTGCTGTCGCCAGTTGAGACATAGCCCGTGTTGCTGGTGACAAGACGAGTTCGGGTCGAGAAGATTTTGCCGGAGTTGTAGTACAGTCTCCCGTCGATGCAGACGGCGTGTATGTGCCTAAGTCCGGCTCTCTGATCGTGACGTTCCCACCAGGGACTGACGTAAACGTGGAGTCGTTTACCTGCAAGTAAACTTCGACCTCGCATTTTGTGTTTCGGCATGGAATAAGGACCCCGTTTTCGGGGTGATCGGCATCCAATCGGGACCCCCGGCACTGAGGGTCCACACTGGCTTCCATTTTCATGGGAGCCGAGATTGGAATGCTGGTCGTGGAGACGATTGCGAAGATCCGTCGCGCGTATTTCGTTCACGGTCAGCCGATCAAGGCGATATGCCGTGATCTCGGTGTTTCCCGGAAGGTGGTGCGGAAGGTCATCCGTTCGGAGGCGACTGAGTTCCGCTACGAGCGGGAAGCGCAGCCGCTTCCGAGGATCGGACCCTGGAGCGACAAGCTCGATCAGTTGCTGGTTGCGAATGAAGGTAAGGCGTCGCGCGAGCGCCTGACGCTGATCCGCCTGTTCGAGGAACTGCGTGGCTGCGGTTATGCCGGGGGCTACGATGCCGTACGGCGCTACGCCCGACGGTGGAGCAAGGAGCGGGGCGCCACGACGGCCGCGGCCTATGTGCCGCTGAGCTTCGCGCCGGGTGAAGCCTACCAGTTCGACTGGAGCCACGAGGTCGTCCTGCTGAACGGCGCGACGGTGACCGTGAAGGTGGCGCACGTCCGGCTCTGCCATAGCCGCATGCTGTTCGTGCGAGCTTATCCGCGCGAGACGCAGGAGATGGTGTTCGACGCCCACGACCGGGCATTCGCCCTGTTCAAGGGCACCTGCCAGCGCGGCATCTACGACAACATGAAGACGGCGGTGACGACCATCCTCGTCGGCAAAGAGCGTCTCTACAATCGACGGTTCCTGCAGATGTGCAGCCATTACCTGGTCGATCCGGTCGCCTGCACGCCGGCATCCGGCTGGGAGAAGGGACAGGTCGAGAACCAGGTCGGGCTGGTCCGTGAGCGCTTCTTCACGCCGCGATTGCGGTTCAAAAACTATGATGAGTTGAACGCCTGGCTGCTCGATAAATGCATCGCCTACGCCAAGGCGCACCGCCATCCAGAACTGACCGAGCAGACAGTGTGGGAGGTGTTTGAGGCGGAACGGCCAAAGCTCGTTCCCTATGCCGGCCGGTTCGATGGATTCCACGCAGTGCCGGCATCGGTCTCGAAGACCTGCCTGGTGCGCTTCGACAACAACAAATACTCGGTGGCTGCGAGCGCGGTTGGGCGTCCGGTCGAGGTGCATGCCTATGCCGACCGCATTGTAATCCGCCAGGACGGGCGCATCGTTGCCGAGCATCCTCGCTCCTTCGGCCGCGGCGAGACGACCTACGATCCCTGGCATTACGTGCCTGTCCTGGCCCGCAAGCCCGGCGCCTTGCGCAACGGTGCTCCCTTCAAGGATTGGGTGCTGCCGGCCGCGATGGAACGTGTGCGGCGCAAGCTCGCGGGCGCCGCCGACGGCAACCGGCAGATGGTCGATATCCTCAACGCGGTGCTGACCGACGGCTTGCCCGCCGTCGAGGCTGCCTGCGCCGAGGCGCTCTCCCACGGCGTCCATTCCGCCGATGTCGTTCTCAACATCCTGGCTCGCCAGCGCGATCCGGCGCCACCAGGCAACATCCTCACACCGGATGCGCTGAAGCTACGTCATGCACCCATCGCCGATTGTGCCCGTTACGACAACCTCAGGAGAACGGTCTGATGGAACGCACTCAACTCTTCGACCTCATGGGCGAACTCAAGCTCTACGGCATGAAGGCGGCTTACGACGAGATCATGGCCACCGCCGTCAAGCGCCAGCATGAACCGCAGCGCATTGTCGGCGATCTGCTCAGCGCCGAGATCAACGAGAAGCAGGCCCGCTCGATCAAATACCAGCTCACCATCGCCAAGCTGCCGCTCGCCAAGGACCTCAATGACTTCCGCTTCGAGGGCACGCCGATCAACCAGACGCTGGTCAATGACCTGGCCGGCGGCGGGTTTATCGCCCATCAGCGCAATGTCGTGTTGGTTGGTGGGACCGGCACCGGCAAGAGCCACCTCGCCATCGCCATTGTCAGAAGCTGTATCCGATCGGGCGCACGCGGCCGGTTCTACAACGTGGTCGACCTCGTCAACCGGCTCGAGACCGAGACCCGCAATGGGCGGCAGGGCCGGATAGCTGAGCATCTGACCCGCATGGACTTCATCGTCCTCGATGAACTTGGCTATCTGCCCTTCGCCCAAGCCGGCGGACAGCTCCTGTTCCACCTCGTCAGTCGGTTATACGAGCGCACCTCCATCGTCGTCACCACGAACCTCGCCTTCGGCGAATGGCCCAGCGTGTTCGGTGACGCCAAGATGACGACCGCATTGCTCGACCGCCTGACACATCACTGCGACATCGTCGAGACCGGCAACGACTCCTGGCGCTTCAAAAGCCGCGATGATGATCAAACAACCCGCGCTCGCACCGTCTCCGCAACCCCGGCCAGCTCCGACGCTGCGAGCGCTACCGGCAGAACTCGCCGTTCAAAGGGGTCCCTTTTGGATGCCGATAAGGGGTCCCAATCCAACGCCGATTGACATCGCATTTCGCGCCGGGCGGCACCGCTAATGCGGGCCGCAGTCGTATTATTGGCTGCGGACGACACGGACGCGCCATTCTCGCTACCAGCCACCCACGCCGCCGTTACATCCTTCGTGATGGTCGATGTAAGATTGATGGTCGAGATGCTTAGACTATCGCGGCAGGCGCCCGCTGTAACGTCCAACTTGGTGGTTGGCGTAGTCGCATTGGGATAATATGCAAGCCCCCGGAAGAAATCGGAAACGGCCGCTAGATCGCTGAGACTCGCCGCACCGATATTCGTGCGCACCGCTGCTTCGTGCCCCACGTATTCGGAAGCGTAGTTCGCCGAAGACATGTCGCCAGCGCCAAGCTCGCCAACGACGTTCAACTTCCAGTCGGTGTGCGTACCGGATCCGTTAGTCTTGTCGGTCGTCATCGTCAGCGTCGTGCCGCTATACGTGACAAGACCTTCCATCCAAGACGACGTGTTAGCCGCAATGCTGGCACGGACACGCGCGCCATTGGTGTGGGCAAGGCCGGACTGCGTGGTGAACGCCTTGCTACCAGTCCCTATCGCAAGCGATGTGGTCGATGTTGCGCTGTGGCCTTTGCCCTGCGGGATGGTAAAATCCAGGACGGCGTCGCCGGAAGTGCCAGAATTGGTGACGCCCGTGGCGCTTCCTCCAGGCTATACAAACGTAAGATGTCCCAGCTAACGAAACGACGTCGTTAATGTTGTCCCCGAGTCCCAGGGTGCAGCTACGCCTAATCCGCGCTGAATACCAACGAACGTCCACGCACTGCCCTGCATCACCCATAACTTACCACTGGCAATTTGTAAGATGCCCTGCCCCTCGTCCGCAGTAAGCGGCGGGGCCGTATCGTCTGGCTCGATGTAAGCCGTGTCGAGATACCAGAGGAGCCCTTTTCTTTTGAGAGTTGAAAGCAGCGTGGTTAGGTCGGCACCCGTCTGACCACCGACAAAGCGTGGCGGCGAGCGCTGTGTTAGGCAACGTCCGTTTGTGCGGCTTAAGGCCATGCATCAATGACGAGATGGGTTTCGTCCGTCGCGTCGTTGATGATGACGGTGTTGCCACCGATCGAGATGTCGTCGCCCGCGCGCGCGTTAACTTCTGACCAGATCGCACCAGTACCTGTTACAACTTTACCGTTGGCGGTAACAGTGACGGTGCCGAATGCGTAGGATGGGATAGGCGCCATTAGTGTGACACCTCGCTGCCAATAATCGCAAATGGAGCGGTGTGATGCTTAAAGGAAGAGACGTATTCCAATTCGCGTTCCGCGAAGGCGCGCTGGCCTTGATCGGGGCTGGCGATCGTCTTATCCGCAACGGATTGTACTTCGAGGATCCTTGCCCGGATATGAGCGCAAGCTTCTGGATCGTTCCGGCGAGCATCGCTGCGGCGTACGTCATTCCGTCGCGCTGACCTTGCTGGCGCGCATCTTCAAGAGTTCTCATTTCAGTGGAGTCCAAAGTTGATGAAACATACAAACTCAGCGCGGCAACAGTACATCCGTGCAGCCGCGGTGATGGTTGCGCCTTTTGCGCGATCTGCTAAACCGCACGCCTGACAATTTAGGAGAGAAGATTTGCTCAAGAAGAAAACAGCAGTTCGCCGCGAATGGACGAAGGACGACGTTCGCAACTTAAAGACTCTCGCCAAGCAGAAAGCTGGCGTGAAAACGATCGCAAAGCAGCTAAAGAGGACGCCGGGTGCGACGGCAGCCAAGGCGCAGACGCTCGGGGTTTCTCTTAGTATGCAACAGTGATGGCGCGTGCGCGCCGGTTCATTCATGTCGCGCGGTGCTGGTGGTCGTGTTTGTTGATCGGGTCGAATGCTGACCTAGGAACGAGACATCTGCGCCGCATTCTATCGGAATGACGAGAAACCCTAAGAACCGTAAACTTGATAAGCAGCCGAGGCCGGATCAGCACGTTCCGCCTGCTGGACCTCATGACAAGCCGGAATTGACGGATCCTCAGAAAACGCCTGGCACCGGAATCTTGCCGGAAAAGGAACAGCCCGAGGTCGAAGGGCCAACGGGCTGACCTCTGGAAATAGGATCCTGTTTTCGATTGGGTGGAACAATCCGCCCCCGAGGAACTTCGACCTCGGAACGCTCAGCGCGAAGGTTCCCAATGCTTCGCGTGGAAGTATACAACCTAGAGTCCGGACCAAGGGGTCGTCCTTCGAAGCGATTTCGACGAGGCATCGGTGCGTTCGGTTGAGCCAAGGCAACTCGGTTTCTGAAGGCGCACCGTACCGCTGCGAGCCTTTTAAAAAAGGGCCTGTTCCCCGACGTATCGGGCGCACCAAAGGCGGTTTGAACTCGAAGCTGCACGCCATATGCGATGGTTAGGGTCGCCCCCTCGTCATGTTGCTCAGCGAAGGCCAGAGATGAGCGATTATAAGGGCGCAGCCCTGACGATTGATGCGCTACCGTCCGCGAAGCAGTTGCTCGGCGACAAGGGCTATGACGCCGACAGCGCTCGCCGCTCGGCATCACGCCATGCATCCCGTCGAAGTCAAACCGCAAGAAGCCGATCGAGCATGATCGTGTGCTCTATCGCCAACGGCACAAGATCGAAAACATGTTCGGCAGGATCAAGGACTGGCATCCATACCCGCTACGATCGATGCGCCATACCTTCATGTCCGCAATCTGCATCGCAGCCGCAGTCATCTTCTGGCTCTAATCAATGAGTCCAGACCCTAGCACTACTTTGGCAGATTTTTGCGATTGATCTGGGTAACTGGATTCCCGAATCAGATTTTCGATGATTCATGGGTGGTCGGCTTTTGGAGGGCCGACCATGGCGGACATGAGATCGGAAGCGGGGAGATGAGCTTGGACGCTGGCTGAAGCCGTTCCTGGATTGTTTGGGTCACAAGGCGCGGCGGCGGATGTGTCCACTATATGTTTCCGGACTGATCGGACCGGGCGATCGCAAGAGCGTCCAGCCGATGGCGGCACGGCTGGCACCGGGCGACTATGACCAGTTGCACCATTTCATCGCTGATGGTGTCTGGGATGCGGCGCCATTGGAATCGGAATTGCTGGTTCAGGCCGATCGCCTTGTCGGCGGCAAGGATGCGGTGCTGGTCATCGACGACACGGCGATGCCGAAGAAGGGCGATCGTTCGGTTGGTGTCGCTCCGCAATATGCCTCATCGCTCGGCAAGACGGCCAATTGCCAAACGTTGGTATCGCTGACACTTGCGTGCGGTGAAGTGCCGGTCATGGTGGCACTGCGGCTCTTCCTGCCCGAGAGTTGGACGAGCGATCCGGCGCGCTTGAAGCGTGCGGGCGTTCCCGTCGAGTATCGCGCCGCGCGAACCAAGCCGGAGATCGCGCTGGCTGAAATTGATCGCGTGCTCGCAGCCGGTGTTCGCTTCGGCTGTGTGCTGGCGGATGCCGGTTACGGGCTCAGCGCACCGTTCCGTCAGGGTCTCACGGCTCGTGGCCTGGCCTGGGCAGTCGGCATCCCGGGGCGTCAGAAAGTTTATCCGGCGGCGGTCAAGCTGATCTTTCCGATCGCCGGTCGAGGTCGCCCCCGTCAGCGGCACATCCCGGATCTGTTGTCGATGCCGGCGGAAAACATGCTTGCTGATGCTAGGTGGAAGAATGTGAGTTGGCGGCTGGGAACCAAGGGCAGACTGAAAGCGCGGTTTGCCGCTGTTCGCGTGCGGATCGCCGATGGGCCGCCACAACGGATCAAGGACAAGGGTCAACAACATCTTCCCGGCGAGGAGGCGTGGCTGATCGGTGAGCATCGCAGCTCGGGGGAGAAGAAGTACTATCTGGCCAGCCTGCCAGCCCGGACGAATCTGCGACAGTTGGCTGCAGCCGTCAAAGCGCGATGGATCTGCGAGCAAGCGCATCAGCAGTTGAAAGAGGAGCTCGGACTTGATCACTTCGAGGGCCGGTCCTGGCACGGCCTTCACCGTCATGCTCTCATGACCATGATCGCTTACGCCTTTTTACAGCACCGCCGCATCGCCACAGCGGCCCGGAAAAAAAAGAATCAACGGCCCACCGCCACAGCCGAGTTTGCCGGCCGTGCGCCACGCCATCGTCGAACTCATTCTTCGACCGCCAAATCAGCGATGCCCATACTGCAGAAGACAAGTCGGCGAAATGCAACGGCGTGAATAAATCTGCCAAAGTAGTGCTAGCACTACTTTGGCAGATTTTTGCGATGGATCGGGGTGACAGGATTCCCGAATCAGCTTTTCGATGATTCATGGGTGGTCGGCTTTTGGAGGGCCGACCATGGCGGACACGAGATCGAAGTGGGGAGATGAGCTTGGACGCTGGCTGAAGCCGTTCCTGGATTGTTTAGGTCACAAGGCGCGGCGGCGGATGTGTCCACTATATGTTTCCGGACTGATTGGACCGGGCGATCGCAAGAGCGTCCAGCCGATGGCGGCACGGCTGGCACCGGGCGACTATGATCAGTTGCACCATTTCATCGCTGATGGCGTCTGGGACGCGGCGCCGTTGGAGTCGGAACTGCTGGTTCAGGCCGATCGTCTCGTCGGCGGCAAGGATGCGGTGCTGGTCATCGACGACACGGCGATGCCGAAGAAGGGCGATCGTTCGGTTGGTGTCGCTCCGCAATATGCCTCATCGCTCGGCAAGACGGCCAATTGCCAAACGTTGGTATCGCTGACACTTGCGTGCGGTGAAGTGCCGGTCATGGTGGCACTGCGGCTCTTCCTGCCCGAGAGTTGGACGAGCGATCCGGCGCGTTTGAAGCGTGCGGGCGTTCCCGTCGAGCATCGCGCCGCGCGGACCAAGCCGGAGATCGCGCTGGCTGAAATTGATCGCGTGATGGCAGCCGGTGTTCGTTTCGGCTGTGTGCTGGCGGATGCCGGTTACGGGCTCAGCGCGCCGTTCCGTCAGGGTCTCACGGCCCGTGGCCTGGCCTGGGCAGTCGGCATCCCGGGGCGTCAGAAAGTTTATCCGGCGGGGGTCAAGCTGATCTTTCCGATCGCCGGCCGAGGTCGCCCCCGTCAGCGGCACATCCCGGATCCGTTGTCGATGCCGGCGGAAAACATGCTTGCTGATGCCAAGTGGAAGAATGTGAGTTGGCGGCTGGGGACCAAGGGCAGACTGAAGGCACGGTTTGCCGCTGTTCGCGTGCGGATCGCCGGGCCGCCACAACGGATCAAGGACAAGGGCCAACAACATCTTCCCGGCGAGGAGGCGTGGCTGATCGGTGAGCATCGCAGCTCGGGGGAGAAGAAGTACTATCTGGCCAACCTGCCCGCCGGAACGAATCTGCGACAGTTGGCAGCAGCCGTCAAAGCGCGATGGATCTGCGAGCAAGCGCATCAGCAGTTGAAAGAGGAACTCGGCCTTGACCACTTCGAGGGACGATCCTGGCAAGGATTGCATCGTCACGCTCTCATGACCATGATCGCTTACGCCTTTTTACAGCACCGCCGCATCGCCACAGCGGGCCGGAAAAAAAAGAATCAACGGCCCGCCGCCCCAGCCCAGCTTGCCGGCCATACGTCACGCCATCGTCGAACTCATTCTTCGACCACCAAATCAGCGATGCCCATACTGCAGAAGACAAATCGGCGAAATGCAACGGCGTGAATAAATCTGCCAAAGTAGTGCTAGACTAGACTAGTGCAGAAATCCAAACAGCCAGAGCAGAATAACGATCGGAATCGGTATGCCGAGTAACCAGAGAAGAGCGCCCTTGCCCATGTTCTTGTCCTCCTGCTGTCAGAGCCATGGAGCAACAACGAAGGCCCGGGGCGGTTCCGATCATATAGCTCATAGACCTCGAATCCCGGGTCCGTGGTGACGTGATTTCAATTTCATCTCGCATTCTCCTGATTCCGCTGGCTGCGGCGGCGCTGATCGTCCTGGCCGGCTGCGGTCGATCCGGCCCTACCGAAGCCGACATGGCGGGACGCGCCGTGCGCGGCGGCGGGCCACCCATCTCAAGCCGTGAGGTTGCTGACTGCGCTGTTGATCGGGCTGAGAAAGAGCAGCGCGAGCGCTGAGATTTGGGCCGCCAAAAAAAGATTCTGGCCGGAAAAAGGACCGCTCACTCTTCGACGTGGCTCTAGATCCCAAATAACAACCCGAGCAATAGCGGAAACAGAACCAGCAAACCGCCCGCGAGAATGATCATACAAAAATGACGCATTCTCGCCAACGTTGCCGCGCCCCAATAGTTCCTGCGGGGCGCGGATTAGCGTGAGGGCTTCGGTGGTTGTAGCCCGCTCTTGACCCATCCCTTGGTCTTGTCATCGCCCAAGGGATCGCATTCCACGCACCGGAGATTCCGCGAGCCTTTCCCGCCGGGTGGCAACGCCATGATCATCGGCTTTCCGCAGGTCGGGCATCTGGCAGATTTGAGGAGTTGGCCCATGATGCAAGCGAACCATGGCAGAGTGCCAGAGTCGAAACACGGTTTTGTGGAAAGCCTCCAGCGGCGCGACGAGGCATGGCGGACAGTTGAGTAAAGTGGGACGGTACCCGGTCAGGCATCGTCCGAAGTTTTTAATGCAGGCGACGGGAAGGGATCCGATCAAAATAAAGCCCGCCGGGGCCGGGGGCCACCGGCGGGCCCGGGGGTGAACGGGGGCCTGAGGCCTCGGGCCCGTCCACACTGGCAACGCATGGAGTGGAGGGGCGTTCCCGAACCCGCCACCACCCCTGTAACTCATGCAAAGATATTCAACCTGGACGTATCACTTCATCGTTGTAGTAGTCATCCAGTTCGGCGTATCGGGCGTCCCAGTCAAAGATGGTCTCGGTGCCGTACTTCGGGGAGCCGTTCAGTCGATTCCCGCTTATGTCGCTGCGGTAGCCGTCAAGCTCGGAGTCGTATCTGAGCAGCTTCCAGGGCACCGGGTAAAGGTCGTCGCCGATGCCGAGAACGCCGCCGAAACTCAGCACGGCGTAGGCAATTTCGCCGCTGGTCTTGTCGACCATGACGCGCTCGATCGAGCCTATCTTTTCGTTACGGGCGCCGTAGATAGCTTTCCCCGCCTCTTTATCGCTGTCGATCAGGTCATCTGAGGGACGCGCATTATCGGGAACCGGCGACGGATGGTCACCTTGCGGGTCCTGATGCACGTCTTGCCCCACGCTGGGCCGCGTTTCGGGATCGTTGCTCATAAGGACGCTCCTTTCCACGTGTGGAGACGTCAATTCCTCAACTTAGCCCTTCGTTCCTTTGCGGCGGGCGCGTGCCCGGCGCTGCTTGTCCCTCTCAGAGGCATACAGGCCATCCCAACACGGAACGTCAGCGGCGGCGCCGGCGTTCGTAGCGTCGATGCCAAGCCGTTCGTGAGGCGGCAGCATTCAACGTAAAAGTCCGAGGCTTGCCGCCACAATCAGTCCGACCGCCACGAGCGCCGCTACAAATCCAAAGCCGCCGACGGCAAGGAACAGATTGTTAGTCGGTCCCTGGGGCATTGGGTCATCCCTGTCTTCATCCATAATAATAACCTCCTAATTTTTGGACAGGTGATCGCAAAAACCCGCCGGCGTTGATCTGGGGGCGCCGGCGGGTCCGGCCGGAGACCGCAACCCATCCAGCTACCTGACGCTTGGAGTAGGGCTGTTGACCCGACCGCACTGGCAACGCACGGAGGCTGAAGCGCGTTCCGGCGGCGAAGCGCCACACCAAAAAGGCCCGCCAAGGAGACTGGCGGGCCTGATCGGGTCGGGAAATTTGACCTGCGGGGGTTAATTCCCGTTCCAGCCAGATAATGCGGGAAGCAGACGATGTGTTCCTGAAAGCCCCCGGATGCGGGCCGAGTCCCAAAGTAGCCACGAGCGGCAGCTGTGGCAGCACGAAAAGCCCGCCGAACATGGCGGGCTGAACGCAAATATGATTTGGGGATCACAATGTGATCAGTTGAGCGCCAACGACCCTGTACGGCGCCTGAACGGTCGAAGCCCCATCATGTGGTGCGGAACCTAATCTGGTTCGAGGAAATGGGCCCGGGGGTTAACTCCCGTTCCGGTCATTGTGAGAAGCGGGGGAGATGTTCCTAACGCCGGCGGGGTTTTCTATTGGGGAGAGGCCGCGCATTGAGGCGGCCTTTGCTTCGGCGACCCGTTGCTCCATTTCCACTGCGTTCTCGGCTTTCTTCACCTTCTTTAGTAATTCGTCGCGCTCTGGGCCGGGTGGGACCAGTTCGGCGCGCTCTCGCATCGCATGGATGAATGCCAAAAGACGATCCTGTAAAGGAATGGATTGGATGAACCGCGCCATGGCGCTGCTCCCTGGTCTGAGTGGGCGGAAGCGCTAATCAGCGTTCTCATCACCGGTAGAAGCCACGATCCGTGCGGTGATGGCCCTTAACTTTTGGAGCTCGAATTTAGTTTCATGAAGCGGCGGGATGCTGGTGGTTTTTTCGCTTCAGCGATCCCTCGCCAGCTTTCGTTTCGTGCGCCACCTATGCCCCCTCTTCCCCTCTGGGTTGCCGATAGGCGGCTCATCCGGCGCGAGCAAGCAGCGCGTGCATCATCGCCGACCGTGCGAACCATCGCCATGCCGGGTCCAGCTCAGCGGCGTTCTTCAGTTCTCGAGCCGCGCGCTGTCATGCAGGTTCGGCCTGCACCTTCGGCGGTAACGCCAGCACATACTCGGCGGCATCCTTCAGCGTGCGCAGCATCTTCCCGTCAGCCGTCTTGACCGGCGCGTTGAAGCGGCGGGACCAGTCTGTCATGTGCCCGTCTGCTGGCTGCCGCCCGCTTGTAGATCAGCTTCTCGTCAAGCGGCTTGGTGGGAGACTCGTCTTCCATTTCTCGAAAGCCTCTTTGAACAGTTTTCTAGCCTGATCGAAACTGCGAGCCTCTCCCGCCGGAGGCCCGCCGCCATGGCTCATCAACGGCATCGTGTCGATGCCCCATGACCAGAAGTCACGATGCTCGACGTGGTGATGCCGTTTCGAGATTGATCCAATTTCCACGCCGTCATACTTCACTCGAAACGAGGGCGGGTCGTTGTTGGTGCGGCGTAGGTTGGGCGGGATTCCAGCGCTAGAAGTGCCATGATTGAGTGCCGTACCAATCATCAACTTCCTTCTTGGTCTGGTCTTTCTGGTACCCGTAACGCTGTTGCAGTTTTCCTTCGAGCTGCTCACGCTTGCCAGCGATCTGATCGAGGTCGTCATCGGTGAGTTTGCCTCACTGCTCCTTCACCTTGCCCTTGACCTGTTTCCAGTTTCCTTCGACGCGGTTCCAGTCCATGTGATTGCCTCCTGTTGAAGAGGAGGTCAAACGATCAATGGGGGAAAGTCGTTCCGTCCGAGCCGAATCAGCGGGCTTCCCGGATGAGCGACTATTTGAACAAACACCGCGAACGCTGGAACATGAGCGCGCCGCACGCGGTCGCGGCAATCCCCCGTCACGATTAAAAGACCACAATCGCGTCGCCGACGGAACGATCGCATCACCACTCGGTTTTCTCCGGATATCCTCTCGCACCCTCGAAGCGCGTCGAGCTGTCCGGTGCTTCATTCTCTTCGATTGAAGAGCAAGCGAGCAACTCAGGAGGAGAAGGAGATGACGAACAGAATGAAGAGCAGGTTTTTGGTTACGACGGCAGCGTTACTCACCGGCGTGAGCCTTGCGTCCGCGCAAGGTTTGAGCGGCGGCGGCGCGGCCAGCGAAAAGGGAACATCCGCTGACCAATCCGGAGGCGGAATGTCGCAGAGCGCGCCCGGCGCCTCGCGCAGTGAAGGCATGACGCAGGGCCGCGGGACGGAATCCCGGGAAGGTGGCCGGGCCGAAGGTCCCGCTGCACGGGAGAGCGAGCCCGGCCGCGCGCAGCGTGATGAATCTGGCACGCGTGACCGCGGACGCGCCGAGAGTCCGCGCGACAGCGGCAAGGGTCAAACGGCGACTCAGGGACGATCTGATCGCGACGACGCGCGGCGCTCGCAGGAGTCCAACAAGGAGCAGCGCGAGACGGGCAACGATCGGGCGCACCGCCAGGGTCAGAAGGACCGGACGATGGGTCAGGGACGGTCCGATCGCGATGATGCGCGGCGATCGGAGGATCGAACCCCTGACAATGGTAAGGCCGATAGCCAGCAAGCGCAGCAGCCGTCTTCACGCCAGGACCAGAGCGGACCAGGCATGCAGGGCGAGAGCGCCCAGGATCGCGATTCGAGCTCCGGTACCGGTCAGAACGTCACCCAGGGCCAGACCACGGCCGCCGGTCAGACGCAGACCCGCACCAACTTGACCGCACAGCAGCAGACAACGCTGCAGCAGTCGGTGCTTCACGCAGGCAATGCCCCGCGCGTCAACGTGAACTCCATCAACTTCCAGGTCCATACCGGTGTGGCGGTGCCGTCGAACGTCTCGGTCGTATCAGTTTCGACCTATCCGACGCTGATCGATACGTTCCCTGCCTACCGCGACTACAGCTTCTTCGTTGTGGAAGATGAAGTCGTGTTCGTCGACCGTGATCGGCGCATTGTCGATGTGGTTCCGGCCGGGCCGCGGACGCATTTCAGCGGCGGTGGCCAGGGCAGCAGCGGCAGCGTTGCTGCGATTGATCTCCCGCCCGACGACATTCGCGTCGTGCAGCGCGTATTGATCGAGCGCGGTCTCCTGCACGGTGAAGCCGACGGCGTCCTGGGTCCGGAGACCCGCGAAGCCATCACCGTGTTCCAGCGGCAGCAGGGCATTCAGATGAGCGGCAGCATCGACGCCCGCACGGTTTCGTCGCTTGGCGTCTCTGGTCGACTGAGCCAGCAGGCGAACCAGAGCATCGGCCTATCGCAGTCCTCGACAACCGGCTCCCAGACCTCAACGACGGGCCAGGGACAGGTCGGCACTGGACAGGCCCAGACGGGCCAGCCACAGCCGAGCGAGCAGAACACCACGGGCCAAGCCCCCAACCAGAACACGGGTCAGGCGACCAACCCACCTGCGCAGCAGAACCAGCCGTCGACGACGACGGGCCAGAGCACGGCTCCAAATCAGTCGAACACGACGGGACAAGCTGCCCCGCAGACGCCGGGCGGAGATCAGCCGGCGAACCAGAACGCGCCGTCTGGACGAGTTCAGGGCACGGGTTCGTCACCAAGTCAGCCGCCGCAGAGCGGCACGCCCAGCAGATAGATTCAAAACGCCTTGGGGAGCCCCGCATTGGCGGGGCTCCCAGCTTTAGTGTTGCCACCAATGGTCAGACCCAAAACGCCCCGAATGATCTTGTCGACCGAGATGGCTGCCCGGCGCCGGCAGACGAGGGCGGATGACGGATTCGCGCGGGAGACCTTCAGGCAGCGTCGGGACCAAGCCCGTCAGAAGGCGAGAGCGTTCCTCGATCGGTGGCCGGCCGCGGCGTACATGAGCCAAGTTGAAACCTGGCGGGAGCTGCCCCGGCGGCGAGATCGAGTTCACGATGCGAAGGCTGAGGACGGCGGATTAGCGCTGCTTCGGCGGTTGTAGCTTGTGAATCGGCGCCGCGGGGTCACGTCGCTGGAAGGATGAGCAGTAACGTCCTGAAGGAAATTGAGAAAGCTTCGTCGGAGTGGGGTCACGATAGGCGCCGGTGTTGACCCCACCCCGGCGCGGATTATGTTCGGCGCCGATTAACAGCCGGTGACGGCTATGTCCGGGAGACCTTCAGGCAGCATCGAGACCAGGCTCGCCGGACGGCGAGGGCTTTCCTCGATCGCTGGCCGGCCGCGGCGTACATGAGCGCGGTCGAGTTCTGGCGTGAACAGCCTGGCGGCGAGATCGAGTTCACGATGAAGCGGTTGCGATCGGCGGATTAGGTACGTCGCGAAGGCTCCGCCGTTTTTTCACGGTTTCTTTTCAAGGAGCCATTCTGCCTAGCGTAACTGTGGGTGATCTCCGCGCCCATTAGAGCGGATTCGGCTTAATCCGGCTCATAACCAGCAGCGGCGAAGAAGTTGGCGCATTCCTGCGGCGTGAAGGTCGGCAGCAATGCGCCGATGCGGCTCCACAGGCCGTCGACGGTTCGCTCCGCTGCCTTTCGCAGAAGCGCCTTGAGCTTGGAGAAGGCGTTCTCGATCGGATTGAAGTCGGGGCTGTAGGGCGGAAGGTACAGGAGCTTGGCTCCTATCGCTTCGATCGCAGCGCGCACGCCGACGCCTTTGTGGCTGCCAAGATTGATGGGGTGGACGCCCCTCACGGCATCGTTTGTGCAAGATGGTGGTGTTGCAGACCATCAGAGGAGGCGTCCGTGGAACACATTATCACAGTCGGATTGGATCTGGCGAAGCACGTATTTCAAGTACATGGCGCTGATCGCAATGGCGCGGTCGTACTGCGAAAGAAGCTTCGACGGGACCAGCTTCTTGCTTTCTTCGCCGAACTGCCCCGATGCGTGATCGCCATGGAGGCTTGCGGTGGCGCTCATCATTGGGGGCGCGAGATTGGTCGGCTGGGACACGAGGTGAAGCTGATTGCGCCGGCTTACGTGAAGCCGTTCGTGAAGCGCCAGAAGAATGACATGGCGGATGCCGAGGCCATCTGCGAGGCAGCGCAGCGACCGACGATGCGGTTCGTGCCCGTGAAGAGCGAGCTTGCGCAGGCATCGGCGCTGGTCTTTCGCACCCGCGATCTGCTGGTCCGACAGCGAACCCAGCTGATCAATGCGCTTCGAGGCCATATGACCGAGTTCGGCATGGTCGTCGCGCAGGGTCCGATGCATGTCGGGCGGCTTATTGCGATCGTTGAGGATCCGGTCTCCAACCTCCTGGAGCCAGCCCGTATCGTCCTTGGCGTTATCATGGCCGAACTCCGTGCGCTCAATGATCGGGTGTCGGTGCTTGATGCCGAGATCGTCCGGCGCGCGAAGGAGGATCCGGTCGCGAGGCGGTTAATGACCATTCCTGGTATCGGGGCGATCACCGCAACAGCCCTGGTCGCGCTGGCACCATCGGCCGCGACCTTCCGACGAGGGCGCGACTTTGCCGCATGGCTGGGTCTTACGCCAGTGCAACACTCCAGCGGCGGCAAGGAACGGTTGGGCCGAACCTCTCGGATGGGAGAACGAACGCTGCGACGTCTGCTCATCATTGGGGCGAGCGCAGTTGCCAGTTGGGCATCCCGCAAAGGTCCCGTGCCGGGATCGTGGCTGGCCAGCATGATGGCGCGCAAGCCGCCGATGCTGGTGCGGGTCGCGCTGGCTAACAAGATGGCCCGAACAGTCTGGGCGTTGCTCGCCCATGGCGGGGTCTACCGAGCTCCGGCGGTGGTGGCGTAAGCCGCTAACGTCGTGGGGTGCCGTGGAGCAGGCTGAGGTTGAAGGAGAGTATGGCGCACGGTCGTGAGACGGGATCGGGAAAACCAGTTCATGGACAAGCGTCTCGAGCGCGCCAGGTTGTTTTGGAACCGATCCGCGAACTCCCATACGGGCCCGCGGCATGCGAAAGGCCGCAGCAGCGGCCGGGATCCGCCAGTGAGTGGTTACTATCGCCGGCGGGTTTCTTGTGGAGGGCCGTTCAGGCCGGGCGCTCAAAGCCGGGGCAATATTTTGACATCGACCAAAAGAAAAAAGGCCCGACGCCTGAAGCACGGGGTTCTACGATTGAACAAGTTTTATCGTCGAGACCGGCCACCTGCCATCGTGACCTTTGATCGAAATACGGAGCCCGTGGAGTTCATCAAGCCAAACCTTTTCCACTGTCCCTGCCGTGCCATCGGCCAGTACAACCGCTTTGCCAACAAGCTCGCCTTGTGCCCGCTCGAAATTGGTGAGAATTGTGGACGCGTAAGCTTTTGCATTGGGCATAGGGTGTTCGGAGTGTCCGTCAGATAACTGAGGCTGATCAGGGCAGGGTTACCGCCCCGCAACTGATACTGCAAGACGCGCGGCCGTCCCCTAGGATTCCTGCACGTCGCTCCTAGATTCAGGCCATGGACCTCACCCTTCGCCCCACGATAATAGCCGGCGACAAGTCGCCGAACGACTATTGCGTCATTCACGAGGGCCGCAGCGTCGGCAGGATCAGGCTTGCCGACGAGAGATCGTGGCAGGGCATCGTCTGGACGTGGAACGTCAACCCGCCTCTCCCGATCCCGTCATGGTGCAATGGATCGGCAGAAAGCTTGGACGCCGCCAAGGACGAGTTCAAGGCCGCGTGGGAGCGGCTCTACGCGAGCCTGACGCCAGAGGATATTGCGAGCTGGCACCGCACAGAGGACCTCGCCAAGGCAAGTGCGTCGTGGCTGAAATGAATTGGTCCCGCCGCTTCGACGAGCCGATCAAGACGCCTGACGGAAAGACGCTGGTTCGGCCTGCGCCTTCTCCGGCAGAACCAGTACGTATTCCGCAGCATCCTTCAGCCCAGGCCGCCGCACCAGCAAGGTTTGTTATCCATTGCACAGTCTGCAATCACACATAGGTCGAGCCTTCGCTAATCAGTGATCAGCGAAGGCGTCGTGAAAGCTCACCTACTTGGAGCAGTCTGGAATTTTGCTCAGCTCGCTTTCGGCTTCTGTTTTCGATGTATAGGAGGTCCTGCCGACAGCCTTCGTTGTTCCTCCAACCGTCGGCTTCAAGCTTGTGACCTCACACTTCATTGTTGAATTGTCTTGCACAACATACCAAGTGCCGGCTGAGCCGGTTGAGCCGGTTGTGCTTGGTGAACTTGGTGAAGCGCCTGGTGACATCTGAGCGAGGGCAGGCAACGCCAACGTAGAGACGATCAGGCCCGCCAATACGAGTTTGAGTTTCATTTCTGACCTCCGTCGTGTGGTTGGTGGAGATGAGAAACCGCAAGGGTCACAAACGTTCCGAAGCAATGGATAAACATTTCACTTGGACCGTGGCCCAAGTGGGAACGCGGAGGCCTTGCGCGGTCTCAAATCCTGGGTGCGAGTCCCGAGTCGGTCCTATGGGGCAATGGCTCGGCCGATAGCTTTGAAGCCGCGAAGGACGAGTTTAAGGTCGCGTGGGAGCGGTTTTATTCGTCCCTGACGCTAGAGTAGAGAATATTGCGAGTTGGCACCGCATTGAGGACCTCGCCAAGGCGAACGCGTCATGGCTGAAAAAGTAGATTGGTCTCGCCGCTTCGATGACTCGATCGAGATGCCGGACGGCCGGATCATCGACACGATTGGCGAAGCTGCTGAATACGCCGTCGACCTCCCCGGCAAGGTCGGCAACACCCCACCATGGAAGCGAGCCGCAAAGGCTCTCCACAAGGCCGCTGAACATGGCGGCCCGTTCGTGTTCATGGCGAGGATCAGCTTCTACACGGCCGTGTATGGCGATACGCGGCCGCCGATCGGTAATCCGGAGGGCAAGAACGGGCATAGGCAGCGAAGCGCTCGGAAGGCCGTCATCGTTCGGAGCGTAGCTTTTATCTCTATGGACGGCTCTCCCGTTGCAAGTCGATTTTGAACTGATCTGCATGGCCCGTTGCAAACATCTATCCGGCGTCACCCGAAGGGATCCAGGGCGCCCAAATGGGGAATCCGCTCGCGTCCGCCTCTACAGCTGGTAGGCCACGAAGGCCTCGATAAAAGTCAGGCTCTTGGCGCGCCGGTCCGACCTGTGCATCTCATTTCTCTGTCGTCTCGCAATCTCCAGGCAGGTCCTCAGAAAGCGGCGCGGTGCGGTTCGCCGGTTCGAAGCACAGCCCAGATGATCCGTGCATTCTTATTGGCGACTGCAACCGTGGCACGGTTGAAGCCGCGCCGCTCCCGAAGCTGATTGACCCATTGGTTATTGAGGTCTGTTTTGGATGGCGCCGTCCGGACCACAGCTCTGGCGCCGTGAACGAGCAAGCTGCGCAGATGCTGGCTCCCGCGCTTGGAAATGCCCATTAACGTGGTGCGATCGACACTGGAGAATTGCCGCGGCACGAGACCGATCCAGGCGGCAAGATGACGGCCGTTCTTGAATTCCGAGCCGTCTCCGATGGCGGCGACGATGGCCGTGGCGGTCTTCGGACCGACACCTTTGATCGTCGCGATGCGCTGGCAACGCTCGCTGCCGCGGAAAACCGCATCGATCTTCTTGTCGAAGATCGCGATGCGGCGGTCGAGATCTCGGAACAGATCATGCAGTTCAGCGATTGCCTCCCGCGCCAGCGGCGTCAGTTCGTTCCCCAGATCCGACAGGATCTCCGGAACCAACCGCCGGGCGCGGGTAATGCTCTTGGCAATGGCGAAGCCTGCATCGAGCAAGAGACCTCGGATTTGGCTGACCACGGCGGTGCGATGATTGACCATGCGCTGGCGAGAGCGATGCAGGGCCTGGATGTCCTGCTGCTCGACCGTCTTCTTCGGAACGAGCGGAATGTGCGGTTGGCGTGCGGCGGTGCAGATCGCCTCAGCGTCGTTGCCGTCGTTCTTCTGCCGGCGCACAAAGGGCTTCACATATTGCGGGCTGATGATCTTCACCTGGTGGCCGAGCGCCTCGAACTTGCGCGCCCAGCAGAACGCGCCGGTGCAGGCTTCGACCACGATCGTGCAGCGCTCGACTTGCGCGACAATGTCGAGAAGCTGATCGCGCATCACCCGCCGCTTCAGTACGACGCAGCCATGATGATTGACCCCGTGAAGTTGAAACACGTTCTTGGCGATATCGATACCGAGCGTCTCGATGGTCATTGCAGTTCTCCTTCCTGTTGCAGGCTCTCAGCCTGAATGGTGGAGGGAGAGCCGTCCATCCCATTAGGTGATGAGAACGTCCGGAGTTACGCTCCTGCTTCCTGTTATGGAAAGGAGCGCGCCATGAAGCGGCGTCGTATCACCTACATCCCTCTTCAGGGTCGACTATCGGCATTCATCGATGCCATGCGGGCGCGCGCCGACCTTGTCCCACCCGGCCCAGAACGCTCATTTTTGATCAGACGCAACCGTCATGAACAGTCGCCGCGGCGCGCCTTCTGCTTCAGGGCCTCAAGCGAGCGCTGGCGCAGCACCGACAGCTCCATCTCGCTCATGGTCCTCTTCATGCCGAGCAGCAGTCGGTCATTGGGATGGCGAGGATCGTAGACGCCGTCCTCGTCGAGGATGAGCGTGCCGACGAGACCGCTGAGAGCGGGGGTGCAAAATTAGTCCACGGTAGCGGCGGGATGGTTCCGCTTCGGGCGGCGTAAAAGCCGGCCACCTATTTTCCTTCTGCGACGAATGCAGGAGGGTTGGGGATCTATACCGTGGAATTATATCTGAAGGTTCGTCTGGCCTGTTCTGAAGGAATGAGCCGGCGTCAGGCTGCAAAGCATTTCAACATATCGCGCGATAGCGTGGCCAAGATGATGTCGTATTCGACGCCGCCGGGCTATCAGCGTCAGTCACCGATCCAGCGGCCTAAGCTGGATGCGTTTGTTTCGACGATCGATCACTGGCTTGATGAGGACATGACGGTGCCGCGCAAGCAGCGCCATACGGCCAAGCGGGTGTTCGACCGTCTTCGGGGCGAGTGCGGGTTCACGGGCGGCTACACGATCATCAAGGATTACATGCGCGAGCGGGATCAGCATCGCCAGGAGGTGTTCGTGCCGCTGGCGCATCCGCCAGGGCATGCGCGGGCTACGGACCCGTCTGCACTGGCAACGCATAGAGGAGGAAGCGCGTTCCCGCGGCGAGGGTGAGTGATGACCCTCCCATCGATGCTAAGGAAGCCTTGGTCCACATCCGAACGCTGATAAAGGCGCGCGAGCAAGAGGGATCCTCTGGCTCGACGAAAGCCAAAGTTGCTGCGTCCACTTTAACAACATGGACAGATGAGCATTATGAAGCGAGCTCGCTGGGACCAAGCGCAATGACATTCTCGCGCCCACCGTGGGATTTAATCAGTAAAGAACGCTATAAAGTTCAATTTCACGACCAGATCAGGCTTACGCTGACGGAGCGTGGATGGGTTCCGGTTATTGCCGGGAAAGACGGCAGCCTCGTCGGATGGGCGCCGACTTCTGCAAACACGTTCAAAACACCTGAAAAAGCTTTGGCTGACCTGAGAAAGCACCACGACATATAGAAAACCCGCCGGGGCGGGGCACTGAGGTTTTTTCTGCTCACCCGCAGACGACGCCGGGCTGTCGAATCTCGATTTTGCGTGGACGACTTCAGTGAGGAAATAAAGCGACCATAAGACGGTGACCAGAAGTGCGGACAATAGTAGGAAAAGAACGGCCGTGCCTGAGTTCAGCACGAATGCGTATAAGTGGCCCCTTCCTAAGGATCTCAGCGCATCATCATGGACCAGCGTGGCGAAGATAACACACGAACTGACGCAACGTCAGAGCTTCGCCGTCTAGGTGTGAATTGGCACGGGGAGTCAGATTGCTGCAGGAGCCGGCAGTAACGCCATAAAGACAATCTGAAAAAAGCCGATCGGAGTGAGGTCACGATCGGCGCCGATCGTGACCCCACTCTGACGTACATCGCGGCCATTCGAACTCGCCGGCACCTTAGCGCCCCTTACCGGCACCAAAGCGAGAATTGCGCGGACAATCGGCGGCGGCGGCCTATATCCCGCTGAGCTTTGCGCCGGCAGAAGCCTATCAGTTCGACTGGAGCCATGAGGCCGTCCCGCGCGGCAAGCCGTGCACGTTGGCCCCCGAGGCCCAGTGGCTGCCGATGCAGCAGTTGCAGGCGCCGCGTCGCGTTTCGATCACATCAGCGCCCAGCTTTTTGCGCACACGACCGACAAGCACCTCGAGCGTGTTGGTAGGTTGGGGCGCTGAGCGGATCGGACGCACAGCCGAACGCCGTCAGATTGGCGCGCAGCGATACGCCGAAGGGACAGGGCACCGCCACGGGCGCCACGGTACTGAAGCTTCCTCCCGTTGATTGGCGTCAACGCGCAAACCGCCACGCCCAACGCCACGTCGGGCGCTGGCGGCGGTGTCTCATCGAGCGCACGCTGCCTGGGCGCGATGCCGTCAACGGCCGGCAACACCGGCGCAACCGGTTTCTTTGGCGGCATCGGCGGATGCTAGGCCGCGCCGACCCTCCAGCAAATAGCCGAGGCACCTGCAACTATTCGGACCAATGTGAATTCTAAACGAGGGACAGTCTTAAAAATGGAGATTGCAATGCCTCGTGGCGATAAATCCAGCTACAGCGACAAGCAAAAGCGAATGGCTGAGCATATCGAGGAAGGCTACGAAAAACGTGGCGTTTCAGATAGCGAGGCCGAGCGTCGCGCCTGGGCTACGGTGAACAAAGAAACCGGTGGCGGAAAAAAGAGTGGTTCTGGCAGAGGTAAATCCGAAGACCATTCGCCTTCCCGTAAAGGCGGCCACCTTGGCGGCAAAGCTGCAGCCTCACGGCCTGCCAGCGCGCGATCAAAATCCGCCAAGAAAGCAGCTGTCACCCGGAAGCGGCACGCCGAGCAGCACTCCCATCACTAGGAGGTCGGGCCATTAGGCTCAGGACTTCTGTGGTTGCCGCCCGTGATGCAAGAAGTTTCTAACCCTATGGATTGGTGATTGAGTGCGCTCTTCTGTAAGGGCTTTAAATTAAGTACGGCATTTCAGAAGCCGCTGGCCGGTATGGTGATCCGCGGATCAGATCCAAATCTCATTGGCGAGCGAGCGCGGCTGACATATGATTTTTAGCCGGGCATTGATCGACCTGGTCGGGTGATGCATTCTTGACCTTTACCTCTCGATACCAACCGACCCGCACCAGTTCGGCCAGGCCTCGAGCGTCATTCTGATCGCTCTTGTTCATGCGCACTGACAAAGCCGCGTGCGCTTGCCGAGCGTCGATGCATATGCCATAGCCAGTTTGCCATCGCCCCCGTCTCAAAACCGATGCGCTCCGCATGCGGCGGCCGCATTCACGGGGCCAAGTTGGGCGCCGAGTCACGAGTTGCAACGGGCCTCGGCGGACGATAATGCCGAAGCTCGCATCCCTTTGCTTATTAGCTATCCTAAGGAACGTGAGGTTCTGGGTGAGCCGTACAGGCTCGTCATGAAATCTCACATTGTTCCTTTCGAAAATCGCTGGACCAATAGTGATCACGCCTGGCACTGGCATTGGGAGCCGGAGGCCGAACGTCAGGACGATGTTCAGCGAGCACGAGACTCATTATGGCGCTGAGCCTGCGGTAGTCTTCGACGTTCCCTCCGGATTTGTACGCGACGGGCTGCCTTCCACGACCGGCGCCTAGCCCGCCAGCAGCTCTTGTGGCAAGCCAGCGTCATTGGACTAGGCTTTTTGCGGCGGCCGGCGTGGTGTTTGGCTAAGCGCAGGTCGTCTCGCTCACTTCTTCATCAGCCCCGCCTTTTTCTTCTTCGGCGGCGGAGTTGGCTCGACAGCCTCACGAGCCAGCCGCTCCGCCTTGAGACGCTCGCGATTTGTGTTGAATGCCATGGCTGTGGTCGCATGGTCAATCATCGCCGATTTTGCATCGCCGTCGCGTAGCGCTTTGCGTGCTTCACGCACCTCTTTAGAAATGCGCTTAGGTGGTTGCTTCTCGCCGCGTTCCCCTCGGGTAATTCCCTGACCTAGAGCGGTTCCCGCGCTCGAAGTCGATGCAATACTGATTTTGAAGAGTTCGTCGCCCGTCTCGTTGGTCACGGAGATATAGTTCTCCTCGTGTACCGTCTCGGGTTTTTCGGTCCTGACGCGGCGAGCGATGAAGCTTCCGTGCTCCCGAGCCTCTTTGTCATTGGCGCATTCGTGGCCGACCAAGTCGTTAGCTGGAAGGCGACCTGCCAAATGAAAGAAGTATCTGGGCATGGATAGGCAACCCACAAGGAAGCCGGACGTTCCTAAAGACAACGTCTACCCGTCTTTTTTGCAAATCTGGTTACGCCGCGGCTGTGGTTACGCTGTGCGGGCGGCCATTCGATGAGCACTCGCGGACCGCTCAAGCGTCCGTTGCGATCCGCAATCCTGATTTGTGCGCTGCAGTCGGCTTTAAAAACGTGGCGGTAATCAGCCGCACGCCAAGACCGCCTGCGGCGGCGGTTGCCCGGAGTCAAGCTCGAACGCAAATTAAGCATCGGGATAAAATAGAGCAGCTAGTTGTCGTGCGCCGCGATTAGGGCGTCGATATCCTCTTCGGTAAGCGCGGGACGGCTCAGCAGGGCCGCAGCGACGCGCTGGATCGCAGACCAGTTTTCCTGGACCAGATCGGCAGTCTTTTGGGTCGTATGGCTGAATAGGCGGCCGAACTCCTCTGTCTCGGGACCGTCCAACTCGACGTAGCTGCCCGGCACCGCCGGCTTGCCGTGCTGCCGCAAAACCAGCATCGCCAGGAGGCTGGTCGCGTTGGCGCGATCCACGCGCCAGCCACCGTCGCACGCGCGATTCTGGGCCGCGAGGGACATAGGACGATAGTGATGCTGGGCCTGCGGGCCGGCCAGCGCGACAATGGCGTACTTCTCCGGCGCCTCAAGGTCGTCCGGGGCGAGATGCGTCGCGCTGGACGTCGTCACTACGGCGCCGGCGCCGTCGAGTGCATCGAGGGTCGCGTAGCTTACCGGGATGTCCAGCACGCGCGCGATCACGGCGTGTCCGGCCTCGTGATGCGCGATGGTCTCTTTCTTCCCCACGACGACAAGCTCCGATAACATGCTGACCAAAGCGGCCGACCTGGCGCTCGAACGCCGGATCGGACTGACCTGACCTCGGAGGTTACCCGATGGCCAAGCGGAAGAAAGGTAGCAAGACGGTGCCGAAGGGCAAGGCGCCGCTCGGGGAGTTGGCCTTGCCCTACGAGGTCCCGGTGGGAAGCTTCATCTCGCCGGCGGATGTCGGGCGCTTCCGGCCCAGGCAGCAGCTTCAGCATGACTCATACCCGATCGATCGGGAGATAGCGCACATGACGGGCGCCAGTCCGCCGGACGCGGAGTCGCCGAGCAAGATGGCAATGCCGCCGGTAACAACCACGAGCGAGCAGTCTCAAGCTTCCATCAAGGCCGGGTCAAGTCTCAGGCTTCCAACAATGGCCGGTCACGGACACCGCCAAGCAAATGAAGCGTGACAACGAATTCCCAAGGGCGTCTTCAAAACGCCCGTCTCCGAGGAACTGCGGCAGCGAAGAAAACACAAAGGAAAAACCGCGGTCGGACAACGACCGCGGCTGCCGCTGCTAATTCGATCTTCGCCACATTCTTCGGCAGCGTGATCAATATGGGCATCGCTGCGATAAGCTGGGTTCAGTCCTGCTTTGCCTTTTCGTGACCAAGCAGATGATTTAAAGCACTTGCGGGCTATATGGATCGCTCACTGACGAGAAAGGAGAGCGGACCCGAGCATTTTGAGCGGGCGGCCATAGCGCGCCAGAACGAGCTCCTCGAAGAGGCGCGGGACGCGATGACACAGGACGGAGCGTTGTCGCGGCAGGCTTTATGGCGCAAGCAAACCAACTATTGCCCAGACCGGTCAAGACAGCGTTACAATGCCGGGTGTCCGGCTGACTATTCCAGGGATGGAGCTCGACGCCGGCACTTTGGGCCACCGCAGCAAGGCCTTCGATGCGGTCGACTGGACGTAGAGCTTGCGGTCTCCGCATACGAAAACTTCCTCAACCAGGTTGGAACCACCTTCATCGAGTGACGCTGGAAAAATCGCTGTCCCTCAATGCCCTCGGGCGCGCTGATGAGCGAGCACGGGCGTCGTTTAAGATGGTGCATCGTTCCGCCGGCCGAGAGCGAGTCGCGTAGGACGAGTTCGGAACCCGAAATCTCCACCATTATCGCATCGGCGTCGTGCTACGTTTCCGTAACCTCGATCGACGGAAGAATTCATGCGCGCTCCATCTGACAACGAGTCGATATCGGCCCCTGCCGTAGCGACCGGCGTCACCAGGCAAGAGCTTCCGTACCGCCTGCGGCAACAGTCCTTGTTGGGCGAGTTCGGCCGTTCCGCGTTGCAGACTCGCGACCTCGAGCAAATCCTTCAGCGCGCCGCAGAGCTCTGCGCCCAAGGTCTCGAAACCCCGTTCGCCAAAGTCCTGGAGTATCTGCCCGACGGCAAACGGCTACTGGTACGTGCCGGAATCGGCTGGGGATCAAGGGACGATCGGCCAAGTGTCGCTAGGCGTCGACCTGGAATCCCCTGCCGGTTACGCTTTCCAGACCGGACAAATGGTCATCTCCAACCACCTCCAGGAGGAAACGCGGTTTCGAACGCCAAAGCTCCTGTCGGATCACGGGATCCGGCGCGCAATCAACGTCCTGATCGCGCGCGGCGGCGAAGGCCGTCTGCCGTTCGGTGTCCTCGAGGTCGATAGTCCGGAGTCCGGCCAATTCGACGTTGCCGACGCGGACTTCCTTGCCGGCTTCGCCGGGCTACTTGGCATCGCCATTGAGCGCCAACATGCCGACGCCGATTCTCCGGGAAGCGCTCGAACACCAGGCCATGCTGACGCGAGAATCGAGCCACCGCGTCAAGAACAGCCTCGCATCGGTGGTGGGGCTGCTGCGCGTACAGAGTCGGAACGCGCCGTCGGAGGATGTGCGCGACGCCCTCGACGCCGCTGCTTCACGCATCACCACGATTGCCCAATGCGAAGAGATAAGCAGTGGCTCGATCTCGTGCCAAAACTGATCACCGCAAACAAAACCGAATTTTAAATGCGCAAGGATCGTGGATCACGCTAGAAAACATGAAGAGCCCGGAGTTGCTGCGGTATTGGCTAGATGACGTGGAAAGAGAGATGGATTAGTTACCGCGCCCATTAAATCTGTTGCGTGAGCGTTGGCGGGTTGATTCAATGGTGATGTCGGGAGGCATCGCCATGGCTGATCTTTTGCTGTTGTCGGAGGCGCAGATGCGCCGGATCGAACCGTATTTTCCGTTGTCGCACGGGATTGCGAGGGTTGACGATCGGCGGGTGATCAGCGGCATCATCTTCGTCATCAGAAACGGTCTGCGCTGGCGCGATGCGCCGCCCGGCTATGGTCCGCACAAGACGATCTATAACCGGTTCGTGCGCTGGAGCCGCCTCGGGTGTTCAACAAGATCTTCGCCGAACTGGCGCGCAAGGCCGGCAAGCCATCTCGCCTGATGATCGATGCCACGCATCTGAAGGCGCATCGCACCGCTGCCAGCCTTTTAAAAAAGGGCCTATTCCCCGACGTATCGGGCGCACAAAGGGCGGTCTGAACTCCAAGCTGCACGCCATATGCGATGGTCAGGGTCGCTCCCTCGTCATCTTGCTCAGCGAAGGCCAGATGAGCGATTATAAGGGCGCAGCCCTGATGATTGATGCGCTACCGTCCGCGAAGCAGTTGCTCGGCGACAAGGGCTATGACGCCGACTGGTTTCGCCGGGCTCTCGCCGAACGTGGCATCACGGCATGCATTCCGTCAAAATCAAACCGCAAAAAGCCGATCGAACATGACCACAAACTCTATCGTCACCGGCACAAGATCGAGAACATGTTCGGCAGGCTCAAGGACTGGCGGCGCATCCACACCCGCTACGATCGATGCGCCCACACCTTCATGTCGGCCATCTGTATCGCAGCGACCGTCATCTTCTGGCTCTGATCAATGAGTCCTGATGGGGTGGACGCCCCCTCGACGGCATCGATGTGCCAGAGTGGAAGGTGTTGATCACCACTGAAGGAGGCGTCCGTGACAGAGGTTAGCACGATCGGGTTGGATTTGGCGAAGATGGTCTTCCAGGTGCACGGTGCCGATGCGAGCGGCGCGGTCGTGTTCCGCAAGACACTTCGGCGCGCCAAGGTCCTCGAGTTCTTCCGCGATCTGCCACGTTGCGTCGTCGCGATGGAGGCGTGCGGCGGGGCGCATCATTGGGCTCGCGAGATCGGTCGGTTGGGACATGAGGTGCGGCTCGTCCCACCCATTTACGTCAAACCGTTCGTAAAGCGTCAGAAGAACGATGCGTCCGACGCGGAGGCGATCTGCGAGGCAGCGCAGCGTCCGACGATGCGCTTCGTCGCGGTGAAGAGCGAGTCGGCCCAGGCAAGCGCCGCAATCTTCCGCACGCGCGATCTACTGGTTCGCCAGCGAACGCAGCTGATTAACGCGGTGCGCGGGCAACTCACCGAGTATGGCCTAGTCGCCGCTAAGGGAACCGCGAACCTGCCGAGGCTGCTGGCATTGGTCGACGAGCCAGGCTCCGATCTGCCGCAGGCCACGCGTGCGATGCTCGATGTGCTGATCGGGATGGTAATGATGCTCGCGGAACAGATCAACGCGCTGGACCGCGAGATCGCCAGGCGCGCCAAGGAAGAAGATATGCCTTCGCGGTTGATGACGATACCGGGTGTCGGGCCGATCACTGCGACAGCCATCGCGGCTCTTGCTCCACCGGTGGAGACGTTCCGGAAAGGGCGCGACTTCGCCGCCTGGCTCGGCCTGACGCCGGTGCAACGATCCACCGGCGGTAAGCAGAAGCTCGGAGCCACATCCAAGATGGGCGAGCGGACCATACGCCGTCTGCTCATCATTGGTGCAGCGGCACTGGTTCGCCAGACAAGCCGACGCGAACCGCCGCCAGGATCATGGTTGGCGCGCATGCTCGCCCGAAAGCCACGCATGCTGGTTATCACCGCGCTCGCAAACAAGATGGCGCGAACTGTTTGGGCGCTGCTCGCGCACAACGAAGTTTACCGAGCTCCCGCTGTAGCCGCTACGTAAGCGATTAGAGCGTGAGGTTGTCGAAGGAGTAGAGGGCGAAGGCAAGTACGGCGCAACGGTCGACGAGACGGGATAGGCAAAACCAGATAGGGTCACTGTGCTTCGAAGCACGCAGTCCTGATATGGAGCCGGTCCGCGAACTCCCATACGGGCCCGCGGCGCATCATCGCCGCATCTTGAGGCCGGACAGATGGCAGCGTCCGACTAACTGCGTCAGAAAACCAAAATAGCCCTTGCTTCTCCCGGGGCGTCCACAGATGACCCTAGATTGCCGGGTAGCTGATCGTCCCGGCCATCGCCACGCACAAGCAAACCCGACGTCTCGATACTTTTCGCCATAGCTTTCACCGACATCGCGCACGCCGTCCGAGCCTGAGATGATACGCCAGACCCTGTTCGCAACTGCCCTGCTTGCGCTACCCACCCACGCCCAACCCCTGACAGGTCAAGCATCCGTCGTTGATGGCGACACGCTCGAAATTCACGGGCAGCGCATTCGCTTGTCGGGTATCGACGCGCCCGAATCTTCTCAACTCTGTCGCGGGGACGACAGCTTGCAATATCGCTGCGGTGCCAAGGCGGCGAATGAGCTTGACGAGCACATCGCGGGCAGGCCCGTAAGCTGCGAGGGCGTCGGCCGGGATCAGTATGGGCGGCTCGTCGCCGTCTGCTCTGTCAACGGCGCTGATCTGGGGGATTGGATCGTGCGAGCTGGGCTCGCCTTCGATTGGCCTAGGTATTCACGCGGCAAATACGCGGCGGCGCAAAAGGAAGCCGAACGAGCCGAACGTGGTGTTTGGGCTGGTAGCTACATCGTACCCTGGGCCTATCGGGCGTGCATTCGCAAGGGCGGTCGGCCTAGTGGGTGCTCGGATGAGGCGAACGCTCGATAAGAAATAAAGTGCACTGCCGTCGATCATTTTCAGAATTTCGTAACCCAGTTGCTTAACGCTCCCCTTCTCACAAGGGGCATTTGTCATGTGATGACAAGGTGAAAATCCGCTGCCCGGCCTGCACGCGTATTTTCAGAGAGAGAGCCAGTCGCGTCCGCGACGGCGCGGAGGTTAATTGCCTCAACTGCAACAAGCTAATTGTTCTGACCAAAGAGACGGACGACTCGTTTCTGCGCCGGGCGCTCAAAGCCGCACGCGAAATTAGAGCCGCAAAAGACGCGGCGGTCCACGCTGCGACATATAGCGGCGCGGCATCAGCCTCAAAGCGCGAAACGCCTTAACGACGTCAGGTGTCAGCCGTGCCGAACACTCCGGCCGCCTGCACAGTGCGTCGCCCATTTCCCCCTTCCCACATTAACCGCAGACGCTTCGCCAACGCACACCGATCGGCCCGATCTTGAACCGGTTGAACATCGTCCGGGTCGATCTATGAAAACGCTTTGCTCATGATTGAAAACGCATCAGGGCGATGATCCCTCCGTGATGCGCATTTACGAAGCCGCACGGGAGTTGATCGAAATGCACTTAAGGCCCGAATAGAAAATCTCGCCGAGTACCGTGCTCAAGGGCGCTCCAGAATAGTGTCTTTGCGCTACAGCAAAACATGCATTCTGCAGGTATGTATTCTTGGCTCGTCGAATGGCGGCGACCGCTGGCGCTCAGCTATATCTGTGTCACCGGTCACCGTCGTGAGAGACGCAAGATCAACCGTACCTTGGGAAACTTGACATGTCTGATCATAGCGGAATTGTGTATTCGACGGCGGAAGGAATGGATTATCCGGCGCATGAGAAGACGTATAAGTCCTTCGTCAAATTAGGAACGATCCTCGCAGCGACCGCCGCCATCGTTATCGCGTTGTTGGCGATTTGCCTTACCTGATTGTCCGGTCGCCGTTCCAAAGGCCGACAGAAATGCCGGCCTTTATCTTGCCGCGCCTAATCCGCGCTCCGCAGCCGTTTCATGGTAAACTCGATCTCGCCGCCGGGCAGCTCCGCTAGTTCTCGACCTTCGACATGTACGCCGCGAGGCCGGCCAGCGATCGATGAGCGCCCTCGCCGTCTGACGGGCTTGATCCATGGGCTGGGTGAAGGTCTCTCGGACTTGCTTCGGTCGCGATTTTTTATGCGATCTTTGTTGCCATTACGAACGCGGCCGACGCTGCCTACGCGGTATGTCCGGGATCAACATTCTTGGGCGTCTTTTTCTCGCGCTGAGGCGTCATTTTGGCGGGGTCCGGTTTTCCCAGGAACTCCTTCGACCAGCCATAATACATCGAGGCAGCGATACCCTCGCGGCGGCACAGCTCGGAGATGTTCTCCTCACCACGCAGTCCTTCCAGCACGATGCGGATTTTCTCTTCGGCCGAATACTGCCGACGCGCCTGGCGCCGGATGTCCTTCAGTACGTGCTCTGCGGGCGCTTTGCCCGGTCCGGATTTCTGCTTCATCTTCGCTCCTTACGGCTACGATGAACCAGAAATCCCTTCGTGAAGTCCCTCAATTTGTCTCAGGGGGCTGACGGGGAACAAGCTGGAACGCTTATCACCTCGCCGCGTTATCCATCGTCACAAAACATAGAGGCCGACATAGGTTTCGGTCGAGGTTGATGGGAATTCCACTTCCGATCATCCTTCTTCTGGCGCTGTTATGGCAACTGCAACCGGAAGCTCGCGGTGCCTTACGGCATCTCCAGCTCTCGGCTTTCTGCGTAGAAGGAAAGTGCGATGGCCGAGAAAGCCAAGCCGAAGAAAAAGGGAAGCGCCGCGGAGGAAAAGGGTGGTTTTGGCCGGGTCTTCGGTGATGTCGCCAACAAGACATCGCAGGCCGCAGGTCGGGCATCGACTTTTATCCTTGCCGCGGGTGTTGTTGCCGTCTGGGCGATAACTGGCCCATTGTTCGGCTTCTCCGATACCTGGCAGTTGGTCATTAACACAGGCACAACCATCGTTACGTTCTTGATGGTCTTTCTTATTCAGAACTCGCAAAACAGGGATGGCGCGGCCATTCAGGTGAAGCTTGATGAGCTCATCCGCGTCGGCGCTGCACACAACTCCCTTATCGGAATCGAGCATCTTACCGATGACGAACTCGAAGATCTCCGCACCAAGTGCGAAGCGCGCGCCGAGGCCGAGAGGGGTGGTGAGGAAACTGTGAAGGAAACCGGAAGAAAAGCGCGGAAGGCGGCCGTGCAGGCGGCCAACTAAGATGACGGCGCGCGGTTCGCAAAGCACGCGCGCGCCGTCACAAGCTCGTAATAACATTGAAGCCATTCTGCGCTTCGAAAAGGAGGACGAAAAAGAGCTCGCCCTTCATCACCGCATTTTTCATGCGATCGGGTGGTTCTTCGGGACCACCCATTTTCTCTCCGCCCAATGTCTTGCAGTTTGCCTTTGGATCGCGCTGAATAGCCTGGTCTCCTCTCATCAAGCCATCGACCCTTATCCTTTTCCGCTGCTGGCGACGTTTCTGTCGCTGGAGGTCGTGCTGTTGACCTCCTGCGTGCTGATGCGGCAAAACGCCATCGATCGTACCTCTGAAAGGCGCGATCATCTCGAGTTGCAAATCAATCTCCTGGCCGAGCAGGGCAACCGACTCATCGATCAATCTCCGCCGCGCCGCGCCTGTTCTGCCCATCGCGATCGGCCGACCAAGCTCGCCACTCCATTGACCGCTTCCCAACAGGCGGTCATCGCACCTCGGCAACAGACCGCCAGCGCCGAAATCCCCATAGCATCTGACGCGCCACCTCGCCCGACATCCCGCGGTTTCCTCCATTGAAGGTTTGCGTACGCCGGCCCCGGCGTGCGCCGCGCCACCATCGTGGGGCCGGCATCCGCAAACCTTCACATGTGCGGAGGTTGACGTGCGCATGGCACCTCTCGATCACTCGCTCTTTGACGTTCCCCTTGGAGACAAGAACACGTCGACGAAAGCCTTTTCGCCCCGGCTCTCCCCGCACCTGATCAGGGCGTGCTGCCGCGCATAGAGGCGGGATGGCCGGGAAGCTTGAGTGGTAAACCCACTGGCACCAGTTTGTTAGCGGCGAGCCGGTAAGTGGCCAGCTCCTGTTCGCCCAAATTGGCAATATACAGGAACTGTCCGTCGGGACTGAAGGCAATTCCTTCGGCCAAGGCGCCGACCTCAGTCTCGCCCAGCTTACGCACCTTCTTGCCGTCGGTCTTGAGAAGCACCGCAACCGCATGGTCGTGACGGAAAAAGGCCTTGTTTGGCACGGAGCCGCCGGAGCCATTGGTCAGGAGCGTCACGGCATAGGCGCCGGTCGGGCTTACCGCCAAACCTTCCGGCCCGTCCCCCACCACCACTTGGTCGACTTCACGCGGCGGATCGAGCGTCATGTCGATGACCGCCACCGTGCTCACCTGACCGTCGGCGACCCCGGCATTGCCGTCGTGATTGACCAGGCCGAGCCTGCCGTCTGCGGTGATCTGGACGTTGTACGGAAACACGCCAGTTAGCATGTCATAACCTTTGTAGGTCACCGTAGTACCATCGATATCGAGGAGGGCGACCTTGTTCGCCGTCGCCTTGGCCACCAGCGCGCACTTACCGTCGGGCGTGATGGCCACGGCGGATGGTTGCTGGCTCGGCGCGTCGGCAGGCGCGAGCGCCACCGTGCCGACGACGGCGACGGTCTTTCCGGAAATCGACAAGACGCTCACGCTGTTGTCCGCACGATTGACAACCAGGGCCAAATTTCCCGCGCGATTGATCGCCATGCCTGAAGGTTGCTTGCCGGTTTGGATGCCCGGGGCTGCCGATTTACGCATCGCCGCTCAACATTTGGAGTAAGCGATATCAATGCTTTGTAGAGACATTAGGGGACGTACTTTGCCCGGCGCCGCACTGCATTGCAGCCGTGGGCAAAGTTGGTCCCCTAATCGGGGCAAAGAAAGTAGGTCCCCTAGTTCGACGCCGCGGCGCTGAGTGAAAAATAAGAGAGGTTGGGGGCGAGCTTCAGCTCGCCCCCAACCTGGCGACACCGTGTTCGGCAAAACGGTCGAACACCGAACCCTGCACTCGATCCGGACGCTCTCGAAGGAAACCGGGCTACATCGGAAACGTCTCCGGAAGCTTCTCGGGGCGTCTGGAGCGCTCTCCCAGAACGCAGCTGATCTCGCGGAGGGAAATTGCCTGTTCGATGCTGAGAACGGCTCCCTGACGGCGAGAGAGGCCTCGGCAGCCACGATCTCTGTCCGCAAGGCCGGCCAATATCTCGACGCGCCCCGCGTGCAGCGGGATATACTCTACAGGTCCGGCCTGATCATTCCTCGGCTCCGCGCCGCCGATCACGGCGCCGCCCGCTGCAGCGGCTTACGGGGAGGTTCCAATTTGGCAGCACGCTGCTGCCAAATTTCCTTGGGGCCCCAACCAGCTTCTTCTCGATAAAATTGGAGATCTGGCTCTAAGAAATTGGTACGCGGATGCTGCCGCCGAGGCCGGCTGGAAGCGAAGTGTCCTTCAGCATTAAATCGAAACCCGCCTGCACGAACGCCAAGGTAAGGCAATTACCAATTTCGACCGAACGCTGCCCGCCGAGAGCAAAGGGCTGCGTCGGAGCTCTTCAAGGATCCCTACTTTCTGGACTTCGTTGACGCAGACGGCATCGTTCACGAATGGCATCTCGAACGTGCCTTATCCCAAGCCACTCAGCTTGCTTTCAGCTTTGAAGCAGCTGCAGTTCTCGGGCTCTTCGCGGGGCCTGAGAGCCGATCCAAGAAGATTGGATTCAAGAGCATTGGGTTGAGCGTGTGAGGCGCCTGAGCATGACGCGGATCATGGCGAGGCGGACGAAGGCTGCGACGGTCCTGGTGTAGCGCTCAAAATCGCGCATCAGGCGACGATTGCGGCTGATCCAGGCGAAAGTCCGTTCGACGATCCAGCGCTTGGGCAGCACGACGAAGCGATGGAGATCGGAACGCTTGACGATCTCGATCTTCCAGCGTCCCGTCGCGGCGACAGTCTTCGCCATTTTTGGTCCCTGATAGCTGCCATCGGCGAAAATCCGATCGACGAAGGGAAAGCGCCGCCGCGCTCGGCGTAGCAGGTCATGCGCGCCGTCGCGGTCCTGAATATCGGCGGCATGGACGCTCACGCCGAGCAAGAGGCCGAGTGTGTCGACGAGGATGTGACGCTTGCGGCCCGTGATCTCAGCGCAACGTCTTCGTTGTCGCTCCTTGCCCGCATCAAAGCCCTGCGGGTCGAGTGCAGAGCCCCTTTTTGCGCTGCCTTGCTGCTTTGGGCGTCGATGATTGCAACGGTGGGACTCGCCTCGCGTCCGGCTGCTTCGCGTGTCGCTACATAGAGTGTATCGTGAATACGATCCAACGTGCCGTCCCAATCCCATAACATGAAGTAGAAATGCGCCGTGCTCTTGGGCGGCAGGTCTTTCGGCATCGCCTTCCATTGGCAGCCGGTCGACAGCACATAGAAGATCGCGTTCAACACCTCGCGGACGTCGACCGAACGGCGGCGTCCGCCTCGTCGCGCCGGCGGGATCATTGCAGCAACAAGCACCCACTCCGCATCACTCAAATCACTGGGATAGCGCTGGCTGCGCCGGTCAGCCGTCAGACGGTGTTCAGGCTTCCACATCGTGTGCTCCTGTCACGGATCGCTCCAGGACATCGAATCACAACCGACTCATCTGACTCAAGTTCTTCCTGGATCGGCTCTGAGGGCTCGCGAGCGGCAGCGCCCTTCACCTTCTTCACGTCGATCTTCTTCATGTCCGCCGCCGCCTGTTGGGCGCCGTGGTTGTGCTTCGCGTATTCCTGGCCGTCGACCGGTGCGACATGCGCCGGGTCCCTGCCGAGATACGGGCGTCCGATTCCGAACTCCTTCCCATGCGTATCAATCCACTGCCAGAGCTTTACCGAGGAAGCAAATCGCCGGTCACGCGTGCCGCCCTCGACACTCACAACATCGGCCGCGAGCCCATGCCCATAGCCACCGCGCAAGCTGCCGCCATGATACGATCGGTTATTCGCCGCCTTGAGGCCGCTTGCAATCGACTGGCGGTAGTCGTCACGGAATCCGCTGGTAATGCCGGGCGAAAGGCCCGCCGCCTGCGCCGCATGAAGCATATGAAACAATTTCAGCTTGAAGCTCCGGTCCATGCCGCCGATCACATAGTCAATCATCGGCATGCCGGCATGTTCCGCTGCCTTCGGATCCTTCCACCCGAAATCTTGATCGACAAGCTTGGTGACGGCTCTGGACACATTCACCATCTTGCCCTTTTGCTTGACGGCGACGTCCCTCCATTCAAGCGTCTTGATGGCGTCTTCCTTGGGCGTGCGTTGATAAAGCGCCCACAGATACCGATCGATGCAGACGTCCATGATCAGGCACTCGTCGACAATCTCGATGGAGGTCGTGGCTTTGGCGGTGTCGACAGGTTCGACATCCGACGGATTCACGCTTGCGACTTGCACCGGCGCTGGTTCGATTGGCGGCGCATCCGACGCATGGGCCGGGGCCGTTTCAACTACCGGCTCCGGCATATGCAGAACGATCGGTGCGTGGGCGACATCTTTGGTGAGTGGCACCGCGCCCGTGGTCTGGAGTCCTTCCGACCTCGTCGCGAGTAGGCCGACAATTCCGATCGCGAAAACGACGGACAGCAACACGGGCGTTGGCATTGTCGAGAGTCGCCGCGGGTTCATCATTCCAGCCTCATTGGAACTGGATTGCACAGCCGAGCATTGACACGATGATTGTTCTGACAAGGAATGCGCCGCAACTGAGCAGGCCGTGCCCGTTTGCCTGAAGTGTTGCCTGTGCGCTCGCTGTCCGTTTGGTGCCATTTCAGCTGTGAGCATGCTTGTTCCTCGCGAGTCGGATATCTGAGGTTGGTCACGGCAGCGGACACGCGCTGCAACGGGAAATGGAATGGTGAACCGATTGACATCGGCGAAATCTACCCTGGCGCTGCGCCGTTGGGGAAATAGAGTCGTCGTGATGCTCGCGGGGATGGCCGCGCTGATCGCACCGATCTCCGACGCCACAGCGAAGCAGGCGCGCCGCGCGCAACCCGCCGAGACGACGGCGCCACGCGAGGCAGGCGAGCCGATCATGGCAATCGTGTCGCTCAAGAGTCAGCAGGTCACGTTCTATGATGCCGAGGGCTGGATCCTGCGCGCGCCGGTATCGACCGGCATCAAGGAGCGCGAGACGCCAGCCGGCGTCTTCGCCATCATCGAGAAGGACAAGGACCACCACTCCACCATGTATGACGACGCCTGGATGCCGAACATGCAACGCATCACCTGGAACGGCCTTGCATTGCATGGCGGGCCGTTGCCCGGCTATGCGGCCTCACACGGCTGCGTGCGAATGCCTTACGGCTTTGCGGAAAAGCTGTTCGACAAGACGCGGATCGGGATGCGCGTGATCATCTCGCCGAACGATGCGGCTCCGGTCGACTTTTCTCACCCGACACTATCGCTCTTCGCGCCGAACGCGGAAATCATTACAGCTGCTTCGGCAAAGGCCGAGGCGCTCGCACGCGAGGCCATGGACGCCGCCACGACGGCCGACGAGGCCAGGAAGACTGCTACGATAGCAGCTCGCGAGTCGGCGCCGTTAGCCGCGTCTCTGCGCAAGCTGGAACGGTTCAAGGCCCGGGCCGACGCCGAGCTCGTATCCGCCGACAAGGCGCTGGCCGCGGCCAAGACCGACCAGGCCAGGGCGAAGGCCGAGGACCGTCAGCAAAAGGCCGCCGCCAAGGCAGCGGAGCTGGGGACCCAGTTCGACACCGCCAAGGCGGACGCGACATCAAAGCTCGACGCAGCCAGCGCCGCAAAAGAAGCGGCCAAGACGGCTCAGACAAAAAACGCCGACACCGCCAAGGCGGCGCTCGACGCAAAGCTCGCGCTCGAGCCGGTCTCGATCTACATCAGTCGCGCGACGCGAACGCTTTACGTTCGGCGCAACACGCATAAGCCGGCGCCGGACGGGGGCGGCGAGGTGTTCGATGCGACCATCGAGGTCTCGGTCACGATCCGCGATCCCGGCAAACCACTCGGCACGCATGTGTTCACGGCGGTGGCGCGCAACGACGCGGGCCTGCGCTGGACCGCCGTCACGATCGAGAATGGGGATGGCGCCAAAAACGCGCTCGACCGCATCACCATCCCAAAGGAAGTCCTCGATCGCATCGCGCCGACCGCATTGCCGCAATCCTCGATCGTCGTCTCCGACGAGCCGCTGAGCGAGGAGACCAACTATCGTACCGAGTTTGTTGCGGTGCTGAGCGACCAGCCCCAGGGCGGCTTCATCACGCGCGAGCCGAGCGAGGTTCTCATGGCGGACGACAACGGCTGGGGCGACGGCAACCAACAGGAAGACGACAGCTTCGGCTTCTTTTTCCCGCGCAACCCGACCCCCCAACCGAGCAATGCGCGCCGGGGCGGCCGCCAGTTCTTTCCTCCGCTGCAACGAGGCTGGTGGTAAGCACGCCGCGCGTTCAGCCGCGCTCAAACGTCTCGATGATGACCATACGGCCGCGGCAACATGGGCACGGGTGCGCGAGCGGCTTGGGCTCGTTGACCTCGGCGCAGTTGCTATCCCTGGCCTCGGGCTGTGTCGCCGGCACGTCGAGCAGTCGGCGCACTCGGGCGATGTTGTCGGCGGGTGTGCCGCTGGCGAGCAGGCCGTAGTGGCGGATGCGGTGGAAGCCGTGCGGCAGGACGTGGATCAGGAAGCGGCGGATGAACTCGCCGGTTGCGAGTGTCATGACCTTCTGGCGCTCGCGGCCTTCGGTACGATAGTCCTTCCATCGGAAGGTGACGCTGTTGCGGTCGCAGGCGATCAAGCGGCTGTTGGCGATGACAGCCCTGACCGTGAAGGTTGGCGGAGCACGAGAGAAAACGTCGCCGACCTATAACGCCATCAAGATGGATTCAGTAAAGGCGGCGCGATTGCCTCGAGTGGCGCTTCCATTCGCGCACCTTCAAGGGACTCAATCCACAATCAGCGCAAAAGTGTCGTCAACTCAAATGGATTAGAGCAGTTTTGGATTGATGTGACTCGAGATTCCGTTTCCGAAAGATGAGGGAGAAGATTTGTTGTCCTGATTCGGAGGCGGCGATGGCGAAGGTTTACTCAGCGGATTTGCGCGAGCGTGTGATTAAGGCAGTCCTTGGCGGCTTGTCAGCTCGTTCGGTAGCGCGGGTATTCTCGATCAGCGAGAGCAGCGCCATCAAATGGATGCAGCAGGTCCGGCGTGATGGCCGGATGGCGTTGAGTGCGGTCCGCGGCCATCGCCGCGCGGTGCTGGAGCCGCACGCTGCGTTTCTGTTGGACTGATTAGTCCTGCCAAGCCATCAGCGATGTGCGCATTGTGCTGCGATATGGACAGATCTCCCGAGGCATTCAAGGCCGAAACAACGGCCTGTGCGCGATTTCTCGAAAGACTCAGAGCGGAGCCCGATCTAGACTGAACCTTCCTTTTCCGCCCGCAGACTTCGCTCCGGATGAGCGTACGGGCCGCTTTCAGCTCGGCGGCGATCAATTGCTGAGCGACGCCACGGTAGAAGCCATATTTTGATGATAGATTTCGCGATCGCGAATGGTCGATGAGGTCGAACAGCCGGCGTACAGTCGCCAACGATTCAAAGTCGGATACTAGCCACCGGCAGGCATCGGAAGGAGATCATCATGGCTGAGCATACCTCCCGCAACAGCGCATCCGCTGTCCTGACGAACCTGGTCAGGCTGCTGCCCGATCTTGAGCCGCTTTATAAGGACATTCACGCCCATCCCGAATTGTCGATGCACGAGACGCGAACGGCGGGCATCGCCGCCGACAGGCTCAGGAAAGCTGGTTACGAGGTGACGACCGGGGTGGGCAAGACGGGTGTGGTCGGACTGCTGCGCAACGGCGAAGGGCCCACGGTGATGCTGCGCGCCGACATGGATGCGCTGCCGATCGCCGAGAACACCGGCCTTGCCTATGCCAGTAGAATCTCGGCGAAGGATGCCGAAGGCAACACCGTGCCGGTGGGACATATGTGCGGCCATGATATGCATATCGCCTGGCTGGTCGGCGCGGCGACACTGCTGTCGCAGGCGCGCGACGCCTGGAAGGGCACGTTGATGGCCGTCTTCCAGCCCGGTGAGGAAACAGCGCAAGGCGCCCAAGCCATGATCGACGACGGCCTGCTTAAACGCTTCCCCACACCCGATGTCGTGCTTGGCCAGCATGTCATGGTAGGCCCCGCTGGCACCGTCGCCGGAAGCGCCGGACCGATCACCTCTGCGGCGGACAGTCTGCAAATCCGTCTGTTCGGGCGCGGTGCGCATGGCTCGATGCCGCAGGCCAGTATCGATCCCGTCGTCATGGCGGCGTCCGTCGTCCTGCGGCTGCAGACCATCGTGTCGCGCGAGGTCGCCGCAAACGACGCGGCGGTGGTCACGGTCGGCGTGCTGCAGGCCGGCACCAAGGAGAACGTCATTCCCGACGACGCCATCATCAAGCTTAACGTGCGGACGTTCGACGCCGGCGTGCGCAAGCATGTGCTTGCCGCGATCGAACGGATCGTCAATGCCGAGGCCGAAGCCTCTGGCGCCCCGCGCAAGCCGGAGATCACGCCGCTCGACCGCTACCCGCTCAACGTGAATGATGAGACCGCGAGCAATCGTATCGCCGAAGCATTTCGCGGCTATTTCTCCGCCGACCGGATGAAACACACAGGCCCCGCGCCAGCCAGCGAAGATTTCGGCTGCTTCGGCACCGCGTGGCAGGTGCCTTCGGTGTTCTGGTTCGTGGGCGGCAACGATCCCAAGACCTACGCCGAGGCAAAGGCGGCGGGCAAGCTGAATGAACTGCCGGTCAATCACAGCCCGCAATTCGCACCGGTTTTGCATCCGACGCTGGAAACAGGTGTCGAGGCGCTGGTCGTCGGCGCGCTGGCCTGGCTCGGCCCAAGCTGACGTTTTTACCCTGCCCCGGGTCCGAATGCATTGTGGAGTGGCCCTCACCCGGTGGCCAGCGCTTGAATTTATCCCCGGTTATGACTTCGTGTGTCCGGCTCGATACGGTAAGCTTTCGGGGGCGGAGCCGTCATGATCACTATCGAAACTTTCGTGCATATTCTGGACTTGGGCGGTACCTTTGTTTTCGCGATCAGCGGGGCCGTTGCTGCAGTCAATCGCCGGCTCGACATTTTCGGCATCCTCGTATTGTCCTTCGTGGCCGGAAATTTTGGCGGGATCGGTCGCGATGTGCTGATCGGCGCGGTGCCGCCGGCCGCCCTGACGGACGGCTTCTATTTGCTAGTTTCGATGCTGGCGGGGCTCATCACCTTCTTCTTGTACGCCGGCGTCGACAGGCTCCGCAGCCCGGTGCTTCTGTTCGACGCGGCGGGACTAGCGTTCTTTGCCGTTGCCGGTGCGCAAAAGGCGATCGCATTCGGATTGAGCCCGGTTATGTCAGCTCTTCTTGGCATGTTGACCGGCATTGGAGGTGGTATGACGCGCGACGTGCTCCTCGCGGATATCCCGCAGGTGCTGCATTCCGATCTCTACGCTGTTGCAGCATTGGTCGGCGCGTCCATCGTCGTCATCGGCGATATGCTCGGTCTGGCCTATGGCATCTCGGCGCTGACCGGCGGGGCTTTGTGCTTCGGTCTTCGCTTCATGGCGATCAGGCACGGTTGGCGCCTGCCCATCGCGCACTTGTCCGCGCACGGACGCGCGGGCAGCGACCCTTCCAGCCATGACAAGCCATACTGAGATCGCAGTTTATATGGAATCGGCCCAAAGCAGCTCGCGTGCCCTTTCGCGGAATATCCTGCGGTGAAGAGGCGAACTGGCGACAGCCGAAAAATCGGAAGTATTTTTCTCAACATCGTAGTGCGTTGGCACAAGAGGTACTGAGGATTGCTGTCGGCGAAGTAGCGAGGGTTGCAACCCGCCGCTTCGGATCACTAACCGAAGATGCGAGCCGCCGTCTTGCCTACCTCATTGCCAAAATGTTCGGCGCCATGCCCAATGTCGTGCACCACTTGCTCGGCGTCTCGGCCGGCCTTCGGAACGAAGGCGTCGCCTTTGCCCGCTGGATGATCCCAGTCAACATCTTTGATCGGGCCGCCGAGTCCGACGCTCAGACTGTTACCGCACTGCTGCACTTGCATTCCGCCATTTCCCTGTCGGTATCGGTATTCGAGTGGCAGCCGGGCTTCGAGAAATGCTCTTCGACAACTGAGATATCTTGCCCCGAAACGAGCAAGCTGATCACCTCAGGTATCCCCTCATTCACACGCATGAGAAGGTCTGATTTAGCGCGGCGTGTTGATTGATGTATTCGCTAAACCGCGCGACAAGCGGGCGCAGGGGACATCCGGCATGTTTGGGATCAACTCGTAGAGCAAGCATCCCTAGCGGAACAGCGAATGAGTTCGGCGCTTGGCAGTGTTGACCTTGAGATGGCGATCCATACCGAGGCTCTCGCCGGCTGGGCCGAGCAGCGTCAAAAGCACGATGGCGAAGGCGTTCAAAAGAAGAAGCCTGTCGCGGCGTTGCGGATCGGCGATGCGAAGAACGCCTAACCCCATGCCGAAGCGAAGGTCCTTGGTGTCGCGAAACCGTAAGCGCTCATTTGATCCCCTGGTGTCGGGATCTAATTGAACATGCGAAGCTTTGTCCGATTTGAACGGAGGTTTGGAATGGAATCTGACGGCAAAAAAAACGTCCATTTGGGCGTCTCGACGATTGGAAGCGTCAGCCGACTTGAAGGGCTTGAAGGACCGTCGGGGCGTCGGATGCGCTCGGAGGCTGAGAAAGCGCGGATCGTCGCCGAGAGTCTGATGCCCGGCGCTCAGGTGTCGGAGGTGGCGCGCCAGCACGGCGCGACACGCTGGCAGGTTTACGATTGGCGTCGGCGCCTTCGCCAGCGAGGCGAATTGGCTTCGCGAGAAGCTCCGGGGGCGACGTTTGCGTCGCTGATGGTGGAAGAGCCGCTGGAAGTTGAGCGCTTACGCGAAACCCCGGCTCGATCGTCCAGCGCCGGGCGTAATGGTTGGTGATTTCGCGCGCCGTCGCTTCGGCGTTGCTGGCGGCCAGACACCAGGCCGCTTTCATGTCCCTGGCGTGCACACAGACGACCGCCGCACGTCAGGAACGCGGCGAAATCGCGCGCATAGTCGGCTGCGTCATAGCCAGGAGGGGCGCCGCCATACTCCGGCATCGTCGGCTCGTTAAAGAACTCGGCTGCCGCGATCTCCCCGCCAACCCTCTCTGTATAGGAAAGAAGCTGCCGAGCCTGCTCCGGCATCCATACGCCAGACGTATCGCGCACTCCGCTGCTAATAGCAAAGGACGTGTTGTGAGCCTCGCATTCACCGCACCGCAGAAATGCGCCTCACTGAAGGATATCTAACGAACCATGCCGGTAGATCCGCCCCCCTTTCATGACGAAGTCCACCCGCGCCGTAGCGGCGATATCTTCGAACGGATCTCCTGGCATGGCGACGATATCGGCCTGCTTGCCCGGCGCGATCGCACCGAGGTCGTCGCGCTGCAAAAGCTCTGCCGCGACGCTCGTGCCCGCCTTCAGCGCGCGCACATGGCAGAGGCCCGCTGCCACCATGGCCTGAAACTCGAGAACGCCTTCGCTAAACGGGAACATGCCGCAATCCGTTCCGTAGGCCACTTTTGCCTTACTCCGAGCGATGCGCTTCTGGGCCTCCTCAATCGCGGCCACGTCGCGGCGGAATTTCCAGACCGCGTGCTCAGGAAGCTTACCTGCTTTCAGAAGCGCCTTGTCCTCACGAGTCATTTGCATGGTGGGGACGAGAAATGCTCCCGCCTTTTCCGCCATCACGATGCCCTCGTCGTCAATGAGGTAACAGTGCTCGATACTGCGTGCGCCGGCTCGTAGTGCCTGCTTGCATCCCTCTGCGGCTCCGGTATGGACCGCCAAAGGTAGCCCGAGCTGCTGCGCGGTTTGTCCGAGAGCCAGCATTTCATCTTCAAACCAGGTCACTCGCGCCGGGTCGTCGCCGGCGCTCATATATCCGCCGGTGTTCATGGTCTTGATCCAGTTGGCGCTGAAGGCGTGCTCCATGCGGACCAGCTCGCGAATTTTCGCCGGCGAGTCGGCAACCCTGGAGAGTCCCATATGGCACCGGCACGGGAACATGCCTTGCATGTCGCCGTGACCCGCCGTTGCACTGATCATGTGAGGAGCAACGATCAGGCGCGGCCCCCGCGCCATTCCGCTGTCGATGGCGTCGCGCAGGTTGATGGTCGGCCATTCCGGATCCAACGTGCCCATGTCGCGAAGCGTCGTGAAGCCGTAGCGCATGTATTGCTGGGCATGGTGGAGGCCTGCGAGCGCTTTGGCAGGCGAGCACTGCAACGTTTGCCGCGCCAGGTTCAAGCCGTCGACGCAGAGATGAACGTGAGTGTCGATGAAACCGGGAGACACCGTCCGATCATTTAGGTCGACGACTTTCGCGCCGCCCGGGCGACCGACAGAGCCCGATACTTCGATGATTTTGTCGTCTTCCAGCAGGATTTCCGTCGGCCCAAGTATCATGTCGCTTAGGCCGTCAAACAGCTTTCCGCACACGATGACTGATTTTGCCATTCTAGTCTCCGCGGGGCACCAGTTTCGCGGCAAGTGGCGTCAAACGTGCATCGTTCAGCGCACAGGGATATCTAGAGCCTCTTATTGTCCTTTGAATCGATGTTCGCGGCCTTGTGATCGCGTGGCACGCTCATTTTAGCAACCGGAAGCCGCCAGCCACGTCTGATGGCCATGACGCGGAGCAGAAAGCACATCATCAACGCCACCGCCGTGACCGGGGCGACCGGTAGCTGCAGCACGTGGCCGACCACTTGCCCTCTCGGTCCGTTGCTGTCGCTTTGCTCGCAACCCGTCGCTACCTGGATCGGTAGCGCGTCCATGTCGGCACGCAGCATGACGATGGGTCCATCGCCATTTCGGAGCAAACCTACGACGCCGGTTTTACTTACCAATACCGGTCGTTACCTCATAGCCCGCAGCCCGAAGCCGATCGGCTGCCAGGGCCGCCGTGCACTTCTCCTGCATCGAGAGTTCAGAGGTGGGAGTGCACGTCTTTGTAAAGAGCCTCCAAATCAGGAAGCAGGCCATCAAGGTTACGTAACGCAGGATCGGAAGAAAGCGCCTGAGTCTTGGCCATGCGTCAAACCCTCCAGTTTACGGGTCGATTCGTTGCCGCCTAAATCAGACATAATTGGTGGCGCTTTAAATCGCAAAAGCTCACGCCGATTCCTTTGTGCCGCAAGTTATTTAAGACGTGTTCAAGCGAAGTTAATGTCCTGTCAGCACCAACAAGAGACTGTGGGCGTCACACTTAGCTGAAGCAAGACAGAACCCGTCAGGCCAGTAGATAGTTCTCACGCCGGGGCAAGTACCAACACCAACATCGATGTGCCGGCTTCCTTCAACGAATCAAAAACAAGCTACCCTCTCCGGGTCCTTTGTTCATCTTCCCTCGCCAACTTCATGAGTTGACGCTCATAGCGATGAAAGGCTCGCATGAGAAAGAACAACACGACTGCAGCGATTGCAAGAAACGCGATCGCAAATCCGCCGGCGAGCTTGTTGACGCCGGCTCCCAATCCATATGCGCCAAATCCGAACAGAGATGCCCAACAAATCGCACCTAGGCTGTTGAAAAGCAGAAACTGATTCCAGGCCATGCCGTTCGCGCCAGCCAAGATCGCGGCGAAAGCCCGCAGGAGCGCGACAAATCGTCCAAAGAAAACGAGCCAACCGCCATATCGACGGAACAAATATCGGGCAATGCTGACGCGGTCTTCAGTCAGATGTAGACGGTGGGTATAGCGCCGCACAAACCTCGGTCCGAAATAACGCCCTGCCCAATAGCCCAAATTATCTCCTGTGATCGCACCGGCGACTGCAGCAAAAACGACAGAAAAGATCGAAATATCGTGTCTCGTAGCAGCCAAGACTGCTCCTCCGATCAGGGTGGTTTCACCAGGCAATGGGATACCCGCGCTCTCAAGCGCGACAACGGCGAACACAAGCCAAGGCCCGTATTCCGCTAAGAGGCCGGCGATGCTCAAACAAACAGGTCCTTCGGTTTTAAGAGGGAACGACGACGCCTGGTAGCAAGTTAAATGTTCGGCCGAGCCCGTCCAATGTAAACTACTACCCGCGAGGTCGACTCCAGACAATCCGGTTCCCAACCAACTCGCTGCGAGTCGAACCCTGGGACGCGTTCTTCATCAGCGTGCAGTTGCCGGACGGTGCGTCGCACAATCGTACATCCGACGTCGTCCGCCAAGTGGAACTCGCAACCGTGCCGCAGGTCCGCGACACGGTCTCCGTCATTGGCCGCAACTTTGATTCGTGTCAGGCACGCTACGAGCACAGAAGGATTTCACAGTGGCCGGCCTGCGCGATATCACGTTACAACTCAATCATCTCGCAATCCTCCGACTGACGGATTCAATTCACGCGAATGTGAGAACATCTATGCGCTGAGGATTACCTGTATACGAGTTAGATAGCTCGTCCCATCGGAGCAGCCGCTTCGCCTGCTGTTGGCGGTCTGCGTACCTGAATTTCAGGCGGGAGACTCAAGTGACCACACATCAGGTAGGCTACCTTATTGGCAGTCTTGCCAAACACTCCATCAACCGCAAGCTCGCGCAAGCGCTCGTGCAACTTGCTCCGCCGCAACTCCAGATGCGGGAAATCTCGTTCAAGGATCTTCCGCTGTACAGTTACGACTATGACGCCGATTACCCAGCCGTTGCGCGGACGTTCAAGGAAGCCATCGCATCGGTCGACGCGATCCTCTTTGTCACGCCCGAATATAATCGATCGATCCCAGGTGGATTGAAGAACGCCATCGACTGGGCCAGCCGCCCTTATGGAAAGAATTCATTTTCTCGCAAACCCTCAGCGGTGATTGGCACATCGCCGGGCTCGATCGGAACCGCCGTCGCCCAGCAGAGCTTGCGCAGCGTGCTGAGTTTTTGCGATTCGCCTCAGATGAACGCCCCGGAAGCATATATCCAGTTTTCGACGGGCCTGATCACCGATGACGGGGAAGTCACCGTTGGATCCACGCAGGAATTCCTGCGCAACTACATGTCTGAATTCGCCACCTTCATCGCCCGCGTGCTGCAGGTTCTGCCCCGAGATGCCTGACATTCTCCTACAGGTCTCGAGGGGGTGCTTGCTCAATGCCATTGAAGGAAAGCCACAACAATCATTAACACTATGGCGAATGTTGAGATACGAGATTAGCGCTTGAGGAGCCGAGATGAGCAAAATGCCTGTTCTGTTCATCGGACATGGAAGTCCGATGAACACGCTTGAACGGAATGGCTTCACCGAGGCTTGGCGGGCGTTCGGGCAGCATCTTCCCCGACCGAGGGCGCTACTCGTCGTTTCCGCGCATTGGCTCTTCGGCGCCACAGCCGTGACGGCAATGCCCAGGCCGAGAACGATTCACGACTTTTACGGCTTCCCGTGGCAGCTCTCCGAGTTCGATTACCCGGCCCTTGGCGCCCCCGATCTGGCGCATGAGATCGTCGAACTGGTCAAGCCTAACTGGGTCGGGCTTGATCGCGATCAATGGGGGCTCGATCATGGCACATGGTCCGTGCTGGCGCACGTCTATCCAGACGCGGATATTCCCGTGGTGCAGCTCTCGATCAACGCGCTGAAGTCCCTCGACTACCATCTCGACCTTGCGGCAAAACTCGATGCGCTCAGAAGCCGAGGTATCATGATCGTCGCCAGCGGGAACGTCGTTCACAACCTCCAACGGCTTCAATGGGACCAGCAAAACTTGGCGTATGACTGGGCCGAACGGTTCGACGACGCCGTCGTCGAACAACTCGGGCGCGAGCCGGGCGATGTCCTGCGTTTGCTCGAACACCGCGACTATAAACTGGCGGTGCCCACGCCTGATCATTTCATCCCATTGCTCTATCTCGCCGGTCTGGCGGCTGCAGACAAGATAAAGCCAGAGCCGTTGGTACGAGGTTATTCCATGGGGTCGATCTCTATGACCTGCTTCGGGCTGGGGGCGGAAATAGAACTGCGCAAGGATGCAACCTGCGCGGCCAAACTTCCCCCCGAAGTACCGCCCGACCAGACGAATATGTGATCGAGACCGCTTGCGCCGGGCGGGGTCGTCGCGCAATCGCAAGCAGCCGTCGAAGCGCACTGGCGAGGCAAGGGCCGGCCGTTCAGATCGGTTGGCAAAAGCCGCGTACAGGCGCACGCAACCCGTGAACGGGCGTCATCTGTCTAGCAGTCGTCCGTCATTATTCGATTCTGCTTTCCGGAGGGACGATATCCGGGAAGACGAATTGATGCTCTCCACCGTTCTTGAGCAGCATCGCTTAATCGGCGTAAATCCTCCGCCCGCATCGTTGCAGGGTAAGCGGCGCTTTCAGGCCACGGCTCGGAGGTCTTGCGTTCGATAGGCCCACGGCAGCAGCTGATCGATGTCGCTTCAAATCTGATGTCATGGACAGACTGATCCTTCGATTGCAGATCGCGCGACGACGTGGCTTACCCCGTGAGGGGGTCTCAATGACCGGCCGGCGTATCGGTTCTCGCGCCACTAACGCCGCACTGACACCGCCTCCGATCCGGGGTAGGATGGAGAGAGATGAAAGCGGCGGCGACTAAAGTGCCACCTTCCAAACAAGGACCCCGCAAATAAACGCCAAGATGATTCCCCATCCAACATAGTAAGGCGTGTGATTTGCTGGTTTTGACATCTCACCTCTTTCCTATTTTGTTTCCTATCCTGAGGTGAATATGGCCTTTTATCGTGTAAATTGGATGAGACAAAAGGTCTCCTTTATGTCCGTGCAAACCCCCTCAAAGTGGTGCAAGAACCCTGCTTGGGGCTCTCTGCATATCGTACTGGACGACGGCAACGTTGATGACGCCAGCGTTTCTTTCTGTCAGAAATTGGCGCTCAACAATGGCGATGTTGATGGGATCGGGCTTGCGGATGCACTTGCCGCGATGTCTCGTAGCCAGCGACTAAAACTGCCGGGCCGCATTGGCTTTGTGGCAGAGCATGGGTCGAGAGACCAGAGACCGGCCTAGACCGGAGAAGTGAAGCGGGTCCATCCGAAGGCAATGCAGTCCTAACGACGGCAGAAGAACACGATGTCTGGATGCAAGCGTCGTGGGATGAGGCGAAGATGCTGCAACGTCCGATGCCGGGCGGATCGCTCAGGATTGTCGCCACCGGTAAACGGCAGGACGGTGAAGCCGCCTAGGCTTTTGGATCTGGGATCACGAGACCGTCGAGCTCGTGAGCCGCCCGAACCATCAAGACCTTCGCGGCTTGCCTGCCAGAATTTTTGGCCTGCGGGAACATCTTCGGCCACATCCGCTTGAATCGCGGTCCCGTCTCGTTGTCGGGACTCAAAAGGCGGAGGCTTCGGCGTTCCGCTACCCAGCCGGTCCGGGGCCGTCGACCTTGCGATGCACAGGTCCTTTTCAGGAAGGAGCCTAGCATGATCAAACAAGACTTTGACCGACGCGCCCTCGCAAATATGGAAGTTGCGCTTGAGCGCGCATGCGCAAATATTCCGAATGGTGAAAAGCATAGAGCACGAAAGCGCATTGCCAATCGCATTATAAGATGTGCCGGGAAGGGTGTCCGAACACTCGAGGCACTGTCGGAAGCTGGACGTCTTGCAGCGATGGAAATTCACGACCGAACCTTTGCCGAATAATCGCCGCGCCGCGCTCCCCTCGGATCCACAATCTGAAACCCCGCAATGGATCTGGGATGCAGCCGGGTTTTGCCGCCTCCACTGTTCGCATCCATCACCAGCCAGACCTTGCCGCTGATATGGCGCTTGAGCACCATGACGTGCCCATGCCGAGCGGCCGCCATCCCCGGCGCTGCTAACGCCCTTGGGAAGCGCAGCCAGTTCGCCGCCAGATTGAGCGACGGGATGATCTTGCGAGAGCGACGCTCCGCAACCGCAGTAGCGACGCGATCATCGGCCACTCGCTGGCCCAGGCGCGCGGTCTTCCTCAGCGTGCGTGCAGCACGCGACAAAGCGGCTACTCTCTACGGCGCCATCGCCAACGGCTACGATCCTCAGATGCAGCCGTCGGCGCCCGCGCCGGATCCCTCGCCGGCTCCGAAGGGGTGGACCTGGAACGAGCTGGCAAAACGCTTCCAGGCAACGCTGAAGGAAATCCGCGTCACTAAAACCGGCAGGATCAAGCACCCACGGCGCGGAACGCAGGACGATGTGCGGCTCGCGTTCGCCAGACCATCGATCGCGGCGCTCGGGCCGACTAGGCTCGCCGATTTGAAGCCTATCGATCTCATCGTCGCTAACCGGGCGATCGAAAGCCACCGCATGCGCTGCAAAGCCTTGGCATACGTGCAGAGTGCGCTGAACTGGGCGCTCTCGCAGTATCCGGACGAAGCGGGACTCCTCGAGATTCGTCACCCCTGGTGGATGGACATTGAGCCGGCGGCCATGTCGGGCGAAGAGGCTCAAGCGCAACAAGTTCGGAAGCAAACACTGGCGCAGCGCAAAGCAGAGCTCGGCGTCGATTATCTCGGCGAGATATTGGTACGCCATGAGGAATACTGCGCCGGCCGGACGACAGAAGAGAAAGTGTCACCGGGAGTTCGTTTCGGCTTCTGGTGGCTCATGTTTACCGGCAACCGCCGCTTTAGCGTGACGGCACTTGAGCGCGAACGGCTGATGCAGGTTGACGAGTTCGGCCGAGACCGCTGGGGCCGCGCCGCGTGGCCGGAGTGGATGATCAAAGGCGGCGCGGAGTTTTGGCTGCCGTTGCCAGAAGAGGTGCTGCAGATCGCAAACGGTGCGATCGAAGACTACTCGGTCTTAGTCCGGAGAACTCATGGTCGCGTTTGGCCGACTAGATGGGTTTTCGCGAGTACTCGGCGAGTACCGCGACCCGTGACTACGAGCCCGTCGAGGTGCTCACGGCCTTGCCGCCGCCGGACGTCGCGGTGTACCCGAACTCACTCAATCAGCACGTGCGCGCAATGCGCGGCGAAAAGAAGCGCTTGGACGGTAGCTATCCTGACAACGTTCTGGCGGGCCTGCCGTATTACAGTCCCCACCTCACACGGACAGTAATTACTAACGCGCTGGACCGGATACCTTCCGTGCCGAAGAGCGGCATCTCGGCGATGCTTGCGCACGCTGGAAACAAGACAAACGATAGTCTGGCGCGCACGACGCGCGAGTTCTACCACACGAACCAGAGAATGGCCGAGAAAGCCGATGCCATGTCGGCTTGGCGCGACTCCCTCCTGAATGCCTACGTCAAAGCCGGCGGGAAGCCGCCTCGACCTGCTGGAAGGTGACGAAGAGCGGACCGCGACGACGTCCCTACTACTCAAACTTGGTTCAAAGTTCGTGCCCCTATTCTGAATGGCGCGCCAATCCCGGCACCCAGAAGGCAATCAAAGGTCCGATAGAGCGGCGCTTCCGGTGAGCGTCTACCAGCGCATACTCCGCGCCGCCGACTTGTCCTGCAGATACTGGGTCGCGCTCGAGGAGAAGAAGTGTACGGGCGAGAACTTCCACAGGCTGAGGAAGTTCTGCGACGAGCGCGAGCTATCGCTCTAGAAGCACGGGCACTCGGTGATGCGGGAGAACACGTTCTATCAGGTGTTCCTGTTCGCCGTAGAGGAGCACGCCGAGATATTCCGCAAGGAGTTCGGCGGCGAGCGGATGCATCCTTCGAGAGAAGGGCAAAGGAACGCGCTGGGCGCAGTGGAACAGGGGCTCTTACAAAGCGCGGTGATGGGAACATTCGGCGCGCGTGCCGCGTTTTTCCTTCCCAATGAAGGAGCATTGCATGGCCACCGAAGCGAGAGAGAGCAGCACACTGATCGGCAGCGACAAGGTTGCGGGCACCGCTGTGTACGGCCCCGACGACAAGGAGATCGGAACGATTGAGCGCGTCATGATCGAGAAGACGAGCGGGCGGGTGTCCTACGCAGTCCTGGGCTTCGGCGGATTCCTCGGGATCGGCAATGACCACTATCCGCTTCCCTGGAACGCCCTGAAATACGATACCCGCGTCAGCGGCTACCGCATCGGCATCACCGCAGACCAGCTCAACGGCGCGCCGAAGTACGCAGCCGAGAGCAGCTGGGATTGGGAAGAGCCCGGGCGCTCCAAGTCGGTCGACGACTATTACGGCTCCCGCATTACCCATTCGGCCCTCGAATAGGGAACGAACGACGTAGGCTGCGCGAAGACCTCGCAGCCCCCCGCACGGCCCTGCCGTCTCCCCCGCGGCGCGATCTCGCGCCGCATAATAATGGACAGTCGGCCACGCTGGAATTCCGCCGGCAACATCCGGCCCAAGCCGAAGTGGAAGAACTGCTTCTCGCCCGTCCCTCTGCCGCGACCGAAATGGCATCGAGCGTTTAACTCATTGAATAGAGCGGACTTGGTTCATGTGGAATGCAGGCCGGACGGCAAGGAAAATATTCAAGCAACCAGGGGCATTTGCTCTGGCCGTGATCAAGCAGTTTCGTGCCAACCAAGGTGTTCTGCTGGCAGGGGCCGTCGCGTATTACACGCTACTATCGTTGGTACCCCTCCTTATCCTTATTTTGATGGCGCTCTCTCATATCGTCCCGGAAGATCGCCTGCTCTCCACCCTGAGTGAGTATCTCGAATTCGTAGTTCCCGGGCAATCGGCTGCTCTAGTCCAGGAAGTTCGGACTTTCCTTGCTCAGAAACAAGTTGTCGGGGGAATTCTATTCGTCACCATGCTTTTCTTTAGTGCCTTGGCGTTTACCATTCTTGAAAACGCGATGTCCGTGATCTTTTATCATCGGGTGAAAATTAAACGGCGACATTTTCTGGTGTCCGCCGTGATGCCATACCTGTTCATCCTGTTTCTGGGTATAGGACTTCTGATCGTTACCGTTCTTTCAGGAGTGTTCCAATTCTTGGGCACCCGCAGCATCGTGCTTCTAGGACAGACGCGCTCACTGGACCAGATCTCCATGTTTTTCCTTTATGTTATCGGTGTTATCGGTGAGATGTTGCTGATCACCGCTATCTATTTCGTCATGCCAGTGGGGCGATTGTCGTTGCGTCACGCGATGATCGGCGGTGTGATGGCCGCGCTTCTCTGGGAATTAACGCGACACATCCTGGCGTGGTACTACACCACAATGTCGCAAATCCAACTTGTTTACGGCTCCCTTACAACCGCTATCGCCGTACTCTTGAGCGTCGAGATCGGAGCGTTGATCCTGTTGATAGGCGCGCAGGTGATAGCAGAATATGAGAGGGTTAGCCGGGAGCCAATCCAAACGTCGAGCCGACCCGTGAAATTGGAAAAACCGTAAATAATGAGGCTGGGGTTCGAACGTCAGCTGTAATTGTGGGTCCAAAGCTCATGACTCCCCTCATTTTGGCGGACTCAGATGGGCCTGATTTGTCCGGCACCTCATGAGGATCGCGAATCGCATCCTTACGAGCCGCCACCATGAGCCGTCCGATCAAGCGCATTGATTTTGTTTACGACTTTCTCGCTGGAATCTTCGCCGATGACCTCCATGCCAAGCGCGTGGCGTCCTTGGCCAATGGTGCGCTCGGCGTCATGACGAGTGCATCGCTCGCAGTGTCGATCATCGGCCACTCGCTGGCCCAGGCGCGCGGTCTGCTTGGCAAGCACGCCATCAAGCAGGTTGACCGGCTGTTGAGCAATCAGGGCATTGTCGTGTGGGACATGTTCGCCGCCTGGGTGACCCAGATCGTCGGACAGCGAAAGGCGATTGTCGTCGCCATGGACTGGACGGATTTTGACGCGGACGATCAGACGACGCTGGCGTTGAATCTCGTTTCCAACCACGGCCGGGCGACGCCATTGTTATGGCTGACCGTCCTGAAGGACGAACTGAAGGACAGCCGCAACGACTTCGAGGACCTCTGTCTGGCGCGCTTGGCGGAGAGTCTTCCCGATGGCGTCGCGGTGACCATCCTTGCTGATCGAGGCTTCGGCGACACGAAGCTGTTCGGCTTTCTCGAGACGTTGGGGTTCGATTACGTTATCCGCTTTCGCGGCAACATTCATGTCACGGCGGCCGATGGCGAGACGCGCGCCGCCGAGGTCACGGCGGGTCGGCACAAGGTTGGGGCGGTCGTCTGAAGTCCTGCGCCTGCTCGTCATGTCGAGGTCCTGATAGACCCTATCGAAGATCCCGTCGTTCGATCCGAGGCGGAAGAGGATTGCGGAGGAGATTCCAGGCTTGAGCCTCATCCTCGACGTCTAGTTGTCAGGATCGGCCTGACAAGGTCCGGCCGGATGGCGTTTTCGACCGGATTGGTGTCGAGCTCAAGACTTCCGTCTTCGAGGAAGCGGGTCAGCCCCGGCCAATGATTGAGCGCGTAGCGGATGTCCTGGGCGAGTGTCGAGCTGCTGGAGATCATCGACAGCTGTTTCTCGAACCACGGCTTCAAAGCAACAACGACAGGCCGCGAATGCTCCTTGCGCGCAGCCAACCGGATTTTCGGCGACGATCCGCGCACCGTGGCTTCGATGGCATAGAGAAGCGCAATCTGCCGGACAGCGTCTTCGGCGATCGGCGATCTGCTGTTGCGCGCCAACTTGACGAAGCGCCGACGCGGATGACTCCAACAATGCACGAGCGTCGAGGGGCCTTGCGGTCGCGCGACGCCGGTCAGCCGATCATAGCCCTCGTATGCGTCGCATTGCAGGAAGCGTCCGTTAAAGCCGTCCAGGAACTGCTCCGCAAAAGCGCCGCTGCGTCCGGACGCATATCGGAACAGCACGATCGGCGGACTTGGGCCGCTGTGGCCGCGGTCGTCGGAGACGATAGCCCAGAAGAAGCCTTTCTTCGTCTGGCCGCGTCCGGGAGCGAGCACCGGCGCGGTGGTCTCGTCCATGAACAGCCGATCCGCTGCCGCCAGCTGGCGGCGCATGTGATCGCCGATGGGCTGGAGATGGAAGCAGGCGCGGCCGGACCAGTTCCCCAGCGTCGCCCGGTCGAGCCGGATCCCCTGTCGCGCGTAGATCCCGGCCTGCCGGTAAAACGGCGTATGATCGCCGAACTTGGCGACGATCACTTGCGCAATGGCCGCTTCGGTCGGCAGTCCGCCAGGCACGACGTGCTCCGGCGCGTGCGCCTGAACGACCGCGCCCGAGCAGCGGCGGCAAGCGTATTTCGGACGACGCGTGACCAGCTCGCGCCATTGCGCCGGGATCACGTCGAGCCGCTCGCTGACGTCCTCGCCGATCTTCGTCATCGCGCCGCAGCCGCAGGGACACAGCGTGCTCGCAGGCTCGATGATCCGCTCCACCCGCGGCAAATGCGCAGGCAGGCAGCCCCGATTGCGATGACGGGCTTGATCTGATGCGCCGCGCGATCGGCCCTGGATAATCGCCGCCGCTTTCTCCTGCGCCGCGTCCAGGACGCCTTGCGCGATCTCGACGTCTTCGAGCGGCAAATGATATTGATCAGGCCGCAGCTTCTCGGATTTTGCGCCAAACTTCTCGCGCCGCAATTCGCCGACAATGACTTCCAATCGACGCCGCGCTTCCTCCGACGCCGCCAGCGCCGCCTGGTGCTCGCTCAACGTCGCCTGGGTTTGATGGTGTGGAACGGCCCTTCGAGGCGGCACCGAAGGTGCTTATCGTGGTGATGCGAACCGCCACGAAACAGAAGGAACCGTTCCCATGGAGAAGATTATCACGATCGGCTTAGACTTGGCCAAGTCGGTATTTCAGGTCCACGGCATTGCCGGCGACGGGAGTATCGTCGTCCGCCGAGCCTTGCGGCGATCGCAGGTGCTGGACTTCTTCCGCGCTATCGACCCGTGCCTTGTCGGGATCGAGGCGTGTGCAGGCTCGCACTACTCTGGGCGAATGCCATTGGGCAACTCGGGCATACGGTCAGGATGATGCCGCCGACCTACGTGAAGGCCTACGTCAAGCGAAACAAGACCGACGCGGCTGATGCCGAGGCGATTTGCGAAGCAGTATCGCGGCCCACCATGCGCTTCGTGCCCATCAAGACCCCCGCCGAACAGGCCGCCTGCATGGTGCTGAGGACCCGTGAACTATTCGTCCGTCAGCGGAGCCAGACGGCAAATGCAATGCGTGCTCATATGGCTGAACTCGGCATCATCGCCGCCGCGGGCATGACCAGTATCGCGAAGCTCATCCTGGTCCTGCGGGACGCAGAGGACACGCGTCTTCCAGTCGCGGCTCGGGCAGTGCTCCTCGAGATGGCCGAGCAAATCGAGATGCTGACGGCACGTATCGAGAAACTCGACACGAAGATCGTCGCGACAGTGAAGGCAGATGAGACCGCCTGGCGACTGACCAGCATCCCAGGCGTCGGACCGATCATCGCCGCGACAGTTCGAGCCAGCATTCAGGATCCCGCGGCATTCAAAACGGGCCGCGATCTTGCCGCCTGGATCGGAATTACTCCGCGAGCCAACTCCAGCGGCGGCAATGAGCGGCTTGGCCGAATATCAAAACAGGGAAATAAGCAGTTGCGCACGCTGCTGATTGTTGGCGCGACATCCTGAAGCAAGCTCGCAGAGGCGTAAAGCTGCCCTCGTGGATCATCTCGCTGATGGCACGGCGGCCATATAAGGTCGTAGCCGTCGCACTGGCCAACAAGATCGCCCGCACAATCTGGGCGCTTCTCGTCAAAGGCGGCACCGATACCTCGATGCCGACCAGACCGTCTGACGCACTGCGCCTTCGAGCGCGTGAATTTGATTAGGCGATCGGTACCGCGGATTTCATCGTGGCCAGCGGTCAAGGACCGCGGAACGGGCCTAGGCTGGTTACTGTCCTGCGAAACAAGCGCCAAGAACGTCAAATCGCATCCAAGTGCGGCTTTGACGCATATGTGGAACGGCCCGGTTAACGGCTTGGCCAGTGTGAACGCCCGCAGGTTTCAGGATCGAAGTCCAGCTTGCAGGTGCTTCCTCGCGGCGTCTCGATGACGGCATAGATGTGCTCGTCATCGGCCCAGGTTGGGAGCTTGAGCAGGTTCGTCATGTCATGCGTCCTGGGCGGCGCCGACACCCGCTCCGGCGGAGTTTTCTATTGCAGGAGGGAGGCACCGACCGTTCGGCGGCGGGATTTTCTATTTGTCCGCTGACACCACTTTCCCCTCCAGCCAGTCTTGCTCCTCGGCAAGCGCGAGCCATGCATCCTGCATACGTTTGTAGCGTTTCTTCGACGGCAAATCCTTCGCTTCAGCAGCCAGTTCACCGCAGTTGCGGGCGTTCTCCCTGTACTCTTCAGACTTGCTCAACATGCGCTGCTCCGGGGATTGGAACCGTCCTTAGCCATGGCATATTAGATTGGAACGTGCGCACTTTTGGCTGGGAAAGGAGGAGGCTGGCAGAAAATGGTGCCACCATACTGACGCGGCGTGCGGCAGCGCCTCGCTCGCCGCGCAGCGGAGTATGTTCGGGGATGCAACTCTTCCTTCGTCCAATCGTCATTGCAGGCGTAGGACGAAGGCATCACAAGCAGATGTCGACCTTCAGGTTGAATGGAACACCGTGTCGCTGGGGCTGTTGAAAGTGCATATGACCGGAGGACCATCATGCATCGTATATTGGTTATATTGGTTATATTGGTTATTATGACCTGGACGGCGTGCTTAGTCGGGATTGCCAGCGCTCAGACAAACTCGGATTCCAAGCAACCAAACAAGTCTGAATATAACACTGGCCGGACCGTAACGCCGGAAACTAAGGGCCAACCACAACCACAGGGCTGGACCGGTCCCATTGACACCGGGTCCGGCGGCGCTCCTCCAGAAAGTCCGCAGGGCCAAAGTCCACCAGGTATGCAGTCGGCGCCCGAGGGCTCTTCAAAAACAACGGTCGAACCGCACAAGAAGTAGCGTGTTCTTTGGCAGATGCAACGAATTTGCCCATGCGTCGATCTGTACCGCATTAGCGATCCCTCGCCAGTTTTCGTTTCGTCCGCCACCTATGCCCCTTCTTCCTCTCTGGGTTGCCGATAGGCGGCTCATCCGGCCCGAGCAGCGCGTGCATCATCGCCGACCGTGCGAACCATCACCATGCCGGATCCAGCTCAGCGGCGTTCTTCAGTTCTCGAGCCGCGCGCTGCCATGCAGGTTCGGCCTGCACCTTCGGCGGTAACGCCAGCACATACTCGGCGGCATCCTTCAGCGTGCGCAGCGTCTTCCCGTCCGGCGTCTTGACCGGCGCGTTGAAGCGGCGGGACCAGTCTGTCATCGTGCCCGTCTGCTGGCTGCCGCCCGCTTGTAGATCAGGTTCTCCTCAAGCTGGCTTGGTGAAAGACTTGTCTTCCATTTCTCGAAAGCCTCTTTGAACAGTTTTTTTAGCCTGATCGAAACTGCGAGCCTCTCTAGCCTCTCCCGCCGGAGGCCTGCCGCCATGGCTCATCAACGGCATCGTGTCGATGCCCCATGACCGGAAGTCACGATGCTCGACGTGGTGATGCCGTTTCGAGATTGATCCAATTTCCACGCCGTCATACTTCACTCGAAACGAAGGCGGGTCGTTGTTGGTGCGGCGTAGGTTGGGCGGGATTCCAGCGCTAGAAGTGCAGATTAAAAAATGCCCCGCCGAAGCGGGGCAAATCATTTAGTCGGGCCATGATTGAGTGCCGTACCAATCATCAACTTCCTTCTTGGTCTGGTCTTTCTGGTACCCGTAACGCTGTTGCAGTTTTCCTTCGAGCTGCTCACGCTTGCCAGCGATCTGATCGAGGTCGTCATCGGTGAGTTTGCCCCACTGCTCCTTCACCTTGCCCTTGACCTGTTTCCAGTTTCCTTCGACGCGGTTCCAGTCCATGTGATTGCCTCCTGTTGAAGAGGAGGTCAAACGATCAATGGGGAAAGTCCTTCCGTCCGAGCCGAATCAGCGGGTTTCCCGGATGAGCGACTATTTGAACAAAACACCGCGAACGCTGGAACATGAGCGCGCCGCACGCGGTTGTGAATACTGATTGAACTTTGACCCCCTCAATCGGCGCACGCGCAGTCTAAAGTTTTGATTTTATTGATGTGAGAATAGTGACCCTGGCGCCGATCGGCGTCCAAACCCGCGCCGAAACACACAGCACGCGCCGCGCTGTCTCGGTCACCGAGGCGTTGGATGGCTCAACTAGCGACGGGTCATCCGTCTGGCGTGGCTCAACGGGTTGATGTGCTGTTGACGGATAATCAATGAGGTCGTGCCGGGTCTGGCCTTCCCGGCGATAAATCCGCCATTTCTTGGACACGGTCTCGAACAGGTCGCCCTGCCGCCCGACTGTTTCAGCATTGCCAAGAACAGATGGCCACCTTGGCGCAAGCCGAAATGACAAAGAGCGATGATGCGCTGTTGCGGCTCCGGCTCAAGGTAGATCAAGCAATTGCGGCACGAAATGAGATCCCAGCCGTGAGAACGGCGGGTCGCGCAGCAGATTCTGTTGCGCGAACACGACCATATCGCGAAGTTCCTTGCGGACCTGAAAGGAGCCATCGAGCTTCTCGAAGAAGCGCTGCAGACGTTGCGGCGGAAATCCGGCCGTGGCGGCGGCCGGATAAATGCCGTCGCGCGCCTTGCGCAAATTGTCGTCCTGGGCATCGGTCGCGAACACCTTGAGGTCGAACCGCTTTAGCGCCGCCTCCGCCCGTTCCGTCACCAGCATGGCGATGGAATAGGCCTCCTCGCCGGTGGCGCACGCCGAAACCCAGACCCGGATCGCAGCGCCGGAGTCGCGCTCCGCGACGAGCGGGTCGATCACCGATACCGTGAGGGCATTCCACGCTTCGACGTCGCGAAAGAACCCTGTGACACTGATCATCAGGTCCGCCACCAAGGTCTGGACTTCATCCGGATTGGCCCGCAGCTCCTCCAGATAGTCGTTCAGCGTTCCAATGTTTCGGAGCCCCATGCGGCGGTGAATGCGCCGACGCTGCGTGCTGCGCTTGTAGCTGCCGAAGTCGTGTCTGGCGCGGGCTCGCAACAGTTCCAGAACCTGTTCGATGGTTGCCTGACCGGCCGGCGAAGCGGGCCCGGCTTCGGCTGACGCGGCGAGGTAACCATGACGCGTGTAGGCAATGATGGTCTCCGGCATCTTTTCCGGAGCGAGAATATGATCGGCCATATCCGCCGCGATCGCGCTTCGCGGCATGCCGTCGAATTTCGCGGTCTCAGGCGTCTGCACCAGACTCATGCCGCCCTCTGCCCTGATCTCCTTCAATCCATCGGTGCCGTTGCTTCCGGTTCCGGAGAGCACGATGGCGATGGCCCGTTCGCGCTGTTCCGCAGCGAGCGACTTGAACAGCACATCCACCGGATGACGGTGACCGCGGGCTTCCGACGGTTTGGACACATGCAGCCGACCGTTGCGCACCTCCAGATCGGTATCGGGCGCGATCACATAGACGTGGTCGCCATCAATTTTCATTCCGTCATGGATCTGCGCGACCGGCATCGCCGTGCGGGCGGCCAGAATGTGCGCCATCTCGCTTTCGCGATCCGGATCGAGATGCAAAACGACCACGAACGCACAACCGCTATCGCTCGGCATGGCCTCGAAGAAGCGGCTGAGCGCTTCGATGCCGCTCGCCGATGCGCCGATGCCGACGACGGTCGGCGATGGTCTCGCCGCGCCTTCGCGTTCGGTTGTGCGAATTTCAACTTTCACCAGGTCCCATCCTCTCCCGACGTCCTGACGAGACGCGTATTGACCGATCGGCCTGTCATTCGCCTTGATTGTATCACTTCAGAATTTGGCAGAAATTGAATCCAGCACTCCTATCGCAGCGCAACAATTCGAGAGACGTGCCCAAGATCGCCTATTGCGGCGCTTCCGCTACCGAATTCAACCGAGGTCGTGAGCCATGCCGAAGCCGCCAATCCTTGAAGTCGTCACGGAGACCGGACATGCGGTCGAACCCCCGCCTCCAGAAATCTTGGAACCCGACGCAGATCTTTCGCCAGATGAGATTGAGCAGGCACGCAAGGACTATTTGCTCACGCGATTCTGGATCAGCGCCAAAGGATTTTGGGGTGCCAATGGCGGCAAGCTGGCCTGGGTGTTTTCTCTCGGCCTGATCGCCTTGATTATTACAAACGTCGCGTTCCAATACGCCATCAACGTCTGGAATCGCGCGATCTTTGACGCCATCGAGAAGCGTGACGCCGCCACGGTTTTTTATCTAACGGGGGTATTCTTCCCGCTCGCGAGCGGCAGCGTGGCGCTCGGCGTATTTCAGGTCTTCGCACGCATGGGCATCCAGCGCCGCTGGCGCGCGTGGCTGACCGATTCAGTGGTGTCGCGATGGTTGACTAACGGCCGCTACTATCAACTCAATCTTGTCAGCGGCGACCACGAAAACCCGGAATATCGCATCGCCGAGGATCTGCGGGTCGCCACCGACGCGCCGGTGGATTTCGCCTCCGGCGTGATATCCGCGTTCCTTTCGGCGGCAACCTTTATTGTGGTGCTCTGGACCATCGGTGGCGCGCTGACCCTGACGGTCGGTGGGTCGACATTTACCGTGCCCGGTTTCCTGGTGGTGGCGGCGGTGATCTATGCCGGAGTTACCAGCGGTTCGATGGTCTACATCGGCCGCCACTTTGTCGCGGTTTCGGAGAGTAAAAACCAGGCCGAAGCCGAATATCGCTACGCGCTGACGCGCGTTCGCGAGAACGGCGAAAGCATCGCCCTGTTGGGTGGCGAGGAAGAAGAGCGCGACGGAATCAACAAAACGTTCGCCAGCGTCATCAAGCAATGGGCGCTGCTGTGCGGTCAGCACATGCGCACCACCATCGTGTCGCAGGGATCGAGCCTGATCGCTCCGGTCATCCCGCTGCTGCTCTGCGCGCCGAAGTTCCTCGATGGCAGCATGACGTTGGGACAGGTGATGCAGGCGGCGTCGGCCTTCACCATCGTGCAGAGCGCGTTCGGCTGGCTTGTCGATAATTATCCGCGTCTGGCTGACTGGAATGCCTGCGCGCGGCGGATCGCCTCGCTGATGATGTCGATCGACGGGCTGGATCGCGCCGAGCGTGGCGACGGCATCGGCCGCATTCAGCGTGGCAAGACCGAGGGCGACGCAGTCCTCAGCCTTAACGACTTGTCGGTGACGCTCGACGACGGCACCGCCGTGGTGGGAGAAGCGGAAGTGATCATCGATGCCGGCGAGCGCGTGCTGGTGGCGGGTGAGTCCGGGACCGGCAAAAGCACGCTGGTGCGGGCTATCGCTGGCCTGTGGCCATGGGGTGGCGGCAGCGTCAGCTTCCATCCGGACCGTCGGTTGTTCATGCTCCCGCAAAAGCCGTACGTGCCGTTTGGAACGTTACGTCGCGCTGCCGCCTACCCCGCGGGTGCGGAAGACTGGGCTCTCGAAGAAATTGGCACTGCGCTGGACAAAGTGGGACTTGGTCATCTCAAGGAGCGACTTGAGGAAGAAGCGCCCTGGGACCAGACGCTGTCGGGCGGCGAAAAGCAGCGGCTCGCTTTCGCCCGGCTGTTTTTGCACAACCCCGATATCATCGTGCTGGACGAAGCAACATCCGCGCTCGACGCAAAAAGCCAGGATAAGATGATGGAACTCCTCAATAAGGAGCTTCCCAACGCCACCGTCGTCAGCGTGGCACATCGCGTCGAACTCGAAGCCTTTCATACTCGAAAGATCGTTCTGGAACGACGCAAGGGTGGCGCGAAGCTGGTGAGCGATATTGACCTCATTCCGCGCAAGGGAAAACGCCGCCTGCTGGGTCGTTTCCTCGCCAGCGCCAGCGGAAGGCATCGCGTTGAGAGGTGAGGCCAATAGCCTTTCGCAACGAACTGTATGTTCTGGCGGTCCAGCGTTGCGTTTCAGTTGACCAGCCGCGGCCGTCCAAACCCACGCTCCAACCGGTCGATCGCGACCACCAACTCATGCCGATCCAGAATTTCGACCAAACGATCCATCGCAATTTCTGGACACGAGGTGCCGACTTCAAGATATCGGTCAATAATTTCCTTTATCTCAACAATGGCGTGAAGCAATAGATCATGATCTCTCATGTCCGCCTCCTGCGGAGACTGGCCATAAATACATAAGTCAAACGTCGCTGGCTGTCGGTTCAAACGCAGATCGGCCTCTAAAGGGAAATTCCGCCGCCATTACCGCGGTGTCTTGTCGGGACCGGCCCGCACCCCTGCAAGCGGCGGTTAGCGATGGTGCAAGCTTGATGCGTTTGCGTTCCCCGCTAAATCGTCACTACTGCCTAGGTTGAACCGCGGGGCGTTTAGTCGCCGAGGAAGCCGCTATCCCTTGGCGGCTCGTCACCTTTATCAAACGCTAATATGCCGAACGGTTGGGCTTGCCTACCGGCATCGGCGAAGATCGTTTCGATGAATGGGAAGCGCCGCCGCGCCTGACGCAGAACATCGCGCGCGCCGTCGCGATCCTGCACGCTGTTGGAATGAATGACGACGCTCAGAGAAGCCCGAGCGTGTCGACGAGAACGTGGCGTTTGCGGCCGGTGATCTCAGCGCAACGTCTTCGTTGTCGCTCCTTGCCCGCATCATATCCTTGCGGGTCCAGTCCAGAGCCCCTTTTTGAGCGGCTTTCGCGCTCTGGCTGTCGATAATCGCAGCTGTCGGACTGGCCTCACGTCCGGCCAGCTCACGCGCCATGAGATAGAGTGCCTCGTGTATGCGTTGCAAGGCGCCATCACGATCGAGCAGAATGAAATAATCATGTGCCGTGCTCTTCGGCGGCAGGTCCTTGGGTAGCGCGTTCCACTGGCAGCCCGTCGACAGCACGTAGAAGATGGCATTGATGACTTCGCGAACATTGACCTCGCGTTTGCGCCCACCGCGCCGCGCCGGCGGCACGAAGGGCGCGACAAGGGCCCATTCCGCTTCGATCAGATCACTCGGATAGCGAAGCCCGCGACGGTCCGCCGCACGGCGGTGTTCAGCTGTCCACATGGTAAGGCGCTCCGCGACGAATCACGCGCCTTACAGGGAATCATAAATGATTCCGCCGATTCAACTTCTTTTCGGATCGGCTCTTAAGAGCCGATTTAGGAAGAACTTGAGTCAGATGAGTCGGTTGTGATTCCATGTCCTGGAGCGATCCGTGACAGGAGCACACGATGTGGAAGCCTGAACACCGTCTGACGGCTGACCGGCGCAGCCAGCGCTATCCCAGTGATTTGAGTGATGCGGAGTGGGTGCTTGTTGCTGCAATGATCCCGCCGGCGCGACGAGGCGGACGCCGCCGTTCGGTCGACGTCCGCGAGGTGTTGAACGCGATCTTCTATGTGCTGTCGACCGGCTGCCAATGGAAGGCGATGCCGAAAGACCTGCCGCCCAAGAGCACGGCGCATTTCTACTTCATGTTACGGGATTGGGACGGCACGTTGGATCGTATTCACGATACACTCTATGTAGCGACACGCGAAGCAGCCGGACGCGAGGCGAGTCCCACGGTTGCAATCATCGACGCCAAAAGCAGCAAGGCAGCGCAAAAAGGGGCTCTGCACTCGACCCGCAGGGCTTTGATGCGGGCAAGGAGCGACAACGAAGACGTTGCGCTGAGATCACGGGCCGCAAGCGCCACATCCTCGTCGACACACTCGGCCTCTTGCTCGGCGTGAGCGTCCATGCCGCCGATATTCAGATCCCATGGGGATAGCGGCAGGCGCTGTGACAGAGTGCAACTGCTGCAACACTCTGTGGAGGTGATCATGCCCGTTACGACTGACCAACTCGAAGTGCCCGCGGCTATCCGGGTCGATCTTGGCGCGATCTTCGTGTCATTGGAACTGAGCAAATCGACCTGGCTGATCACATCCTTGTCGCCGGGCCATGGCGCAAAGATGTCGCAGCACACGGTTGTCGGCGGCGACATTGCCGGGCTGTTTGTGCGCTTTGGCGTGTTGCGCGAGAAAGCGCAGGCGCGCACGGGCAAGCTTTATCCGCTCGTGGTGATCGAGGAAGCTGGTCTCGACGGCTTCTGGATCGATCGGCGCCTGCGCCGGGAAGACTGGATCGAAAGCCATGTTGTCGATGCCGCCTCGATTGCCGTGTCGCGCCGGCGGCGCCGAGTGAAGACCGACAAGATTGATGGCGAGACGCTAGTGCGAACGCTGCTGGCCTACAAGCGGGGCGAACCGCGCGTCTGCTCGATGGTCAGAGTACCTACCCTCAAGGAAGAGGATCGTCGCCGAACCTGCCGTGAGCGCAAGACGTTGGTCGGCGAGCGGACGCTTCACATCAATCGCATCAAAGGATTACTCTTTGGCCAGGGCATCACCGGCTACGCGCCGCTGCATCGTGACCGGCGCGAGCGGCTGGAAGAGCTACGAACCGGCGATGGCGACGCTCTGCCCGGTCACCTCAAGGCCCAGATATGCCGTGAACTTGACCGGCTCGAACTGTTGATCGAGCAGATCAAGACGGTGGAGGTGGAGCGTGACGCGCTTCTGGCCGAGAAGCGGGAAGACATGCCTTCGTCCGCTGCGATGTTACGCGAGATCAGAGGAATCGGCCCCGAGTTCGCCGCCATCCTCTACGCGGAAGGTCTGTACCGGCACTTCGACAATCGGAGACAGCTTGCAGCCTATGCAGGGCTGGCACCGACGCCTTGGAGAAGCGGATCGATCGACCGTGAACAAGGCGTCTCGAAAGCGGGCAATCCGCGCCTGCGAACGACGATGGTCCAGCTTTCGTGGCTGTGGTTGCGTCAGCAGCCGGACTCGGCGCTGGCTTGCTGGTTCCAGGAACGGGTGAGGCGAAATGGCGGTCGTCTGAAGAAGATGACAATCGTCGCGCTCGCCCGCAAGCTGCTTGTTGCGCTGTGGAAATACGTCACCGCCGGCGTGGTCATAGAGGGCGTGGTCATGAAATCCACGTGAGGCTACACAAACATACTCCGCAATCTTCCGGGACCTGATCAAGCCCCGGCGGATCCAGGTGGACGAACCGGTCGCGGTCCTGGCCAAAAATGCCGCCATTCAGAATGGTCTCGTCCTCCTGAGCCCTTGCCCGCCGCAAGCGGGATATTGGTGCAGCCGTCCCGTGCGGCGACCGGATGTGAGGTTGATCAGGCTCGGGAATCGAGCCGCGTCATGCAATCGGGGCTCAGGCCGTGGATGCCGTGAACAAGGAACCTGCCAATGTGTCCGTGATGCTTCTGTAATGGGCCTTCGTTCGTCAAGTCCCCTCTGAACGACATCTCATCGCCAGGATCATGCTTCTGTCCGTGGTCAGCGCGAAGGCCACCACACCATGCCATCAGATCCTTAAGCTGACAGGTCAATCTAAGAAGCGTGATCTGCCGAAGCATTCACAGCATCACACACGACCTTGCCAAGCTCTCGTCCCGGCGACGGGACCTCTGTAGAAGCGGTGCCGTTTCGGCTCGCTCCGAACCTGCTCTACCTCCTATGCGGCCGTGGCAGCCTTGCTCCAACGGAACTCGGTCGCATCCACCCACATGCGATGGAGCACGACGCCCAACTTGCGGGCAAGAGCCACCTTGGCGCGCTTCATGCCTCGACGTTTCGCCACGTCGAGCGCCCAGCACTTCAGGCTCGAGAAGCGGGTCGCCCGCGTCAGCATGATGTGCGCCGCTTCAAACAGCGCCGTTCGCACCATGGCGTCGCCGACCTTGCTGACACCGCCATCTCGATCAGTCTCGCCGGATTGATACTTTTTGGGCGTAAGTCCGAAGTAGGCTCCGACCGTACTGGATTTTCCAAACCGCATCGGCTCGTCCACCGCCGAGCGATAGGTCAGGGCGACCAAGGCGCCGACGCCAGGTGTGCTCATCAATCTCCGGCAGACCTTATCAGCGCGCGCGATCTTCAGCATCTCGCGATGGAGCTTGGTGAACGCGCACCACAACGCCGTCCGCGCCACCAGCATCGCGCCAATCACCGTCTCCAGAGTGGCGTGGCCCGCTATCAATTCCCGGATGCGCGCCTCAAACCTTCCACGACTGACTTCGCCGACCTTCAGCCCGTAACCGCGCAGGATTCCACGGATGCTCAGTTCGACGTCGAGAAGCTTGCCTTGCAGAAGTTTGCGGCCAACGAGAAGAGCCCGGGTATCCTTGCAAGTCACCGATTTGGCGTGAACCGGACGGTACCATCCCATCCGCAGCAACTGGGCGATCCCACGCGCATCTTTCCGGTCGGTTTTGACTGTCATGGCCGACAGCCCCGCCTTCACGTGCCGCGTCTCCAGCAACACGGCAGCGCGTCCGGCGGCGACAAGCCCCGCATGCAGCCATTGCGACAATGGACCGGCTTCGAGCCCAATGCGGCTGACAGGCAATTCCAGTTCGTCGAAATAGCGGACCAGTGCTTCAGGCTCGCTGGCGATCTTGACCTCGCAGACGATCGTTCCGGTCGCGTCCACAACGCACACGCTGCTCTCTTTCAGTGAGACATCGATTCCCGCATAATGCTCCATGGCTGTTCCTCTCATGATGCTTGGAGCCGATCGCTCGGACTCCGTTTCAACACCATCATTCTGAGGGACAGCCACCCAATCTGGCTATGCTCGCGAAGGCCGGCCCATTACGGCATCTATTACTACTTGACCCGAACATCCCCATGTGAGGACCGCGACGGCGCGCATGACCTGCTACGCCGAGCGCGGCGGCGCTTTCCCTTCGTCGATCGGATTTTCGCCGATGGCGGCTATCAGGGACCAAAAATGGCGAAGACTGTCGCCGCGACGGGATGCTGGAAGACCGAGATCGTCAAGCGTTCCGATCTCCATCGCTTCGTCGTGCTGCCCAAGCGCTGGATCGTCGAACGGACTTTCGCCTGGATCAGCCGCAATCGTCGCCTGATGCGCGATTTTGAGTGCTACACCAGGACCGTCGCAGCCTTCGTCCGCCTCGCCATGATCCGCGTCATGCTCAGGCGCCTCACACGCTCAACCCAATGCTCTTGAATCCAATCTTCTTGGATCGGCTCTTAGGTCTAGGTTGCCTTGGCGCGCTGCTTCGGGCGCTCTGCTTCTTTCGCAAGGCGGCCACGCAGCAGAGCCAGAACCGCGGCTTCCTCAGGTTTCAGGCTTTCGACATTGGCCTGTAATTCGCTCTCGGCTTTGGTTTTAAGCTCAAGCACGAGATTGCCATCCATATAGGAGTTCATCACTTCCGGATGCACATAGCATTTCCGGCAAATGGTCGGTGCGTTGCCGAGTTTCGCCGACACTTTTTCAATGGCGGCGCGGAGATTTCGCTTCGCCTGCGCCGCGCTGTCGAAGCTCTCAAGCTCATTAAGCGCCATGGCTGCCAAGACTGTACCCGCCCAGGTGCGAAAATCCTTCGCCGTAATGTCCTTGCCGGTGATTTCCCGAAGATAGGCATTCACGTCGGTCGAGCTAACGTCCTGAAAAGCGCCTGCCTCATCGACATATTGGAGCAACTCCTGCCCCGGAAGCTCCTGACATGCCTTTATGATCTTTGCAATGCGGCGATCCTTCACGCGCAGAGACCATTGCTTGCCGCTCTTTCCAGTAAAGCGGAAGCGCACCTCATTTCCATTGATGGCGACATGCCGATTCATGAGCGTCGTCAGGCCATAGCTCTTGTTCTGCTCTGCGTATTCGTCGTTTCCGACCCTGATCAGCGTCGTCTCTAAAAGATGTACGATAGTCGCCAGCACCTTTTCGCGCGGCAATCCACGCTGGGCCATATGCTCTTTCACTTTTTCCCGGATCCCGGGCAACGCATCGGCGAAGGCAACGACATGCTCGTATTTCGTGCTTTCGCGCACTTCGCGAAAACGTGGATGATAGCGGTATTGCTTGCGGCCTTTCGCGTCTCGCCCCGTAGCCTGGATATGGCCGTCGTTGAAGGGGCAAATCCAGACATCGGACCAGGCTGGCGGAATCGCGAGCGACTTTATCCTGTTCAGCACATCCGGCTCGGTCAGCTTAGAGCCGTCCGCGCGTAAGTAGGTAAAGCCGGTGCCCGCCTTTTTTCGTTTAATGCCGGGACGCGCGTCCGAGACGTACCGTAGACCCGCAAACTCAGCGGCGTCCTTCGGATCAACGATCGTCTGCACAATTTCCGCGTCCAGCCGCAATGAAACTGTCCTTTCAGAGCACTTCAAACGAACGGTCCGAAAGGAAACCGGTTCCCGACGCGTCCTCCGCCCGCAGGTATTCAGTCGAAAGACGGAGCAGCCTTGGAGCCGAGCGGCCATCAACTCTTGCCATCGGTCCATCGGGTCTAATCCTCTGGGCAGCCTCGGGGAGGGCGAGGGATCGCGGCTGTCGGCCAACCACGAGGCTCAGCGTGCGAGAAGGATCATGCCCATCACGACCCAGGAATTCGCAGTTTATGAGGAACCGGCAACGGACCCTCGTTGTTGCTCCATAGCTCTGAACGCAGGAGGGCAAGAACATGGGCAAGGGCGCTCTTCTTTGGTTGCTCGGCATACCGCTCCCGATCATTCTGCTTCTTTGGCTGTTTGGATTTCTGCACTAACTGGTGGCGCCTGAGGCACCTCCGCTATCGGACGATCGGACATACGACACATCATTAAAGGCGCGGGTACTTGTCCGGCCTCAAGTGACCATAATGGGCGATGACCTTCAATCCGGAGTAGACGCCATGCGCGCGGACGCAAGCCGTCATCAGGTGCCATCGCCCGATCTACAAATTTTGTCAGTTGAGCCACGACGGACAAGTATTTGGATCAAAGAACTACCCTACAGTCTCGTTCTGCTACTAACCATAATCGGCGTTGCCTATACGAGCTTCTTGAAACAACCGATTGTCGTCTATTGGGAGATTCTGGCGGTAGTGATTGGAGCCATCTGTATCGGCACCGGATGGCAGAGCGCAGCCGACAAAGACGCGCGATGGCGGTTGGTTCGGACGCAGGTATTGCATTGGTGCGCATTTCTGCTCGTGATGAACATGATACTTTTGCCGAGCGTGCAGAGGATCCTCAATGCCAATGTGACTGGGCTCGCCATTTTCACCTTGCTGGCACTCGGTACGTTTACCGCTGGCATCCATGTCGCTTCTTGGCATGTCTGCCTTCTCGGACTCCTCTTGGCCCTGAGCATTCCAGCGATTGCGTGGATTGAAAGTTCCGCATTGATTGTGGTTCTAGTTGTGTCCGTGGCGCTTGGAGTTGGCGCCGTGCTTTGGTGGCATTGGCATAGGAAGAAGCCCATCCCAGGTTGACACAGCGTTTATGAAAACAAGCAGCGGCGGCGCAGCGTGCAGTCGATCACACGAGCTCGCGGTGGGTAAAGAGCCCATCGAATTCCCGAAACCAGAGCTTGAGAAAATCCTCGGCCAAACATTCGGGTTCCGCTCGTTCAGGAGCAGGCGATGCAGGTCGCGATGATCGCGGCCGGATTTACCGCAAACAAGGCCGATCAGCCGCGCCGTGCCGCCGCCGGTCGGGATCAAGTTTGGCCGAAAAATGAACCCACGCAATCGGGAGGCGTTAGTAGTCAGTTCTTAGAGGACGCATAGCATCAATTCGCAGACCCCAAATGAGTACACGTACGACCTTGGCGAAGATCGTCGGCTTGACGCAAAGCCATCCGTTTCCCGTGGAAGTGAAGCCCACGGAAGCAGATGTCGAGATCGCACAAGCGATCGCTCATCACGCCACGCCCCTTCCCGAGGAGATCGCCAGGGCACTAACGTGGGGGGCAGATGAGAAGGTGCTGTTAGTTCTCGCCGCGATCGGATGGATGGCTTCGCGAGGCGGGGGGGAACAGCTTCGGCGGGCTGGTAACCATGCGCTGTTGGTCACGGTGGTCTCCTCATTGCTACCGCACGGTATGAAGCTAATTTTCGATCAGACTCGTCCAGATCGAAGAACCGTGCTGGGGCATGTCCACGGCATTTCGTTCTCTGGCAAGCGCGACGATGCTTTTCCCTCGGGCCACGCACTCCATATGGGCGCATTGGCGTCCGCAGCTGGCGCCCTGCCGCCCGGACCGCGGCGAGCGATCCGAGCCATCGCGGTGGGCCTTTCTCTCACTCGAGTCGCGATCTTGGCGCACTGGCCGTCGGATGTACTCGCTGGCTTCGCGCTCGGCGCGGTTCTGGAGCGGTTCCTTCGGCTGTGGACGGGATACCCGCCCGTACTCATGGAGAAGAAAGAGGATGCCGATTGTTGAAGACCTCAAGGAGGAGTACGCGGAGCGCGCCACCGGGCTGGGGCGCCCTGGCAAGGGCGCGGTTATGAGCTTCGTGCGGCAACGCAAGGCGGGACCGCTATCGAAGCTTTGGAAGCGGCCGAAATGAGTGAATATGTCATCCGCTTCTTTCTCGGTGGCATAGTGGTGTCGGCATTCGCGATGGTCGGGGACATCCTGCGTCCCAAAAGCTTCGCCGGTTTGTTCAGTGCCGCCCCATCAGTGGCGCTCGCGACGCTGGGCATCGCCGTTGATCGACATGGAGCCGGCTACGCTGCCTTACAGAGCCGCGCAATGATGGCCGGCGCAATCGCGCTTGCCATCTATAGCGTCGTGGTCTGTCAGACCCTCATCCGGTCGCCCTTAACGGCAATGCCGGCCACGCTGATCTCGCTTGTCGTTTGGCTGATCGTAGCCTTCGGCCTGTTGGCGATGTTCGGAGGTGGAACGTGACTCCGGTCCGCATCTCGTTTTCATCGCTGCGCGAAGGGCGTCCTTATGAATATCTGGTCCGCTTCGCGCTCGGTGGCGCCGCGACCGTAGTTACCGGTCTCGTCAGCAGCCGTTATGGAGCATCTGTCGGCGGTTTGTTCCTGGCTCTTCCGGTTATCTTCTGCGCCAGCGCCACGCTGATTGAGAAACACGAAATTCGTCGGAAGAACGAAGAAGGCCTCGACGGTCGTCGGCGCGGACAGGAAGCGGCGGCGCTGGACGCGGCCGGCGCCGCGCTTGGCGCGCTTGGGATGTTAGCCTTCGCGCTTGTCTTCTGCATCGTGGTCAAAGCCAGCGTTTTCGTCGCCTTCGTCGCAGCGTCGATCGCCTGGCTCGTCGTCGCCATGGCGGCTTGGTACGCGCGGCGCAAGACGAAGCCGCGTTTGCGTTGAAGCCTTTAAACAGGCTTCGGTTAGCGACATCGCGCGCCAGCGGAATTCCTTGCAGGTTTTCCGTGACGTCCAGGTAAGCCTCGTCGAGCGATAGCGGTTCGATGATCGGCGTGTGCTCGGCGAAGATTTCGCGGGTCTGCTGCGAGACAGCCTTGTAGATCTCGAAGCGCGGTTTCACGAAGATGAGGTCCGGGCATTGTCGCTTCGCGGTGACCGACGGCATAGCCGACCTGACGCCGAACTTGCGGGCTTCGTAGCTTGCAGCCGCCACGACACCGTGCTCGCGGGATCCGCCGACCGCGACCGGTTTGCCACGAAGATCGGGATTGTCCCGCTGTTCGACCGACGCGTAAAAAGAATCCATATCGACGTGGATGATCTTCCGTTGGCTCGGGGGGACCGGCCTGGCTATCCTCGTCTTCGTCGGTCACGTCGCGGACTCGGCTGCATCTTCCTTGACGCCGCGGGCAACGATCCGGAGCGAGCCGTCCGGGAGTGGGCGCTGCAGCCGCAGGGCCTCGTCTGGAGGCGCGGTCAGCCGGTGCCGACCTTGCCCATATAGACCAGCTCTTTGCCTCGGCGCTTGCCGAGGTAGAGGGCTGCAACGCCGGTCGGGTCCTTTACGAACCCGATGACGGGTGCCCCGCTGCGCGGTCTTGACCTTGAGCCACCCCTCGTTGCGGTCCGAGCGGTACGTCGCGGCGGCGTTCTTCGAGACGATGCCTTCCCAGTTGAGCTTCGCGGCGTGTGCGAACATCTCTTGGCCGTCGCCGGTCAGGTGCTCGCTATAGCGCACCGGCGATTCAGGGATCGAACATCTGCGCCTTTTCATGTGCCAAGCATGTCACATGGAGTAAGTGGAAACGGATCGTAACGGTTGGCGGAATTGGCAAAAACCCTTGGTAATGCTTGGTAATCTTGAAGGACGGCGTGAATTGGCCGACAACACATGAAAAAGCCCGCCAGAGGCGGGCTAATTCACTGATATCGCTATCAAATCTTGGTTGCGGGGATAGGATTTGAACCTATGACCTTCAGGTTGTCAGCCTGACGTTCCAATGCTTCACGGTAGGAAAACGGGTGCGCGGGCTCGGCGGCGTTTTGCCGTGTGCAGTCGCAACCTGCCGCGTGCAGCCGCACGCTCCGCGCGTTGCCTTCGGAGTAACGGGGGAGTCCTACCCCTCATCTTCAGAGGACACCAACTCGGTGGCCGACGGGCGGCTGATCTCCAGAGGATCGAAATCCTTGCCTCGATGGTGGACCGCAAAAAACTCGATGCCGGCGCCCTCTAATTTGCGCTGATGCAGCCACCGCCAATATCGGATGCTTTCGTCAGGAACTATCGCAAGCACCCGCTCGCAATAAGCTGCCAACCCCGCCACTATCCCCATGAACGAGCCTAATCGGCTATCATACTCCCTGGCGTAACTATAGGGACCAAAAATCACGACAGCCGCGAGCGCATTCGGGTCATTTTCCCTTACGAAAAGGATATCGGCCGGATCGTCACTAGGCGGCTTTTCCAGCCGCTTGAAATCGGGCGTCAAATGCAGCGTCGCCCATTTGCGTACTTGGCCCTCAAGCCTATGCGCATATTGGCGGCCACGGGCGTACCCAGCGTTTTTTGCGCGCGCGTTCTTTTCCGCCTCACGCAATTGCTCGACGGACCATCGCCCACCCACGATCACGCGCGCGGCCTTCAAAGCCTTGAGCGCGTCGTATCGATGCCACCTAGCAACCAATTCAGCCGCCGCGACCGGCACCGTACGCAGACGTCTGACATAGTCGACGTATTCATCGGAGGTGTCGTCTTCGATGCGCTCGATATTCTCCAGAGCGGAGATCCAATTCCGAATGGTTCGCTCCTTGGCATTAGGCAGGCCTCGACTGGGCCAGTTAATCGAAACACGCCGAAATGCCGTCACAAGGTCCTTGTTCGGACTGTGCCGCATCTCCTCGCGCACGTTTTCGGCCACTTCAGCCCAAGCGGTAACCCCTGGGCGCCCAGCTCCCTGACCACGTGGCGCCCCCCTTCTGCTCAAGCGTCTTTTTTCCAAAGCGGCACCTTACCGGTAAGTGAATACCGTAATCTCATCCGACCCGGCCTGAATCGGGCCGATAGTAGCTGAATATTCGGTCCCCTGCTGGATAGCCTCGACCGTCCGCTTGTAATATACGGGTGTCTGCCGTATATAGCCTTTACGAAAGGACCAATTACGTCAATGAACGGCGACACTACAAACTGGCTCAGCAGGACGCGCCACGTCGATATTCCCGCGGAGAACCTCGCGGCCGTCCTTGACAACGAGGCGCTCAGCTTCGTTTTCGGTGAGCAGACCGAAGTTTGCTATTTGGCGTTGGGCCAGGGCCCGGCGGCGATGGCTGGGCATATTTTGCGGCAACGCCAATCTCCGCCGTGGGATCGCCGTTGGATCTGCGATCCCACCAAGCTGGATTCGGTCAAGATCATCGTGTTCGACTACCGGAGGTCGCTCAATGCAGCGATCTCGACGTACTCGGAACTTGGCCAACCGTGCGTCGAAGTCGTCGAGGACGACCTGCCGTTCCTGCTTGGCGACATCAATGAGATCGTCATCGGCCAGGAGAACCCGAACCTGCTGGACTACATCGGCTGGCGGCTCGGCCGCGTTCATCACGCGATGCGACATCTGCGCCACGACGAGATCATGCAGTTGTTGAAGGCCCCGCCGTCTGCCCGCCATGCCTGCTGGCTGCTCAACCATCGCGACCGGCTTTACGGTCGGCCGACATGGATCGAGATCGAGGCGTTGCCGTGGTCGGTGCGTATCGCCGAGTGGGATGTCATCCCCTGCAAAGCGGTTCACCCCGACGGCAACGCGATCCTCTTCGACGGCAAGTGGACCTGGTTGCCGCTCTCCGACTTCGACGATCGCTACTGCAAGTACGTGCAGCGCACCGACATGAATGTGTTGAGCAGCTGGAGCGCGCGGGCTCTCGACCACGACGGCGCGAACGAGGACGACGACGTCCTGAGCTGCACGTTCGACGAGGCCGACTTCGAGGCCGGTGAATAGGCCTCATAATGGAACCCGTGCTCCCCGCATTCCTGACGATTGACGACGTCGCAAGCTTGCTGCGGGTCTCTCGGGAAACCGTTCGCCGCATGGCCCGTCGCGGTGAGCTCCCGTTCGTCCGCGGTCTGCGCGTTTTCCGATTTCCCCGCGAGGCCGTGCTGTCGTTGCTGTACTCGAACGAGCCGCCGGGGGCGCCGCGCTAATGGTCAAATCCCCCCGAACCCGTCGCCGTGGTCATCGTTTCGAACGTCTTCCGAAGGCCTACGGATTCTACTGGCTCGTTCGGGATCGGCTCGCCGCCATTTATTACGTTAGCTGGTTCGACGAGGAAGCGCGTCAGACCCGGCGGCGGACGTTGCATACGACCTCCGGTGTTGATGCGGAAAAGATCGCCGAACAGCTCGAAAAGCACGGCATCATCGGCGACCCCAAAGCGTTTCTCGACAAGAAGCCGATGACGCTGACGGGAGAGGTTCTCGACTATTACAAGAAGGAACGCGTGCCGAAGATCAGGAGCGGCGAAGCCGCCACCAGCGCGATCGAGAACTATGTGCGCCCCCGACTCGGCAATATCCCGGTCGCCGTGTTGCGCAAGCGCGATATCCGCAGCTTTCAGGACGAATTGCTCCGGGAAGGCCACGCGCTCAGCTACGTCAGTCGGATCGGGTCCGTGTTGAGAGCCGCCCTCAACCTTGCGGTCGAAGACGAGGAGATACCAGCCGCGCCCAACGTGCCCGAGATCCGTGGCGACGCCGAGATGGAAGCTGAAGAGCTTCGTGGGCGCGAGCTCACGATCCTGGAGGTCGCCAAGCTCTTCGATGCGATCTCCGATGTCCACATGCTCGACTACAACATCGCCGAGATCAACACCGCCGCGCGGCCCGAAGCCGTTCTCGAACTCGTCGCCGAGCAGATAGATTGGCAGCACAACCTGTTCGAGATGAATCCGGCCGGCCGCATCCAGACCAAGAAGTTTCGGCCGATCATGCGCATCTCGGCGACATGGGCGCCCTGGCTCGATACCGTCACGAGCGGCCCGATCGTCACCTACCGAGGCGAGGCGGTGAAGTCGATCAAGACGGCGATGCGCAACCTGGTCAGCAAGGCCAAGCTCCAGAGGCGGGTGAACTCGACCTCGATCCGGCACACGCTGGGCCGCTACATGGAGAACGTGGCGAAGGTGCCTGGACGCGAGATCTCGATCTTCCTGGGCCATGTCCCGGTCGCGAAGAAGAAGTCGACCCGGCGCTATTCCGGCATCGACCCCTACGCCCCGGAGTACATGAGCGAGGCGATCGCCGCGGTCGAGGCCTTCGTGCGCGAGGTCAACAAGCACACCAAAAAGTGGGATCTGGTGAAGCCCTACGCCATCAAGCCGGGCTGGAAGGGGCGGAAATAATGGTCGTCGGTCCCCACCCCCAACATGGCGACATGGCTGCGTCCCGCGGCGGCGAGACGGTGCGTGCATTTTGCGTGCAAATGGGGCAGAAGAGCGCGGTCTGGAGCTTCCGCGAGGCCGCGCAAGCCATTGAAATAATGGTCGGAGTGGCAGGATTCGAACCTGCGACCCCTGCGTCCCGAACGCAGTGCTCTACCGGGCTGAGCCACACTCCGACAAGACGCGGCTTATAACCCTGGGTTTCGCGCACCGCAAGAAGCCTGAATCGAGAACCGAATCCCATGACTGTGGACCTGACAACGCAGATTCGACCGGCCGGCGAGGCCGCGACGGCGACAGCCGTGCGGACCCTTCGAGACGGCGGGCTGGTCGCGTTCCCGACCGAGACGGTCTACGGACTCGGCGCCGACGCGGCCAATGCGGAAGCCGTCGCGCGGCTCTACCGGGCCAAGGGCAGGCCCGCATTCAATCCGCTGATCGCCCATGTCGGCGATCTCGCGGCCGCGCAACGGATCGCCCGGTTCGATGCAACGGCCCTCGCGCTCGCCAGCGCGTTCTGGCCGGGCCCGCTGACGCTGGTGCTGCCGAAGGCCCCACGCTGCCCGGTGGCCGATCTTGCCACCGCGGGCCTCGACACCATCGCGCTGCGGGTTCCCGCCCATCCGGTAGCGCGCGATATCCTGCGCGGATTCGGCGGCGCGGTCGTCGCGCCGTCCGCCAACCTGTCCGGCCATGTCTCACCGACGACGGCGGCGCATGTGCAAAGCGATCTCGCGGGGCGGATCGACCTCATCGTCGATGGCGGACCGGTCGAGGTCGGCGTCGAATCCACCATCGTCGGCTGTTTCGAGTCCCCGACGTTGCTGCGTCCCGGCGGAATTCCGCGCGCCGACATCGAGCGCGTGCTCGGCAGCGCGCTGGCGCCGCACTATCCCGGCGCGGCCGATGGACAACCGCTGGCGTCGGGGATGCTTGCCTCGCACTACGCGCCGCGCGCCAGGGTGCGGCTCAATGCCGCGAGCCTTACGCGCGGCGAGGCGCTGCTGGCCTTCGGCCCAGTCGATCTGGCGGGCATCGACACCGCGGCCGCCGTGATGAATCTGTCCGAGCGCGGCGATCTCAAGGAGGCCGCGGCCAATCTTTTCGGCTATCTTCGCGCCCTCGACGCCAGCGGCGCGCGGACCATCGCGGTGATGCCGGTTCCCGACGACGGACTCGGGGAAGCCATCAACGACCGGCTGCGCCGCGCCGCCGCGACGCAAGGCTGATCGGCATATCGTCCAAAGCCATCGGACAACGGACGCTCCATGACTATCGCTTCATGACTATCGCTCCGCCAAAAACCGCGCTGCCGCCGCTGTCGCCCGATCTGATCGCGCGCTTTGCGGCCATCGTCGGCGACAAATACGCGGTGACCGACGCCAGCGAGCTGGCGCAATACCTCACCGAGGAGCGCAACCTGTTCCATGGCCGCTCCCCGCTGGTGCTGCGCCCCGCATCGACCGCGGAGGTGTCCGCGATCTGCAAGCTCGCGACCGAACACCGGATCGCGCTGGTGCCGCAGGGCGGCAACACCGGTCTCGTCGGCGGACAGACGCCGCACAACGGCGAGGTGGTGATCTCGATGCGGCGGATGGACAAAATCCGCGAGATCGATACCGCATCGAACACCATGACGGTCGAGGCCGGCGCGGTGCTACAGACCGTCCAGCGCCGCGCCAGCGAGGTCGATCGCTTGTTTCCCCTGTCGCTCGCCGCCGAGGGAAGCTGCACCATCGGCGGCAATCTCTCGACCAATGCCGGCGGCACCGGTGCGCTGACGTTCGGCGTGGCGCGCGACCTGGCGCTCGGTCTCGAAGTGGTGTTGGCCGACGGCCGCATCCTCAGCGGCCTGTCGAAGCTGAAAAAGGACAATACCGGCTACGACCTGCGCAACCTGTTCGTCGGCGCCGAGGGCACGCTCGGCATCATCACCGCTGCGGTGCTGAAACTGTTTCCAAGACCGCGCGCGGTGGAAACCGCCTTTGTCGGCCTGACATCGCCGGCCGATGCCCTGAAACTGCTGGCTGTTTCTCAGGCCGAAGCCGCAGGCAGCCTGACCAGCTTCGAGCTGCTCGCCGAGATCTGCGTCGACATCTGCGTCAAGCATGGCTCCGACATCCGCGATCCCCTGCAAAACCGCCATCCCTGGTACGTGCTGATGGAAATCTCGTCGTCGCGCGACGATGCCCGCGCCATGCTGGAGGCCATTCTCGGGCGCGGCATGGCGGACGGCATCGTCGAGGATGCGGCGATCGCGGCCAGTCTTCAACAGCGCGCGGCGTTCTGGAAACTGCGCGAGACGATCCCGCCGGCGCAGAAGCGGGAGGGCGGCTCGATCAAGCACGACATCTCGGTGCCGGTCGCCGCCGTGCCCGCCTTCCTCGCCGAGGCCGATGCCGCTGTCGCGAAGCTCGTTCCGGGCGCGCGTCCGGTCCCGTTCGGCCACCTCGGCGACGGCAACATCCACTACAACATCAGCCAGCCCGTGAGCAGGATGACGGCGCAGGAATTTCTCGATCGATGGCACGAGGTCAATGCCGTCGTCTTCGCCATCGTGCTGCGGATGGGCGGCTCGATTTCCGCCGAGCACGGTATCGGCGTGCTGAAGCGCGATGACCTGCCCGACGTCAAGGACAGGACGGCGATCGAATTGATGCGAGGCATCAAGGCGCTGCTCGATCCTCTCGGCATCATGAATCCGGGCAAGGTGCTGTGACCCCGTTTGCCGGCGCTGTGTTCGCGACATGGCTCGACAACTGCGAGCCGACGCATGATAGCGCGGGATGAAATGAGTTTGAATCATCGTCATTGCGAGGAGCGCAAGCGACGAAGCAATCCAGTCTTTCGAAGTGGCTCCTGGATTCGCTTCGCTCGCAATGACGGGGAAGCTGATCTGACCTCAATTCGTTACTGGCGCGTCAAAACAGGGACCCCTGCCCGTCGTCGGAGGCTGCGGGCGCAGCCTTGCGAGCCGCGGCATTCTTCGACACCTTCGGCGCCTCGGCTTCCGCCTGCTCCTCGGAGATCGGCAGCAGCAGTTGCGCGTCGTCGTTGGCGACACGGTTCACGCGTGTCGACACCTCATGCCAGACGAATTCGCCGTCCTCCGGCGCGCGCAGCGACAGCATGGCCGCTCCCGCGTCGGTGGCATCGCCGTCGAGCCAGCGCGCGTAATCCCCAGACGCGATCGTCACCGGCGCCCGCGAATGCAGGGTCGCAAGACCGCCGCGCGCCGCCGTGGTGACGATGGCGACGGTATCAAGCTCCTCGCCGTTCGGCCCGACCCAGGTCTCGGAAAGCCCCGCGAAGGCGATCAACCCGCCGTTGCGCGGCCGGATGAAGAACGGCCGCTTGCGTTCCTCCGATTGATGCCATTCGTAGTATCCGTCGACTGGCAGCAGGCAGCGGCGCCGTTTCATCGCATTTTTGAAAGCCGGCTTGTCCAGCACCGTCTCGGCGCGGGCGTTGATGACGAGGGCGAACTGCCGGGGATCCTTGACCCAGGCCGGAATCAGGCCCCATCGCATCAGGCGGAAATGCCGGGCGCCATTCTCGCGGACGACCACCGGAACCGGCTGAGTCGGCGCAATATTGTACCGTGGCGGGAAATTCGGCTGTTCGGCGTAGCCAAAAGCCTGACGCATCGCCTCCGGAGGTGACAGGATCACGTAGCGTCCGCACATTTCGTCATCCAAACTGGTGAGACATTCAATCCGTTTTAATCCCGGAGTCCAACACTGGAACGAATGACATCGACGGCCGACGAATCATCCCTCTCTCCGGCGATCGCGACGCAGACCGACCTGAACAGGGCCGCGAGAGCGGCCATGCTGTCGGCCGCCAACATCAACCCGCGAACCGGCCTCGCGACCGACTATCTCAATCATTTCAACGAAGCCATCATGCTGCTCGAGATGATTCCGGACATGCCCGAATGCGCCGAGGATTTTCTGAGCTGGCAACCCTTGACCTATCGGGAGCATTTCATGGCCTCGAACTTCAAGGCGCGCGATCTCGCGATCGAGGCCTATGAGCAGGCCGCCCCCGACATTCGCGCCAAATTCGACAAGCTGACTGCCACCATGACCTCCATCCTGACCGCCGTGGCTTCGGCGATGCAGCAAGTCCGTCAGGACAAGACCCGCGCAGCGCTGGCGATCGAGGCGTCCGGCTGGGTCAAGCCGCTGGTCGCACGGGCCGGCGGCGTCATCAACGGGCGGGGTGACGAAGCCGACATCGATTATATTATGAGCCACTAGAGCCTCGGGTAGTCAATTGAATCCGTATCCTGCGGCTTTGAAGTAGTTTGAGCACTCTTGCGGAGAGAAGAGCGCGCAGATGTTGCCGATGGCTTTCCAGAGAGCGTCGATGGTTCTGGCTGCGGCGGCTCGCAGATGAGCTTTCAGTTTTGCGAAGGCCATTTCGATGGGATTGAGATCCGGGCTGTAGGGCGGCAGGAACAGGAGCCACGCGCCCCGTGCGCGGATGGCTTTTTCGGCCTTCTCGCTCTTGTGGCTGGAGAGATTATCCAGGATGACGACATCACCGGGCCTGAGGGCGGGCGCGAGTTGGGTGTCGACATAGGTCTCGAAGATGATCCGGTTCATTGGGGCATCGATAACCCAGGGGGCGACGAGGCCATCGCACTTGAGGCCTGCTACGAAGGTCTGCGTTCCCCAGTGACCGAATGGAGCCTTGCTGTTCAGCCGCGTTCCTTTCAGCGATCGTCCACGCTGGCGAACCATCTTGGTGGTGGTGCCGGTTTCGTCAATGAAGATCAGCCGCTCGCGCTGCTTGCGCATGATGGGCTGGCGGCCTGCTTTCCATTCGGCCCGAGCCTTGACCAGTTCAGGCCTGTCTTGTTCGCTGGCCCGCAGAGTTTTTTTTGAAGCTGAGCCCGCAGGCGATCAAGAACTTCGACAGGTTCGACGGGTCTGCTTTGACGCCCTTGGCCTTGGCGAGTTTTTCCGCCAGTTCAGGCATGGTGATGTCGCTCTCGGCCGCGACTGTCGCAAGAATGAAGTCGCGGTGCTGACCGAGTTTGCCATGCCGGAACCCGCCACGCGGACGCGGATCGACCCGACCCGTCTCCCGCCAGCGCCGCATCAGGTTCACCGCAAAAGATACCGAAGTCCCAAAACGGGCAGCAGCCCCATGGCACGAGTTCCCCGCCTCGACATAGGCAACAACACGCTCACGCAGATCGTTCGACAAAGGATGCGGCATGGCAAATCACCCCCGCAGACTTTGAATCACCTTGAGCCTCGTTTGTGAATCCGCCGCGATTCCAAATGATCGCCCGACGCTCTAGAGTCTGATCCAACTGCGTTGAATCAGACTCTAGTCCTTACCCTTTTGATTGAGCATGATCTTGTCCGAAAACCGGTTTCCACTTTTCGGGATCATGCTCTAATGCCGCCGGTTCCGCCTGCGCCTTCTCAAAGACCCCAGCTCGCCGTCAGCGCCGCGATCTTTCGCGACGGCAAGGTTCTGCTGGTGCGCCGCGCCCGGCCGCCCGGCAAGGGCTTGCATTCCCTGCCCGGCGGGCGCGTCGAATTCGGCGAGACCATGGCCGAGGCGCTGCATCGCGAGGTGGCGGAGGAAGCCGGGCTCACGGTCGAGATTGTCGGTCTCGCGGGCTGGCGGGAGGTGATTCCAGCCCAACCCGGCCACGGACATTACCTGGTAATGTCGTTCGCGGCGCGCTGGGTCGCCGGCGAGCCGGTCCTCAACGACGAACTCGACGCCTTCCGTTGGGTCGTCCCGGAACTGCCGGACGATCTTGGGCTCACCGAGGGACTGCAAACCATCATCGATTCGGCGCGGCGGCTTGTCGGGGTTTGAGCCGCGGCGTGCCCGGCGCTGAACGCTCTGCCTTGCTTCCATCGCATTGAAAAGGCATATCACGGCGGATTCTGGACCCCTTTATGCGCAAATCGGTTTTTGCCGTTGTTCTGGTGACTGCAATCTGTTGCGCGCTGCCCGCGCGCGCGCAGGAGGGGGCTGCGCCGTTCGACGGTGACCTGCAACGGCTGGCCGAGATCCTCGGCACACTGCACTATCTTCGCGGCATCTGCGGCGCCAACGAAGGCGCGAAATGGCGCAATGAAATGCAGGCCCTGATCGACGCCGAGACGCCTTCCGGCGAGCGCCGCGCCAGAATGATCGCGGGCTTCAACCGCGGCTATAACGGGTTCCAGCAGACCTACCGGGTATGCACGCCGGCCGCGAATGTCGCGATCCGCCGGTATATCGAGGAAGGCGCGAAGATTTCCCGCGACCTGACCGCCAGATACGCAAACTGAGCCGCGGCTTGCCGCACATTCCAGACTCGGAGCCGAGGTTTGTTTTCGATTTCCGCCGAATACCTCCCGGATTCCACGTCAAATGCGAAAAGCCGCGTTAACCTTTCCTAAAGAACTGGCTGTCCGGCCCCGATTCGCATGCTAGACCACGGTCGTTAAGCCCTTCTGTTTCGTCAACGCCCGGAATTTTCATGCGCCAGCCATTTGCATTCAGCCCGGCCCGCGATTCGCTGCCCGATCAGGAGCAGAAACAGGCTGCGCTAAGTTACCTCAACGAAGCGTGGGCCGAGGCGCGGCACGACGGCGTCGACGGCGATTGTCTGGCGCAGGCTAGCCTGTTCGCGGCTTTCGCGGAACTCGTCAGCACCTATGGCGAGGACGCCGTGGCGAAGTTCGTCGAAGGTCTTGCGGGCCGCGTCCGCAATGGCGAGTTCTCGATCGCGCTGGCGAGGCAATAAACCCCCGGTCCGGCACCCTACGGTTTCAGCGTCTCCAGAAAGCGCACCGGTTCGCCCGTGGATGCCGTCGCCAGCTCGCCCTGCCACATCACGCGGCGGCCGCGCACGAAAGTGCCGACCGGCCAGCCCGTCACCTCGACACCGTCATAGGGCGTCCATCCCGCGCGCGACGCCATCCACTTGTTGGTGATGGTCTCGCTCCGCTTGAGATCGACCACGGTGAAGTCGGCATCATAGCCCGCCGCGATCCGCCCCTTGCAGGCGATGTTGAACAGCCGCGCCGGCCCGGCACTGGTGAGATCGACAAAACGCGCCAGCGACAACCGGTCCGCATTGACGTGATCCAGCATCAAGGGCACCAGCGTCTGCACGCCGGTCATGCCTGATGGCGAGGCGGGATAGGTCTTCCGCTTTTCTTCCAGCGTGTGCGGGGCGTGATCGGAGCCGAGCACGTCGATGATGCCCTGCTTGATGCCGTTCCAGATGCCGGCACGATGAGCGGCATTGCGCACCGGCGGATTCATTTGCGCCAGCGTGCCGAGCCGCTCGTAGCATCCGGGCGCGACCATTGTCAGGTGATGCGGCGTCGCCTCGCAGGAAGCGACATCCTTGTGGTCGCGCAGATATTCGATCTCCTCGCGGGTCGAGATATGCAGCACGTGAATGCGCTTTCCGGTCTCGCGGGCGAGATTGACCAGCCGCTGCGTCGCCAGCAACGCGGCGGTTTCGTCGCGCCATACCGGATGCGAGCGCGGATCGCCCTCGATGCGCAATCCCTTGCGATCGTTGAGGCGGTATTCGTCCTCGGCGTGAAACGACGCGCGGCGGCGGATCACCCTGAAGATTTTTCGCAGGCTGTCATCGTCCTCGACCAGCAGCGCGCCGGTGGAGGATCCGACGAACACCTTGACGCCGGCGCAACCCGGCGCGCGCTCCAGTTCGGGCAGGTCCTGCACGTTGTCGCGGGTGCCGCCGATGAAGAAAGCGAAGTCGCAGTGCATCCGGTGGTGACCCGCCCTCACCTTTGCGGTGAAAGTCTCCTCGGTCACGGTCAGCGGATTGGTGTTCGGCATCTCGAACACCGCGGTCACGCCGCCCATCACGGCGCTGCGCGAGCCGGTTTCGAGGTCTTCCTTGTGCGTCAGCCCCGGCTCGCGGAAATGCACCTGGGTGTCGATCACGCCGGGCAGGATATGCAGCCCCCGGCAGTCGATCACCTCGCCCGCGTCGGCGTGACCCAGCCCGCCGATGGCAGCGATGCGACCGCCGGAAACAGCGATGTCGCCGACCCCCTCGCCGTCCTGATTGACGATGGTGCCCGCTCTCAGAATCACGTCAAATGTCTTGGTCATCGTTCCCGACAGCTTCTTCCGCACGCCGCGGCGCCACGCGGACCTTGTTGCCGGCACCATAGCGGCTTACGTTCCGAAGCGAAATCCGGCACGCAGGTTTCCCCGGGCCACTGCGTAAGGACCAGACAAGAGAACAACGCCCGGCCAAGAGACCAAGAGAAGTGTCATGAAAGCAGCGTTTCTTCCCGACCGGGGAGTGGTCAAGGTCAGCGGCGACGACGCCCGCAATTTTCTCAACGGTCTCGTGACCACGGACGTGACCAAGATCCAGCCGGGCTTCGGCCGGTTCGGCGCGCTGCTGACGCCGCAGGGCAAGATCACGTTCGATTTCCTCATCACCGAAGCCCAGCCCGGCCACGGAGGCGGCTTTCTCATCGACTGCCCGTTGTCGCTGGCGCAGTCGCTCGCGACCAAGCTCGGCTTCTACAAGCTGCGCGCCAAGGTCACGGTCGACAACATCTCCAGCACGCTTGGCGTGCTGGCGGCCTGGGATGGCGAGCCCGCCATGAAGCCGGACCTGACCTTCGCCGACCCGCGTAGCGACAGGCTCGGCTGGCGCATTCTCGCGCCGGAGGAACTCGCGACCCGAGCGGCCACTGTGATAGGCGCCGAACTGGTCGAAAGCGCCGACTACGACGCCCACCGGATCGCAGCGGGTGTGCCGAGCGGCGGAACAGATTTCATGTTCGGCGACGCCTTTCCGCATGAAGCCAACATGGACCGGCTGCACGGCGTCGATTTCGACAAGGGCTGCTATGTCGGTCAGGAAGTGGTTTCGCGCATGGAGCACCGCGGCACCGCGCGCAGCCGGATTGTGCGGGTGCTCCTGGACGATGGCGCGCCGGATGCAGGCACGGCCATCGTCGCGGCGGACAAGTCCGTGGGCACCATGGGCTCGTCGGCCGCGAGCCAAGGTCTTGCGCTGCTGCGGCTGGATCGCGCCGCGGACGCGATCGAGGCCGGGATCGCCTTGACCGCAGGCGGCATTCCGATCCGCGTCGCCGATCCGGACGACCTGAAGCTCCCGGCGAAGACGACCGTTGCATGACGCAATCCGCGCGCCTGCATGCCGACGGCGTGATGCGCTGCCCGTGGCCCGGCGACGACCCGCTCTACCTCGCCTATCACGACACCGAGTGGGGCATACCCGAATACGACGATCGCGCGCTGTTCGAAAAGCTGATCCTCGACGGCTTTCAGGCTGGCCTGTCGTGGATCACGATTTTGCGCAAGCGCGACAACTTCCGCCGCGCCTTCGACGATTTCAACCCCGAGACAATCGCCCGCTACGGCGAGAACAAGATCCACGCGCTGATGAACGATGCCGGCATCGTGCGCAATCGGGCGAAAATCGAGGGCACTGTGACCAGCGCGAAATCCTATCTCGCGATCATGGAGCAGGGTCCGGGCTTTTCCGCATTGCTGTGGGACTTCATGGACGGCAGGCCGAAGGTCAACCGGTTCAAGACCACGGCGAGCGTACCTGCCTCGACGGCGCTGTCGATCACGATATCGAAGGAACTGGCATCGCGCGGATTCAAGTTCGTCGGGCCCACGATCGTGTATGCCTTCATGCAGGCGACCGGCATGGTCAACGACCATCTGGTGGCCTGCCATTGCCATGAGACATGCGGCAAGCAGACGCGCAAGCCGCGTTTCAAGACGAAATGACCGCACGGGCCGCCCCGAAAACCGCGACGCGCGCCTGGCAGCGGATGCTGTCCGGCCGGCGGCTCGACCTGCTCGATCCCTCGCCGCTCGACATCGAGGTCGCCGATATCGCGCATGGCCTCGCCCGGGTCGCGCGATGGAACGGCCAGACCCGCGGCGCGCACATTTTCTCGGTCGCGCAGCACACGCTGCTGGTCGAGGCCGTGATGCGCGAGCACGCGCCGCGCATCGATATCCGGGTGCGGCTGGCGGCGCTGCTGCACGACGCGCCGGAATATGTCATCGGCGACATGATCTCGCCGTTCAAGGCGGTGATCGGCGGTTCCTACAAGGTGGTGGAGAAGCGGCTGTTGTCGGCGATCCACATCCGCTTCGGACTGCCGCCGGCGCTGCCCGCCGACATCGAACAGCAGATCAAGGATGCCGACATAGGCGCGGCCTATCTCGAAGCGACCCATCTCGCTGGTTTCTCTGAGCCAGAGGCCCGACGGCTGTTCGGCAGCGATCCCGGCCTGCCGGCGGCGATGATCGACGACTATCTGACGCCGTGGCCAGCAGGCAAGGCCGAGAAGCGGTTCCTGGCGCGGTTCAGGAGCCTGCACTGCTAGGGCGGGATGAGGAAAAGTGTGTAGCGGTTTTCCGCGCACATCCCGCTCAACATATCGGAATCGCATCGGCGTTTCGGTACGCGGACCGCCTTTCGTCCCCGCGAGCGCGGGCTTATAATCTTCCAGAAAGACCAAGGACACCATGATCCACGTCTGCTCGCTTGCCGCACTTGCCGAAACCGTGAGAACCACGGGCGCCAGTCATATCCTCACCGTGATGGCCAACGTCGATCAGGTGCGACGTCCGACGTCCGTTCTCGAAGCCAATCATCTGAAGGTGTCGATGGACGACATCGACGAACCCGCGGACGGCTTCATCGCGCCGAACGACGGCCATATCCTGCAGCTTCTCGCCTTCGTGCGCGGCTGGGATCGCAAGGCGCCGCTGGTCGTGCATTGCTACGCCGGAATCAGCCGCTCGTCCGCGAGCGCTTTCACCGCTGCCTGCGCGCTCAATCCGCATCGCGACGAGATCACCATCGCACGGCAAATCCGCGCGGCTTCGCCGATCGCGCAACCGAACCGCCTGATCGTGGCGCTGGCGGACAAGGCACTGGGCCGCGAGGGACGGATGCTGCGCGCGCTCGACGTGATGGGGCCCGGCAACATGACGATCGAAGGCCGACCGTTCCGCGTCGATCTGGAATAGGCGTTAGAGCATTTCCCGGTGAAGTGGAAACCGGTTCACCGTGAGGAAATGCGACCACTCAATAGCTTAGAGCGCCCATCCGACCCCGATCCGCCGTCGCGCAGCGTTCGCGATCAGGCCGCGCGCCGCCGCACAAGCAGCGCCTCGCCGAACGCTTCGAACAGCGCCCGGTTGATCGGATTGCGCTGCGGATCGTATTCGGCGTGCCATTGCACACCGAGCGCGAACGCCGGCGCATCCGCGATGCGGACCGCCTCGATGGTGCCGTCCTCGGCCACGCCCTCGACGACGACGCGCTCGCCGGGTTCGAGGATGGCTTGGCCGTGCAGCGAATTGACGCGGATGGTCTCGCGGCCGAGCAAGCGCGCGAACACCCCGCCCTGGACGAGACGGACCTCGTGACGGTCAGCGAACACCACGGTCATATCCGGATGAATCTCGCCGTTCTCAAGTCGCGCCATCCGATGATTCAGGCGTCCCGGCAATTCGCGAATCTCCGGATGCAGCGAGCCGCCGAATGCGACGTTCATCTCCTGGACGCCGCGGCAGATGCCGAAAATCGGGACGCCGCGGGTTACGCAGGCTTCCGCCAACGACAATGCGAGACCGTCGCGGTTGACGTCGTAAGGCTCATGCCGCGGATTCGGCTCGGCGCGGAAACGGCTCGGATGGACGTTGGCGCGCGCACCCGCCAGCACGACACCGTCGACCACATCGAGCAACGCTCCGATCTCGGTAATCTCCGGACAGCCCGCGAACATCAGCGGCAGCGCGCCGGCGACCTGCGCAACCGCCCGCAGGTTCCGCTCGCTGATCATCTGCACCTCAAATCGGTCCTCGACACGGTGCGAAGTCCCGATCATGCCGACTACCGGCTTTCTCATCGCCAGACACCCAACGCTGACAGCAGGTCGTCGATCCGGATATGCATTTTAGGATTTTTCGCGGAGGGAGCGGCTCGCGGTAAATCGATTCCGACAGATTGTTTTGACGATCATGCCTCCCGACCGAATTCGGATCAACACCTTATAACGATGAGCAGTCGGCCGAGAACGCCGCCGAGGCGGCCGAGCGCATCCGCAACCTGGAGAGCGTGGCCGAAGGCGTCCGGCGCTTCCTTGTCGAGCGGGGCGGCCGGTTAGGCCATTTCGATCCGCTCGCTTCCAATGTGCTTCCGGTTCGGTTCGGTGAAGGGGCCGTGCTGGCGTAACCCTTGAGAAGGTTGGCGCGCCAGGGAGGATGAAGTTGGGCACCGCTATGTCATTGTAGGATCGCTACAATCTTAGTCCATCAACCACGGACCTATTAGTCAGGAGGTTCCCTTTTTTGGTCACGACGTTTCTGTGCGTGTCTCGACACTTCGGCAATCGCGAGTTCTTTCAACCAAGCGTCACCACCGTCGAGAACGCCGACATTCATCATTACCGCGCCATTTTCCCCCAAGTCGTGATATTCCATCAAACCAGCTCGGCAGAAAATTTTCCAAATTCGATCGGTTGCTCGGCAGAAGATCACTTCAAGATAGAGCAGCCGCCGGGACAACACCCTGATGGCGACTTCCGAAAGATCACCGGGCTAGGGTTCGTCGTGAAAAAATCGATGGATAAAGAAGTCTCGTTTTTCCTTGACCCATTTCAAATATTGAAGATCGGCTCCGCCTATGCCGTGCTTCGAAAGAATTCCTACGAGAGTGCCAAGTGTCGAGCTTTGTAGTTGGGAATTTTTCTCGATCATTCGTTGCCAAACGGAAGCGTCTTCCTGCAATGCTTTAGACACCTTGATGGCGTCGCACATTGCCATGGCATGAATGATTGTATTCTCCATGAGGCTGAGATTTACGAAAGTGGAGCCGACTTGATAGCAGTAGTAGACGCGCATAACGTCTACGTCTTTCTGTGGAGAAAGAAAATCTTGGACTGTGCTAACGGAAGTGCGCTTCTTCATCTCGCTTCCCTAACGCCAGAATGATCGCGATCATTACGCGCGCTTCCATCCTTCGGCCAATTTCTCGATGATTTTGTCGAGCCAGTTTTCATACCAATACCAAGTCTTGGCCACCTGCACGCCGTAGCCCTTGCCGGCCTTGCGTGCATCAAGCTGTTTTGCCAACAAGGTGTGGTCGTGCATGTTGAAGCCAGCATATCCGGCGGCCTTGACCTTCGCCACGATCTCGGACGGCAAAAGCTTGGGGCGCTCCACTTCCTTTAGAAGAACCCGTTCAACAGCTTCCGCCTCTGGCGAGCCGGGTTTAATGAATTCAACCGCAAGGTCCGCCTTGGAAGCCTTGCCGGATACCTTCGGCACGAAGGCCACGCGATAACGAAATTTGGGGTCTTTCTGTTCGTCTTCGGTCAGCCCGCCGTGGAAATTGTCCATGGCCGTGGCAATATGGGCCGGCAGGTCCGCACTGACCAAGCTGGCTCTTTGCGCGCCGTCAAACGTTACGAATTGCAATGCGAGTGGGAGCCTCTTTTCCAGAGCAAACTCCTTACCGAATAGTGTTTTGATCGCTTCGTTGAAGTTGATGCAGCATGCCTGAAGTTTAGCGCTCAAGGCATCGTCAATTCTGTTGGTGGAGCGATGCTCGATTTCGTGCCGAATCTCGGTCAGGAATTTCAGGTTGTTAACGACACCTTTGTCTAACGGGCATTTCCCATGTGCGAGACACTGCCCCAATTCCCAAAATTTATCGGCACCACTTGGTGTTTTTTCGACGACTCCACCCTTCTTATGCCGATAATCGATGCCTTCGCGCTTATAGTAAGCGTGCAGAAGGTAGGTCCAGGCGATAACGCTGGTGACGATAAAAAGCTCAGCCCTGAAATACAGCCCGGCGCTGTTGAAGGTGTGAACGGCGGCAATCATTGCCTCGCGCGCCTTAACAAGCAGTTCGTCGCCTTGAAGGTGGAGGCCAGTCGCAGGGTCGATATTTGGCCAAGCCGCGAGGAAAATATCCAACTCGGCGTCCGAGGCCGGCTTGATGGCTTTGTGTTTAGTGCCGTCTCGTATTTCCGAGATGCGAGCGTGATTGATCGACCGAGTCGGGCGTGAGAAGTAAGCCTGAATGTCCTGGGGGACGTATTTCCTTGCCAACATCGCTTTGACGACGGCAACTTCCCATTTTTCCAGCGTGTTTGCCGGCCGCCGTGCCACAACGCGAATCCCCAACCTGTCCTGTTATCACTAAACGCAGCAGCAAATCCTGTCGCGCGGAGCGCATAAAAATTCGTCTTGGCCAGTTTCTGACCGATACCGGTGCGATCGGCTCGCGTATTCCTTTGCCCATGCTAATCGGCATCGGGGTATAGCGCAGTCTGGTAGCGCGGAAGTTTCGGGAACTTCAGGTCGCAGGTTCAAATCCTGCTGCCCCGACCATCGCTTCAATCGAAAAGGCCAGGCTGATCGGGGTCGGTCCTTGGCGTATCTTGCGGCCGGTGCGCTGCGGGCAACGCCAGCGTTCCGTCCTTAATGGCCGTGCGCAGCTTGTCCTGCACCTTACCTTTCGCGTCGATGAACCCCTCACCTTGCAGCCAGCCATAGATGGCAGCTGATTCCTCGAATCCGAGCATGGCTGCGGAGCCGTCCTCGTTCTGAATCGGGATGGCAGCGAACTGGTGCTTCTCGACGATGCCGAAGCGAATGCCGGTATCCCGCTCGATTTCCTTTTGCAGGTTGTCGGCGAACGCCTCGTAGCTTTCGGTCGCGATCACCGTCAGCGTATTGACATCGAAACCGCGCAACCTCTCGCCTTTCTGGTTGACGCACAGGCGCAAGCCGCGACCGATGGTCTGGCGGCGTTCGCGCTCGGTGCCTATCTCGCGCAAGGCGCAAATCTGGAAGACATTGGGATTATCCCAACCCTCTTTTAGGGCGGAGTGAGAGAAGATGAACTTGAGCTTCGTGTCGAAACTCAACAGTTTCTCCTTATCCCTCATGATGAGGTTGTAGGCGCGCTCGGCGTTGTCGCGGTTGGCCTGATTGTTTTCGGCCGTATCGGTCCATCGCTTGTTCTTGTCGATGGAGAAATAGCCATCATGCACCTCCACGGCGTCGGAGGTCACGTCCACTTCCTTGAACAGGCTCGAAAACTCGGGAAGCTTGGCGGCGCGGCGATACTCTTCTTCGAAGATGGTCGCGTATTTCCCCTTCACCGGATTTCCGTCCGCGTCATAGGAGCGGTAATGCTCCACGGCGTCGATGAAGAACAGGCTGAGCACCTTGATGCCGAGCGGCGCGAGGCGCTTTTCCTTTTCAAGATGCTCATGGATGGTACGGCGGATCATCAGCCGCTTGATGGCGTCGGCATCCACATCGCCGATGGCTTTGCCGACGGGCAGGAATTCCTCCGAACCCGCCAGCTTGACTTCCAGCAGCGAGTCCTCGCCGGCGACCCGGATTTCACCGATGCGACAATCCTTATAGAGGGCGCGGCCGGTTGCATCTTCGAGGTCGTCACCGTCTTGGACGACGACTTCCCTGCGCCGAACCTGCTTCCCTTCCTGCACGTCGATTTCGACGCGGGCGGTGATGGTACCGCCCCTATTGCTCGCGGAGAGAAAGCGCAGATACGCCTTGTTGTGCCCGCCTTCGACTTCGAGCGAGGCGACCGGCAGCGACCTTCCCCAGCACTTCCCGCGCCTCCGCGAAGGCGTGCAGCGAAAAGTCTGGCGACATCAAATCGACCGTGGCCGCGCCGGACGTCAGCCAGGCGCGCAACTGGTCAATGACGCGGTCGTTACCGGCGTTGGTGAGAATCCTCATGTTCCGCATACCCTGTGCAATGGGTGCGAGGAGCGGCAGACGCGGCAAAGATTCTCGATACGGGAAACAGCGATATACACGTCTCTGGCCGCCTTTATGGGGTGCCGACGCTGGCCGGCTCGCGCCGGACGGGGAGCTTGGCGATTTCGCGGCCGGCCTTCGCCTGGGCCATGCGAATATCGTAAGCGCTCTGGAGATTGAGCCAGAACTGCGCCGACGCGCCGAACCAGTGGCCGAGCCGCAGGGCGGTGTCGCCGGTGATGTTGCGCCGGCCGTGAATGATCTGCGTGATGCGGTTGGCGGGCACCTTGATCTGGCGCGCCAGCTCGGTCGGCGTGATGCCGATTTCCTGCAATTCGTCGGCGAGGATTTCGCCGGGGTGTATGGGGGGCCGTGCCATGGCTCTTGCCTCCTTCAATGATAGTCCACGATTTCGACCTGCGACGGCCCGGCAGCGCCTTGCGGCCATTCAAAGCAAATCCGCCATTGTGCATTGATGCGGATGCAGAACTGGCCGCGCCTGTCGCCGCGCAACGCCTCAAGACGGTTGCTGGGCAAGCCCCGCAGATCGTCCAGGCTGGTCGCGGCATCGAGGATTTCAAGGCGCTTCCACGCCTGCCGGTCGAACCCCTGAAACTCCCGGACCAACGTGCCGGCAGCGAAGGCTTGGGTCCGTTTGTCGCGGTAGTTCAGAATCATGCCTTCAGGATAGCAGATAAATACGATTTACGTCAAACGTACATTTCTAATCAAGATTATGGAAATCAGCCTCGCCCCGGCAGGCCAACCGGCGTTCGCCGCTGGCGGACGCCGATTTTTCCGTGCCAATCGTCCACGCTCGCGATAGCGAGGAAAAGCTCTGTCAGATAGAGCGGCACGGCGCAGGCGGCGGTTCCCGACTGCGCCGTGTTCTATTCGGGTAGCTGGCCGCTGCTCACGCGGCGGCTTCCATCGCCTGCGGCTGCAAGCCGGCGAGATAGTCGGCGGCGCGCTGCGCATGAGCGGCGGCGGCGAAGATCGCCCGCCTGTCGTCCTTCAAGACCTTGAGCCATGAGCCGATATAGGCGGCATGTTCTTCGCGCGGAGCGAGCGTCAAGGCAAGATCGGCGCAAACGAAGGCCGCGCCAAGCTCGGCGACAAGTTCCTCCATCGCATAGCCTTCATCGCCAAACCGCTTGCGGCCGAAATCCCGGTTGAGGCGTTGCGGGTGCCGAATCCAGTGCGTTATTTCATGGGCGAGCGTGGCGTAAAATGCTTCCGGGTCCGCGAAGGATACGAACGGCGGCATCTGCACGCGGTCCGTGATTATGTTGTAGCAAGCCCGATTGCCACCCTCGTGAATCTCCGCGCCGGTCGCGGTAAAGAATGCCTCTGCCTTCGCGATGCGGGCCACGGGGTCAAGGGCTGCCTGCGGCACGGTGTAGAAATGCGCTGGCAAGCCGTCCACCTGCTCGGCGTTGAATACGGTATATCCTTTCATGAAAGGAATCTCCCGCTCCAAATCCTCGCCGGTCGTCTCGTCCTGTTCGGTCCTGGTGATGGTGTTGGCATAAACGACAAGCGACCCCTTCTCGCCCTTCCGCACCTGTCCGCCCAATTCATGCGCCTGTTTATAGGTCATCCAAAGCGGGGCGACATATCCACGCTCAAATGCTGATGCCCAAAGCATCAAAACATTGATGCCGCGATACGGGATTCCGTTGGCGCGCAATGGCCGAGTAATACGTCCTGCGGCATGGTCCGCGTTCCACGGCTTCAGCCATGGGCGAACGCCTTTTTCCAGTTCCGCCACGATGCTGTCGGTTACACGCTGATAAATGTCCTTTCGATCTTCACTCATTGCCTTTCGTCCTCGGTTAGCTGGTTGCACATGCAACCGGACTAGCCATGCGGCGATGAGCGGGGGTTCGGCGGTCAGGACCGCCGGCGGGGAATGAGGTATCTCCCGTCTTGGCAGGGAGCTGCGCTCCCGAAAGACGGGGAACGCCCCGGCGGTGCCCGCAACTTCAAGCGAAGGGCTTGGTCTTGACGGCCATGGGGCCGCAGGCCCCTTTTTTGATATGAGGGCGCGCTACGCGCGCCGGGCCGCAAGCCCCTTCTTTTCTCTTTTGAAGTATCGCGAGGTGCAGCCCTCGTCGCGAAAAGGCGGGGCGGCCCGCCGTTATCGAAGCGCCGGCCGCGTCGGCTTCAATGTTCTCTTTGCGCGAAGGGTCGAAACCCTCCGGCGGAGACGGCTGCCGGCTCCGGGCAGAGCCTGAGAGCCTGGTCCGCGAACAGCGGACGCGCCCGTTCCTTATTGTTTGCTCCGTTCTATTCAATGGCGATCGGCAATCGCTTCACGAGTCCTCCCGGCAAACTGTTCACAACCGCCATGCCTGCCAGACCGCATGTGAATTTGCGCCAGTCTGTCCTTCTACAGCGCAAGCGAAAAACTCCGTCTCCCCAGCCTTCCTGCGTGCAGGCCGGGTGATGCCCCTCGGTTTTTTTTCGCATGCGCCTCGTCCATCCCGTCGCTTCGGCATTCACAAGGCTGGCAATCAAGCCGGCCGCGAACAACGGGAGGAAACTCATGAATCGCTTACTGACCGCCTTCGAATTGCAACGTCGCACCCAAACGGAACTGCACGTCCTGTTCCGGCAGGAGTCGCAGGCCCTCGCCCGCAGCCGCACCGGCTCACCGGAGCGTCGCCTCGCGCTGGCGAGTCTTGAGAACATCTCGCAGGCGCTCGCGCTGTCGCTGGCGGCGGGGCCGGGCTTTTAGCCCCGCCCTCTCCGCTGGCCGCGCGACGAACATATCGATGTAATCCGAATATTCGTCGATCGTCGCGAAGGCTTATGACAAGCGCGTCGCAGCATGTGGATAGAATTTTTTCTTTGTTTCCGTGTTTCCGCATAGCGAACGTACAATCTTTGCATGATTATTTCATTTCTCAATCAAAAGGGCGGTGTCGGCAAAACCACGCTTGCGGTCAACGCGGCGGCCCGCCTCGCCCGATCCGGGCATAAGGTGTTGCTGATCGATGCAGACCCGCAGCAAACATCGGCGCAGTGGGCGAGCCTTCGGGAAAAAACGCCGTTTGTGGTCGCCTCCCTCAGCCAGTCGAGGATCAGCGGTGAGACCTCCGCATGCAGCCAGGGCGCGTGATAAAGGATGTCGTGCAAAATATAGTGTGGCGGGCGCTCCGCTACGCTGTGCTCAAGCTCCCAAACGAACTCCTTCGCCACCGCCTCGTGTCCGATTTCCGGAAAGACACGATACAGCCGTTCGAACCACATAGGGAAGCCATTGAGCTCCCAGGTGACGTAACGGAACGCGAGCCGTGCTTCACCCGGCGTCAGTCGCTGGGCAAAGGCGCTGTCCTCAGCGGATTCGATCGCAAGGCCGGTCATCGCGAAGACCAGTGAATAAGGCGTGGAGCCGGTGTCCGCGCCTTCGGAGCGAAGCTCAGGTCGATAGGCTCGCCAATGTGCAACCGCAGCATCCCGATAGGCGCGCGCCACCGCTTCTCCGAATTCAGGGATGAGGGCCCGCCAATTGGCGCCATCCTCGTGACTGGTTGAGAGGCCATCCTTCATGCTCGTGGTGAGAAGATAATACTGATCGCGGCTGAACTCCCCCAGCTTAAGTCCAGGGGGATGGAGAACGCGATCGGGATCAGCCCTTAATATCCGCACCCAGTCGGCTCGGTTCTTCTTCTCCTTGCGTTTCCGCTTCTCGTGCTGACTTCTCCAGCGTCGATGTTCAGCGTCCTTTTCCGCCATCGCCGGCGACGGCTTTGGATCCAACCGAGCCTCAAGCATTGCCGCGAGCTTCTCGTCATCGATGACCGCGGCCCGAAGTTGTGCGAGCCAGGCTGTCGGCCGGTCTGCGTCAACATAGAGATAGATGCACCGAGAGAGGACGACAGAACGATCATCGCCTTCCTTCGTGCGAACCCATTCAAGACAACGCTCAAAGTCCTCAGGCCCAAAACCCCAAAAATGACCTATGAAGCTGGTCTGCCGATCGTCCACGAGGTGCTGGCCCTTCTGCTCCAGCTTGGCCCGAGCGTCGGCAATGCTGTCCCAGTAGAGGATATCGTTGAGGTCACGCCAACGCGGTACATTCTTGGAGAGCGCGTTCTTGTATTCGCCGACATCGTCGCTGCGCCAGAACTGAAGCGCCGGCATGTTGCGCATAACCGCGATCGCGGCTGGCGTGAGCGCCTGAGCGGACCGCGCCGCCACGAGCCGGTCGGCCGCATGGAGCGCCGGCGACATAAGCCAGGCGAAATCTTTCGACACATGGCACTCGCTGCGCTCGATGAAAGGCTCACGTCCGATGAACCTGTTCAGGCCTTCGACCAAGCGCCCCAACGGATAATCGTCCGCTTCGTCTGACATGACCGGCAGGCGATCGATGAACATGTGAAGGGCGTGATCCAGCCCATTCGTGTTGAACCGCTCGAAAGGCGCGGCATGCTCAAGTGTACGAAGCAGCAGCTCAACGCCGCGCGTGGTCGGCGCAACCCAATCAAGCAGCTCGGCGAGTATGGCGTGGTCGAGCGGGCCGGGATCATCGGCGATCGTCTTCCACACCCCATCCTTCTGCCCAGCATCGCCGACGGCCATCACGCCACGGATCGCCGCGATGCGCGCATAGCGTCCGCGGGACGGATCACCAGCGATCCGGACAAGAGCGGGCGCGCAGTCCACCATCTGGCCCTGCCACACCAGCCGGCCGAGAAAGAAGACGACGTCGTCATTCGCGCCGTAGGTGTCGAGCAGCGCAAGCGCGTCGTTCGTTAGATCGTGGGTCGCAATGCGCTCGATCGCGCTGTTGTCCATGATGCTCATTCCTCGCGTTCCTTCGCGATCCCCTCGACGATGTTGCGAAGCATAGTCCGCCGCACATCGAGCGGGAGTCGGGACGGATCGCCGCCCTCGCTCGCAATCTCGGGCGCCAGCGCAAGCGCCTTGTCCCGAACCGCATCGTCTAGAAGGATCAGCCACGTCAGCGTTGGCCGCGTGCGCGGCACAATGATCTCCTCGTCATAGCTATTGCGGAAAAAGAGCTGCTCGACCCGCCCCCGACCATCCGGTTGACGGAGGAGATCGTTCGCCCATTCCGCGCTCAGCAGCTCGCGGATCTCACGATGACGGAAACGGACGCTCGTATAGACAATGTCGTCGAAGAGCCCTGTGCGCAGCAAGACGTCGATCTCGCTCGCGCTCCAGTCCGGCAACAGCACCCGTGGATCGAGCCGGTCCGGGCTGTGAACGCCGTCGGGCAGACAAATCACGGACTTACCCGTCAGCATCACCGCACCCGCAAGCGCGTGGATGCCGTTTCGCGCCCTCGCCGGATCAATCCGCACCGGTGCGCGCGCGACCGAGATAGGATCCAACTGAAGGCCGATCATCCGCTGAAGCACGCGCGGCTGCGTGTCGGAATCAAGAAGAAACCGATTGCTCAAGATTCGGCAGCGGGAATGCCACCACTACCGCCATTTCCAAAGAGAGACGCTGACGGGATGACGGGTGTGACGGGTTGACATGTCATTCCCCTTAAGCGCGCTAAGAGAAATTGAGAGCAAGCAAGGGGTAAATGGCGTCACACCCGTCATCCCGTCATCAGGATCGTCAACGGATAAGCGCAAACACGCTCCGTGCAGTAGCGCTCTCCGACTTCAATCCTTCACTGGCTGCCGAGCTTACGGTCCGCAATCCAGACGCCAATTAGCGCTTTCAGGTCGAAAGGGCGCTCGGCGAGCGTCAACAGATTGCCGCGCTTGATGGCGTCGACAAAGTCGCCGACGTCGCTGATGCCGTAGTGGCCAGCGAATAGCGCGATCTCATCCTCCGACAGACCGGCAAGCCGGAACAGCTTGAGCATGGGGTCACGCTTACCACTGGTATTATTTTCTTCCTCGGAGTGTTCGGGCTCGCCGTAGGGCAAATGCTGCTCGATGAGCGTCTGGTCGGAAAGCGCGCGCCATGCATCCCCGCGGCTGGTGATGAAGATGTGAGTTCGCTCGAGCGCGTCGTGGATTCGCGCCCCGAAGACGCGCACGGCATCCTCCAGTGCGCGCGGGGTCTCAAGCTGGGCTTCGTCGACCGAATCAAGGAAAAACCAGGCTTCTTCTGTCGAGCCGAGCCAGGCCGTGAACTCTTCCGCGGTGCCTATTTCAAATGCCTGATCGAAGCTGGCGTCGATCTTCTCGATCCGGATGAAGAAGGCCTTTCTGCCGCGCTCCCGCACTTTGCGCGCGCGCGTTTTCGCCTCGAACGTCTTGCCCGCGCCGGGATCGGCGATGATCAGAACGCGATGCTCGTCCTCGATCTCGTGCCACCGCTGCGGCCGGCCAGACCCGGCCGTGAGGAAGTCCCATTCTCGGGAGCGAGACGACATCGGCTCGAACCGACGGATGAGCTCGACGACTTTATCGATCATGATCGCGATCCGGCGCTGGCGGGATAGAGGTTTGGAAACCAGCGCTCAGCAACATCGGCCGGAAAGGCGAGGCGCAGCGGCGCGCGATGAGTTGAAGCCGTGAGTATGCCACGTTCGACTAGCGCTGAAGTGACGTTGCGCGCGGTTCGCTCTTCAAAGCCTGTGAGCGCAGGAATCTTTGAGCGTTCAACCTCCCCGCCCATCACCGCCTCGCGTAGAACGGCGAAACTCCCGCGCTGCAATCGCTTGGTCCGGACTTCCTCCTCGATATGGATTTCCATGCGCGTTAGCAGGGTCGCAGGTTCGAGCAGGCCACTCATGAACCTGATCTGATCGACCGATCGCTCGAGAAAGAATTTGCAGAATTCGACGAGGCCTCGTTGGGTGAGATTGCCTCGGCCATCACGATCCCCCTCACGCGGCCCGTCGGCCTGGGCGAGGAGCGCCTTGTAACGAGTCTCATCGCGGGCGAGCCCGCGGGCGACCGACCACAGACTGGTCCCAATGCCGAGCCGCTTGAAAAGGGCATGCGACATCAGCCTCGCCACGCGGCCGTTGCCGTCGAGGAAGGGGTGTATCCACAGGAAACGGTGATGAACCGCGCCTACAGTCTGAATCTGGCGTGTCTTGCTTAGTGGGGGCGAGCCGTACGCAGTGTCGAACCGTGCCATGAAGCGCGCAAGCTGATCATATTCGGGTGGAACGTGCCGACCGACCTGAACGTCGCGCTTGCGCCACTCGCCAGGGATGATCTCGAGTCGCTCTCCGGTCTTGGATTGCGCGAATTCTTGACGCCCCGAAGGAGCGCACCACGACCGGCGAGGTCCACGTCTTCCCAGCGGAGCCGCAATAAGCTTCCGCGCCGGGCTCCAGTCTCAAAACCCATTTCGACGAGTTGCGCAATCCACGGGTTGCCGCCCTCACGGCATGCGGCCAAGAGGTTCTCAATTTCGTCAGCTGTGAGCCGCACGTCTCGTTCGTCGTTCACGGCCGGGCGTTTTACCGTCCTCGGTGTTGACCGGATTTACGAGCAATCCATATCGCCGCTTTCCGTGGTCTATGACGCGTTTGAATAGGGTCAATTCCCGTTTGACCGTGCCGGGCGAGATCAGGGTCGCGGGTTTTGGCCCAGGTTTCGGCGCGGCTGCGTTAGCCCGAGGCTTGCCATCTTTCCGAAGCTTCACATCGGGCGATCCGGCCTTGTATTGCCCGCGTCCGCCTGGCGCGCCGCCGCTCGCTGTTTGGGTCAATCTCCGGTCGCGATAGTCCTCAAAATGTTCGGGGCGCAGATTTGCTACTGCATATGCGCACAGATCGCCTTCATCCCGTATGAAGCGTTCAAGCCGGGCGCGCTCGGCAAGGCGTGAGGCCTCACCCGGCCGCTTGTCGGTCACTTCCTTGAGATAGCGTTCGATCGCTTGCTTGAAGGTGGTGCGCTCGCCGGCCGATCGATCGATCGACATAAATGCCGCGATCCATCTGACTCTCAACGTCACGCGACCACGCTTCAGCGTCCTTTTTGGTCCGTAGCGTTGCGGTTGCGATAGGCCAGCCCTTGCGTCTCACTTGCGCGTGCCACTGGTGCGGACCTTTCTCCCTAATGCCATCGTACCCCACTCATGACCAGCGGCGCTGTGCCGACTGTGCCAAAAGTGTGCCAACAAATTAGAATCGGAGGCAAGTGCTGCGCTGGCGCTTCAACATATTATTGATTTTGCTTGATGTTCTTGGCGCACCCGACACGATTCGAACGTGTGACCTTTGCCTTCGGAGGGCAACGCTCTATCCAGCTGAGCTACGGGTGCGAGGCATTCCGTTTAGCCGATTGACCAGGCGGCGGCAACGCCCCGTGACGTGCCGATTCGGAAATTGCCGCCTGATCCCGCGGCGATGAGCTATCCGCCAGAACCGTAGCGAACCGTGCCGGATCTGGCGCCGCCATATTTCGTCGCGCGCCCCGCCCGGCCGGCCGGATTGCCGCCCGCCCTGCCCCCGCCGCGCCCCGGGATATCGAGCAGCTTGTACGTCACGGAGTCCTCCAAGATGCCGCGGCCGTAGCCGGAATAGGCATGGACGATATTGCCACGGTCATCCCGTGCGAAGGACGAGCCAGGCGGCGAGAACACGCAGGTCTTGCCGGTCCTGACCCCGAGCTTTCGTGGGCGCGCGGCGTAACCGGTCAACAGCCCAGCGCCACCGGGCGGAACGCCTGCAGCAAGTGCTGATCGAGCTTGTCGCTCATTTCTTCCATCATCGCGAAGGACTTGGCGTGCGTGAACGGGAGGCGATAGGCCCGCTGCTCGATCAGCGCCGCATGAATGTCCACGATCGTGGTCAGACGCACGATGTCGCTGATCTGATCGCCGCGCAGGCCATCGGGATATCCCGAGCCATCGAGGAGTTCATGATGGTGCAGAACGACATCGAGCATCTCGGGCGGGAAGCCGCCCTGCTGTAACAAGGCCTCATAGCCGAGGCGCGGATGCCGACGAATTTCGTTCTTTTCCTCGTTGCTGAGCTTGCCCGGCTTGTCGAGGATCGCAACGGGAATGAAGGCCTTGCCCACATCATGCAACAATGCGGCGCGGGTCAGCCGGCGCTGATCGTCCTCGCGCATCCCGAGACGCTGCGCGAACGCGGCGGCGAAGCCTGTGACAAACAGGCAGTGGCGATAACTATGGTCGTGATGGCGGCCGACGGCGGCCAGCCAGTCACGCAACGAGGAACGCTTGATGGCCCTCAGAATCTCGCGCTCGGCCTCCAGCACGTCGCTGAATGCGAGTGGAACTCCGGCCGGAAGCCGCTCGAAGATCTTCACCAGCACGGCATGGGCCGCGGCAATGCCCCGGTTCAGAGCCTTGGTGCTCGCCGCAGCATCGCGGCCGTCGTCGCCCGGGAATGCGGAGCGGATACGTTGCAGGATGGCTTGCGCGTCGAATGGACGCGAAATCGTGTCAGTGGCGCCGAGCGCCCACGCCTGCATCGACCCGTGGTGAAGCGCATCCGCAAGAACGAACAGCCGTGGCACCGATCGATAGGCCTCGGCGCACAGCTTGTCGCGCACTCGCAATACGCTTTCGGCCGAGCGCAAATTGATGTCGACGACGATGCCGGCAAATCGGCCCGCCGGAGTGTCCGGAATCTCGGAGGTCAAGGTGGTATCGACGTCGCCGACGCGTTGCAAAATCGCGCCAAGGTCGCCGCTTCGATCGCTCCGGTCGGACGCCAGCAGCAGGCGGCGTCTTGCAGACGATCCGGTTGTGAGCGTCGTCATTGATCCTCATCGGCTTGGAGTTCGGCGCTGCGCGAACTTTAGCCGATAAGTAGATTCGCGAGGATTAAGGGGCATTATTAATGCTTACGTAGCAACCCGCCTACAATTCAACGCAAACCGCTGCCTTTTGGCAATTTGCCGGGAGGCTCCGGCATCCGGCGGACCGATGAGATAAACGGTGACGGTCATTTGCAAAGGCTGCAACCACTCGCGGAAGCAAAGTGCAAATGTGTTAGCATCGGCCATCGACGCCGGCAGAATTCCGGACGACCTCTAACCTGACGTGTCAGCAAACACAAAGGCGGCCTCATGAAGCAGCGGACATTCGTCTTCGCCTCGACATGTGCTGTTGCGTTGTCCGCGGCGTGGATCGCGCCGGGACACGCGCAGCAAGCCCTCGTGGATCCGTCACATTGGTCATCCTTTACGGCAACGCTGTCGAACAACACCCCGCTGGCTTTCGGCATGGATGAGGCGACCGCAGCGGGAGCGCTCGGCGTGCCCCTGGACTACATTAGCGGACGCCCGGGCAACGAGGTGTTTCTGGCGTTTCGAAGCTACGGCGGCAGCGGCTTCTTCAACCGCAAGGACCGGCTCTATCTACAATTTCGCAGAGGTCGTCTCACCGGCTGGAAGGGCGATTGGGGCCGTAACTGGATGTGGCGATAATGGCGATACCCGCCGCTGGCGCTGCTTCGCCAGGCATTTCAAAAAACAAGACCACCCTCAAAACCAGCGTTCGCCGACGAGGATGGTGTCGCCGGGGCTGAGCAGCGTTGCGGTGGGCACGACGAGGCGGACGGTACCGCGGGCATCGGTGTGGGTGACGGTGACGCGGTCGCGTTTGGCGCGAGGCGAGAAGCCGCCGGCGATGGCGACCGCGCTTTCAACCGTCATGTTGGGCACGAACGGATACTGGCCGGGAGCGGCGACCTCGCCGAGAATGAAGAACGGCCGGTAGGCTTCGACCTCGGCGGCGACATAGGGCTGGCGGATGTAACCGCTGCGCAGCCGCGCGGCGACGGCGGCGGACAGTTCGGCCGGGGTGCGGCCGCGGGCGGCGACGGCGCCGATCAGGGGCATGGTGATGCTGCCGCCGGCATCGACCAGATAGCTGTTGGTGAGGCCTTCCTGGCCATAGACCACGATGCGCAGCCGGTCGCCGGCATCGAGGCGGTAGGCGGGATCGCGCGCGACGGGCGGCGGCGCAGCGGCGTAGACAACGTGCGGCGCGGCCGCGGCGGCGCGGACCGGCGGACTCCGCATGACGCGGCGAGCAGCCGGCTCTGGCGCAACGGCCTGCCGCCCGCCATAGGCCAGCGCATCGAGAGCGTTATGCGGACGGACCATCGCCGCCGGCGCCGGGTGCCGCATGCATCCCGACAGCGCCAGCGCGGCCACCGACGACATTACAAACACACGCGCGAGCCGCACCGGACCTGTCCCTTGTCACAAGATGACCCGGTTCTGCACCTGTTATGGTTAACAGAAGGTATGTTTCGCGATAAAGCGCGAGCGGCGTCGATGTCCCGGCGATTCAATCCCGGGAGTAGCCGATCAGTGGCCGTCGCGGCCGGAACAGCAGCATCAGGAGAATGCCCGCAACAGCAAGCACCGCGAAAGCCGGCTGGTTCAGGACCAGTTTGAGGAGATCCCACATCCAGGGGGCCGACGCTTCGATCTGGGTGCGAACCGCTTGCTGACTGGCCTGATGAATATCGTTCCAGAATTCGCCGAGTGTGGTCAGCCGCACGGTCTGGTCGGCGATCGATCGCGCGCCGTCATAGACCAGAAAAACGAAACCGCCCGCGAGCAGCAGCAGCCCGATTGAGCGAAAAATCCCGCGAATCATGCCGTCACCTGCTCTTTCTGCCGCCGGATCGCTGGCCGCCCCTTAGAAGCGTTTTCGCGCGAAGCATGTCCTCGGGCTTGACCCGCGGATGGGTACCGGTTCGCGTGAAGAAAACGCGTCAAATCAAAATCATAGAGCCCGCTTCTGATTCCATCAGAAGCGAAAAGGCTCTAGCTGTCGGACGCGGGAAATTCAACCTCGCAAGTGCCTAAGAAGTCCTCAAGGGAGGCCTTGAATGCCGCGCCTGTTCGCAGGTAAGCCGTTGACGCTCGAAAACAGGGCCTCTATAAGACCGCTGACTGGCGGCGGGGGCGATCCTGCCGCCGCTGTTCTTTGAACGGCGCCGCCTCGCGAACCTGTTCGCTCCGAGGGTGGCATTTTCAGGAACAACCGGAAATACATTCAGGCTCACTTGCAGGCTCACCGCGCAATCGAATGACCGGCGCCACTGGCCGGCCTCTCGCGGTGGAACACTGCCGAAGGATTTTTCGAGACCATGGCCAATACGCACTCCGCCAAGAAAGCGACACGCAAGATTACCCGCCGCACCGCCGTCAACAAGTCGCGGCGGACCTTGATGCGTGGCTCGGTCCGGATCGTCGAGGAAGCGATCGCCAAGGGCGATCGCGACGCCGCGATCCAGGCGATGAAGCGTGCAGAGCCGGAATTGATGCGGGCTGGACAGCAAAATATCGTTCACAAGAACAGTGCGAGCCGCAAGGTTTCGCGGCTGACGCATCGAATCGCCAAGCTCGCAAAATAATCTGACCCAAGACGTTATTCGTCAGTATTCTTCAGCAGAGGCCCGGCCGATCGCCGGGCCTTTTGTTTTTTTGCGCAGCAATCGCGCACGGGGTCGTCAGTCAGACCGAACGAGGTGACGAGGACGCGTTTCAACGCCTCACGGCCGCATCGCCTTGCGAAGGCACGCCGCCGCATCGATTCGCCCGATGTCACGCTTGTGATCCGCTTCACGTTCCAGGACGCAAATCCCCGGCACGACGCCGGGCACGGCGATTCAATCGAATCTCATCCCGCTCGAGACAACAGCCATCCGGTTGACCTCGGCTCGCCCGCGCCGGCCGACACTCCTGTCCGGGGCAGACGTCAGTTTCGCACCGGCGCAACGCCGTCGTATTCGGTATGTTCATACGGATATAACAACGGCACGACCGGATAAGCACATGGCCGGCGCGGGTTACCCGCAAAAACAGTCAGAAAAAAATGCGCCTCGCTAATCACTTATCCACATAGTGTGATGAAGCACTTCCAAAACGGCCCGACGCGTCGCTCCGCTTTACGGTTTCTTAAAATATTTTGGACAGCGCGACGAATTTGTAACACCGCACGGAGACATCGAATCCGCGCGCAGATTCAAACCGTTGCTGATCGACGCGATGAATGTGTCCCGCGTTGCAGGCACACATTCGATTTGTGCGACGCAGCCGCGACGTGAAAGCCATTGCGAGAATTGGGGGGTGGTGTATCTCTTGGTGGCTCGCGGCGCTCACGGCTCTCCGGATAGTGCGGATTAGAGAACCTTGGGTGGACGTGCGTATCGGCGGCGATATGCAGGTTAGTGAAGCTTTCCACGTGATGGCGAATGACGACTCATAGCAACATGAGAACGGATGGTCTGTGCCGAAATTTCTCGACTGCGACGTTTATCTCGAACGTTTGCCAAACCAAGAGAAATACGCTCAGGCCATGCCGCATATCCGCCGCCGGAAGCGGACGGGCGGACGGGTTGAACTGGTGAGTTAGAGTACGCGGCGTAGCGATCCCGACACCGACATCGGGTTTCGCAGACTAAATTTGAAATAGATGGGAGAGGGTATCTCGGCGCGGTCCATCGCAGCGAGGAGGGGGTTTTATGTCAAACAAAAACAACACCACCGGATTTCATCCATTAGATCACGATGATTTTGGATCGATTCAATCCAAAATCATGAACGTGATCGATTCCAATATTTTGAGAAGCGGGATGCGGGCGGAAAACCGCTGCACACTTTTCCTCATCCCGCTCTCGATCATCTCACTGACATTTTCACGACCAAGACCGCTTTGCTGCGCTCCCCCACGCAGCCTCCGGGCGGCTCGTCGAGTCGTCGCTGACCTCGCGTTCGTTCCGTTTTCCGTCATCTGAACCGCTTGCGGCGCTCGGCCGAACGGC